>JAVEZQ010000001.1:0-372604 GCA_034002905.1 Alphaproteobacteria bacterium
CTACCCGTTACCTGTTCTAAAGAACGAAGAGGCGTGGATGTCCCAATGTGTGTCTATTTAATTGATCTATCAGGAAGATTTGGTTGCGGGGGCCAGATTTGAACTGACGACCTTCAGGTTATGAGCCTGACGAGCTACCGGGCTGCTCCACCCCGCGTCACCAAGAAATGAGATACCGTTTAGGAGCCCGGTAGCTCTTGTTTTTTATCCTGCGCCTTGCGGCTTCGGATGGGCGGGCTGCTCCCCGCTTCGCCTTTGAGGCTTCGCTGGGCAAGCTACCCCGCGTCACCTATAAAATGTTGAAAAGTCTCAGGCTCTTGGCCATTGCCCATCAACGGAAGAGCCGTTTTAGCCCCTCTGTACCCAAGATGCAAGGGTAATAAATCAATATCTGGCGCACAATCCGGGAAATCCTGAAAAATAGGCGTTTTCCTGAGGGAAGGACGTTGTTTGCTACGGCATATTTGCGGCCTTGCGGGCGCGGATCCAGCGGGCGACATTATCGTTATGGTCGCTCAGCGATTTTGCGAAAGCATGCCCTCCTGTGCCATCGGCAACGAAATAAAGGAAGTCGGTCTTTTCGGGGTGCAGGACGGCCTCGATCGCCGCCTTTCCGGGGTTACAGATGGGCTGGGGCGGCAGCCCAGCATTTTGATAGGTATTGATGGGGGACTCAATCATCAGGTCGCGACGCAAGAGAGAGCGACCCAGCGATTGTTGCCCATTTGTGAGGGCATAGATCACGGTCGGATCGGATTGAAGCGGCATTCCGATTTTTAAGCGGTTGAGAAAGACACTGGCAACACGGGCGCGCTCTTCGGCCTTAAAACCTGTTTCCTTTTCCACGATGGAGGCGAGGATCAAGGCTTCTTGCGGCGTTTTGAGAAGGAGGGACGGATCGCGCTTGTCCCACATTTCCTGTAACTGGGATGTGAGATTTTTGGTCATGCGGGCAAGTACGGCGCTGCGTTCATCGCCATAACTGTAGTGGTAGGTTTCGGGCTGAACTGCGCCCTCGGCCGGGGTTTGGGTGATCTCGCCGGTCAGAACGGGGATGCTTTGCAAGAGAGAGACAACCTCGTGGCTTGTCGTGCCTTCGGGTACGGTGACTTGGCGCGTCACGCATTTGCCATCGCGCAGTTTCTTTGTGAGATCCAGCACATTCATGCCGACAGGGAACTCGTATTCTCCGGCTTTGATCTGATCCTTGGCCATCAGGCGTGCTGACAGGCGGAACAGCCATTTATTAACAAGCAGATCGTTGGAGTCGAGCCGCTCTGTAATTTGTTGAATATTGCTGCCGCGTGGGATGATAACGATCTTCGTTTCCTGTGCGGGGCCGGGTGTGAAGAGCGCCACGAAAAAAAGGCACCCTGCGACAAACGTCAACAGCACCGTTGCAAGACAGAAATAGGGCAGGATGTGCCGTTTCTTTTTGAGGGCTGGCGTTTCTTGCGTTGTCGCGGGTTCGGTTGGGGAAGGCTCGTTTGGCGTGTTCTGGGTCAATGTTTCATCTCGCATAAAGTTTCGAATCAGAACTTTAGCCAAGAATGGGCAAAACGGGAAGAGGTAAGCGTTTGAGCAGGTTCTCTAGAATTTGATGCTTTTACTTTCATAGCGGCGGCCAAGGAAAGAGGGGAGTTTATTCCCGTTCTGGCTGCCGGGGAATTGTGCCATCTGATAGGAAGGGTCTGTTTTGGTGCGATAGCTCCAAAGGGCATCGGGATTGTGGTGATAGAACAAGTCCGACACCGCTTCGGTTCGCACCCAATCAATGACCTGTTTGCGATGCATGATTTTCCAGACGCCTGCGCTGCCGCTGGGATTGCGCTCAATCCGGTCAAGATAACGGCTACCGATAAAGACATCTTCGCGTCCTGTCGGCTTGTCCAAACGGAAATGCGCTTGGCAGTAGGATTCGGTTAGGGCTACATCACCTTCAAGCGTCGTGTGAATGTTGCCGATTAGGTGATGGGAGGAACGGACCTGATTCATCACACCGATGACCCAGTGAATGTAGTCGTTTGAGGCACCTTGGAAGACGCCGGGCCCAAAGTCCAAAGTTGCATCAGGATGAAAGACCGAACGTAAAAGCGTTTCATCAATGCGATCCAGCCCGCGCGCAAGGCGATAGATCAAATCGCGGATTTCCGATTTGTCGATGACGGCCTGAAGATTGGCGGGAAGGGGTGCCGCAGCAGAAGCTTTTGGGGGCAGTAAGGCCGCACCTAAGCGCGGAGGCCTCATCGTCGAAAGGGTTTTAAGGGAGGCGGCGGTTTTTGACGGTTTGGGTTCGGCCTTTGGCTTGGCGGCCAAAGGTTTAGCGGTCTTGGGGGCGTTCTTGGACGAAGGCGCGGCCTTAGATGGCGGGGCAGCCTTTTTTGTCTTGGAAGCTACGGGTGCTTTTTTTGCCATCACAAGCCTCAATCAAACGGGTCATTATCCTTTGCGAGACTAGGTTTAGCACGGGTTATTCCGTTTTCGTACACTTTTTTCAGTTGTTTAGGCCTTTTTTTTGACAGGAAGACAATAAAGGCAGTTTTTTATGTATAAAAAGAACAGAAAAAAGTGAATAACGACTTATAATTTCAACACTATGTGTTCAATACAGGCCCCCCATTTTTGTATGTATGTATTTATTGGTTTTTTATTTGTTATTGTCTTGAATAAGAAAGAAAAACAGGCCCCTTTTTTCTTGGGAGTTCTGTAAAGCACTTAACAAATGTGGAATTGATTCGTCTATGTCAGTTAAGGGAGACGGTTAGAGCCCCCGAACCATGGGGCAGGGATTCTTTCAGGCTGGAAGATTCGATGAATCCTACCTTTTCTGTATGGCCGGACAGAAAAGAGAAATCCCTTTTTAATCAATTTTTAGCCTGAAAAGCGCAGAATGCGGTCGCGATGATGACACCTGAAGAATACAAAGAACGCGTTGCCGGAACCAACATTGACCCACGGTCTTTGTTATGCACCGACTATTTTAACCACTTTAATGAGGTGGTTATGATGTTCAGCATGGTCGGCGATATGCCGGAACTTTTGGACGATATCGACAAGTGGGATTTCAAAACCTATCGCGAGCATTTTATGGAAAGCGGCCTTGGGTTCGCGCCGCTGGCCATTGAGTGTTATGAGGCCACGACACCGGAGCTGCGCGAGCGGTTCGAAAAGATCGCGACCCAGATGAGCATGCTGATTGTCGAGACGCGCGCCAAATTGCGGGGCATCCTCGAAAATGGCGAAATGGACAAGTTCAAGGACATTGCCAATCTTCATTCCATGGAGCTGCAGGGCATGATCGATGATGGCGCCGCGATCGTGCATGGCTATACCGCATCGATGGATCAGAGCAAGATTGATGCTATGTTCCCTTAAGGGGTCTTGTTTTACGCCCTTGCTCTCGCGCGTAACCTCACATAAAAGAGACGCATGACTTCTCTTCGCCTTGTTTTTATGGGAACGCCGGATTTTGCCGTGCCTGCATTGCACGCTTTGCACAAGGCCGGGCATACGATAGCCGCTGTCTATTGCCAGCCGCCGAAACCAGCAGGACGTGGACAGGCCATCCATAAAACGCCTGTGCATCTGGCCGCCGAAGCTTTGGGGTTAACCGTTTGTACACCCAAAAGCCTACGAAAAGAGGAAGCTCAAACAGAACTGCGCGCCTTTGCGCCAGAGGTTATCGTCGTGGCAGCCTATGGCCTGATTTTACCCCAAGCGGTGCTCGACATTCCGCGACTGGGCTGCATTAATATTCATGGTTCGCTTCTGCCGCGCTGGCGCGGCGCCGCGCCCCTCCATCGCGCGTTGCTTGCGGGTGATCAGGAAACTGGCATCACGATTATGCAGATGGATGTGGGCCTTGATACGGGTGCGATGCTGATGAAGGAAGCCTTGCCCATCACGCACGAGACAACGGCGCAAAGTCTGCATGATGCGATGGCCACGCTTGGCGCGCGCATGATTGTTCCGGCGCTAGAGGAACTCACAAAGGGTACGCTCAAAGCGACACCGCAGCCGGAAGAGGGCATAACCTATGCCGCGAAACTAACCCGCGAAGATGGGCTTCTGGATTGGTCCAAAGACGCCACCACATTGGAGCGACAGGTGCGCGCCCTTTATCCTTGGCCCGGATGCAGCCTGACGTTAGATGGGGAAGTGATTAAGGTGCATAAGGCAAGTGTCGTTGCCAAGAGCGGTGAAGCTGGAACATTGTTGGACGAGGCTTTTACAATTGCGTGCGGAAAGGATTCTTTGCGGCTTGATGTTGTGCAAAGAGCCGGAAAGAAACCGATGGAAGGCGCCGCCGTTTTGCGCGGGTTGCGCCTTGCCGTGGGAAGCAAACTGTCATGACGCAGCGCTGGAAGCTGATCATCGAATATGACGGTCGCAGCTTTTGCGGTTGGCAGCGACAGGAGCATGACCCCCATTCTGTGCAGCAAGTGATCGAGGACGCCATCACCGCGTTTACAGGTGAGCAAGCACGGCTTCATGTGGCGGGGCGCACCGATGCGGGTGTGCATGCGCTGGCGCAGGTTGCGCATTTCGATCTGGAAAAAGAAGTGGATGTTGCCGCCGTCGAGGGTGCGATCAATTTTCATGTGCGGCCTCATCCCGTTTCGATCCTGAGGGCGATGCCCGTGAGCGAAGATTTTCATGCGCGTTTTTCGGCGCAAGCGCGTAGCTATCGCTATATGCTGAGCAACCGCCGTGCACCTTTGGCCCTCATGGCAGGTCGTGCATGGCATTTCACACGGCCGCTTGCGCTTGGTCCCATGCAACAAGCCGCCGCGATGCTGATCGGCCATCATGATTTCTCGACCTTCCGCGCCAAGCATTGTCAGGCGAACTCGCCCATGCGCACCCTTGACAAGCTGGATGTGACGCAAGAGGGCGATGTGTTCTTGTTTGATGTGAAGGCTAAGTCTTTCCTTTATCATCAGGTGCGCAACATGGTCGGCACCTTGGTGATGGTTGGAACGGGGCAGTGGAGCCTTGATGATTTCGCTGTTGCCTTTGCAGCTAAAGATCGCGCCAAGGGCGGGCCAACCGCGCCATCGGATGGGCTGTATTTCGTTAACGTGGATTATTGATCCAAAGGCGTCGCCCACCAGCTTTCGATAATCGGGCCGTAAAGAGGAATGGTGGAGGGATGCGCGAGGCCCTCTTTCCAAAAGGCGATTTGATCGGCACTTAAGTAATAGAGCGGCACGACATAGTTGCCTGCCATCAAAACGCGGTCGAGCGCACGCGTTGTCGCTACCAGATCCTCGCGCGTGCGTGCTGCAGGAATAGCGGCAGCCAGCGCATCGACAACGGGATCACAGATGCCCGCATAGTTGCGGCTTCCTTGTTGCTTGGCGGCGTTGCAGCTCCAAAAGAAGGTTTGTTCATTGCCCGGCGAGAGCGAATTAAACCAGCGTCCCGACGTGATATCGTAATTAAAGCTGTTGAGGCGCTCTTGATATTGCGCGCTATCTACCGTGCGCACGTTGAGCTTGATGCCCAAGCGGTCCAGCTCGCGCGCCCATGCCAGCGCAACTTTTTCCTCCGTTGGATCGCTGAGCATAATTTCAAAAGCAAGGGGTTGGCCTTTTGGTGCATAAAGCTGGCCTTCTTTGAGTGTATAACCTGCGTTTTTCAGCATAGTCGCCGCTTCAAGCAAAGCGACGCGTCGTGCGCCATCTCTTGTGTTGTCCGACAGTGAAAAGGGCGTTTCAAAGACGGAGGCGGGAAGCTTGTCTTTGTAACGCAGGAGGACATCGCGTTCCAGCCCTTCGGGCGCTTTGGATCCGGCTGCAAGCTCAGAGTTCGGGAAATAGCTGTTCGCGCGCGTATAGGCCTCTTGGAAAAGTGCGGTGTTGATCCAGTCAAAGTCAAAGGCCAGATTCATTGCACGTCGGAGCGTTGGGTCGTTTAAGAGCGCATGCCGTGTGTTGAAGATAAAGGCGCGCAAGGATTCCGTGCGATGATGCGGAAACTTTTCAAGCGCCATGCGGTTATCCGCCAGAGCGGGGCCGTCATAGCCTTTGGCCCATTTTTTTGGGTCAAGCTCGCGGCGCAGATCATAGGCGTGGGCCTTAAAGGCTTGCAGGGCGATACTGTCATCGCGGTAGAAATCGATGCGGACTTCATCGAAGTTGAACAGGCCTTTTTGGGCAGGTAACGCGCGCCCCCAATAGTCCTTGTCACGCGTCAGGGTCAGGCTACGACCCACATCGACTTTGGTGATCAGATAGGGGCCGCTGGCGATGGGCGGGCGCAATGTCGTTTGATTAAAGGGTCTGTCTTGCCAATCATGGCGCGGCAAGATCGGCATCAGGCCTATAATCAACGGCATCTCGTTGTCCCATGTGCCGTTGTCCTGTTTCTTGAAATCAAAACGCACGCGCTTGTCTGACAGCTTTTGGGCGCGGGCAACTTTTTTGTAATAGGTACGATGGTTCGGGCGACCCTGATCGCGCAGCGTTTCAAAGGAAAAGAGAACATCATCCGCTGTCACCGACGTGCCGTCCGAAAAATGCGCAGCGGGGTTGAGGTTGAAGATGATAAAGGATCGATCTTCTGGTACTTCGACCGTTTGCGCGAGCAAACCGTAAAGCGTGAAGGGTTCGTCCCAGCTCCGTGCCATCAGGCTTTCATAAACGGCCGCGGAGGAAAACAGGCTAAAGGCTGGTGCCTGTGGCACGGTACCGCGTACGATAAAGGGATTGAGGCTGTCAAAGCTCCCGACAACGCCGAGCTTGAGCGTACCGCCCTTGGGTGCATCGGGATTGACATAGGAAAAGGAGCTGTAATTTGCCGGAAGTTTCGGATCGCCATGCATGGCAAGGAAAGGTTGAGGCTGCAGAGATTCTGCTCTCAGCAAAGTCGGCCAGCAAAGGACTCCTAAAAAGGCGAGGGTTATTGACGTTTTGATCCATGGTTTTACGCCATAGGAAAGGAGCCTACACATTTACGGTACCGTGCAGTGGCTGTCAGCTGTATCTGTTGGTGGCGTGATAATGATCACAAATTTCTGGCTTTCGCTGTTTGGATCATAGAGCAATTCGGAGCTTGAAAATTTCTCGGCAGCTCGTTTAAGCCCTTCGACAATCGGCCCGCTATGGTTGCCATTTGTGGGCGCTGTCCAAATGCATCGTCCACCTGCATCGCCAGCGTTGATATACATCCACTCGTCCATGCCTTTTGAAGCTTGGGGATAGGGAGTAACGCGCAAACCTGTCCAGACGCTTTGTTGTGCGGCGGAGACAAGGGGATCATTCGGACAGGTCAGCGCCGAGACAAGCGTGCCGTCATCTTGATCCGAGCAGGGGTAGGAGTCCAAGGCGCAAGGGGCACTGGCAAAGTTCGTACCGTTGACTTCGTACTGCAACTGACACTCCGCGATTTTCGAGCGGATCAGGTTGGCTTGCCCCACAACATCGTTTGTGATGCGGTCAGACGTTCCCGCTGTGCCAAAACCGCCGCTGGAACTTGCGGCAAAGGCAGCAGCCAGAGCTCCCATAATGGCGATGATAAAGAGAATAGGGCCGATAGCGATCCCTGCCCTTGAATCGAGCTTGGTCATGTCTGTCCTTTAGAGCCTTGTCTGTCCGAAAGCCATGTGGCGAAGGGAGGCGGCTCGTTCTCAGTAAGAGTCGAAACTGTAACGTAATTGAAGGCCATATTCAATCGTGTGGTTGGTTGGTTCCGTTCCACAGACAATATAAACATTTGTGCTGGCGCAATCCGTTGTGGATTTGTTGATCCCCCAGTAATTGAGATAGGGACCAAAGGACCAGGCTCGAATGCCATACATGAAGTGGGTGCGAAGACCAAGGCCAAAACGTTGGTTATTTGTGATATCGGGATAGTCAGAGGAGACATCGCTTAACTTGCTGGTTTGCCAGCCTTGCAACAGAGGGTCGATCTCGGCAAGGAAGGAAAGCTTGTGCCCATTGCTTAAAAACGTACGCGTTTCCGCGCCGACAGGCACAAATAAATAATGGCTGCCACGTCGATAGCCACTGGCTCCAGTTGTTGTCACACCACGTGCATCGTTGTTAACGTGGCGATAGCCCAAACCTAGATAGGGCGAGACGCCAAAGCGTCCAATCCTAAAATCATGTCCAGCTGTGGCGCGCAATTCGGCGATGATGTTGGGATCGTCAGATTCCCCTGAACCGGTATAGTGAACGGGGCCACCCGCAAAACGCGTATCAAGACGTGCGAACCAGTCTTGGCCTAGCACATGGGTGATGGCCGCCGTAAGGCCAAACTGCGGGCCGTTGAGCTTCACGTTCAAAGTCGGTTCGTGATAGTGATAGCCGGATATTTGCCCGCCGACATCAATGCCCGATTGTGTATCGAGCGCCATTGTCGAGTTCGATGACAAATGTGTTTGGCGTGGCGCGGGTTCGGGATTCGCGGGCGGTTGCCAATCGCTTTTGACAGGTTCGGTGGAAAGGGAACGTATGGGCGTTTCGTCTTTCTGTTCCGAAGAGAAATAGTCTCGCTCACGCAGCGGCGGACGCGGTCCCTGTGTGGGCTGATAATCCCACATAGCCCCGCGATCATCCGCAGGAGTCCATTCCGCTTGGGCGGGCAGGGAAAGAGCCGTAAGGCTGACAAGACCAAGAAGGGCCGCAAGGCCGATGCGGTGAAGAGACATGGGGTTTAAACCTCTTTGTGCTGAGAAAACAAACGAATCATAGACTAACATACTGATTCATCAAAGCAGAATGGACAAAGGGCCAAGGATCGATTATGGTCTGTGCCTAATAGGCAACGCCATTCCCTAACGATGAGGCTTTTCCATGAATCTGACCAAGCGCGTGCGCGATATTTTGAGCAATTATGAGGGTGAAACGCCGGGAACCAAAGCCAATCTCGCCCGAATGCTGATGACTGGCAAGCTGGCTGGAACCGGTAAGATGGTGATTCTGCCCGTGGATCAGGGGTTCGAGCATGGCCCCGCTCGCAGCTTTGCGGTGAATCCAGAGGCCTATGATCCCCATTATCATTACAAGCTGGCGATCGATGCGGGTCTTAATGCCTATGCCGCGCCGCTGGGACCGATTGCGGCAGGAGCCGATACTTTTGCAGGGGCGATTCCCACGATCCTGAAGATGAACAGCGCGAACAGCCTGTCGCGTCAGAAGGAAGACGCCGATCAGGCCGTCACCGCCAGCGTTGATGACGCTTTGCGTTTGGGTTGCTCGGCCATCGGCTTTACGATCTATCCCGGATCGGATTCGATGTATAAGCAGTATGAAGAGTTGCGCGATTTGTCTCGCGAAGCCAAGGCCAAGGGTCTGGCCGTTGTTGTCTGGTCTTATCCGCGCGGTGGTGATCTGGCCAAGGAAGCGGAACTGGCCGTCGATGTGATTGGCTATGGTGCCCATATGGCGGCTCTTTTGGGGGCCAATATCATCAAGGTCAAACTGCCAACCGATTTTCTGGGCAATAAGGACTCCAAGAAAGTTTATGAAGCGGAAAAGATCGCCATCAAAACACAGGCCGAGCGCGTCAAGCACATCATGCAGTGCTGCTTTGATAGCCGCCGTATCGTTGTGTTCTCTGGCGGTGCTGCGAAGGGCAAGGACAGCGTGCTGCAAGATGCCAAGGATATCTATGCCGGTGGCGGCAATGGCTCGATCATCGGACGCAATTGCTTTCAGCGCCCGCGTGACGAGGCTCTGAAACTGCTTGAGCAGATTATCGATATCTATAAGGGCAAGGCTTGAGGCTTTTGCCAAGGGAAAGAAAAGGCGGGGATCAAACCCCGCCTTTTTTGTTTTGGAAATTGCTTTATGTCTCCGCCAGAGAGGGGACGCGATGAAACGAGATTTTCGATTTGATTGTCTCGCCGACATTGCCAAAGGCGATCGTGTCGCGGCCATATTTTTCGTTGATATGATCGAGGGCTTGCGTCAGTGCGGCGTTGGCCGGTTTTTCAAACAGGTCGTATTGATGTTTTGTAATGGGCACAAGGTCGGCAAGGGTAACCCCGATGCGTAGGGGTTTCAGCCCTGTCGGCGCACGGCTCCATAGCGTGGTCAGCGTTTTCATGAGCCGCTGTGTCTCTTGCGTTTCGTGAAAGCGCGCTTCCTCGACAAAATGTCCCAGCGCTCCCATCCATTTGATATCGAGGATCAGGCGGCGCGCATAAAAAGACTCCTCGCGCAAGCGTAAGGCCAATTTGGTTAAAAGCTGACGGATCACCGGTGTGGCAAGCAAAAGGGTGCGCTGTTCCGGTGATAAGACATGCTGATGCCCCATGCTGCGCCTTGGCCGTACGGGCGAGGGAAGGTCGGCCCCATGCAGCAAAGCGTGAAAACGTGCCCCCGTCACGCCGCCCCAGATCTGTCGCAGATGCGTACTGTCCAGCGCCCAAAGCTCCGGCATCGTTTGAATGCCTCGTTCGGCAAGGCGCAAGGACATGTTGCGCCCGATCCCACAAATATCCGATGGTTTAAGGTGCAGGATGGGCGTTGGCATCGCGCTGGGCTCAAGGATTACGAGGCCGTCCGGTTTTTGCATGTCCGAGGCTAGCTTGGCCAGCAGCTTGTTGCTTGCCGCTCCGATGGAACAGGTCAGGCAAGCGCCCATCTGTTCATGCATCACGGTTTTGATGCGCTGGGCTAGGATGCGGATGGCCTCGGGTGTTTGTTGGGTGCGGTCAAGGCGACAGGCGACTTCATCCACCGACAACACATCCTCAACGGGGATGCATTGCTCAATCGCTTCCACAAAACGATGGTGATAGGTCACATAAAGGCGTGGCCTTGCCGGAACAAGGATCAGCTTTGGACACATCGCCTTGGCTTCGCGGATCAGCGTGCCCGTTTTGATGCCAAAGGCTTTGGCTTCATAGCTGGCGGCGATGGCGCAGGTCGTCTCTGCCTCCATCGGCACAATGGCGATGGGCTTGCCGCGCAGCTCAGGCCGCGCTTGCTGTTCGCAGGAGGCAAAATAGCTGTTCATGTCGATAAACAACCAGCGTAAGGATAGCGCTTGGGGGTCCAGCTGTATTGGGGTGGGTGGATACATGTTCATGTTCCGTTCTATACCTCAAGAGGCATATTAGGTTCAAGCCACCTGAAAAACGCAAAAAAAGACAAATATAGAAAAATAGTACTTGACTTGGGGGAGGGTTTGGGGTATTGACATTGCTAGGGCGGCGTGTGCCCGAAATCTGGTTTATAAAGCTGCAACCTTGGGGAAGGGTGGCGGCTTTTTTTGTGGGCGGACGAAAAGGCAGACGACAGAGGATTGATACTTGATGGCGTGCGGAATTAAGAGAGGTAACCACCTTCCCCTTGAGGGAGGGTCGAAAAAGCTGACCGGAGGGAGAGATTTTTCGGGGAGGGGTCGTTTATCGGATTTCGTTATTAGAGCAAAGAAGGAGTGGCAAAAACCATCGCCCTGACCCCTCCCCATAATTTCTTGGAACCTGACGGTTCAAGAAATTCTGACCCTCCCTCAAGGGGAGGGTGGTCACGGCTCTATAAGGGGAGGGTGGTTATTGATACAAATGGCGGGCGGTTGGTGTTTGTGTCGATAGGTTGTATGGATCCCCGCTTTCGCGAGGATGACAGGGTAGGGCAGGAGAGGGGGCGCGTGGTGTTTGAGAGAGGCATGAAGTGATGAACAGCATGCCTCTCTTGGTAACCGCTTAGTGGTAAAAGTGCCGGATGCCACTGAGCACCATGGCTATGTTGTTATCATCAGCAGCCTTGATCACCTCGTCATCGCGGATCGAGCCGCCCGGTTGGATTACGCAGGTCGCGCCTGCCTCGATCGCGGAAAGGAGACCATCCGCAAAGGGGAAGAAAGCATCCGATGCTGCCACACAGCCCTTGGTGAGCGGTTCGGCAAGACCCAGCGCCTTGGCGGCGTCTTCGGCTTTGCGCGCCGCGATGCGGGCACTGTCCACGCGGCTCATCTGGCCCGCGCCAATGCCAACCGTCGCGCCGTCCTTGGCATAGACGATGGTGTTGGACTTCACATGCTTGGCAACGGTGAAGGCAAAGATCATGTCGCGCATCTCGGCCTCGGTCGGCTGACGCTTGGTCACAACTTTCAGATCGGCGGTGTTGAGAATGATGTTGTCGCGTGACTGGACAAGAAAGCCGCCAGCGACTGATTTGATCACGCGGCCCGAACGCGCAGGGTTCGGCATATCGCGGGTCAGAAGAACTCGCAGGTTCTTCTTGGCGGCCAAAATTTCTTTGGCTTCATCATCCATATCGGGGGCGATGATGACTTCGGAGAAAATCTTGGTGATCGCGGCGGCTGTCTTTCCATCCAAAGGACGGTTGCAGGCGATAATGCCGCCAAACGCGCTGACGGAATCGCAGGCCAAGGCGCGTTCATAGGCCTCAAGCAACGAGGCTCCAATCGCGACGCCGCAGGGATTGGCGTGCTTAATGATCGCAATCGCGGGTGTCTCGGTAAAGGTGCTGACCAGCTCAAACGCTGCATCGGTGTCGTTGATGTTGTTATAGCTCAGCTCCTTGCCCTGCACCTGAATAGCGGTGGCGAGGCTCGGCGTGACGGTATCGTTGACGTAAAAAGCTGCCGATTGGTGCGGATTTTCGCCATAGCGCAAGGATTGACGTAACGCGCCAGAAAAGGTGATCGTCTCGGGATACTCTTCGCCAAGCTGACCCGCAAACCATGTGCTGACCGCCGAGTCATAGCTGGCGGTGTGGGCATAGGCGGTGGCAGCGCATGTGCGGCGGAAGGAAAGCGTCGTCGCGCCATTATTCGCTTTCATCTCGGCCAGCAATTCGTCATAGGCCGCGGGGTCGGTGATGATGGTCACAAAGGCATGGTTCTTGGCGGCCGAGCGCACCATGGCGGGCCCGCCAATATCGATATTCTCGATGCAGGTATCGAAATCAGCGCCACGTGCGACTGTCTCGCGGAAGGGGTAGAGGTTGACGATCACGAGGTCGATGGTCGGGATGTTGTTCTTTTCCGCTTCAGCCTTGTGGGTGTCGTTTGTACGCACTTGAAGAAGGCCGCCGTGAATCTTGGGGTGCAGCGTCTTGACGCGCCCATCCATCATTTCGGGAAAGCCGGTGTAGTCGCTGACTTCTTTGACCGGAACGCCTGCCTGCCGCAGCTTTTCCGCCGAGCCGCCCGTGGACAGGATCTCGACTCCTCGCGCCGCCAACTCCCGCGCCACCTCGACGAGGCCGGTTTTGTCGGAAACGGAAATAAGAGCACGGGTGATTTTGCACGTGTCGGTCATGGTCTTTTGTCCTCAGCAGTATGAATGGGTTATGGGCCTTTTTAATCCTTTGTTAAGGATTTTGCAATGGGAGAGACGGGCTGTGAAGGGCAAGAAACAAAGGAGTTGGTTCAAAAACTATTGTGATCGTGTTTCGGATCGCGAGGGCTCGTTCATGCTAATTAAAAAGCCCCCATCAAGGGGTCTGGTTTGATGGTGCGCCCAAATGGAACTATATCGAACTTTTTAGATGCATATAAAGTCATGGGCGCTATGGTTGAGTGGGGCGCAATCTTAAATAATCTTCAGCAAAATCAGGCGGCAAGACGGAGCCGATGCGTGGCTATGAAATTACGGGCGATGGTGTTACCATAATTCTCATTCTCAGAACACTTGTCCGGCGCACGGTTGGCCTATAGGCTTTAAAGAGGCATTAAAAGCATCCTAAGTAGATAAAGCATCCTAAGTAGATAGAGAAACAGAATGAGTGAGAGCGAGCGCGTTGTTTGTTTAGGAGATTCAATTACCGAAGGTCTTGGTGATGAACGTGGCCTTGGTTGGGTCGGACGATTAGCCTTATACTTAGCCGGTGAATGTCCATCCAAATGGCACATCAACAATCTAGGTGTTGCCGGAGATACATCAATCGACATCAAACTTAGGCTTATGACTGAGTGTTTGCCTCGTTATCCTGTTCGGCTCATTCTGTCGGCAGGAATAAACGACACGACAAGCCGTGTTTGGCCAGCAGAAACAGGGAGTAAAGTTGACATTACTTATGCGCGCGACATCTGGCGGCAGATTCTTGGGGTAGTAAAAACAAACAATATAAAAACCCTTGTTCTTGGGCTAACGCCTGTCAACGAAGCGTTGTTGCCGTTGTCTTATATGCCTTATGATGAAACAGATAGGGGCCATCATGCGCATAATACACTTATCGAAAAATATGAAGTGATGTTGGGGCAAGAAGTTAAAGAACTGGGCTTTCCGTTTCTTCCCCTTTTTCAAAAGCTCAGTTGCACAGGTTATGCAGAAAACCTGCCAGACGGCATTCATCCCAATGCCAAAGGGTATGATATCCTTTTTAAGGCAGTAAAAGAAAAAATCGAAGATATAAGCTTTTTCTTACGTCCGTAAGCTATTCTGCTCTCTAAAACAAGCCGCTCTATTCTCAAAACTTTTCGCCCTCGTCGGAAAGGGCAGAATGTTAGGTGAAGAGGAAACAGACAAGGCCTCTTGACGTAAGAGTTTTATCGAATTTTCAAAATCTAACCCTCTATATTGGCCGAGAATCTTTTCAAAACGCGCACCCCATCCTTGGATCCAAGCTTTTGCTTTTTGCTTTGCGCACGCACCATGTCGAGAGTCTAAGGATTTTGATAAAATCACTCCCTCTTTAAAAGTCATATCTTCTTTTCTATCGCACATCAATGAAGCGGCTTCGCGCAACACATGCCCGAAAATTGAAGCAGGATAGAGTTTATTTTCTTCTAATCAATTGGGTCCGCACCCAAGTTGAAAAGCAGAACTGATGCAACCGCATCTGCACGAAGAGCCTATTTTATTGCGGGAAGGCAGATAGTCTTTACCTGTTGGGATAGCCTCGAAGCGCATGGAGTTTGTGTTGAGGAGATAATTCTGGGGTATCGCCTCAATCATATTTTGGAACACCACGGCAGTTGTGACATCGGGGTAATCGCGTCTGGCGACGGCATAGTCGTCCATAACTTGCTGGATGCTGAGGCAGTCGGCAATCGAACTAATCGGAAGACCATAGGTGTTCGCGTAATGCAGGATGATTTCCTCATCACTATAGCTTTTGAGGGGCTCCTCATTTTTGTTTTCGTGAGGAGAAACAGCAACGCCTTTGTTTTTTACGTTTTTATACAGATTTTCTCTATGCCGACCTAGCTCTTGGAAGGGTTTCGGAAGATCTTTCGTCTTTTCGCTCAGATAGGCATCGATAGCCGTCATGGCACCGCAATTCGAATGACCTGTCAAAATGACGGCTTTTTTGTGTTTTCGTGCGATGGCGTAGAAGCGAGCGCCATCACTCGTCATCTCACCAAGTCGTGAAATCGTTGCGCCCGGATTGCGGAGGTTGTAACGAAGGCTGTCTGCGCGTGGCCCAAGAATAGCAAGCGAATGAGCCCGTGAATCCGAACAGCTGATGACATAAGCTCTGATAATTGTCCCAAGATCGTCCGTAAGTTCCTTGAGAGCCATTGTCTTGCGGTATTCGCGGGCACCGCGAATTAGCGTTTCTCGAATTTTACGCCATGCGCCATTTTTGGGAATTTTCTTGAAAAAACGCTCTTTTTCTTTTTCAAATAGGGGATTGTCTTCATCCTTTTCGGGAATGACAACAAATTTCTTTCCGTTCCAAACAAATTCGCGCTTGCTGACGGCACTTTGATATATTGTTACGATATTGTCTGGGGAGTGGTCGCTTTCCATGAGCGCATCTCTATCTTGAAGCACCTGTTCAAGCGTCATGGCGCGGATGTAACGTTCATCAATCGTTTCAGGGAAGCCTCTTTCTTGGCCGCCAACGGCGGCATCAACGCGCTTACGGTCTTCTTCGTCGATAACCAGAAGGTTTTCATAATATTTAAACCCGTTGCCGACGACGGTGTTGTAGAGGTCTTTTTTCCTTAAAATGATACCCAAGATATTCGGGTCATTCATGAAAGTAATGGTTTCTTCTGGATCGTTGATAAATTTCTTTGTTTCTTCATCGTGGTAAAGGGCGGCTCGGATAAGAGTCTGATTCCCATTGTATTTATGATATAAATAAGCGGACGTAAAAACTTCACTTGCCGATGTTTTTGCGTCATAGATTGTTGTGAGGCCCTTAAGGTCAACGGCTAAAGATGTGAAGGTTTGCGCCTCGTAACGTAACGAACCGTCCTGATGCTGAATCAATGAATTGAGGACGCGAAAAACAAGGGCGTGACCGATATCCTTGGCGCCATTATCGCCGAATATGTGCGAAGGATTTCCTGTAAAATGGCTTGCCGAGATCAAGGCTTCTGTCGGATGCTGTCCTTCTGAAAGCGAGTGACCCGTTTCTTCCTCGTATGTTTTGAAGGCTTCCTCAGTCAGGGCTTGTCCGAAAGACAAATGGGGTATAAAGCGACGAACTTCCTCAGGGAACCGAAGGATGAAATCGGAATGTTCTTTGCGAAAAGTGTCAGCAGCGTCACGTATTTCTGCAATTCTTACTCGAAGGAATTCTGTCAATTCCAAGTCGCGTTGATGTTCGGGCATATGAATCTCCAGCAGAAAAGAGGTTTTGGGGCAGAGCACAGTATTTGATCGATGGCATTACACGGTTTAAGATGACAATTCTATTGAAGTACCTTGTGATATCGCCCTTATTCCTTTTCTTCGGTTGAAAAGCAAGCAAAATTTATGTGCCGCCTTGGGCGTTGGAATGAGCTTAACATATTGAAATGTATCGTTTCTTATCGGGCGGATTTGCTGGCTTCGAACGATAGAGCATCATTTGATTGCACGCGAGTTAGTTTGTGTATAGTTCACGCACGAGGTCTTGGTGCATGATGGGCGCTTCGTCCACGCCGTACAAAAGCCCAAGAAAATCCTGCGTAATTGCGTACCGATACAGGATCAAAAGTACCAGAAGGTGATTTTTAAGCCCGCCAATGCCCCATGGACGACCCGCGCGGTTTTTCGGCTCGACAACTCGTTTCTTCCAGCAAGGACAAACTCGCTCGACCATTTCCAGAAAAAGAGAGGGTTCAACACCCTTCTACCTTGAATCACAGGTCGGTTAACAAAGATTCAACGTGATTTTCGCAACAGGTCTATTAAGCAAAAGGTGTTGTCTGCGTATTTTGGATGTTGGTAATGATCGAAAGACAATGGAGCCGTTTTTTGATTATGCGCTAGTGCTGCTCCACTTGATGGCACAGATGAAATAGTTGTCCATTCAGTGATGGTCAAGTGGAGAGCTTTATGCACAAGAAGTTTTTACGGTGTTAACGTTTTAGTATTTTTTATTTTTCGCGAGGGAAGGGCCAAGCTAAGACACCACCTTCCATAACTTGAACGTTTTTCCATCCATTTCCTTCAAGAATGAGGGCTGCTTCATAGCCGCGCAGGGAAATTTTACAGTAGCAAATAATTTCTTTGTCTACAGGGATTTCGTTTAAGCGCGCACGTAACAAATTTAAAGGAATCAGTTTTTCTCCGACGCCGAGGCGCATGGCTTCGAATTCGTCAGCATCCCGAACGTCAAGGAGAAACGGCGGGTTGGTTGAGTCGAGTTTTTCTTTGACCATGGTTGCAGAAATGCCTTTTAACCGGCCTTTCATTTTGTTTTGCATTAAATGTGCTGTCGCGATGCCATGGTCGAGGGCCAAGGAAAAAGGTGGCGCATATGGCAAATCGGCGTTGACCATATCTTCCACTGTCAGATTTCCTTTGATTGCGGTTGCCCATAAAACGATTTGTTTTGATACGTCGCCCAGCCCGATGCATTGTGCACCTAGAATTTTTCCGGTTTTTCGTTCAATGACAAGTTTCGAGATTAGAGGTTTGCCGGACATAAAGCCTGGCTTGTCTGGGCTGGCATTGATGACGGTTTCAATGTCGTTAAAGCCATTCTGGCGTGCGCTTCTTTCGTTTAGACCCGTTGTGCCTGCGGCATAATCGAAAATTTTGCATATACCCGTTTGGATCGAGCCCGAGAATGTTGCAGTTTTCCCGATTACGGCGTTTTCTCCTGCCACGCGGCCTTCAAGATTTGCTAGATCGCCGTAGGGCGCATGAATTTTTTTTCTTGTGATAATTTGTTCGATCTCGACGCAATCGCCTGCTGCGAAAATATTTGGATCGGATGTACCCATGTAGTGATCGACGACGATGCCGCCTGTTGAGCCTATCTCAAGACCTGCTTCCTTTGCTAAAGCACTGTTTGGACGAACGCCTACGGCTACGACGACAAGAGAACAAGGCAAAATCTCGCCGTTGGCGAGGCGAACGCCCGTTACATGACCATTTTCACCTTCAAAAGCTTCGAGTCCATTGGATGTGTGAACAGTTACGCCCTTGTTGCGCACATAGTTTTCTACGAGTTTGGCCATTTCTAAGTCTAAAAAGCCTAAAAGTTGAGGCATTCTCTCGACGATGGCTGTTTCAATTCCGGCTAGACGTAAGGCTTCGCTGGCTTCGATACCGATAAGGCCTCCTCCGATGACTACTGCTTTCGAAATTTTCTTTTCATCCCTAATTGTACGAAGGAAGTCGGCATCTTCCATGTTCTGCAGGGTCGAGATGCCTTTAAGTTCACGCCCAGGAACAGCTGGGATGATTGGTAAAGCACCCGTTGCGATTACGAGGGAATCATAAGAAATGTTTTCTTCTTCCCCCGTTTTGAGGTTTTTGACTCTGACTTTTTTTCCAATTCTGTCTATTGAAAGAGCCTCAGTTTGGATACGAGCATCTATTTTTTTTGTGTTAAGATAAAATTTTGGATCTCTTACCACGCCTGTCGGAGTGCATAACAACATATTGCGGTTGTCAAAGAATCCGCCGACATAATACGGATAGCCGCAAGACGCCATGGAAAGGTAAGGACTTTTTTGAATCAATGTGATTTCAGCAGATTCGTCCATACGTCGAGCCTTGGCCGCAGCTTTAGGGCCAGCGGCAGATCCGCCTATGACGACGATTTTTTTGCCCACGATGTTTCTCCTTTATTACAAATTTGTTTTTGAGGGAGATATTAATATGGCCAAATTGTCTTCAATTGCGTTAACATTTTTAATAATGCCTCAATTAGTTTTTGCGTAAACTTTTTGTAAGGAACTCTCGGAATTTTCTCTTCGCGGATTTAACTAGCCAGTGCATAAAAACACCGCCCGAAGGGCGGTATTTTTATGAATAGTGCGGTCAAGAAGAATTGATGAAAACCTCCCTTAGGTCGGTTTTTACCCTTCGGGCGCACTTTTACTTCGCTGTTGCTCCGCAAAAGTTGCGTCCAAAACGCTCCTGTTGGCGCGTTTTGTGAACTTCCACTTCGTGGAAGATCGAGATTACGTGGCGGACAAACGCTAACAAAAAAGCCGCCCAAAGGGCGGCTTTTTTGTTAGCTGATGCGCCCAAATGGAACTATATCTGAACTTTTCAGACGCACACGAAGTGATTAACACAATGGTTGATTGGGGCGCAATCTTAAATAGTCTTTAGCAAAATCAGCCGTCTATGAACGCGCTCGTTTTATAGAGCGGTGCGGGTTCGTGTGCCAGTGACGTTCTCCCCATCTTCGGGGCAATTTGATTTAGAGTCTTTCGGTTAAAATAGGCATGTTCGGGTTTGTGCGCAAGCGGCAGGCTGCTCGACCGCAAGAGTCGAGAGCAGACTGGCGCGGAAGGTGGCCGGTGGCACATTTCCAAGGCTGCCGTGGGGCCGGACATCGTTGTAATCCCGCCGCCGCGCCTCAATGAGCCGCCGAGCGTGAGCGAGGCCTTCGAACACGTGTTCATTTAGGCATTCGTCTCTGCTGCGCCCGTTCAGGCTTTCTGTGTATCCGTTTTCTCTTGGCTTTCCTGACGTGATGTAGTGCCATTCGATGCCTCGTTCTTGCGCCCACGCCAGAACCGCACGGCTTGTGAACTCTGTTCCGTTGTCGCTCACGATGCACAAGGGTTTGCCATAGCGGACAACGAGCCTATCAAGTTCTCGAGCAACGCGCGCCCCGCCGATAGACGTATCAGCCATTAACGTCAGGCACTCTCGGCTGCATTGATCCATGATACCAAGAACACGGAACCGCCGCCCCTCGGCTGAGCCCAACATCCCGTTGGGATCGCCTTTCTGAGACGTCATGATTTTCTGTCAGGATTTTTATCGCCTGCCGTTTCTGGGTAGGCCTTACCAGTTTTTTGACAGAAGCTCTTTCATCATGAGCTTATCAAGCTCGGCATCGGCCAACAGTCGCTTCAGCTTGGCGTTCTCGGCCTCTAGCTGCTTCAGGCGCTTCGCGTCCGAAACGTCCATCCCGCCGAACTTCGCCTTCCAGTTATAAAACGTCGCCTCGCTGATCCTGTGACGCCTGCACAGGTCGCCCGTTTTGGCTCCGGCCTCCGCTTCCTTCAAGACTCGGATGATCTGTTCTTCCGTAAATCGCTTCTTCATCGTCTGCTCCCTTGCTCAGGTTGCAGCCTCTATCTCATTTTGCCTCAGTTTACGGGGAGAACGTCAATGCCATTACTGGAGGCGCCCAAAAACGGATTTTTTCTTGTGTGCTTTTTTATTCTTAACTATGGTTAATGTGTTTAAAGTCCCCCCGTCGTCGCCCTTTTTTATACTCAATTAAAAGGGTTAGTTTCTCGTGAAAGGTTGTATTTATGTTGTCTCGGTTCAAAATCGCTGTTCGTCTGGCCTTTGGGTTTCTGGCCCTTATTTTGATTGTTGCCTTTATCAGCGGAGCGGTTTTGTCGAAAGGCAACAGTTTGCAGTCTCTTTTCGGTGATGTTATCAGGGCTGGCGAAAACTCGACAAGAATTGAAAGCATACGGGCTGACATTTATCAAACGCGTGCGCGGCTTTGGAAAGAGGTGCTGGCCGGAGATGGCAAGTATAAAGCCATGATTGCCAAAAGCATGGAGGAAATCTCCGCAGTCATTGAAAAGCAGGTTGAGTCGTCAAAAACCCCATCCGTCAGGAAGAAGGTAGAAGAACTTCAATTTCTTTTTAATGAATATAAAAAACTTGTCGATCAGCTTTGGGCAGCTAGAGACAGCGGCTCTTCCGATGTTTCTTTTTATCTTAAGGCCATCGGGGCGAATGCGGCTAAAATGGATGCTGTGGTTGCGGCTCTTACCGATGATTATAGTTTGAACGCCAATAGTAGAGTGGACCATGCGCTGGCCGAGTTAAGCGCTCTTTCAAACATGTCGTTAATCGCTGGTATCTTTTCTGTGCTGCTTGGCTTGCTACTTTTGATTTTGACTTCTCGCAGCATTGTCAACCCAGTGCGGGGTATGACTCGGGCCATGAGTCAGATTGCAGGCGGTGATCTTGCCGTTGAAGTACCTGCCAAAGACCGGTTGGATGAAGTTGGTGAAATGGCCCAAGCTTTACAAGTGTTTAAAGAAAACGCCACCCATGTAAAAGAACTTCGTCAGGAGCAGGAAAAGGCTGCGGCTAAAGCCGCTGAAGAAAGACGCCAGTCAATGGTCAGCATGGCAAATATGTTTGAATCTAAGGTGATGGGCGTTGTTAAAGGCGTATCGGTTTCTTCAACAGAAATGCAATCGACAGCCAAAAAAATGTCTGAGATTGCGCAGAAAACTAGTTCGCAAGCCTCCTCGGTGGCGGCAGCCTCTACGCAAGCCAATGCCAATGTTGAAACGGTTGCCGCTTCGACAGAGGAACTTTCGGCATCCATTGCCGAAATCAGCAGCCGTGTATCAGAAGCGGCGCGCGTGGCCGAGCAGGCTGCGGAGACAAGTGAAAGCACAGCGCAAACCATTGAGAAGTTGGCTGAAGCTTCAACGAAAATCGGCGTTGTTGTCGAGCTTATTAGTTCCATTGCCTCTCAAACAAACCTGTTGGCATTGAATGCAACCATTGAAGCCGCCCGTGCGGGTGAAGCCGGCAAGGGCTTTGCTGTTGTGGCAAGTGAAGTTAAGGGACTGGCTAATCAAACAGCCCAAGCGACAGAGGAGATAACAGGACAGATTGCTTCAGTTCAAACAGAAACAAGTCGCGCGGTTGAGGCGATAAAAGCAATTTCGCAAATTATCAATCAGGTCAAAGATATCTCGTCAAGTATTGCCGCCGCAGTTGAAGAACAGGGCGCTGCAACGCGCGAGATTTCCAGTAATGTTTTACAAGCCTCTCAAGGGACCCACGAAGTTTCCTCGAATATCGTGTCGGTTACAGAAGCCGCTACGCAAACAGGTGCCGCTGCCGAGCAAGTTCTTGTGACGGCTGATAATCTAGCCCAAAACGCTGACGTGCTGCGTAAAGAGGTTGAAGGATTCCTCTCCAACATTCGGGAAGGGTAAAGGCTTAAGAGGTAGCTCTTGGAACTACCTCATCAAAAAGCCCCCTAAAGGGGGCTTTTTGTTGTTGGTGCGGTCAAGAAGACTCGAACTTCCACGGTATTTCTACCACAGCGACCTCAACGCTGCGCGTCTACCAATTCCGCCATGACCGCACGGGGCTTTCGCCGGTAGGCCCGTAGGGTTAGCAGAAATTTGGGGGGCAAATCAAGCAAAAGCTGAACTCCTGTCCGGAGCGCAGAAAAAGGCCGTTTGCCAGCCCTTTTGTAAGGTACCGTCGTTATTTTTCCTCTGGGGCAAGGGTATCTTGCCCAAGTCCGTATCGATCTAGAAGGTTAAGAAAGGTGGCCTTGTTTTCCGGTCGGGCGGTGTCGGTCATGGTCTGAACATAGTCGAACCAGCGTTGGTCGCCTTTTTTGACAGGAAAGGACATGGAAACGGTGAAAACCGGCGAATCATCAAAACGGCGTATGACGTTCGGATTGGCCTTCATATAATCCATGGCAGAGACGTGTTCATTGAGGATCACATCGGCCTTGCCATAGCGAAGTTGGTTATAAAGATCAGCAGGCGATGTCATTTGAGGCAGGCTTACGTATTTTGCCTTTGGAAAGAGCTCTGATGTTTTGGGGCCGGCAAGATAACCATCCACAAACGCGAAGCGCGCCGTTTGAAGCTGTTCGCGCGTCAGTGTGCTGTTTTGCGGGACATAGAGGTAGTAGGGCATTTTGCCGAAGCTGCCCGCAAAATCGAATGCCTTCTTAAAATCTTCATTGGGTGAGCAGGGCACGCAAAAACTATCGATACGACCATAATCAATCGCTGGTTTGATTTGATCAAAAGGTACTTCGGCTACCCACTCGATTTTCTTTCCTTTGCGCGCTGCTGTCTGCTCGAGATAATCGACGGTCAAGCCGCTCAGCTCGCCAGTGTTGGGGTCTTTAGAGATGAAGGGTTCATAAACCCAATACCCACAGCGGATTACGCCAGATTTTTCGACTTGATCAAGGGTTGAAGGTGTGGAAGGGGCCTCCCCCGTTTTTGTGGTATCTGGCGCGACGGGTATTGGCGTGAAGCGCAAGGCCAGCATAATAAGCGTGACGATGATTGCAAAAACAACGATAGGGGAGGTTTTTTTCATGGACGTCATCCTTTTTCTTTTCTTAACCATGGCTAAGCTTTCCTTTTCTGGCAAGGGGAATTAAAGAAAGAGGATGGAAAAGTTTTCTCATCCCTCCGCACTTGAATGGCGTACAGAATCTTCCCCTGTGCCCTATGAAAAGGCTCTTGCCGAAATGCAGGCGCGGGTTGAAGGGATTCTGGCCGGACAAGCTGCGGAAAAAGTCTGGTTTTTGGAGCATCCGCCTCTTTATACGGCCGGAACGAGCGCCAACGCGACCGATCTGCTTTCTCCTGCGCGGTTTCCTGTCTATCAAACGGGAAGGGGCGGGCAGTACACCTATCACGGACCGGGGCAGCGCGTGGCCTATGTTATGATGGATCTGGCGCGGCGGGATCATGATTTGCGCGCCCATGTGTGGCGGCTTGAGGAATGGATCATTCGCGCCCTGCGGACTTTTGACGTTAAGGGAGATCGCCGCGAAGGTCGCATCGGCATCTGGGTTTTTGACCGTAGAGGCGAGGAGAAAAAGATCGCGGCGCTGGGCGTTCGGGCGCGGCGCTGGGTGACCTCACATGGGGTTGCGCTGAATGTCGCGCCGGATCTGTCACATTATGCGGGGATCGTTCCGTGCGGGATCACGGGCTATGGCGTGACGTCACTTAAGGCGCTGGGTGTTGAGGTGTCGATGGCTGAGGTTGATGGCGCGTTGGCTAATCAGTTTGATAAAATCTTTACATCTTGAGCGTGGATTGGCGACTGTAGATAAGAGTCCTATGACTCGTCGGTTGGCCAGCTTTATTTTTTGCGTGTTTTCTTCCTCTTCGTTCTTGGACTCTTTCGAGAGGCTCAATACCGATTTGTGGACAGTCACTCCAAATCAAGGCCGGAAAATAAGGGATCAGGATTTCCGCTTGTTGACCAATTGTTAAACCAAAGATTTGGGCATTGATAAACCGGTGAATGCGTTCATGCGTGTTGCGCGGGATGAAGGCTAGATGTTCATTCGTGCCGCCAACATGAAGCGGGATAACGTGATGACATTCCAGCCCATCAAAGGATAAATCCTTGTCCACGGGCCGAAGTGAGGGATAGGTATCGCACAGGTCTTGAACCGTTCTTTTATAGTCGTCCTGAATGGTTGATTCATATTCTTTGCGAAAAGCCCCTGTCACTTGTGGGGGCTGAATTTCTGCTGGAAAGCAAAAGAGCGACCATGGCTTCGGAAAGGTAAAAACAATATCGACAGTGCGCCGTGTGACGCCTTTTTTTTGCCTGCGCCACTCAGCAACGATGTGTTGGAGCTGATTCCCCATGATAGAGGGGTAATCTGGAAATGTTCGAGCTATTGAAAAGGGAAGTCCATCATTCTCCCATGTCGAACTATGCGCCGCGCTCATGCAAACCGTATCCCGTTATACTGAATCAACCATGAATGAATAGCTTCATATTTAGAATAATTATGGGGAGCTGGGCAAAAGGTTTTTGTTGTTTTTCCTGATGTTAACCAAAAAAAGGCCTCGCCATGTTGGCGAGGCCTTTTTGTTGTTTTTTCTGAGTCGGCTTAGGCGCGGCTCTTGGCCAGATCGGCGAGCTGACGCTGCAGATTGGCGATCTTTTGCTGCATGTCATCCGAGTCGGCAATGCTTGACATGGCCGTCAATGTCGCGACGTTCGGCATCGGTGTGTTGCTTGCGCTGCTGGTGGACGAAGACGAGTCGTTGCGTGGTTTCAGGCTCGTCACCGACGCAACGGGCTTGTCCGACGTGCAGCTCGCGCTGCTTGTGCTGCAGGCCGCTGCAGAGGACGAGGAGCTGTTGCTGTTGTTTGACGCGTTGCTGGTGCTGGAGCTCTTGTTTACGCTGCAGGAAGACGCCGATGCATTTACCGGAGCGACAACGCTGGGTGATAATGAGGCAAAGGAAGCGCTGGGCGACGATGAAGAGTCGCTGGCCTTCGAGCTGTTGTTGGATGTCGAACCAAACGAGCTACCAAAGGGAGAGAACATCCGCATGGTGTTTTCAAACATCGCCAGATTCTGCTTGCTCATTTCCTCAAAGGTCGAGCCAAAGGGGAACATATTGCCAAGCGAAGACTTGAAATAGTCCTGAATATTGCCCTGATTGCTGATAAAGCTGTCCATGCTTTGCTCAAGATATTTGGGAACCATCCATTGCAGGTTGTTGCCGTAAAAGCCGATCAGTTGACGCAGGAAGCTGATAGGAAGCAGGTTTTGCTGACCAGACTTATTCTCTTCTTCCACGATGATCTGGGTCAGGACGGAGCGTGTGATGTCCTCACTGGTCTTGGCGTCATAAACGTTGAAATTTTCACCGTTCTTCACCATCGCCGAAAGATCCTCAAGCGTGACGTAGGAGCTGGTCGCCGTGTTGTATAACCGACGATTGGCGTACTTCTTTATGGTGATATTTTGCTTTGTGTCGCTCATGATCAGGTTCCCGCTAAACTTTGAAAGTGGATAGAGCGCAAAGAGTTTGATTCGAAGGGCACTTAATAACCCTTTGCGTCCTTCAAAAAGACAAGTTGGTTAATTCTGGCCACTTGAAAAGAAAAAGACAAGTCAATTTCGTCATACGTTGAAACTTTTTTTTAACCTGTCATAATATGGACGCCTTCCTTTTTTCTTTGCAGGACTCACACCGACCGGAAAGGGTTGCCATGACCGAACAGAACGACAAAACGCCACCGCGACAGGATTGGAATCTTTTGGCCAAGGAAGCGATGGATCTTTGGCAAAATCATCTGGCCTCTCTGGCTTCAGATCCCAAGGCCAAGGAAGAAATGATCAAATTCGTTACGCCCATGACTCAAATGTACACCCAGTGGGCGAGCCTGATGCAAAGCACCTTTTCAGGCATGATGAACCCATCTGAAAGCCCTGTTTCACCGGAGCAGGAGGCGGAAAGCCGGGTCTGGTCGTCCGAGCCTGTTGTGCCGGAAGCTTCATCGACGGCTTCTTCGCCTATTGATTCGCCATCAGATGTATCTGAGTCTGCGCCTGCAGCTTCTTCGTCTATAGATTCGCCATCAGATGTGTCCGAGTCTGCGCCTGCGGCGTCTGCTGCGCCCGTTGTGACGCAGGCGGCTGCAGAAACGATTTCCATGCCAGCCGTGCAGCCCGATGTTATTCAGGATAAGGTAGTCGTTTCCCATGAGTCTCAGCCCGTCGTCGCCCCAGCCCCAGCCGCTCAACCTGTCGCCAGCCAACCTGTCCCAGAGCCTGTCGCTGTTTCCCCAGAGCCAAAGCCTGTCGCCGCTTCGCGCCCAAGTGGGAACGCCGCTCCTGCCGATGGCTCTCGGGATTTGTCTGAGCTTGCCAGCCGTCTGGCCCAACTTGAGCGCGAGCTGGAGGCCATGCGCCCCCGCACCAAACGTTCTGGCTCCGATAGCGGATCAGATAGCGGCTCAGCTTCCGCCGCCTCTTAGGGATACGTGGCAAGGATTTCTTGATTCCGTTCCGTCGTCCGAAGAGGCGATGGTGGTTGTGCGGGATTGGCTCGCGCCCATCGAGGCCAAAATCCCGCAGGATCTGACACCTACAGAATCGACAGAGCTGGCACAGGCGATTTTGGATGAGGCGTTGTCGCGCCTTGGTGTGTTTATGCAAGGTGTTCGTGCCTATCAGGCTGCACCCGTTTCCCGGCAGGAACCAGAGAAAGCCGCGACGCTTCTTTCTCTTGGCACGACGCGCATCATTGATTATGGGCCCGATCAGGATGGCGCCATTGTTTTTGTCGTCCCTTCGCTTGTGAATCGTTTTGATATTCTCGATATCGACCCAGAGCATTCTTTCTTGCGTTATTTGGCGGGGCAGGGTCTTCGGCCTTTGGTTGTTGATTGGGGCGAACCGGGGGAAGAGGAAAAAAACTTCACCGTTGCCGATTACATCACGCAGCGTTTGATTCCGCTGATGGAGCAAGTTGCCGAAAAAATGCCGGATCGTTCTATCCATTTGCTTGGCTATTGTATGGGCGGGATTCTCGCGTTGGCTCTGGCCCAGCTTCGCCCTGAAAAGCTGGCTTCGCTATTGCTGATCGCGACACCATGGGATTTTGCCGTGCGCGGCGTGGGCGGCGTGCCACCACATGATTCTTTTATGGGGCGTCTTTTTTCCATGCAGGCGCGACAATGGGAAATGGTTTTGGGCGAAGTCGGCACGATGCCGTCCTTTCTCCTTCAAACGGTCTTCACGGCGTTTCAGCCTATCCAGATTTTCCAGAAATATATGTCGCTTGCCGTGCAGGATATACAAAGTGCGATAGGCCAGAAATTTGTTCTCACTGAGGACTGGCTCAATAATGGTGTGCCACTTTCTTTGCCCGTTGCCCGTGAATGTTTGCGCGATTGGTATGAAGAGAACAAGACGGCCAAGCTTGATTGGCGTGTCGGCGATGTTGTGATTGATCCATCCAAAGTGTTTCTACCAACCTATATTTTGATTCCGCAAAAAGATCGTATTGTGCCGCCGGAATGCGCTTTGCCGGTTTCAAAGCTGATCCCTGATGCAAAAGTACATCAGCCTGATATGGGGCATATCGGCGTCATGACGGGACGCGAGGCACCAGAGCTTGTTTGGAAGCCTCTTACACAATGGCTCTGGCATCTGGGGCAATAGCAGGCTCTAACTTGCTCACAAGGCACATCTTTACATACAATTTTGTTTTTGAACCTTTTCTAAATTGCGGGTCTTGTTGTGTTCGATATTGCGCTGCACATAACGCAATATTGCGCCGCACGACACTTTTACTACTTTTTGGTGCGCTGCGAGACAAGTATCTTTCTTTTTTCTTGCGTTTTATGAGATGGTTACTCCGCCGTTAACCAAACTCTACACGGTTTTCTTGATTCAAATCATGACGCACCAGAAAAGGATCATCCGATGATTACGATTCATGTTGATGAAGCTTTGGCTAAAGAAAGCTGGGTAACGGAAACGCAACGCGCGACTATGTATGAACGCTCGATCAAAGACCCTGACGGGTTTTGGGGTGAGATGGGCAAGCGCCTTGATTGGATCAAACCTTATACCAAGGTTAAAAACACTAACTTTAAGGGCGATGTCTCGATCAAGTGGTATGAGGATGGCGAACTGAATGTCTGCGTCAATTGTGTGGACCGTCATTTGTCAATGCGCGCAACGCAAACAGCATTGATTTGGGAAGGGGACAGCCCTTCGGAGCAAAAGCATATCAGCTATGCCGAGCTTTACAGCGAAGTTTGCCATTTCGCGAATGTGCTGAAAAAACATGGCGTGCAAAAGGGTGACCGCGTTACCATCTATCTGCCCATGATCCCCGAAGCGGCTTATGCCATGTTGGCTTGCGCACGCATTGGCGCGGTTCACTCCGTGGTGTTTGCGGGGTTCTCGCCAGACAGCCTTTTGGATCGCATTAATGATTGCGGATCAAAAGTGGTGATCACGGCTGACGAAGCCGTGCGCGGCGGACGCAAAGTACCGCTCAAGGCCAATGTCGATGAAGCAATTAAGGAATGTGATGTTGTCACCGACGTGATCGTTGTGCGTCGTACCGGCGGTAGCATTGCGTGGAAGAAAGGCCGTGATTACTGGCATCATGAAGAATGCCTCTCGGTCGATGCCAATTGCCCACCAGAAGCAATGAACGCCGAAGATCCTTTGTTTATACTTTATACGTCCGGCTCTACGGGGAAGCCGAAGGGCGTGCTCCACACGACAGGCGGCTACCTGCTTTATGCCGCGATGACCCATCAGCTTAATTTTGATTATCATGATGGCGAGATTTTCTGGTGTACGGCGGATGTGGGTTGGGTCACGGGCCATTCTTATGTTGTTTATGGCCCGTTGGCCAATGGGGCAACCAGCTTAATGTTCGAAGGTGTGCCTCACTATCCTGATCCCAGCCGTTTCTGGCAGGTGGTGGACAAGCACAAGGTGAATATCTTCTACACCGCGCCAACGGCGGTGCGTGCGCTGATGCGCGATGGCGATCATTTTGTAAAATGCACGAGCCGCAAGAGCCTGCGTGTCCTCGGTTCGGTAGGCGAGCCCATCAACCCCGAAGCGTGGCTGTGGTATCACCGCGTCGTGGGTGACGAGCGCTGTCCCGTCATCGATACATGGTGGCAGACGGAAACTGGCGGCCATATGATCACACCGATGCCCGGTGCGACAATGCTCAAGCCCGGTTCGGCCAGCCAGCCTTTCTTTGGGGTGCAGCCTGTGATCGTCAACAGCGAGGGGCATGTGATGGAAGGTGCCTGTGAAGGCAATTTGTGCATCATTGATAGCTGGCCCGGTCAAGCGCGCACCTTGTGGGGTGACCATGAACGCTTTAAACAGGCTTATTTCAGTTGCTATGAGGGCATGTATTTCACGGGTGACGGTTGCCGCCGTGATGCGGATGGCTATTACTGGATCACAGGGCGCGTTGATGATGTCATCAACGTCTCAGGCCATCGTTTGGGCACCGCTGAGATCGAAAGCGCGCTTGTCGCTTTGACCGAAGTGGCCGAGGCGGCTGTTGTCGGCTTCCCGCATGATATCAAGGGGCAGGGCATCTATGCCTATGTCACGCTCAATGCAGATGCGATTGAGAGCGAAGAGCTGCGCGATACGATGCTGCAATGGGTGCGCAAGGAAATTAGCCCTATAGCCACGCCGGATGTGATCCAGTTCGCACCCGGCTTGCCCAAAACACGATCCGGCAAGATTATGCGCCGTATCTTGCGCAAGATTGCTGCACATGACGTCGATAATCTGGGCGATACCTCAACTCTTGCCGATCCTTCGGTGGTCGAAGAGCTGGTTCGTAATCGCGTGCGGTAGGTCATCAAAACAAAACGGGTTTAGCGGTGTGCGTGCTTGCTACTTGCTTATTAAGCAGGAGCAGACGCGCTCGCCCTCCGTCCGCTACGGATCAAGCCGATCACGGGCAAGGACACGCCAAGGACAAACAGGGTGCCAAGCATCATTAATCCCGTTTGAATCCCCATTTTGTCGACGAGAAGGCCAAAGGGATAGGCCAAGACGATATAAATCAGGCGCGCCCCCATCTCGCCGACGGACATAACCGTGGCACGGATTTTGGAAGGCGTGTTTTGATGCAGCAAATCACGGGCAATCGGTACAGAAAAGCCCCATAAAAAGCCGTTGAGCGTCACGAGCGGCACGATCCATATGGAATCGATCCATCCGAGAAGAAAGTAACTGGGGGCCATGAAAAGCGGCAGGAGCAGGGCTTTGCGCGAATCCATTTTCTTTTCGATCTTATGTGCAATCATCCCGCCCAGTCCGGCAATCAGGCTATTCGCAGCGGCTACAAAGCCGAACAGGCTGGCAGGAATTCCGACATGCCCGTAATAGATAAAATACGACCAAAAGCCGATAATGTTGAAACCCGTAAAAAGGCTCATATAAAGGACGATATAGCGCGTGTCAGCGTGTCGGGTGCAGTGCTGGAGAACCTTGCCCATATCGGCCAGATGTTGATGCGGCTTTCTTGCTTCAGCTTTTTCGCGTGCCGGTTCCTTAAGCGACAAGGAGAGTGGGAGGAAAAGTAGTGCGCGGAACAGGTTTAACAGAAAGGGTAATTTCGCCCAGACCTCGAACAGAAGCGCGCCGATGATGTTCCCGCTGCCGGTTCCAATTTGTTGGTACAAAAAGGCGCGCCCTTCGATTTTCTTGTGCTCTTTCTCGCGGCCCAATTCCAGTAGCGTGTCATACATCATGGCTGAATCCGTACCCGATCGCATACTGACCGCAAGGGCGAGGAAGATTTCTGCTGTAACGAATCCCCAGAAACTGGTCGAAAAGACAAAGAAAGCTGCGCCAATCGGAAACAAGCACGCGCTGATGATCAGGGAAATGCGGCGCCCAACGATATCGGAGAAATAGCCAGTCGGCACCTGACACAGCAAAAGGCTTGCGGCATAGGCCGCCTGTATCATGAAGTTATCCGTGGCCTTCAGGCCTAAATACTCGAGATAGGGAACAAGTATCGCAATATGAGGCCAGAACTCGCCCAGAAACCGGTCGACCTGAAGCTTCCAGATATTGGATTGAAGACGCATGACACGAAACACTTTTTTAAAAAATAACCAAGAAAATATATCGTGTCCGGCGGTTTGCTGGATAGGGGGGTAAGTAAATTGTTTTTAGCTGTTTCTTTTATGTTTAGGCGCGCTTTTGCTCTTATCGTTTAATACGACGAACACGACTACGAGAATGTTGCCTTGGAAGGGGCAATACAAAGTTACAGTTCGCGATGCAGGAGGGCTTGTTCGGCTTGTTGAATCAGGCCCGCGATAATGTCAGCCGTTGGCTTTTCCTCTTTGACCATGCCGACGATCTGTCCGGCCATTAGCGAGCCATTTTCCACATCGCCGTCAATCACGGCGCGACGAAGAGCTCCGGCCCAGAAATGCTCGATTTCAAGCTGCGCGGCGTCTTTGGCGAGTTCGCCCGCATCAAAACGCGCGATCACCTCCCGTTGTTTTTGAATAAAGAGGTTTGTGCCTTCATTGACGATAGCGCGGACGGGAATGACCGGAAAACGTGGGTCGAGTTGGGGCGTCGGCACAGCATCACGCGCGGCAGCACGGAGAAAGGCTTTCTTGAAGTTTTCATGCGCAATGCATTCTTTGGCGCAGACAAAGAAAGTGCCAACTTGAACGCCTGCTGCGCCCATTTCGAGATAGGAAACTATCGTCTCGCCACGCCCGATGCCTCCCGCAACAAAGACGGGAACCTGATCGCGTAGCTCTGGCAGGATTTCTTGCGCAAGAACAGAGGTGCTCACCGGCCCGATGTGACCACCGGCCTCCATGCCTTCGATGACGAGAGCATCTGCGCCCATCTTGATGAGGCGTTTGCCTAGCGCGAGGGCGGGGGTAAAACAAATGACTTTCGCGCCGCCATCCTTGATCTTTTTGATCGCCGGCCCAGAAGGTACGCCGCCCGCCAGCACGATATGGCCAACTTTTTCGGCAAGGCAGACGTCGATGAGTTCATCCAGCAGGGGATGCATTGTAATTAGGTTTACCCCAAAAGGCTGACGCGTGATCTCCCGCGTCCCTTGAATCTCGGCGCGCAAAAGGTCAGGCGTCATCGACCCGCACGCCAGCACCCCAAAACCACCTGCATTGGAAATCGCGGCGACAAGATTGCGCTCGGAAATCCAGCTCATCGCGCCGCCCATTACGGCAAACTTGCAACCCAGAAAATCGCAACCACGTTGCATCAAGGGCTTTAGTCGGGAAGAAAGGGTCAGCATAGTTGAATCTCTCGGTTCAATCGGAAAAAATCAGTAACTTAAGGAAAGTGGCGCAAGGCCCTGTTCTCGGGGCAATCTATTCAAGCTGACGGCCCTTGGGAAGGGAAAAGTTTTAAGCTCTTATTTTATATGGAATCTGCAACTGTTACCACGCAATTTTTTCGCCTGTGTGGTTAAGGAAACCGCCAGATTGGTCAGGACGGAGGCCATCGACGACTTTATAGATGCGCGCCGCGCTTTCTTTTGGGGAGAGGTTTGCCGCATCGCTTCCCATGCGTGTTCGAACCCAGCCCGGATTGATCGAGATAACGGTGAAGCCGTCACTTTGCATAAGAAGGCCCATATACTTTGTTGCTGCATTGAGGGCCGTTTTGCTGGTGCTATAAGCGATATAGTGAGGATCCATATTATCGGCGATCGATCCCATGCGGCTTGAAACCATTACGACCTTTTTGATTTCGCTTTTGAGGAGGCTTGGCATCAGGGCTTGAGAGAGCATCACAGGGCCGATGGTGTTGGTCTGAAGAACTTGCATCCATGTTTTCGGATCAATTTGTCCAAAAATCTGGGTCTCGTCTATCTCGCGGCCATTCGTAAAACCAACAACGCCAGAAACAATTCCTGCGTTGTTGATTAAAATATCGATAGGCATGTCTTTGACTTTTTGGGCCAGTGCGGCAATGGATGCGCCGTTGGTAACATCGAGCTGCATAATCTCAAGAACGCCGTTGGCAGAAGGCATCTCGTGTAAATCTATCGCCTCATCGGGTTGACGGCACGTGGCGATAACATGGTCGCCCGCTTCAAGATATCGACGGACGAGCGCAAGCCCTATCCCTCTATTCGCGCCGGTGATGAGAACGGTTTGTGTCATGATGCGTTTCGCTCTTGTCCTTTCGATTCATCGTCAAGCCCAAAAGCAGTATGCAGGGCACGAAGGGCAAGTTCAAGATATTCATCAGCGATTAGGACGCTAATGTTGATCTCTGATGTTTCAATAAGTTGGATGTTGATGCCTTTGTCCGCCAAAGTCTGGAACATCATTGCGGCAATGCCTGGTCGTGTGCGCATACCAAGGCCAACAAGGGAGATTTTCGCGATATTCTTGTCGGCAAGAAGATTTTTGAATCCAATATTTTCTTTCTCTGATTCAAGCGCCGCAATGGCGCGCTCCATGTCGACGCGTCCCACCGTACAGTTAATATCCGTCGTTTTGCCATCGCTGGATGCCGTCTGGGCGATGACGCCAACATTGATGCCTGCGTTTGATAGCGCCGTAAAAATAGAAGCCGCAACGCCCGGTACATCCGAAACGTCAACAATTGTTAGCCGTGCGTCGGCAATAGAGTGGGCAATGCCCGTCACGGGGTTATTTTCCATGGTAAGATCCTCATTCGTCACTAATGTTCCCGGCAGTTCGCTGCCGACTTGATTTTCAAAGGTTGAAAGAACCTGAATGGGCATGCGATAGCGCAACGACATTTCAACGGAGCGTGTTTGCAGGACTTTGGCACCAAGACCGGCCAACTCCAGCATTTCTTCATAAGAGATAATGGAAAGCTTTTTTGCTTTTGTTACAATACGTGGGTCGGCGGTGTAAACGCCATCCACATCGGTATAGATATCGCAGCGGTCAGCCTTAAGCGCAGCGGCAAGGGCAACAGCAGAAGTATCCGATCCGCCACGTCCCAGCGTCGTGATGCGGCCATCTTCGGTCACGCCCTGAAATCCGGCGACAACGGCGACTTCACCTTTGTCGAGCTGTTTGCGCATGGCTTCCGTGTCGATGTTCAGAATGCGCGCGCGCGTGTGATTGCTGTCGGTTTTAATCGCCACTTGCCAACCATGCCATGAGCGCGCATTGATTCCGCGTTGTTCCAGCGCCAGCGCCATCAGGCCCGCATTGACCTGTTCCCCCGTGGCGACAACGGCGTCAACCTCGCGCCGGTTGGGGTGTGGGGCAACGTTGTGACAGTAATCGAGAAGCTGATCCGTTACGCCCGCCATGGCAGAGACGACAACCGCGACCTTGTTTCCTCGACGGATCTCCTGAGCGACCTTGCTGGCTGCATTCTTGATTCGGTCAACATTACCGACCGAGGTTCCACCGAATTTCACAACAATAAGAGACATAGACACAAGCCTTGGATAAGTTAATATAGCAAAGCAACTCCCCATCGTATGTCACGAAGGGGGCTTCGCCAAGAACTAATATTTACTATCATCGGGACATATGGCACTTTATTCAGCTAGTTTATCACGGCAAGAGGTCGCACGTTTTTCGGCTCAAGCCTCGTCATGGTGGGATCCTCATGGCCCCATGCGTTCGTTGCATGAGATGATGCCCTTACGTCGGGAATACCTCTTTGGGCAGCTTGTCGCGCATCATCGTCTTAAGGCTGTCCTGTCGGAGGTCTCAGACCTACCGTTAAAAGGTATGCGCGTGCTCGATATCGGCTGTGGTGGCGGGCTGATGAGCGAGATGGCTGCTCGCTACGGCGCAACAGTCACGGGACTTGATCCTAGTGCCGACCTGATAGAAGTGGCGCGTAGCCATGCTGAACAATCGGGGCTTGCTATCGATTATCGGGAGGGAACGGCAGAATCTCTTGCAAAAGAAGGCCAAACCTTTGACCTTGTCTTTGCGTTTGAGATTCTTGAACATGTCTCAAATAGGCAGGTTTTTGTCGAGTCCCTTGCCGCCCTGATGAAACCACAGGCTTTACTGTTCGTTTCGACTCTTAACAAGACCCGCCGCAGTTTTTTGCTCGGTGTCGTCATGGCAGAATATGTGCTTGGCTGGGTTCCCGCTGGCACCCATGACTGGGAGCGCTTTATTGCGCCTTCCGACCTTGCGGCGCTGTGGCAGGCCCACGATATCACGGCAGATGATCTTACTGGGTTGGTTTATAAGCCTTTTTTGGGTCGGTTTGCCTTTGAAAAGGGGCGTGCCGCCGTAAATTACTTTATGACCGGGCAAAAAGGTTAAGACATCAAAGAAAAGTGCCAATAATAAGATGCGTCCTTCTTGACTCTGGGCGAAGCGATCCGTATAAACCAGCTTCTTGGCGCGTTTTTGAAACGGCGCCTGCGCGGTTGTTTTGCGCAATTTGAATAACTTGAAAAAGGTCAGCGGGAACCGATCTCGCCGAGGGAATTATGTCACGCGTATGCACAGTTACAGGTAAAAAGCCAGCTACAGGAAACAATGTCAGCCATGCGAACAACAGAACGCGTCGTCGTTGGTTGCCGAACCTGCAGGTCTGCTCCTTTCCGTCCGAGATTTTGGGTAAGCCCGTTCGTTTGCGCCTGACCGCACGCGGCATTCGCACGATCGAACATAATGGCGGAATTGACGCTTGGGTCATGAATGCCCGCAAGAGCCGTATGTCGGATGAAGTTTTGAAGGTTCGTAAGGCGATGGAAAAAGTTCTGGTTAGCAAGGCTGCCTAAGATTCTTCCAGTAAGGTTATAAAAAAGCCCGCAATATGCGGGCTTTTTTTGTGTTACACGATCCAAGAAAGGGGAGGAAGAATCGTCATGGAAATTGTTTGTGAAAATGAAAGGCGCGTACTAACCCCTGTGCCTCATGTCACGATTGATGAATATGACATGCACAATCCCGTGATGAATGGTGCGACGGCGACGATTAAGGGCCGCTATCCCGAGCGAGGGTACGTCATGAACCTCAAGGTTGACGAGATGGTTTATGTCACCGAGGGAAGCGGAACGCTGACTTTTTCGACGGGACAAAGTCTTTTCTTTTCCAAAGGTGATGTGATCTTTGTTGAAAAGGGGGAGAAATATGCATGGGACGGCGATATGCAGCTCTTTATGGTTTGTACGCCGCCCTTTGATCCCGCCCAGTACATCGAGGTCGAGGATTAAAGAAACCCCAGTCCTTTGTGTTTGACGCATACCCCACCTATGCAGAAAAATCCTTTTTCCTTCATGAGTTTGCTTGGCATAATTTACTGAAGGCTGAACAAAATTTGCCGCAGGAAAGGCAGAGCTGTAACGTGTAAGCTCTAGAAGATTGATAATCGGTGTATGAAGTTAATTAGGTGTCGAGAGGTTGGTTTGATCGGGACTGTGGGGGGCTTGGCTCGCCCAAAAGAGGTGGAGGAGGAGCCCGAGCGCTCCGAAGTTGTTGACGATCATGCGTTGATGGCGATGGTGGCGTGTGGGCAAGCGCTCGCTTTCGAAGAGCTGACCAAACGGCATTTAAGAAGCATGGTTGCTGTCGCCCAAAGGATTTTGGGATCGGCTGCCGAAGCGGACGAAGTCGCGCAGGAGGCGTTCCTTCGTCTATGGAAACAGGCGTTCAAATGGGATGCCGATGGTGCAGCAAGCGTCAAGACGTGGCTTAGCCGTGTCACGACAAATCTGTGCCTAGATCGTCTTCGCCAACGCAGAACGGTGCCACTTGAGGAAGCAGGAGAAGTTGAAGACTTATCCCGTGGCGTGATGGATCATTTGAGCCAGCAAGACCGTAAAAAGCTGGTTCAGGAGATGTTGGAGCGTCTTCCTGAAAGGCAAAGGGTCGCTGTCATTCTGTCGTATTTCGAGGAAATGTCCTGTCGGGATGTCGCTGGTGTGATGGATTTGACGCAAGGAGCCGTTGAATCCTTGTTGGTACGGGCGCGTAAGAGTTTGCGTGAAAGCGCCAGAGCTACAGGCCTTGTCTGGGGAGAGGATCTATGAGTGAAGATAACAAATTGATAGCGTTTTTAAAAGATAACGATCCTGCGGCTGAAATCGCTGATCGGCGACTTGCTCGTTTGACGATGTCTATTCTTGCAAAGGGGCCCAAAGAGAGTCCCTCTCCACCCCAAAACAGGCCAAGCTATCGTTATGACTGGCCGCGTATTGCTGTTTGCGTCATGAGTCTTGTCTTGGGTGTTGTTATTGGCCAGATGATCGAGAGACCTTATACCAATACCATGACAAAATCTCAGGTGGCTTCATCGGGGATAGTTGATATTCAAGAGCCTGAATTGGCGGTGATGGCTATGGCGACTCCATGGGCGGAGTGGATGGAACAAGGGGAGTAATAACATGCAAGATGGATGGAAGTGCAAGCTTATGAACGGTAGTGGCCTGTTGATTGGGTTGATTGCCCTTAATCTTTTTCTGGCTGGTGTTGTTGGTGGTGCTGCGTTGCGTGGTCCCCTGTTTTCATCCCCTGAACCGGAACGCGCACAGCCGGCCCCTTTTGCGCGTTCGATTGGTCCTGCCTCAATGAATCGTGGAGGTCAGGGGTTTAATCGTCCTCGTGATCCCAGCCAGATGATCGAGCGCATGACGCGTGGTCTAGAAGAGGCAGATGCCCAGAAGCTTCGCACCATCTTCGAGGAGACACGAAAAGACGCGCCAGCGCCTCGTGAAGAGATGCAGCAGAACATGAAAAAGATTGCCGGAATCTTGCGTCAGGAAAAACCAGATGAGGCCGCTTTGCAAAGCGTTCTGGACGAAATCCAGAAGACAGGGCAGAGAATGCATGAGGGCATGGCCGAAAGCATGAAACGCATCGCAACTGAGATGTCGCCTGAGGCGCGGGTTAAGATAGCCGATGCGATGGAAAGAAACGCTGCAAGACCGGGGCCGGATAGCCGCTTGATGAATCGTATGGATTTCCGTGAAAAGATGATGCAAAGGCGACAACAAATGGAAGTCGTCCCTTCTGGTCCTCTTTCAGAACAGTCTGCGCCTCCTGCCAAGTCAGAGAAAGCTCAATAGTCGCAAAGCTTGCGCTCAGGTGCATTGGGCGCTTATAACGAGCGCATGAACAGCAAACTTTCCAACATTATCGCCGTCGATGGGCTTGCTGCCACCGGCAAGGGTACGATCGCTCGTCGGTTGGCCGCGCATTTGGGCTATGCCTATCTGGACACGGGACTTTTGTACCGTGCCGTGGGGTTGAGTGTAATAGTTTCAGGTGGCGATCCTTTCGATCCGGCAGCGGCTATCCCAGCGGCCCAAAAACTTGATCCGGCGGCTCTTGATGCTTTGATGGACGATCCCCGCTTGCGCAGCGATGTCGGGGGGCAAGCTGCGTCAAAAGTTGGCGCAATTCAGGGGGTTAGGGATGCTCTTTTTCAGTTTCAGCGCAATTTCGCCCTCAACCCGCCTGACAGTAAAGCCGGAGCCGTACTTGATGGACGTGATATAGGCACGGTCATCGCCCCTGATGCGATGGTTAAAATTTATGTCGAAGCGACCCCCGAAATCCGAGCCCGTCGTCGCTTTCTAGAGTTGCAGTCACGCGGGGAAAATGTTACTGAATCCGCAGTTTTAGAGGATTTGCAGACGCGCGATGCGCGTGATGTTTCTCGTAGTGTCGTTCCGGCAAAACCTGCCGAGGATGCGATCCATCTAGATACGACAAATCTGACAATCGATGAGGCCGTCGCGGCGGCAATCAGGATTGTTGAGGATCGGCAGAAAGCTCGATCCTAAGTGAAGTCCAGCATGGTGCTGGCGACGAAGAAGGAAGAGATAACAAAACGGCCTTGCTTTCAGCCCGATTGTTGAAACTTTTTCGATAACAGAGCGCTTCCTAGATGGGGGGCAACAAAGCGAAAGCAGGTGAAAGATGTTTCATCTTTTGCCACACGACGATAACCGGCGGATAGTCGGCGTCGAGGCTCTGCCCACACAACGGGAAGCCGGAAAGAGAAAATCAAAATGGCTAAAACGAAGAAACTGTTCAGAGGCGATATGGCTTCTGAGAAAACAGCAGCCAATGACAGCTTTGCTGCAATGCTGGATTCTGCTGAGAATGCAGGCAGCAAGGAAGGTACTGTCGTTAAGGGCATCATCATAGGCATCGAAAAAGATTGCGCGATTATCGATGTGGGATCGAAGTCCGAGGGTCGTATTCCCTTGAAAGAATTTGCCGTCATGGGGCAAGCGCCGGAAGTCAAGATCGGTGATACCGTCGAAGTTTTCCTTGAGCGTATGGAAGACCGCAATGGCGAAGCCATGCTGTCACGTGAAAAGGCGAAGCGTGAAGAAAGCTGGGTCGTGCTTGAGCAGTCCTTTGAAAAGGCCGAGCGTGTTACGGGTGTTATCTTTGGCCGCGTCAAAGGCGGCTTTACGGTTGATCTTAGCGGCGCTGTCGCGTTCCTGCCGGGCAGCCAAGTTGATATCCGCCCCGTGCGCGATATCACCCCGCTAATGGGCACGCCCCAACCCTTCCAGATCCTCAAGATGGATCGCGCTCGTGGCAATATCGTTGTTTCGCGCCGCGCTGTTTTGGAAGAGTCACGCGCCGAAGCTCGCAGCGAGTTGGTCTCGAACCTCAAGGAAGGCCAGATCCTACAAGGCGTCGTCAAGAACATCACCGATTACGGTGCTTTCGTTGATTTGGGCGGTGTGGACGGTCTGTTGCACGTTACCGACATTGCTTGGAAGCGCGTTAATCATCCTTCAGAGGTTCTGCAAATTGGGGCGCAAGTCACGGTTCAGGTTATTCGCTTCAACGCCGAGACGCAACGCATTAGCCTTGGTATGAAGCAGCTTGAAGCTGATCCATGGGAAGGTGTTGTCGATCGTTATCCGGCTGGCCTTAAGATGAAGGGGCGCGTCACCAACATTACCGACTACGGCGCTTTTGTCGAGCTCGAACCCGGCATTGAAGGCCTCGTCCACGTTTCTGAAATGTCATGGACAAAGAAGAACGTTCATCCCGGCAAGATTGTTGCGACGAGCCAAGAAGTCGAGGTTGTTGTTTTGGACGTCGATTTGTCCAAGCGCCGCATCAGCCTTGGCATCAAACAGTGCGTTGAAAATCCGTGGGAGCAATTCCGCGCGACGCATGAAGCTGGCCAGACGCTTTCGGGTGAAATCCGCAACATCACTGAATTCGGTTTGTTTGTCGGTTTGCCCGGCGATATCGACGGCATGGTTCATATGTCCGATATTTCTTGGGAAAAGACGGGTGAAGAATCTATTCAGGATTATCAGAAGGGCCAGAACGTCCAGGTCAAGATCCTTGATATTGATGTCGAGAAGGAACGTATTAGCCTTGGCATCAAGCAGCTCACCGACGATCCGTTCGAAAGTGTTGTTGTGAACTTCAAGAAAGGCGACATTGTCACCTGCACTGTTACCGCGATCAACGATGGCGGTATCGAGGTTAGCCTTGGCGATCAGGCTGGCGGGTTCGCTGGCTTTATAAAGCGTACGGACTTGGCTCGTGATCGTGCCGATCAGCGCTCTGACCGCTTCGCCGTCGGCGAAAAGGTTGATGCGAAGATCACCAACATCGACAAGGCTAACCACAAGGTTGCGTTGTCGATCAAGGCTCGCGAAGTCGAAGAAGAAAAGCAGGCTATGGCCGAATATGGCTCGTCCGACTCGGGCGCCAGCCTCGGCGATATTCTGGGTGCTGCCATCAAGCGCGCTCAGAAGAAGTCGGAAGAATAAACCGACTTTTGCATTAATGCAAAACCCGCCGGAGCGATCCGGCGGGTTTTTTTCTGTCCAATGTGTCGCGGGAATTTTCGGTTAAATCCGATATTTGTCGATTAGTCCAAAGATCCGTCGAAAATGGCTGTGAATAGCTCGGATATCTTTGGGGTTGCGGGTGGGGAACTTGTCTGTCCCAAGAAGGTTGGGAGGCAAACGCCCACCAGTAGCTGTTTCCTTGTGACTCCCAATAAGAACGTCAGTACACAATTTGCCATTCTTGCTACAAGAGATGATCATGCCACGGCTTTTTTCATGGTCGCAGTAGGTGAGACTTAAAACGCGTTTGTGATTGGTTTCAAGAACGGCATGCCAGAGAGTCCTCGATGGCTCGCAAACATGGTAGCTGAGACAAAGGGGTGAACCGACTTCGTGAATCTCTATCGATGTAGGCAGACACATTTCCCAAAGCGCTCCAGAGATTTGAGAAGAGCCTTGCAATAAGGGAAGTGCGAGGAGGGGCTTTTTTTCAACCATGGTCCCGGTCGCTAGAGTTTTTATGGGACAAGTATTTGTGGTGCTAGTTTGTTTGGAGCAGTTTGGCGCTCAACTGGGGCGGGACTTTTGATTGATGAAGAGGGTGCATTCTTCGAAGCGTTCGAAGGATTTCCGAAAACCAACGCAGCAGCAACTGCATAAAGGGTCCCAACTGAAACCCAGAATTTTCCGGCGGTGGAGAGGCGGTACGTAGAAGACTGGCTCATGTCAGGTAATCCTTAATATTGGAGGCGCAGGCCGTTTCTTGTTATGTTCTTTGACGTATCATAAATTTCGGCACTAAAAAATGTAAATAAATAATTTCACTTGTGATGAACAAAGGCATTTGTTAGCCTCGTTCGTCCGTTATGGAGAAAGAAATGCCGCAACAGGTACAAATAATTGTCCTATCTAGACGATGGCGGTGGGGCTCTTAAAGGCCCCAACTGGGGCATGCGCTTTTGGCGCTAATATGTACTTGTCCCAAGCTAACCATAAAGGATTCCCTTATGTCTGTTTCTTTTTCGGCTGAAAAGCCTTTTGCTTTTATTCGTTTTGGCGAAGAGGAGCGCATTCTACATGTCACCGGTATTTTTGCCGCTTATGATCGTTTGGCCGATATTCCGCGGCAATCGGGAAAGCCAACTAATGGCAAAGACACTTATGACACGTTGAGCGTTATTCCCTATTGCCAAGTCAAAGAGCTCGGCTTCCAGACCCATGACGCTGGTGAAAAAATCCTGACCATCCAGATCGAGACGCAGGACTTTATCCCGCTTGAGCCGTTCCTTTCTTCCTTGCCTCGCGAAACATTGTCCATGGCGCAGGCGGGAATCTTCATGCCCGGCGATGATGATTATGCCAAGATGGTGCAGAATATTATTGATGATGAAATCGGCAATGGTGAAGGCTGTAACTTCGTTGTGCCGCGCAGCTATAAAGGCACCATTGACGCTTTTTCGTGTGATAAGGCGCTGAGTGTTTTTCGCAGGCTCTTGGAGAACGAGTATGGCGCCTATTGGACTTTTCTGATTTTCACCGGTGATCGTTATTTTATCGGCGCGACACCGGAGCGACATTTGTGCTTCCGCAAAGGGCAGGTGTTGATGCAGCCCATCAGCGGTACCTTTCGCAAGATGGAGCATGCCCAAGATAAAGCCGAAGCGGGATTGCTGGAGTTCCTCGGTGATCAAAAGGAAATCTTTGAGCTTTTGATGGTTGTGGATGAAGAGCTTAAGATGATGGCTGGGCTCTGTAGCTCCGGCGGGCAAGTCATTGGGCCGATGCTTAAGGAAATGTCCAAGCTGATCCACACCGAATATGTCCTTGTTGGCTACTCCAAGCGTGACATTATCGATATGCTGCGTGAAAGCATGTTTGCTGCAACGGTTGTCGGTTCGCCGATCGAAAACGCGGCGCGTATTAATTATCGGCATAATCCGCTTTCACGTGGCTATTACGGTAGTGCGTTGGCCTTGATTGGTCGGGATGAAGATGGCGAGGATGTGCTGGATTCGCCCATTACGATCCGCATGGCAGATATCAAAGCAAACGGCGAGCTGGATATCAGTGTTGGCACGACTATTGTCAAAGATTCTGACCCCATCAGCGAAACGGCCGAGACTGTGGCCAAGGCACGCGGGATGATGGCGGCTCTTGGTATCAATACCAAGGCAGGGGGCGAGCCGACCTATCGATTGCGCGAGAAGGTCTATGGTCTCGATATGATGATCAAGTTGTCGTCGCGCAATGCCCATCTCTCGCGCTTCTGGATCGAAGATCAAACGGGCGCTCGTTTTCCTGATCCCAAGCTAATGGGCAAAACGGTCACGATTATTGATAACGAAGATGCCTTCACGCGGATGCTATCGCATATGATCGCTTCGCTGGGGCTTAAGCCGCGGATTGTTAAAAATGCAGACTATGATCCTGTGACGGATAGCGCCGACCTTATCGTGTTGGGGCCGGGGCCGGGCGATCCACGGGATCGCAGCGATGCCCGTATCGCCAAGGCGCAGGATCTTTGCCAAGGCCTTATCAAGGCGAAGCTTCCTTTGTTTTGTGTGTGTCTGGGGCATCAAATTCTGTGTCATACGCTGGGCTTTAGGCTGGCGAAGAAGTCGCGGCCTTTCCAAGGGGCACAGGAGATCATCGATCTATTTGGTGAACCGGAACGTGTGGGTTTTTATAACACCTTTACGGGCATGATGGATGATCAGGCTCGCCAAGGTATCGAGGTCAGCTATGACGTGCCGACTGGTGAAATCCATGCGTTGCGAGGTGATGGCTTCTTGGGGCTTCAGTTCCATCCTGAATCCATCCTGACCACCAATGGCATCTGCATCGTGCATGAGGTGTTGAAGCATTTGTTGCTGGCGTAAAAAAGAAAACCCCTTCGAGAAATCGAAGGGGTTTTTTATTGATACAGGACGGCGTTTACAAAATTACTTTACCCTTCTTCGCTTCCGGGACGGCTTTTTGAAGGGCGACGACGCCCGGTAACTCTTTGCCTTCCATCCATTCGAGGAAAGCGCCGCCTGCCGTGGAGATATAGGAAAGGCCTTCGGTGGTACCTGCGTTGGCCAAGGCCGCAACCGTGTCTCCCCCACCTGCAACAGACAACATCTTGCCGCGTTTGGTCAGATCCGCAACGCAGATCGCAATTTCGTTGGTCGCGTGATCGAACGGCGGGACTTCAAAGACGCCCAGCGGCCCGTTCCAGATCGCCGTCTTGCACATATCAAGGCACTCTTTCACTTCCTTGATGCTTGCGGGGCCGAGGTCAAAGATCTTTTTGTCTGAAGGTATGGCGTTAGCCGCAACGGTTTGAGTCTCGACATTCGGGCCAAGCTCGCCCGCAACCACGGCATCTTTGGGCAGAAGGATATGACAGCCAAGCGCTTCAGCCTTGGTCATAATTTCTCGTGCCGTATCGAGCATGTCGGCTTCGTAAAGGGACATGCCTACATTGATCCCTTTAGCGGCAAGGAAAGTATTGGCCATGCCGCCGCCAAGGATCAGAATATCGACTTTGGCAATCAGGTTGTTCAGCAGATCAAGCTTGGTCGAGATTTTTGAGCCGCCAATCAAGGCCGCCAGCGGCTTTTCCGGTTTCTCAAGGGCCTTGTTCAGGGCGTTCAATTCTTCCTGCATTAGGCGACCCGCAGCCGAAGGGAGAAGGCGGGCGATGGCTTCGGTCGAGGCATGGGCGCGATGGGCCGCCGAGAAGGCATCATTGATATAAACTTCGCCCAGCTCTGCCAGCTTTTGTGCAAAGGCGGGATTGTTGGCTTCTTCCTCGGCATAAAAACGGGTATTTTCCAAAACCAGAATCTGACCATTTTCAAGCTTGCCGATGGCCGCTTTGGGTTTGTCACCGATGCAATCCTCGGCAAAGTTAACCGGCTCGCCCAAAATATCGCCCAAAGCTTTCGCCACGGGGCGCAGGGACATCTCAGGATTGGGTTTGCCCTTTGGTCGGCCGAAATGCGAAAGAAGCACGATCTTGGCTCCCGCTTTTTGAAGGGCGCGCAGTGTTGGAAGTAATCGCTCAAGGCGCGTGCTGTCGCTGACAAGGCCATCCTTCATGGGCACGTTGAGGTCAGCACGGAGCAAAACCACTTTGCCCGTCAGGCGGAAATCGTCGATTGTCTGGAACTCAGGCACAATAAACCCCATTAAGCTGGTGAGAGAGCCGCCAGCTTAATGGGGGGGAAGAGGAGAGTCTATGGTTTTAGAGGGTGGCTTTGAAGGTCACGATCTTTAAGGTGTTTGTATCTAGGGTAAGATCTCGTCTTGGTTCGGTTACATTAACGCCTACAGCTTTGGCCGTGCAGGTCTTGTTGTCTTTATTTGGAACGCAAGGAAAGAAAGATTTGTCGCCACCCCTTTCAGCAATCACAAAGATGTCACCTTTGTTAAAAAGACCAGCTGGGAAGGGAGTGTCTCCGACATAACTTTCTGTAGCGCGCACAGGCGTTATTTTACCCTGTGTGAAATAGTCTTTTACAACGGGGCCGCCGTAAGTGAGCGCAAGGAAGGTAGCAACGGCAGCGGTAAATCGGCGCACCAATCTTGTGTCTCTATCACTTGTGGGGATAGGGGATTTGTTTGCTTCGGTAGCGAAACTGTAGGGTTTCTTGTTGGAATAAGGTTTTGCTGCAACTCTCATTAAGGCTCTCCCAAATGTTTAATGAAATGATGGAGTGCATTCTACCACAAAAAAGGGCATGAAACTATTTTATGAAAGCATTTATCCGTCCCTCAGGGGAAGGATGAAGGAGGGTAAATTTCTTCCCATTTTCTAAGGGCTTGCCGTCTCTTTTTCATGTCAGGTATGTGCTTTTCGACCATCTTCCAAAATTGATTCCCATGATTTTTATGGGTTATATGGGCCAATTCATGCACGATCACATAGTCGATTATTTCCGGTGCCGTGGTGATCAGACGCCAGTTTAGCCGGATCTCGTTTTTGCTGTTACAGCTTCCCCACTGATGCTGCGCCTTGCTGATAGACAGGCGGGTCGGGTGAACGCCCATTTGCCCAGCCCAAAAAGCCATACGAGAAGGAAGGGCTAAGCGCGCCTGCTTGCGGTACCAGAGGACCAGCTCCGTTTTGATCTCTTCGCGCGCCATTTCTTCCGACAACCCTTCAGGCAGGGAAATCGTTAATGAGAGCTGTTCTGGATTATGGATTAAGGAGGCGTTAGGGCCTTGACAGAGAGAGAGGCTCAATAACTTCCCCTGAAGAGGAAGGGATGAGCCATCTGTCAGACGCGTGGCGGCCCGTTCCTTTTTGGTGGCAACAATGCTGCGGCGACGGTTAATCCACGCCGTTTTTTCCCGAATAAAGGCCTCGATCCAGGCTTGGCTCACTTTCTTCGGGGCGAGCACGCGCAGGCTTCCGTCTGGCTCAATCGTTAAGGCAACGGAGCGCTTTCTTTTGGGGCTGCGAATGATTGTTGTGGGTAGAATCACGTCTTGCACTCTATCAAAGAGCTGGGCAGGTGGCGAGCCCTGCCTTTTGCGCTTGTGCTTTGGGGCACGAATCCTTAAAGTTTGGGTCATGACAAAGACAACAGAACACCCTGTTTCGGCCTTGCCGCCGGATATTGCCGCCCTGAGCTTTGAAGAGGCTATGGCGGAATTGGAAAAGCTTGTTCGTCAGCTTGAAGGTGGACAAACAAAGCTTGAGGACGCGATCAGCGCCTATGAACGTGGCGCCATGTTGCGCCGCCATTGCGCCGGTAAGCTGAAGGAGGTCGAGTTGCGGATCGAAAAGATCGCTGTGCTTGACGACGGTTCGCTTCAGGCGACGACGACGACATTATAACGATAGAAACGGAAAAAGGTGTTGCATGCCCTCAATTAGCCCTTCTTTGACTGCTGCCATGGCGGATGTCGCCAATGCAGTAAACGAGACGATGCAGCGCATCCTCCCCAAATCGGATTTTGCCGAGCAAAAATTATTTGATGCGATGCGCTATAGCGTTCTGGCGGGGGGCAAGCGCTTGCGTCCCTTTTTGCTGATGAGTACGGCCAAGATTTTTGGCGTAGATGAAGATTGTGCCTTGCGTGCAGCGGTGGCGATAGAGTGCTTGCATTGCTATTCTTTAGTGCATGATGATTTGCCCGCCATGGATAATTCCGAATTGCGCCGTGGCCAGCCTACCACGCATGTGAAGTATGACGAGGCAACGGCTATTCTTGCCGGTGATGCGCTTCTTACCATTGCCTTCGAGATTCTTTCTGATCCACGCACACATGAAGATCCCAAGATTCGCTGTGCGCTTGTTTCGTCTTTGGCGCGAGCCTCTGGTGCGAATGGAATGATCGGTGGCCAGATGCTTGACTTGATCGCCGAGACGACATCACTCGACATCGGCGCCATCACGCGTTTGCAGCGTATGAAAACGGGCGAGTTGATTGCTTGTGCGACAGAAATGGGCGCTATACTTGGCCGTGCTTCGCAGGCTCATCTCAGTGCCCTACGTGCCTATGCCCACGATCTTGGTCTTGCTTTCCAAATCATCGATGATTTGCTGGATGCCGAGGGAACCGAGGCAGAAACGGGCAAGCCCGTGGGCCGTGATGAACAGGCGGGCAAAGCGACTTTTGTCACCATTTTGGGGCATGATCGCGCACGGCATCAGGCCAAGCTCTTGTCCGAGCAGGCGATCCAGCACCTCAGCGTCTTTGATGGACGCGCCAAGCATCTGGAAGAGGTGGCTCGCTTTGTGATTGACCGCAAGGCGTAAAACTTTATCACCCGACCGAGGGAATAAGGGACTCCCCTTTTTCGGGGAGATTGCCAATGCGGCGCAACACGGCAATGCGTGCGGCAATGGGTGGGTGCGTGTCAAACAGGCTCAAAAGACCCGGCGGATTTTCAATCATCATGGCGCGCACGCCCGATGGCACAAAGGGCATGTCGGCTTTGCCGCTGATTTTCTCAAGAGCGCTGATCATGGCATCGGGACGTTTGGTCAGCTCGACGCTGCCAGCATCAGCCATATATTCACGTCGTCGCGACAGGGCAAGACGCAAAAGGGTTGCGAGCAGGCGACCGATCAGGAGAATAACAATCGCAAGCAACAGGAACGGAACAACGCCGCTGCCACGCTCGCGACTTCTGGATCGATAGGAGGTGTTATGGCTGAACATGCGCAAGAGAATTTCTCCCGCAAAGGCCAGCATACCGGTAAAGAGAACGGTCAAGACGACAAGCCGCACGTCGCGGTTCATAATGTGGGTTAACTCATGGCCCAACACGGCTTCAATTTCATCCTTATTCAATTTCTCGATCAGGCCACTTGTCAGCGTGATAGCGTAGGAGTCATCTGAAAGGCCGCTGGCAAAAGCATTGAGCGCTGGTGTGTCGATGACATATAGTTTGGGCATACGTATGCCGCGCGAGATGCATAGATTTTCAAGAAGATTGTAAAGCTCCGGCTGCTCAAGGCGCGTAATCGGGCGCGCCATCGCGGCCCCTTGGATAATCGTTGTGTTCAAAAGAAAGCCAATCCCGATCCAAAGGGCACTTCCGCCAAGGACATAGGGAAGAGCGGCCAGACTTAGAAGATAGCCTAAGTCCAAGGCAGGAATACGGCCCGGTTCAAGGCCGAAAATCTGACGCAAATCAGGGCCGGGATCGACCATTCCTGTAGGGTCTGCGAGGGCATAGGAAGAGAATGTAAAAAACAGCGCCACAAGCCCAATGAGCAACAAGGGGAAAGTCGCAACAACAAGGAAGGACTTGAGGTTGTTGTTCCATTGGTAAGTTGATAGGCCTATTGGCGATGCGTTGGGCATGTTGTGCCGCTAGAATTTGACCGCAGGCGCTTTTTCAACGGCTGCTCGCTCATCGCCAAGCGTGAACATGTCTGCTTCAAAGAAGCCGAATATTTTGGCAAGCAGAACCGCCGGAAACTGCTGGATCGCCGTGTTGTATTCGGTGACAGCGTTGTTGAAGAAACGGCGTGCCGCCGCGATTTTGTTTTCGATATCGCTCAACTCGTTTTGTAGATTCATAAAGTTTTCATTGGCTCTGAGCTGAGGATAGTTTTCGGCAACCGCCATCAGATTGACAAGTGCACCGGACAGGGCGGACTCGGCATGGTCTTTTTCGTTGACTGTTTGCGCATGCATGGCCGTTGCGCGGGCTTCTGTGACCTTTTCAAAAACTTCTTTTTCGTGACTGGCATAGCCCTTGACCGTTTCAACCAGATTGGGGATCAAATCATGGCGTTGTTTCATCTGGACGTCGATGTCGGAAAGGGCGTTTTTGGTTTTCTGGCGTAAGGCGACGAGACGGTTGTAAAGGATAATGACAAAGCCAGCGAAAACACTTAGCGCAATCAGAATATACCCGGTCTTAGTCATGGATGATTTCCCCTTAAAAGAATGGCTATATTGATCATAAAGCGTCTATACAAGGGCCGCAATAAGAACTAAGAAAAGAGCGCAAAAAAGGGTAAAAAGACTATGGATGACATGGCATCGCGCCTCTGCGCTTTGGAGGTCTTACAGGCCGTTTTACGACGGCAGCAATCATTGGATGAGGCCCTTAGCCCTGTTCAATGCCGCCGGTTGTCCACGCTCGAGACGCGTGACAGGGCCTTTGTCCACGCCCTTGTCGCTTGCACGCTGCGCCGTTTGGGTCAGATTGATTCTGCCCTCGGTGTGTGTCTGGAGCGTCCCGATCATGTCAAGCCACAGGTCATGGATATTCTGCGTCTGGGCGCTGCGCAGATTTTGTTTTTGGGAACGCCCTCCCATGCTGCTGTCGATACCTCTGTCCGTCTTATTACCTCGATCCCGTCATTACAGGCACTCAAGGGTCTTGTGAATGCGGTTCTGCGACGCTTGACCCGCGAGGGGCAGACGCTTGTCAAAGGGCAGGACGAAGCGCGCCTGAATACGCCGGATTGGCTGTGGCGCTTGTGGGAAAAGAGCTATGGCTCCGGTCAGACACGTGCTATGGCGCTTGCCCATTTGGGGGAGGCGATGATCGATCTGACGGTCAAAGAGGACCCAGAGATATGGGCTGAACGGCTGAAGGCCAAGCTTTTGCCCACCGGAAGCGTGCGCCTTTCAGACTTTCAGTCGATTCCCGAAATCGAAGGTTTCCAAGAGGGTTGCTGGTGGGTTCAGGATGCCGCTGCCGCTTTGCCTGTTGCCTTGATGCCGGATGTAAAGGGGAAACGGGTCATTGATTTATGCGCCGCGCCCGGTGGTAAGACGCTTCAACTCGCCGCACGCGGAGCAAAGGTCACGGCGGTTGATCGCTCAGACAAGCGGCTTAATCGTTTGCGCGAGAATTTGAAGAGAACACAGTTGCCGGTCACGATTATTTGTGCCGACGCGCTTACGTATCGCCCAGAAGAGAAGGCGGACATTGTCCTGCTTGATGCACCCTGCAGCGCAACGGGAACCATCCGACGACATCCCGATGTTCAGCGTCTCAAGACGCCTGAGGACATGGCGCGGATGACGGCGCTTCAGGCGCGCTTGCTTGACCATGCCGCTCAGGAACTAGTTCGGGCGGATGGGCTGCTTGTCTATGCTGTTTGCTCCCTGCAAGCCCAAGAGGCTGAAGAACAAGTTGCCGCCTTTTTGGCGCGTACTCCCACTTGGCAACGCTTGCCAGTTAAAGCAAATGAACTCGGTGGAGCCGCCGAGCTGATCGATCCGCAGGGAGATGTCCGGTGTTTGCCAAGCCATTGGCCGCAGCTTGGCGGGCTGGACGGATTCTATGTTGCGCGCCTTGTTATGAAGAAATAGCTTGTATATCATAGCGTTAAACTTCGTTCCTCTTAGTTTGCCTCAAGGATGTTTGGAGGTATCGCGTCAGAGGAAACTCAAAAGCAGTGCGCTTTACGTTATTTATTAAGTAATGATTAGGAGCTTTTCAGCTAGATTTGTTGCTGTATTTTCCTGAAATTGTTAGATTTCTTCCCATGCCCCAGACTCTTCGCCTTGCGCCTTCGATCCTATCCGCCGACTTTGCCCTTCTTGGGGAGGAGGTGCGTGCCATGGATCAGGCGGGTGCTGACTACATTCATATCGATGTGATGGATGGTCATTTCGTTCCCAATCTGACGATAGGCCCTGCCGTGGTCAAAGCGCTCCGTCCGCACACCACAAAAACATTTGATGTTCATCTGATGATTTCGCCAGTGGATCTGTTCCTTGAAGATTTTGCCAAGGCTGGCGCGGACATCATCACGGTACACCCTGAGGCCGGCCCCCATTTGCATCGTACACTTCAAAACATCAAAGCCTTGGGAAAGAAAGCTGGTGTGGCGCTTAATCCGGCAACGCCCGTTAGCGCTATTGAAGGTGTGATGGGGGATGTGGATCTCGTCCTTGTTATGTCCGTCAATCCGGGTTTTGGTGGCCAGTCTTTTATTCCTTCGCAGCTTGACAAAATCAAACAGCTTCGTCGCATGATTGATGCCACGGGTCGCACCATCGATTTGCAAGTCGATGGGGGTATTACTGTTGAGACGGCGGGGCCTGTTATTGCGGCTGGCGCGGATGTGCTTGTTGCCGGAACGGCGAGTTTTAAAGGGGGTCCTTCCTGTTACGCTGCCAATCTTGCAGCGCTTCGTACCGCATGATGTCGAGGGCCGATGGAAAGCCCCACTAAGATGTTGCAGCAAATTCGCAAGCGGGTGCAAACCGTCACCTATGGCAGCGTGATCTACCGTCATATACTTGATCAGGGTCCCGTGCCGGAGCGTTTGCGCCTGACGATTGCCGATCTCTGGCCGGGTGACTCCAAAAAGGGACAAGCGCTTATCGCTAATCAGCCCGGCTTGTTTGAAATGGACGCCGTCGGACGTGAAGCGTGCAAAGTGAGCTTTCTGACCCACGACTGTTTACGCGACTTGCGCGCTGTGGGGAGTGATATGGCCAAACGCAAGGCCGTCGCCTTGCTCCATGAGTGGATTGAGGAGCAAGAGAGCTGGAACGAGGAACAATGGCTCGCACCTTATTTGGGAGCACGATTGGCCAATTGGATCGCATTTTATGATTTTTATGGCTCGATGGTTACCGATGCCTTTCGCCCTGTCTTGCTGGTTCATATGGTTCGGCAGCTTAGGCACCTGATCAATATTGCACCCGCCAATCTTATCGGACGTGATAATTTGTGTGTCGTTAAAGGGCTTGTTTACGGCGGCCTTGGCTTGCTAGACAGTGAAAAAGCCCTCGGCCTTGCGCTTGAACTTCTTTCACGTCAGCTTAAAGCAGAAATATTGCCGGATGGTGGGCATATTTCACGGAATCCCCAACATCATGCTGATGTTCTTCGCTTGCTTATCGATATTCGTGCCGGTCTTTATGCCGGACGTATGGAAATACCGCTCGAGCTCACCTTGGCTATAACGCGCATGGTTCCTGCCCTTAAATTCTTTAAACATGGTGATGGTGGTCTTGCGCTTTTTAATGGAGGACGTGAGGCAGACGCTCTGCTTCTTGAAGCTCTTTTAACGTTATCTGGGGTCAAAACGCGAGGATTCAAACGGTTGCCCCATATGGGCTATGAACGCCTGACTGCGGGACGTAGCCTCCTTATTGTTGATGCAAGCGGCCCACCGCAACGACCTTTTGATGCGGATGCACATGCGGGTCTTTTGAGTTTTGAGTTTAGCGTGGGTCGAGAGCGTATTTTAACAAACTGTGGGGCGGCTCCACGGCATGCAATACAGTGGCGTAGTGCCCTTGCCGCCACAGCCGCGCATAACACGGTCACTTATGACAATATCAATGCATGTGAGATTCTGACCGATGGCGGCGTTGGGCACAGGCCCGACTCGATTGCCGTGCAGCGTTATGAACAGGACAGTGACCAGTTTATCGAGCTGGCGCATGACGGCTATATGCATCGCCACAAGGTTTATGTCCGCCGTTCCCTTTGTCTTGCTGCAGATGGGGACGAGTTAAAGGGAATGGACGTTATTGAAGGACCCATTGGAAGCGATTTTACAATTCGTTGGCATTTACATCCTTCCATAAATGTGATGTTGGCACAGGGAGGGACGTCAGCCCTTCTGCGAACGCCTTCTGGTGGCGGCTGGCGATTGCGCGTGAATGGACCTTATGGGCAGGATTTGGCGCTTGAGACGAGCATCTATTACGGGCAAGATGTCCCAAGGCGAACATTTCAACTGCGTGTCTCTGCACGATTGAAAGAAATGGCGGGCGTTGTCGAATGGTCTTTGGTTCGTGAAAAAACGAAAAAGGGGATAAAGAAATGAAGGGATGCATGCCTTTTCAATCGAACAGAAAGAAAAGCCGGTCCGGCTTTTCTTTGACCGAACTTGTTATCGTTTTGGGCGTAATTGGTTTGGTTAGTGCTGCCATATGGGGTGCCTCAAATGTTGTGCGCAGTAAAGAACATATTCAGGAAACAGTTCAAACAGTCATAGACATCTCTACGCGTGTGCGGTCTGTTTATTCGGGACATCCCAATGCACCGGGCATGCCTCTTGATACGGCATCACAGATTCAGGGCGGTTTATTCCCGCTAAATGCCATGAATCCGGCACAAACCGCGACAATCAACGCATGGGGTGGAGCTTTTGAAATCGTTTTCCCCGCTGCCGCGCCACGTTACGGGTTCTCTGTCCAGATTAATATTCCCGCTACACTTGCATTGGTCTCACGGCAAGAAGTTTGTCTTGATCTTTTAACGCGGCTGCCTGCGTCGGCGACAAATTATATAGGAGGAACGAACGATGTTCTTCCGGCAGCAGATGTTGTCTCTCAGCCGCAACAGGGAACGGGCCCTTCGCTGGCATTTGTCAATCGTAGCGGAACCTGGACCAATGTAACGGGACAAAGCGGTGGCCAAATTCTGGCTGGCCTAGGAAACGATGGCTGTCTGGGCGTTGCCTTTTATTACAAGCTTTAAGCTGTTTCCGTGCTATTCGCTTGTTCCATGCGCTCATAGTGGCGCAGGTATCGATCAGTGATCAGTTCCGTGCGGAAGATAATGCAAACGTCCGTTGTATTGAACTGATGATCCAAAAAGGCTCCATCGCCAATCGTACAGCCAACGCGTAGATATCCTTTGATCAGGGGCGGAAGGCTATTTTTACCGGCTTTGGGGTCCAGCTTGACGTTATTGAAGGTCAGGCTATCAAGCGCGCTCTCGGGATCGAAGGCTTCTTTCGGCAAGATATTCATGTTCACATATACTTCGTCAAGAGCTTTGGCCCGTAATTCCGGCGGAGCAAGATGATAATGGTACAGATAGGAGAGGGGAACCGCATGCTTTGCCGGATCATCTCCATGTAAGCTCGCGCACCCGAACATCAGCTTAATGTCATGCTGGAACATATAGGCAGCGAGGCCCTTCCACAGGATATTCATGACGGTGCCTGTGCGATACTCTTTGTCGATGCAGGAGCGGCCCAGTTCTAAAATCTCGCCGGGGTAATTGACAAGAGGTGTGATGTCAAATTCGCTGGCCGAGTAAAAGGCTCCGTTTTTCGCAGCATGTTCACGACGAATCAATCGGTAAGTCCCTACAACTTTTTGTGAGCCGACACGATCATTGTCCAAAACAAGGAGATGGTCGCAATGTTGATCCATGGAGTCAAAGTCGCGTTTGCGTGCGAGCACATCTGGGGTTGGCTTTGCGCCCATTTCTTCGTAAAAAACGCGGTAGCGAAGGTTTTGAGCGGCGTCAACTTCTTGAGGCGACTGAGCCATTCTGACTTGTAGAGGGCCTGCCGTAAGCTCGCGGTTGAGCATGGCAAGGATGGCGGATGAGAGCATCATTTTCCCTTTGATAAGATGGGGGCGGCCTCGGCCAATGTCACGCCTATGTATAACGGGACTGGGGAGAGAAAACAAGAGTTACAGGCAAGAAAAGAGGGACAGAATCATTTCTGTCCCTCGTGCATCTTTAAGTAAAAGCAAGAATTACGCGGCTTTTTTCGCGGTACGGCGGCCTGTTCCCAGCCCGATTTGCTTGGCAAGCTTACTGCGTTGCTTGGCGTAATTGGGGGCAACCATGGGATAGTCCGCAGGAAGATTCCAGCGTTCGCGGTATTGTTCCGGCGTCATGTTGTAAGCTGTTTTAAGGTGGCGCTTGAGCATTTTCAGCTTTTTGCCGTCTTCCAGACAGATAATATATTCAGGCGCAACGGAACGGCGCACAGGAACGGCGGGATCTGGGCGTGTTTCGGGAGCCGTCGGCGCAGAGGAATCAAGGCGTGAGAGATTCTGATAAACGTTGGCCATAAAAGCAGGCAAGTCGGCTGGGCTCATGGGATTGTGGCTGAGATAGGCAGAAATAATTTGGGCAGCCAGACCCAAGAGACGCTCGTTGGTTGGTTCATGGGCTTGTTTTTCTTGCGAGGTTCTTTCTGGCATGCTTTGGCTCCTTAATTATTGAATTTGAATGACTTTATCGGTATGAAGCTCAATGCCTTTTAGGACTACTTCTGTCAAGTCATTATGATTTGTCTTTTTCGATAGCTACGAATTATGGCATTTTAAAGAATAGGTCCGTGCTAAGCATCCTTCCGCTCAAGTATTAATCCGTCTTCTAGGCTGTATTGACGGTCCATACGGTGGGCCAACTCTAGATTGTGGGTGGCCATAAGGATGCCAACCTTTTGATCATCAACGATTTCCTTGAGGATATTGAAAACATCTCCGGCCGTGTGCGGATCAAGATTTCCAGTCGGTTCGTCCGCAATCAATATTGTCGGTTTATTAGCAAGAGCGCGGGCAATCGCTATTCTCTGTTGCTCTCCGCCGGAAAGCTGGGCAGGCCGATGTGTCGCACGGCGATCCAGACGAATCAATTCCAAAAGTTCGTCGGCGCGTTTTTTGGCTTCGGTTTCTGTTTTTCCTGCGATCATTTGGGGAAGGACGATGTTCTCGCGCGCGGAAAACTCTGGCAATAGATGATGAGATTGATAGACAAAGCCTATGGTGCTCCGACGAAGTAGTGTTCTTTGTGTATCGTCCAGACCATCTGCGCGTTTATCATCAATGAGGATGACGCCTTTGTCTGGTTTTTCCAAGAGGCCCGCAATGTGTAGTAAGGTTGATTTTCCAGCCCCCGAAGGTCCGATCAGAGCCACGCGCTCACCGCGCATAACGTGCATATCGCACCCGCGTAAAACGTCAAGTGTTTCGCCAGCTTGGTGAAAAGTGCGAACGATGCCTTGAAGGTGAAGGGCCATCTCACTCATAGCGTAAAGCCTCCACAGGATCGAGACGCGCTGCGCGCCAAGAGGGATAAAGTGTCGCAAGAAATGACAGCCCCAGAGCCATCACAACAACTTGTATGACCTCTTGGACATCCAGAATGGCGGGAAGGTGGGATAGGAAATAGATTTCCGCTGAAAACAAATCCGTACCCGTCATGCGTTGCAGGAATTGGCGAATATGTTCGATGTTTTTCGTGAAAACGACACCGAGCACAAGGCCAAAACCTGTTCCCAGCACGCCAATGGAGGCTCCCGCTAAAAAGAAGATTTTCATGACCGACGCACGTGAAGCGCCCATCGTGCGGAGGATCGCAATATCATGTCCTTTATCTTTAACCAGCATAATAAGACCAGAAATAATATTAAACGCTGCCACAAGAATGATAAGCGTGAGGATTAGGAACATCACATTTTTTTCAACCTGAAGCGCTGTAAAGAAGCTGAGATTGCTTTGCTGCCAGTCCATCAGTCGAGTGGGCGATCCGCTCAATGCATCATAAACGCGGTCTTTGATTGTATGGAAGTTATGAGGCTGTGAGATGAACAGCTCAATGGAAGTGATGCCGCCGACGGTGCGGAAAAAGATCTTGGCCGCCTCTAAGGGCATAAACACAAAATTGCTGTCATATTCGTACATGCCAACATCAAAAATGACGGCGATCGTATAGGTTTTCATTCGTGGTGCCGTGCCAAAGACAGTGGCCTTTGTGCTGGGAGAAATCAGAGTCAATTGATCGCCCGGATGAAGACCAAGGCGGGTTGCCAAGCGCGCGCCAATCGCAACCTTGTCGCCGTCAAAATCTGAAAGATTTCCTTGGGCGATGTGTTTGACGATAATGTCACGATTTTGGAAGTTCTCCGGCAGCACACCACGTACCATAGCGCCAGAGGCAGCGCCCTGCGAGGTGATGAGAGCTTGTCCTTCAATGGAAGGAGAGACTTCGAGAACGCCATCAACTTTCTTAAGTCGCGCAATGATTTCATCATATTGTGTAAGCGGGTAGCGATCTTCGGATACAACAGTAAGATGACCGTTGAGGCCCAGTACGCGATCAAACAGTTCTGCCCGAAAACCGTTCATCACCGACATAACGATGATCAGGGTCGCAACGCCAAGGCCTATCCCGATCAGCGAAAACCAGCTGATAACCGAAATAAACCCTTCCTGCCGTCGGGCACGCAGATAGCGAAAAGCAACCTTGCGTTCAAAGGCAGTAAATAACGGCATCACAGAAGAACCCTTTATAAACAGGTGTTAATAGGCGCGGGCGAAGATGACCTCGATTGTTGCGGGCCTGCCCGTCAGCACGCACGTACCTTCTTTACCATCTTGGTCAAAGGGAATGCAACGTACCGTTACGCCAAGTGGCTCGAGTTTAGCGAGTGAAGCTTCGTCACCGCACCATTTGGCCCGAATGAAACCCTGATCGCTGGTAAAGCTGTCTTCGTCATTCTTTTTGAAATAGGCTTCAAAAGAGGCCCAGTCTTTAATGTTTGTCGTTGTTCTCTTGGTTCGGAAGGCTTTTGCCGTTTCAAACATGTCTTTTTGAATATTGGCAAGTTCAATGCCAATATTGCCGATAAAGGTTCCGCGATCTTCAAAGCGCTTGCCGTTTTCCAGCTTGTCACGGCGTGTGATGCAAACCTTGCGTCCCTCAATATCTTTAGGCCCGATTTCGACAACAAGCGGTGCGCCTTTTTTGATCCAGTCCCAGCGTTTGTCGCTGGCAGGAATATCCCGCGTGTCGACTTTGACACGGACAGGCGCGCCATCGAACGTTTCGCTCAAAATATCTGCTTTGAGTTGTTCGCAATAATCCATAACGTGCTCAGCCGTACCATCATCGCGCAGGATCGGGATAATAACTGCTTGATAGGGGGCAACGCGGGGCGGAACCTTCATGCCGTTGTCATCACCGTGGGTCATAACCAGAGCGCCCAGAAGGCGTGTGGAAACGCCCCATGATGTCGTATGGGCGATCTCTAACGTACCTTCGCGGCTCTGGAACTGGATATTGCAGGATCTGGCAAAGTTTTGGCCTAAATAGTGGGACGTGCCGGCTTGCAGCGCGCGTCCATCTTGCATCATGGCTTCGATGCAATAGGTGTCAACAGCGCCGGGGAAACGCTCGGCGGGGATCTTTTCACCTGTAATAACGGGAACAGCCAAGACATCTTCGCTGAAAGCGCGATAGACTTCGAGCATCTGTTTCGTTTCACGCACTGCGTCTTCGCGCGTTTCGTGGGCCGTGTGCCCCTCCTGCCAAAGGAACTCGGCTGTGCGAAGCAGAATGCGCGGACGCATTTCCCAACGGGATACGTTTGCCCATTGATTAATCAAAAGGGGCAGGTCGCGATAAGACTGAACCCATTTGGCCATGGATTCACCGATGATGGTCTCCGATGTTGGACGGATGACAAGCGGTTCATCCAGTTCGCCATCGGGAACAAGCTTGCCGTCTTTTTTCATCAGGCGGTGATGGGTGACAATGGCCATTTCCTTGGCAAAGCCATCGACATGCTCTGCCTCGCGCTGGAAATAGCTGAGCGGGATGTAAAGGGGGAAGTAGTAATTCTCGTGCCCCGTCTCTTTAAAGCGGCGGTCGAGGTCGTGCTGCATCTGTTCCCAGATTCCATAACCCCACGCTTTCATGACCATACAGCCTCGTACACCTGACATTTCGGCGATATCAGAGGCCCGGACGATCTTTTGGTACCAATCGTTGTAATTTTCTGCGCGGGTTGGGGAGATGGCAGTCTTGGGGGCTTTGGCGTTCATGAAAGGTTATGTCCTTTTTTGATATATAAGGAGGAGATGATAAAAGCTGGGCCCTTTTATGGCAAGAGGTGAAAGAAGGCGGATATCGTTATTTAGTCGGGTTTCAGGCACAAAACAGCCAGATTATCTTGCTGTGCATCGCTCAGTGGCTGGCCATTAAACAGGATCTGTCCCTTTGTTATGGTAAGGGCGCCAAGTGGGATGTCGTTCCGCTTTAGAGCTTGTGCTGGGAATGCCTGAGGATTGAGCGCCAAAAACTGCATCAAATCGACCGAAAGCGGAATGGTTATTTCGTCGGGAACGATAGGGAAGCGTTCTTCATCAAGATCGGCAGGCACCACGGCGCGCCCTGTCACATCGACACCCGGTTGGTATGTAACATCGGCATCGGGCACATGTTTGGTAAGAGTCTGGCATAGACGCGGATCGACGGTTATCTTGTCTTTTTGCGCCGCTATGGCCGTGCCGCTCAAGGCGAGGATTACGCCTATACAGAAGATAACAGAAAGAGCTTTGATATAAATCTTCACTGTTATCCCCTTATCTCCGCTAGGCCGCGAGGCTTTTTTGCGCCTCACCAAGTTTGGCAACCATGGCCCGTGCGTTTTCAAGGCGTTCTTTGTGCTCTTCAACCACATCTTCCGGTGCCCGATCAACGAAGCTTGGGTTAGCCAGTTTGGCTTCGACCTTTTTGATTTCCTCGGCCCATTTGGCGCATTCCTTGGCTAGACGCTCCTTCTCTTGCGCGATATCGATCACGCCTTCGAGCGGGAGGATAAAGGTCGTCTCATCAATGATGGTTTGCGCCACGTTCGCAGGTGTCGTCGCCGTTTCCCCGATCGCGGAAAGACGGGCAAGTCTTTCAATCAGGGCACCGTGCGTGGCTAAACGCTTTTGGGTTTGATCGCTTGCGCCTTTGACAAGCGTTTCGATCTTTGCGCTCGCGGGAACATTCAACTCGGCGCGGACGCCGCGAATGGCCGTTATCACGCGAACAACCCAGTTCATCTCGTTCTGAGCTTCTTTGGTTGCCAATCCAGTATCATAGCTTGGCCAACGCGTTGTGATCAACATCGTGCCGTCACCCACGACATGTTCCCATAGCTCTTCAGTGATATAGGGCATAAAGGGATGCATCATCTTTAGCATTTGTCCCAAAACCCATGCCGTCGTGGCGCGTGTTTCGGCCTTGGCTGCTTCATCAGTCCCTGACAGGATCGGTTTGGTGAACTCGAGATACCAATCACAGAAGACATTCCAGACAAACTCATAAACGCTGTGCGATGACAAATCAAAGCGATAGGCATCAAGCTGGCTGGCGACTTTGTTAACCGCATCGACGGTCTCGCCGATAATCCATTTGTTGATGGTTTGCTTGACCGAGGCGGGATTGAAATCCGCCTGCCATACGCATTCATTCATCTGGCAATACCGTGCGGCATTCCACAGCTTGGTCGCAAAGTTACGGCTGCTTTCAATGCGGGCTGGTGCAAGCTTGATATCGCGCCCCGGCGTTGAAAGGGTGCATAGCGTAAAGCGCAAGGCGTCACAACCATACGCGCCAATGATGTCCAAGGGATCCATAACATTGCCCTTGGTCTTCGACATTTTCTGTCCCTTGGCATCACGGACAAGCGCGTGCATATAGACCGTGCGGAAGGGTACGTCGCCCATGAAATGGAGGCCCATCATCATCATGCGCGCAACCCAGAAGAAGATGATGTCAAAGCCTGTCACCAATACGTCGGTCGGATAGTAGCGTTCAAGTTCTGGCGTTTGCTCTGGCCATCCCAATGTCGAGAAAGGCCAAAGCGCCGAAGAAAACCATGTGTCAAGCACATCTTCGTCGCGGGTGAGGGGCGTCGCTTTGCCATAGGCTTTTTGGGCCATGGCGTTTGCTTCTTCCTCATCATGCGCAACAAAAACCTGTCCGTCTGGCCCGTACCAAGCGGGAATCTGATGACCCCACCACAGCTGGCGGCTGATGCACCAAGGCTCGATATTGCGCATCCATGCGTAATAGGTGTTTGTCCATTGTTCCGGCACGAACTTGGTATGACCTTCTTCAACAGCCTTAAGTGCGGGTGCAGCCAGCGTTTTAGCATCGCAATACCATTGCTCGGACAACCATGGCTCGATTGGCACACCCGAACGATCGCCATGCGGGACGGCGTGAACGTGCGGTTCGATCTTTTCCAGCAAGCCAAGGCTTTCCATATCAGCGATGATCTGCTTACGCGCTTCGAAACGTTCCATGCCGCGATATTTCTCGGGTGTGTTTTCGTTCAGGATGGCGTGCTTGTCAAAGATGTTGATCATCTCGAGATTGTGGCGCTTGCCGACTTCAAAGTCATTGAAGTCATGGGCTGGCGTGATTTTAACGGCACCAGTCCCTTTCTCGGGATCGGCATATTCGTCGCCGACAACGGGGATTAGGCGGTCTGTAAGCGGCAGGCGTACCATCTTGCCAATCAGGTGCTTGAGCTTTCCGTTTTCAGGATGCACCGCGACAGCCGTGTCACCCAGCATGGTTTCGGGACGCGTGGTCGCAACGGTGATCATTTCATCGCTGCCATCGATGGGATAGTGGAAATACCACAGATTGCCTTTGATCTCCTTGGATTCAACCTCAAGGTCCGAAATGGCTGAGAGCATCTTGGGGTCCCAGTTGACAAGGCGCTTGTCTTTGTAAATCAGCTTTTCGTTATACAGTTGGACAAAGACTTTGTTGACAGCGCGGTTGAGGGCGGGGTCGAGCGTGAAGCGTTCGCGTGGCCAATCCAGCGATGCGCCGAGGCGGCGTAGCTGTTTCGTAATTGTGCCGCCGGACTCAGCTTTCCATTGCCAGACTTTTTCAAGGAACTTCTCACGGCCCATGGTGCGACGATCAAGGCCTTCTTTAGCCAGTTCACGTTCGACAACCATTTGCGTGGCGATGCCTGCATGATCAGTGCCTGGCTGCCACAATGTATCGCGCCCGCGCATGCGAGCAAAGCGGATAAGGGTATCCTGAATGGTAAAGGTCAAACCATGACCCATATGAAGACTGCCCGTCACGTTGGGCGGTGGGATCATGATGCAATAGGGATCGACCTTCGAGGTAGGGTCGCAGGCAAAGGCTCCCGAGTCTTCCCATTTGGAGTAAAGGCGGGCTTCGGTGGCGGCGGGGTCATAGGTCTTGTCGATAGACATTGTATGGGGGCCATTTCTCATTTAACAGGCATTAATAATAAGTATGATAAGACGAAAAATATCGACTTGCGTCAAGCTGGGAGCGTAAAAAAATGGCTTATACTGATCCCTCTCATGAAGAAATTTTGGATATTCTGTCACAGGTGCGTGTCATTGCTTTAGTCGGAGCCAGCGACAAGCCGGATAGACCCAGCCATGGTGTGATGCGTTTTCTGCAAAGTCGAGGCTACCGAGTGATCCCCGTTAACCCTGTTTTGGCAGGGCAGGAGCTTTTGGGGGAAACGGTCTGTGCCGATCTGTCAAGGGTTCCAGAAAAGGTAGATATGGTCGATATTTTCCGTAATAGCGAGGCGGCAGGCCCCCTGACCGACGAGGCAATCGCTATCGGGGCCAAGGTCGTTTGGATGCAGTTGGGGGTAATCAACGAAGCAGCTGCCGACCGCGCTCTTGCAGCGGGGCTTAAGGTGGTGATGGATCATTGCCCGGCGATTGCGCTGCGGTAGTTTTGTAACATCTCACGGCTTTTATAATAAAAGCATTTAGTGTGCTTTGACCCGATCAATGTCTTTTTGTCCGTAGGGGCAAGAGACTTTTTTTCGGCAATGAGGTTCAAAGAATTCATTTTATGTACTTTGCTCTGTGGTCGGTGCTGCGTGTTCATTGCGGATGACTGTCTGTGCCTCGGGCGCATGATGCTTGCTATGATCCTCGCCGACCATCAACACAACTGCGGGGTGGACAAAAAGAGTAAAGAGTGTCCCGATGCTAAGGCCTGCTGCGATCACGAGACCCATATTATAGCGTGAGACGGCACCCGCGCCGCTAGCCATGATCAAGGGAGCGACGCCCAAAACAGTCGCTGAGGTTGTCATCAAAATCGGGCGCAGACGGAGGCCGGAAGCCTTAACGATGGCTTCACGCTTCGATAGGCCTTCGAGCATCAGCTTGTTGGCGAATTCGGCGATTAAAATACCGTGTTTACTAATAAGACCCATCAAAGTCACAAGACCAACCTGTGTGTAGATATTGAGGCTCGCACCATTCAGGCCTAATGAGATGAAGAGGAGGGCTCCTGCAACGGCCATAGGCACAGAGATCAAGATCGTGATTGGATCACGGAAGCTTTCAAACTGGGCTGACAGGACAAGGAAGATAATAATCAGGGCAAAGAGGAAGGTCGTCACAAAACCACTCTTTTCCTGAACAAATTGGCGTGACTGACCACCATAATCGACACTGTAACCTTCGGGAAGCTGTGTTTTTGCCAGCTCTTCAAGCTTGCTAAGAGCATCCCCCAAACCGATGCCCGGAAACATAACCCCCGATAGGGTGGAGGCGTTCATCTGTTGGAAGTGATTGAGCGTTTGCGGCACAGCCTTTGTTGTGATCGTTGCAATAGTTGACAGCGGAATCGAAGAACCATCAGCAGTACGAATATAGTAATTCGAAAGTTGCTCGATATTCAGGCGGCTTTTCTGCTCGATCTGCGGGATAACTTTATAGGAGCGTCCCGACAGGTTGAAGTAGTTGACGTATCCGCCGCCAAGCATGGCGCTGAGTGCGCTGCCGATATCATTCATGTTCAACCCTAAACTGGCTGCTTTGTCGCGGTCAATCTGGACTGTGGCCTGCGGCAGGTCGATCTTAAGGTCAGTATCGATAAACATAAATATTCCCAAGGCCCGTGCCGCTTTTAGAAAATCTTCGGAAACACTGAGTAGTCGCTCAAAGTTCTCGGTCGTCTTAACCACGAACTGTATGGGTAAACCACGAGAGCCGGGCAAAGATGCAGGCTGGATTGCCACGCCATTGACTGCGGTGAGCGAAGCAAGATCTTTCTGAAACAAGGTCTGCAAGTCAGTTGCCGAGCGCGAGCGTTCATCCCATGGCTTAAGCACAATACCGCCGATCGAACGTCCTGGCATATCGATCTGAAAGACATGATCCGTCTCAGGATAGTTGGCAAACAGCTTATAAGCCTCGCGGGAATAAATCAGGCGTTGTTCCAGTGTCGCATTAGGCGGCGGAGTCATAAGGGAAATAACAATGCCCTGATCTTCCTGCGGGGCGAGCTCGGTTTTTGCAGAGGAATACAGGAAATAAATACTGCCTAGTATCACCAGGGAGAAAACAACGGTGACGGGTAGATAGTTAAAGCTGCGATCCAATATTTCTTCATATTTCTCGCGGCGCATATAATAAATCGTCATGAGCGGGATAAAGGCCCAGCTAAACAGGATGATATAGACGATCATGAGACCGAGTGGGAAAACGAAGGCCGTTAGTGCGGAATAAAACGGATGCGCCATCAAGAACCACCAAAGCCAGCGCACGGGCTTTGTGATAAAGCCATAGGCTTGTTCGACATGATCGACGTTACGCAAGAAATAGACACAAGCGAGCGGCATCAGAACGGGCGTCAGCAGAACCATGTAGATGAGGGCAAGGCCAAATTTGAGGGTAGATGTAAACAGGTTGCGGTCTTCGCTGCGATAATAACGTCGTGCTTTGACAAGCGGTTGGGAGAGAAAACGGAAGACTATATCCAGTTTGTCGGCCATCTTGCCTATAAGCGTAAAGAGAGGATTGGAGGATTCCCCTTTCTTATGGGGTTTAAGAATCTTGGAGCACATCATAGGTGACAAAGTCAGCGCAACAATGGTTGAAATGACAACGGCACCGACAAGGGTGAACGCAAATTCGGTAAAGAGCGCGCCAGTTAAGCCTGTTTGAAAGCCGATAGGCACATAGACGGCAATCAAAACGATAGTCATGGATACAATCGGCCCTGCCAGCTCTCGTGCCGAGCGAAGGGCGGATTCAAGGGCGCTGTAGCCTTCCTCCATATGGCGGTCAACGTTTTCCACAACGATAATGGCATCGTCAACGACAAGGCCGATGGCAAGAACCAGAGCCAAAAGGGTTAGCAGGTTAATCGAAAAACCAAGGATTAGCATGAAAAGAAAAGCGCCCACCAAGGACAGCGGAATAGCGATAGTCGGAATGAAAACAGAACGTGGTGAACCCAAAAACAGGAAGATCACGAGCGTGACAATCAAAACGGCTTCAATCAGGGTGCGCACCACTTCGCTAATCGAGCTGTTGACGAATTCAGTCGAGTCGTAAACGACGACGGCTTCCAGACCGTTCGGCAATTCCGCCTGAATTTGCGGGAACAGATCGCGCACACGTCCGATGACTTCCAACAGATTTGCTGATGGGGCGATACTGATGCCGACATAAACCGCTTCCTGCCCGTCAAAACCAACGCGTGTTTCGTAGCTATCGGCCCCGAGCGTGACATTGGCGACGTCTTCAAGACGTATGATCGCGCCATCTTTCTCGCGAATAATCAGCTTCCGAAACTCGTCAAGCGAACGCAAATCGGTAGAGGCGTTAAGTGTAACCTGAACCATCTGGCCTTTGGTCATCCCAAGGCCGGAAATGTAATGATTGGCAGCCATTGCGGCAGAAACATCGGCTGCGGTTAGGCCATAAGCAGCTAGCTTGTCGGGTTTAAGCCATGCGCGAAGCGCGAAGTTCTCGGCCCCTAGGATCTCGGCGGTTTGAACGCCGTCAACAGCCTGTAACTGAGGTTGCACAACACGAACCAGATAATCTGTGATGTTGTTACGCGGTAGCACCGGGCTTTTGAAACCCATATACATTGCGGCAATGGTTTCGCCGACGCTCATCGTCAAGACGGGCTGCTGCGATTGGGGGGGGAGTTGGTTCTTGACCGAATTGACCTTGGCACTGATTTCTGACAGGGCCGCATTCGAGTCATAGTTGAGGCGCAAATTCGCTGTGATAGTGCTCAGCCCGTTTTGGCTGGAGGAGGAGATGTAGTCGATGCCGTTTGCTTGTGAAATGGCGTTTTCCAGTGGCGTCGTGATAAAGCCGGCGACGATATCCGCGTCAGCGCCATAATAGGCCGTTGTGACAGTGACCACGGCATTTTCCGTTCGTGGGTACTGCAAAACGGGCAGAAGAAAGACGGCGCGCAGACCAAGCACGATGATCAGAAGGCTGATCGTCATGGCCAAAACGGGGCGTTTGACAAAGATATCGGTGAAGTTCATCGTACTACCTATAGGCCATATTCATTAGCGATCAGCAGGTTCTGGGTTGCTGTCGTTGGTTGGAAGGGTTTTATTATTGATTTGTACAAGCGATCCGTTGCGAAGCTTAAGCTGACCCGCGATAACAACTTCATCACCTTCTTTAATTCCGTCTAAGATGGCTATTTGGTCTCCGCGGGTGTCACCTGTTTTGATAAAAGACGTCTTTGCAACCAGTTTGGGTTTGCCGTTATCATCCGTGCCATCTTGGGATACAACGAATACGGTGTTGCCATAGGGATTGATCGTCACCGCCGTCTGGGGCAACGTAATAAAGCTCTGCGCTGCACCTGTGTTGATCGTGGCATTGGCAAACATGCCGGGAAGAAGAGCTTTATCCGGGTTTGCGAAGGTCGCACGGACTTCGATGTTTCGAGTGTTTTCATCGACTCTGGCGTTAATGGCTGAAATTGTTCCCTCGAAGGTCTTTCCCACTAGGGCATCGGTTGTCAGGATGATCTTTTGGCCTTCGCTAATTCGCCCGATATTCTGTTGCGGAAGGAAAAAGTCAAAAAAGACCGAGTCAAGTTTTTGTAGTGTCACGATAGGCGTTCCAGCTGGGACGTATTGGCCTACATCAACCTTGCGGATACCAAGGCGACCTGAGAAAGGGGCCAAGACTGTTTTTTTCTCGAGCATGGCCTTTTGCTGCGCGACTTGTGCCTTCAGGCTGTCATAATTGGCTTTTGCGGCATCAAAAGCAGCTTGACTGATTGCCTTGACTTTAAGTTGAACGGTATCACGATCAAGGGTCAATTTGGCCAATGTGGCCTGTGCTTCAAGGGCCTTGAGTTGCGCAACGGCATCGGTGCTGTTGAGTTGGAGGAGAATGGCTCCTTCTGTTACATCCTGCCCGGATTCAATAAAAATCTTGTCTATCGTTCCAGCCACTTCAGGCGAGAGATCTGCTCCCTTGGCCGCACGAATTGAACCCACAACTTTGATGGTCGGTTGCCAAACATCTTTTTTGGCAGACATGGTGGAAATGGTTTGAACTGGATTCGCAGCTGCGGCCATGTATTTCATCATCATCTTCGCGCCAAACATCTTGTATCCGAAGACGCTGCCGAGGACTAGGCCACAGAGAAATAGCATGATGATCATTCGTTTGATCATGATAGAAGCTCCTTGGGTGCTTACTTTGTTACTTTTGAATTGATTTTATGTCTTCGCTTCGATTCCACCATCCGCCCCCTAAAGCTTGGAAGAGGGCCGCCGTATCGGACAAGCGGCTCGCCTTGGCTTTAATTAGTCCAAGTTTGGCTTGTTGATAGGCAGATTGTGCATTCAGAAGTTCGACATAGCTGACGGCGCCAGCATTATATTGTTTTGTAACGAGATCCAATGCCTCGCCTGCGGACCGTTCGGCGGATACTTGTGCGTTGAGCGCATTAGCATCTGATTGAAGTGTACTGAGGACGTCGGCAACCTCTTTAAAGGCAGTAAGGACAGTCCCCCGATATGTTGCAGCGCTCTTGTCGAAGTTGGCAACGACAGCACGTTTTTTATGAAGCAGCTCGCCGCCATGAAAAAGCGGTTGGGTTATCCCTGCGGCCAGACCCCACAGAGCGGTTCCAGGAGAAAACATATCGGAAAGTTGTCTTGCACTTACGCCATAGCTCGCACTAAGAGGAAATTGCGGCATCATCGCGGCTGTTGCGATACCTATCTGGGCATTGGCCGCTTGCAAGTTGGCGCGTGCCGCCCGGATATCTGGGCGCTGTTCCACGAGATTGGAGGGCAATGTGACGGGTAGCGCTTCGGGCAGTTTGAAACTGGCAAGCGAAAAAGTCGCTGGCGCGCGTTCGTTTGGATAGCTGCCGAGTAGTGTTGACATCAAATGCCCGGTTTGTGCCAGTGCATTTTCTAGAGGCGGGATCGTTGCTTCGCTGTTTGCAACAGCTGTTTGTTGTTGCAGATAGGCCGGACGTGCAATAGCGCCAGCATCGAGTTGTGTCTTCATGATATCGAGCTGCTTTTTCTGAATTTCAACGATATCTTTTGTCGCGGCCAGTTGCTCGCGCAACGAGGCTTCTTGAATAGCTGTCGCGACAACGTTGCTTGTTAATGTGAGATAGGCTGCTTCAAGCTCAAAACTGGCCGCTTCAGCTTGGGCATGACTTGCTTCGACTTCACGACGGGTTCCGCCGAAGATATCGGGGGCATAGCCGACGCTGACCGAAGCATTATAGATTGAATAGGGGTTTGCCGCTGTAGTTGTTTGTGAACGGGTGGTTGTGGCGCTCCCATCAATGCTTGGGAAAAAGGCCCCTCGGCTAGCTGCAGCTGTTTCTTCTGCGGAATGTAATGACGCACGAGCGGCATCCAGTGTCGGGTTTGCCTGTACGGCGCGCGTTATCAAATGTGTTAGTTCGGCAGATTGAAAGAGAGTCCACCAAGAAGCCGGGACATCTCCATCTGGCTGAAAGCGCTGGATACCGCCAAAGTCACTTTGCGTGCCGTTCGTTGCACTGGGCATGCCATTCGGGCCATAGGACGCTACCTTTGGTGATTCGGGCTTGGTAAAATCCGGGCCGACCGCACATCCATTTAAAAGAACAGAGAACACGAGTAAGAAGGGCAGAATAAAGGGCGAACGGGGATAGGCTGTACAACGGGGCATGGCTAAATCTCGTATATAAGTCGTGAAATGTCTTGTTTTTACAAGACGTTGTTTATTTTTTATGCTCTGAAAGGGAGGCGGCTTTGCTGTTAACAGTTATTTAACCATTTTTTAAACGAAAGCTCTACCCCTTTCTTTGCTATTTATTCATCAGCTACACTTGCATTCAGGCCACTATAATATACATTCAAGTTTGTATGTAAACAAAAAAAGGAAGGTATCCCATCGATGGTCAGAAAAACAAAGGACGAAGCGCAAAAAACACGCACAGACATTATGGCGGCTGCTGAGCGATTGTTTTATGAACGCGGTGTTGTGCGGACCTCCTTGCAAGAAGTGGCGACTCATGCGGGTGTGACTCGCGGGGCTATTTATTGGCATTTTCAGGATAAGGTTGCGTTATTGAGATCGATTGCAGATCGGGATTTTGTTCCGCTTGAAAGTCTTTTAGATCGTCTGGCCGAGCAGGAGTGGGAGGATCCTCTCGTTCCTTTCTGTCGTGAATGCATTACTTCTATGAATATGATTGCGAATAATCCGCGTATTCGGCGTGTGTTTACGATACTGACTCAGCGATGCGAATACATTGACGAAATGATGGGGTTGATGAAGAGAAATCTAGATTGTCGGAACAAAGCTTATGAACGCTTTCTGCAAATCTTTGAGCAAGCATATAAAAAGGGAATTCTTTCTTCGGCATGGTCTCCCCAATCTGCAGCGATAGCCCTTCAATATATGATTGTCGGGATGTTGCATTTAGAAATGGAAGAAGAGCACCCGAGCCGTCGCCGGGACCAAGACCGCAAGCTTGCTATCGAATCTTTTTTCAAAGCGCTTTCAGCCTGATAGGAATAGGGGTCAACAGCCTTTTACAAACCGGATGATTTCGGCTAAACAAGGGCCATAGTCTCTTTTTGTCGGTTGTTTCTCCTTTCGTTGTGGTGGTGACCTTTATGCGCTTTTTAGCGACCGTCTTTTCGTTTTTGACGATGTTGGCCCTTTCGGGTGTGATCTTTCTCTATTTAGTGATCCAGCATTACAGCGCTGACCTGCCGGATTACACGTACTTGAAGGACTATCAGCCGCCGATTCTAACGCGAATCTATGCGGATGATGGCCGCATGATGGCGACAATTGCCACTGAACAGCGAGTTTTTGTTCCGATTAATGTTATCCCGCCTCTTGTATCGGGTGCCTTTCTTTCCGCAGAAGACCAGAATTTTTATTATCATGCGGGGGTCGATATTGTAGGCATCATCCGCGCGGCCCTCACAAATTTAAAAAATGTTGGTCGTGATCGTCGACCCATCGGCGCTTCGACAATTACACAGCAGGTGGCTAAAAATATGCTGCTGTCGAATGAACTGTCGATAGCCCGCAAGATCAGGGAAGTTATTCTGGCAGGACGTCTTGAGCAGTCTTTGAGTAAAGACCGTATCCTTGAAATTTATTTGAATGAGATTTTTCTTGGAAACCGTTCTTATGGTGTGTCGCAAGCTGCGTTGAACTATTTTAATAAGTCGCTCGATGAACTGACAATAGCCGAAGCAGCCTATCTCGCTGCTTTGCCAAAGGCCCCCAATAATTATCACCCTGTGCGTGATCATGAGGCTGCGCTGGGGCGGCGCAACTGGGTTATCGGGCGAATGCAGGAAGATAACCGTATTTCTAAGGAAGATGCTGAAAAGGCCATGCAGGAGCCATTGCAAATGCGGGCACGTGATGAAGCCGAGATTGTGCGCGGCGGTTCCTATTTTACCGAAGAAGTTCGTCGTCAGCTTATCGCCCAGTTCGGTGAGAAACCGGTGCTTGAAGGAGGCCTTGCTGTCAAAACAAGTCTTGATCCTGCTTTGCAAAAAGAAGCAACTCGTGCACTGCGCCGTGGATTGATGGATTACGATATGCGCCAGAGAGGCTGGCGTGGGCCCGTTGCCCATTTTGACAAGCTCGATGGTTGGCAAGCCAAACTTACCAAGATTGCAAAACCAGCTGGCGGTGAAGAATGGCGTTTAGCACTGGTGCATAAACTGACGACCAAGGAAGCGCGACTGGCTTTTGCCGATGACACGCGCGGCGTCATTCCTTGGGAAGAAATGAGCTGGGCCCGCAAAGAGCTGGCAAACGACCAGTTCGGTCCGGATGTTCACAAGCCCGAAGACGTTTTGAATCTTGGTGATGTGGTATTGGTGGAGCCACTTGCTGCTCCAGCCACCGCAAAGGGGCAAACAGAGGCTCGCTTTGCTTTGCGCCAAATTCCAGTCGTTCAAGGAGCCATCGTCGCGCTTGATCCCCATACGGGGCGCGTTTTTGCTATGACCGGTGGATTTAGCGACGAAATCAGCCAATATAACCGGACAACGCAGGCGTATCGTCAGCCGGGTTCGGCTTTTAAGCCGTTTGTTTATATGGCGGCCCTGCGTAAGGGGTTTACCCCTTCGAGCCTCGTGCTTGATGCGCCTTTTGAATATGTTCAAGGACCCGGTTTGCCTTTATGGCGTCCAGAGAATTATTCCGAGACATTCTACGGCCCGACACCGTTGCGTGTTGGTATTGAAAAGTCGCGTAATGTCATGACCGTGCGTCTTGCGAATGCTATTGGCATGGACGCTGTCGTTGAAGAAGCAAAGAAGTTTGGAGTCGTTGACGATATGCCTAATCTTTTGTCCTTTTCGTTGGGGGCGAAAGAAACAACACCTCTTCGAATGGCTTCTGCTTACGGGATGATTGTCAATGGCGGAAAAAAAGTAACGCCGACCATTATCGATCGTGTTCAGGATCGCAATGGAAAAACAATTTGGCGCGTTGATAATCGTCCGTGTGAAGGTTGCCAGACATCGAACTGGGTTATGGGCGCTGAAACACCGGCCGTGCCTGATATGCGGGAACAAATTGAAGACCCACGCATCGCTTACCAAATGACCTCCATGATGGAAGGTGTTGTTCAACGAGGAACGGCCAAGAAGCTTTTGTCTCTTGGTTTTCCTCTTGCAGGAAAGACGGGCACAACGAATGACAGTCGTGATGCTTGGTTTATCGGCTTTACGCCCGATCTTGTTACTGCGGTTTATGTTGGTTTTGATGATCCAAAACCGCTGGGCCGCAAAGAGTCAGGTTCAAGTGTTGCCGTGCCAATTTTTGGTGAGTTTATGGCAGCTGCCATGAAGAATAAACCAGCTATTCCGTTTCGTATTCCGCCGGGCCTTAGAATGGTTAAAGTAAATCCCGAAACGGGAGCTCTTGCCCCATTCAATGCCAAGGGGGCGATCTGGGAAGCTTTTATCCCTGATACCGAACCTAAAGAGGGGGAGGAGCGCCCCCTACTCGATGGTAGCGTGACAGGAGAAGCGGCCCAAGGTGTTGGCGGGGCAGCCCCGATTGTAGAGGGTTTCCCTGAAACGACCCCTGAAATGGTGCCTGCACAAGATGGTGGAGAAGTTACTGCACCACCGCCTGTCACGCCATCGACGCAAGGGACAGGCGGCCTTTATTGAGGTGTATGCATGAGCAGATATTCTTTGATTTCGGATTGAATGCCGGTGGCAAAGTCTTGTGGCGCATAGCCGAAATCATGAGCGGCTTCTTCCCATGAAAAGGCTTTGTCTTCATTCATGCGCAGCACCTGTTCGACGCTGATGGGAAAATGGCCCAAGCAAACAAGCCTTGCCCCGCCGACCAGTAGAACGCTTAGCCAGAGGGGCAGAGACAGAAAAATGATTTTTTTGTTTAATCCGGTAGCCACAATTTCGAGCAATTGTCGGTAGGTCAGGGGCGCCGCGCCGGGAAGGTTATATTGCTTGCCCATAGTCTTTTCTTTTGCCGTCAGTACGCCGAGGTAAGCTTTCGCCAGATCGCGGGCATGTACGGGCTGCATAAGGTTCTGGCCGCTGCCAAAGAGCGGAAAGAACCGATGTCTGGCAAGAAAGCCGATCAGCTTCCATATATTTTTATCACGAGAGCTGCCATAAATCATAGTGGGGCGCAGAATGGTAAGGTTTGGATTATCAGCGATCAACTTGTCTTCGATACGGATATAGTCGGCGGAGGCCTGACGGTATTTCGAGAAGCGGCCCGTAGTGTGAACCAGAATAAACCGCTCAACGCCCTTTTCTTTACCTGCTGTGACGAGACGTTCGGAAAGCTGGATTCCGGCAATATGTAAGACGGTATGAACGTCCGTCATGATTTTTTTAAGAAAGGACGGGTCCTTCAGATCGCCGCTGCAATAGCTGATGGAAAGAGGGAGCGCGTCGAGTTGCGTCGTATCGGCTTCCCGATGGATAACAGCCCGAATGGGGCCGTCATATCCGGTTTTTGCCAGTTCCTCGAAGAAGTAACGGCCTGAATGGCCCAGCGCACCTGTTACCAACAGCATGGTTCGAATCCTTAAACTCAGTGAAGAGCTGACCCTATCATGGGGCATCGGCTTTTGTCGATTTTGGAAAAGGGGTGTAGAAAAAATATAGAAATTTCAATTAGTAAGTATTCTAATCCGAGAAAGTAATGATCCGCGTCGATCCTGTGGTATATTCCCTGCGCGAGGACAATCGGGATGGTTTACCAAGACATGACAAAGAAAAAAACGGCAACACTCAAAGATTTATTCAAAGCCCCCCCAGATGAGAAGGTTCGCCAGATAGTGCGCGAAAGTTTGATACGTGCGGATCAGGTGCTTTTTCTGCAAACAGCGTTTTCCTTTCTAGCCACGCGCGCGGCCGGGAAAGTGGTTTCATCTGGATCTTTTGTTGCTGAATGTGATCGCCAACCCAAAATTTATAACTGTGAAGCCTTAAAGGAATGCCCTTATCTTGCTCCCTTTGCCCTGATGGTGGTCGCAGGATTTTTTATACGTTGGACAAATGAGGGAAAGCCGGTTTATCTGGCTTTTGATGAAAAAGGGACACAGAAATTGGTTTATACAAACCGCCATGGTGACAAGGCAATTTTGCGGGCTCCCACGCATATTATGCTTTGCCGTGAGTATAAAGGAAAGTTGCAGCCGCCGAGCATAAAGGCAGATGTGTTTGCAGTAAGTGAAGCTGGCTTGCAATGTTTGATGCCGCGAGAAACTTTAAGTGAACTTATTCAAGAGGGCTATGTTCCCACGGAACCGTATATGGATCGGACAAGCGCGGCCAAAGCGTACCGGCAGATGGCTGCTGTAACGCGCCCAGATCCTAAGAAAAGCCCTATGCAAGCCAGATTGCCAGGTTTTTAAGAAGAAAAACTTGCGCTTAGTCGTCTGATCGGGCACAAACATCTTCCGATTTGTAAAGAATAGGAATAAGACCATGCGTGCAGAAATCCAATCAGCAATGGAGGCGACGGAAAAATCGCTGGCCTTGCTAAGGAGGCATCTTTGACTACGACCAAGCCGTTTTACGCTTGGAGGAGTTAAACGCCCTTTCTGAAAACCCAACTCTCTGGGACGACCCTAAAAAAGCACAAGCACTTATGAAAGAACGCACGGATCTTGATGCGAAGCTTTCGATATATCACACGATCGAGCGTGGGCTTAAGGATGGTGTCGAGCTTCTGGAAATGGCAGAGGCTGAAAATGATCAAGCGATGATCAACGATGCCGAAGCTTCAATCTTCCATATCCAAAAAGAAGCCGCGCAGAGCGAGCTTGAAAGTTTACTCTCTGGCGAAGCCGATGCGAATGACTGCTACCTCGAAGTTAACGCGGGCGCTGGCGGGACAGAGGCGCAAGATTGGGCCGAGATGGTCTTGCGTATGTATTCACGTTGGGCAGAAAAGCACGGTTACAAAATGCATCTGCTTGATGAGTCCCGTGGAGAAGAGGCAGGAATAAAATCTGCAACCATCGAAATCATGGGGCGTAACGCTTATGGTTGGCTGAAAACGGAAAGTGGTGTTCATCGTCTCGTGCGCATTAGTCCCTATGACTCAAATGCGCGCCGCCACACGAGCTTTTGTAGTGTTTCCGTGACACCGGTCGTGGACGATAGCATTGATATTGTTGTCTTGGAAAAAGACCTCAAGGTGGACACTTATCGTGCCTCTGGGGCTGGTGGTCAGCATGTTAATAAAACGGACAGCGCCGTGCGTTTTACCCATATACCTACAGGGATTATCGTCGCGTGTCAGGAAGAACGTTCGCAGCATAAAAACCGGGCCAAAGCGATGGAAATGCTTAAGGCCAAACTTTATGAGAGGGAGTTAAAGAAACGCGAAGATGCCGTGGCTGTTCTTGAAGCAGGAAAGAGTGACATCGCTTGGGGCCACCAAATCCGGTCTTATGTTTTGCAGCCCTATCAGATGGTCAAGGATGCGCGTACGGGCGTTGAAACAAGTCAGTCTCAGGACGTGCTGGATGGCGACATCGATAAGTTTCTACAAGCGTCTCTTGCTGCAAAAATCAAAGGTCAAAAAGAAACGGGCACCTAAAAAAGTGCCCGCTCAATTCATCAAACAAGGAAGCAAGGGTTATTGAATAATCTCAATATCCACCGCTTCGCGGCCTTTGGATGCGATGTGAACGTTCATTTTCACGCGTTGACCTGTTTGCAGGGTTGCAAGACCAAGGCGGGAAACAATGCTCTTGTGAACAAACACGTCTTTGCCTTCGTCGTCTGGCGCAACAAATCCAAACCCTTTTTCAGGCTTAAACCACTTCACGGTACCCGTCATTTCTTCAACCGGACCTGTGGCTTGAGCGGGCGTATCGCTTGCGCGCGGCGGAAGCTCCGCTTGACCAAGCACGGAAATAATTCGCATGACCTGACGGCCCTTGGGGCCATTGCCAAGTTCGATGAGAAGCTTGGTTCCCTCAGCTATTTGCTGTAACCCAGCACGAGTAAGAACGGACACATGCAGAAATGCATCAGGAGAATCATCTGCAGGTGCAACAAAACCGAAGCCTTTTGAAAGATTAAACCACTTAACAACGGCCTCAACTTGATCCCCATCTTGGGGAGGATAGAGCTCACTTAACGACAAGGCAACACCTTCACTTAATAGATCACCACATTCGACTAATATCGAACTTTTACCGTTTAAACAATGAAATTATGCAGCTTTCATGCGATGTTCATGAAAAGATAAGCTTGCGTTCGGGGGAAGGAAATTAGGGGGAAACTAACAAGAAGGAGTCTAATTTAACCTTTGATGCCTAACCTGCGATATTTCCTTAATATTTTACGGGTTGAAGTTTCGTTGCTTTTTCAGGGAACTTATCTGGATTTAAGAATTGTTAGGGTTCCGCTCATAAGATACAAGAAAATTTAGGAGCACAAAGCGCACGAAATAGTGACAAAATGAGCAAAAAACACCTCCAGATCGGAAAGGAAATGTGCAGGGGAAAGGCCCATCTCATGCGAATTTTTTTGGTAAATTTTGTCAAAAAACTAGGTCCAGCCTGTGTTATTTTGTGTGTTCTTATAGGGCTCGGCCCCAGTTTAGCGGAGACTTTACCGACTGTAGTTGGCCCTTCATCTGGAAATTGGGTCACCCTTGATGAATATGAAGAACACATTGACGACCCTTCCAAACCTTCCAAAGAAGAAATTGAAAAGGGCAATCAAGCTGACCAAGGGTTTACGAATTCGTTGTTTGAGCAAGAGAAGCAACGTCGTGCAACACCGCAACGCCCCCTTGACCTACCTAATATGCCGGTGAAATCCTCACGACAGGATAATGGACAGAACGAGGCCAAACACACACCAGTTATCGATGAACATATTCAATTGCCATCAGTCGACGGAAAGAAGATTTGGGTGAACATTGATGAGCTGAAAACCCGTGATAACGATAAAAAGTGGGCAGATACACTGTATCATCCTTTGTCTAAACAGAGTCCTGTGCGTTTGTCCGTTTTGCCTTTGTCATCGGTTAAACCAATCCCTGCCGCGCGAATTTCCCGTCCTCGCAAAACGACGCCGCAGAGGAACCCTTTATCTCAGGATTCAGAAGAGAAGCAATCCAAAGAGGCGGAGGCTAAGAAAGGTGAGTCAAAAAATAATGATAATGCCAAAATACCTTCTCAAATGTTTGATCAACTGAATGAATACCGTCGTCGCCAGCTTGAGGCCATGGAGATGGACCGTAAAACGCTTGCAGCACTCAAAAAAGCCTTGTCCGAGGTTGGCTTGACAGAGAAGGATGGCTACGTTACGGAACTAAACCGCACAGGGGAAGCTTCTGGTGATGCCGTGAATAAAGATTCGACAAAAAAGCGGTAAATCAAAAATAGAAGAGGGCTGTTTTGAAAGTAAAACTTGTAATCTTATCTGTTTTTGTCAGCGCTTTTTGTTTTCTCTTGTTCGTATATCCCGAAATCGATTTGCAAGTTTCTTCCATTTTTGCAAAGCGCGATGGGCAAGGCGCATATGCAGGGTTCTTTCTTGATGGGCACCCGCTTTTTTCGGGGCTCAAAATCCTAGCCTTTTGGGGATCTCGGTTATTAGCCGTTCTATTTATTGGCGGTTGGATTGTATCGTTGTTTTACTCTCGTGATGTAGCCGGGCTTTCGCCGCGAGCGTGGGCGTTTTTGTTTCTTTGCCTTGTTATCGGGCCGGGGCTTGTTGCGAATGTTGTGTTGAAAGACCATTGGGGACGGGCGCGCCCTCGTGAAGTGACCTATTTCGGAGGAACGGCTGAGTTTACGCCTGCGCCATTGATAAGTAAGGAATGTGAAAGAAATTGTTCGTTTGTTTCTGGCGATGCGGCCTTTGGCTTTTTCCTGCCGTGCTTTGCCTATTTGGTGCCTCCGACCCGACGTCGTAAAGCCTTTTGGGGATTGATGGGGTGCGGGGCCGTTTTTGCTTCAGCACGGCTGGTTATGGGCGCTCACTTTTTGAGCGATATATTTTATGCCCTTGTTCTTGTCACAATCCTGAACGCTGTTATCCACACAATGCTGTATGGACGCAAACAAACCCTTGCTTGTTGGAAGGAATGGGGCCTGTGAATTAGGCCTTGGCGGGAGTTCCTACCCGTTCGCGCATAATCTTGAGCAAGGCGTTAATGTCGCCGCCGTTGCGCTGGATGATGCTTGCATATTCCTGTCGTTGCGTCACGCTCATGCTCACGCCTTCAACGACAACGTCAATAATCCCGAACTTGTTGTCCTTTTGTCGAACGCGCCAGACAACATTGGTTCCAGCAGAGCCATCAGGATGTGTGATTTCGCTGTTAACAACATAATCTTTGGTGCCCTCGGGCGTTGAGGAAACAACTTTAAATCCTTGACGGGTGTATAGGGCAAAACGGTCGGAATATGTTTTGACAACCAAGGATTCGAAAAGCGATAAATACTCTTTTTGTTGCTCTGGGGTTGCGGAACGCCAGCTGCGCCCGATGACAAAACGAGCAATGGTGTTTAGGTCGAAAGACTCTTCGAGCAATTGTCGAAATGTCGCATCGCGTTGATCGGGGGGCAAGGTTTTATTCGCTAAAACGGAAAGGGCTTTATCTCCAAGATTTTGAATAAAGGCCATTTCCGGGGAGAGATTCTTTATGGCTTCTTGTTGTGCCGGCGTTGCTGCGGGGGTGTTTGCAAAACAGGGACTCCCGAGCGTCAAAAGAATAGCAAAAGTGAAACTGGCCGGACGCAGCCGGAGAGAAGAAAATGAAGTTGACGCCAACATGGGCAGGCTCCCGTAGGTAAAGACAAGAGAGATTCGCATAGATTTATAGCGAGACTATGGCAAAAAGACAAAGAGCGATTTTGCGTTTCTGTCACACATGACCATAAAGTGCTATTTTTTTGCCACGGTTTTTTTGGCCCAGAGCTAATCGAGGAAGGTTATTTCATTACAATTTCAGGATCAACGGGGGCTCCGCTGCGGCGTACCTCGAAATGAAGCTGGGGCGTTGACACACCTCCAGTGGCACCGACGGTGCCAATCATGTCACCCTTTGCCACGCTCTTTCCTTTTGTGACGGTCAGTCGATCCATGTGGGCATAGGCTGTCACCCAATTGCCACCATGCCGAATTAAGACAAGATTCCCGAACCCCTTCATTTCATTACCGGCATAGACAACAAGTCCAGCTTCAGCGGCTTTGATAGGAGAGCCCTTCGGAGCCCCGATATTGATTCCGTCGTTGTCGCGACCTTTGCCTTTCGGGCCATAGGTCGAAATGATTGTCCCGCGCACGGGCCAACCAAAGACCGGATCTGGCGATCCTGTGCCCATATCTGGCATGCTCGTGCCGTCTGTGCCTCTTCTTTCAAGTTCCGCTTGTATTTCGGCCTGCATGTCCGCTTCAGCTTGTACCATGTGCGGACTGGAAGCCCCTGCGGCAGACGAAGGTGTTACGTCTTGTGGACCAGAGGTATTGTTTATAACTTCCGCCCCGTTCTCAATAGTTCCCGCCGGAGGCTCGATTGGCGGCAGAGGTTTTGGCGTTTCAGTATAGGTTGTCTTGACCGAAGCAAAGGGCGCAGTTTGGCTCGGCGGTGTAGCTGTCGATGGGGGCGGTGTAACTGAAATTGGCTCCAGAGGCGTAGACGAGACGCCTCCAACACCTGCCACTCTGCTGCCAGACGGCGGGGCGCCACCAAAATCGCTGGATTCCACGGGGGCTACACTGGAGTTTGAGGGGCGCATATATCCCTTGTCGATATAATCCATAGGTGCAGATGCTGGCGTGGGCGCCGCATAGCCGTCTTTGGCCGGAAGTGTAATTGTTTGACCGGGCTGGAGAAGGTAAGGGGGCTTAAGGTTATTGAGCGCGATGATGTCGCTCATCCGCACCTTCATGCGTTGGGCAAGGGAATAGGCATTCTCCCGCTTTGCAACATGATACGTTTCACCGGGGAAAACCCCTTGGGATTGTGTGTGCGGTCCCGGCGGCTGAAAAACTGTACAAGCTCCCAGTGAGAGGGCAAGGACAAACAAGGTGAAAAGAGAACGTGTGTTTTTCATCTTTATTTTCCGGCAGGAACGTCGATTTTTTCAAGGCCGTTCATATAAGGCTGTAAAACTGTCGGAATTGTGACCGAACCATCTGAATTTTGATAATTTTCCATGATGGCGATCAGGCATCGACCAATCGCAAGACCCGAACCATTAAGGGTATGAACAAATTGCGTGTTCTTTTCTCCTGCGGGACGATAACGGGCATTCATGCGGCGAGCTTGGAAGTCCCAGCAGTTCGAGCAGCTTGAAATTTCCCGATAGGTATTTTGCCCCGGCAACCATGCTTCGATGTCATAGGTCTTGCGCGCACAAAAGCCCATGTCACCTGTGCAGAGCACGATCGTGCGATAAGGAATTTCAAGACGTTTGAGAACAGTTTCTGCACATTCTGTCATGCGCTCATGTTCTGCTTCGGACTGATCGGGTGTTGTTATGCTCACCAGCTCGACTTTATAGAATTGATGTTGGCGCAGGATGCCGCGTGTGTCTTTGCCAGCAGAACCAGCCTCGGCGCGGAAGCATGGGGTGCGAGCTGTGACGCGGATGGGCAGTTCTTCAGCCGCCAAAATCTCCCCATGGACCATGTTGGTCAGGGGCACTTCGGCGGTCGGGATTAGCCACAGGCCTGTTGTCGTGCGGAAGAGGTCTTCGGCAAATTTGGGAAGTTGTCCCGTGCCATACGATATTTCATCACGAACCATGAGCGGTGGCGAAACTTCGGTATAGCCAAACTCACGCGTGTGAAGATCAAGCATAAAATTGCCGATCGCACGTTCGAGGAGAGCTAGATTTCCCATCAGCATGCTGAAACGGGCGCCTGATAGTTTTGCGGCAACGGTAAAGTCCATCAGCCCCATCGCTTCGCCAAGATCGAAATGCTGCTTGGGGTTGTTCATGCCCGGCGGCGTGCCGATACGGCGGAGCTCTTTGTTGTCGTGTTCATCCTTGCCATCGGGGACATCCGGCGCGGCTGTGTTGGGCAGGCCCGAAAGGATGGCGTCGAGTTGAACGCCAAGTTCGCGTTCTTCGACTTCCAAAGCAGCTAAACGATCTTTCAGTCCGGCAACCTCTTGCACAATAGCATCAGCGTTACCGCCCGTGCGTTTGATTTCGCCAACTTGTTTGGATAGGTCATTGCGACGGGCTTGTGCTTCTTGCATGGCTGTTTGGGTCGCGCGCCTTTTTTCGTCGAGAGCCAGAATTTCCGGGGAGATGGACGATAAACCGCGGCGAGCCATAGCTTTGTCAAAGATCTGGGGGTTTTCGCGAATATATCGAATATCGTGCATCTGTCTGATCCTGCTTGGTTATCATGTTGGCTGAGCTAGCAGAATAGCGAACTCTAGGGCGTACGTCCACGTTGTTTCTGGGCTAGACGAGCACCAAAAACCGCGATTTCATATAAAATAATCATCGGAATCCCCAAGGCAATCTGTGAAAACAGGTCGGGAGGGGTCAAAATGGCGGCCACGGCAAAAATAAGAACGATAGCGTAACGGCGAAAAGCGGTAAGTTTTTCGGCTGTCACAAGGCCTATGCGGGCTAGAAGGACAAGGATAACGGGAAGCTGGAAGGCGAGCCCAAAGGCAAATATCAAGTTCATGGCAAGCGAGAGATATTCGCTGACGCGCGCTTCCATCTGAATGGGCAGGCCGCCTAAATCACCAGCGCTCTCAAAACTGAGGAAAAAGGACCATGCCGTCGGAAAGACAAGGAAATAGGCCATCGCCGCGCCCAGAAGAAAAAGGATAGGGGCTGCCAAGATGAAGGCGAGAAAGACGCATCGTTCGTCCCGATAGAGGCCAGGTGCGATAAAGGACCAAATTTGCCAAGCAATTATTGGAAAAGAGAGAATAAAACCACCCCACAGGGCAAGATGAAGATAGGTGACAAAGGCTTCTGTAAGGCCTGTATAGATTAAGCGGTGGTCTTGGCCTTGTGTAACTTCGGCCAAAGGACGGGCGAGAAAGGCATAGATTTCCGGGGCGAGCATATAGCAAATTATGCTGCCGATCCCAAGAGACAACAGGCAGATGATCAATCGGCGTCGAAGTTCAAGGGCATGTGTTAATAGTGGTGTTGCAAAGGAAGAAGATTCATCCAGCGCCCAGTACTTATCCTGTTCATGCGCTGGATCAACGGGTGTTGGGTAGTCGTCGAGATCAGGCGTTGGCTCAGTTGTCATGGGGTTCGTTCGTCGTAAGTTTTGTTCCGTCTCGCTTGTCTTTTTCTTTCCGTTCAAGTTGTTGTGCTTCGGCATCTAGCACGTTCATTTGGTGCTCAAACGCTAAAAAGGCACGACGTCCTTTTGCAACCCAACGACCTAGCGTGTGCATGACTTTGGGGAGGTCCTTGGGACCTACGATCACAAGGGCAATAACGCCGACAAGCACGAGTTCTGTCCAACCGATTTCAAACATCGTCGGCCTCAGGCCTTCGGTTCTTTGTCGTCGGGCTTGTCCTTGTTGTCGTCTTTGCTGCCACCAAGTCCATCTTTGAAACTGCGGATTCCTTTGCCTAAATCGCCCATTACGCCGGGCAATCTTCCAGCGCCAAATAAAACGAGGACGATAATCAGGACGAGCAGAATCTGCCAAATACCAATGCTCATGGATGAAGCTCCTTTGTGAATGCGATGCCAGCATAGCAAATGGAGGGTATCTGGCAAATAGCTCTTTTTTTCGGGCCTATCAGAGGGTACAAGGTGGATATGGATAGTAAACCAGATATTTACTTTGTTGGCGGGCCCACGGCTTCGGGCAAAACGGCACGCGCGTTAGAATTGGCCGTAAAGCTTCATGGCATCGTGATTAACGCTGATGCTATGCAGGTTTACCGTGGCTTGCCGATTTTGACGGCCCAGCCGACGACGGAAGAGAAAGCTCAGGCACCCCACCGTTTGTTCGAGATCTTTGATCCCACCGAAAGTGGGTCTGCCGGTCGTTGGGCTGTGTTGGCGCGCGAGGAAATCGCCCAAGCGTGTGCGCAGGGTCAGGCTCCTATTGTTGTCGGGGGTACGGGACTTTATTTTGCGGCTTTGTTGGGAAAATTAGCTGATATCCCGCCCATCCCGCAGGAAGTGCATGACGAGGCAGTGGAACTCTATGAAGCTTTGGGTCATGACGCCTTTCGCGTGCGTTTGTCCGTGATGGATGAAGAAAGCACAACGCGTATCAAACCCAATGATCGTCAGCGTTTGATTCGTGCCTATGAAGTTGTGAACCACACCTGCAAAACACTTGGTTATTGGCAACGCTCAAGTGCGGGCAAAAGTTTGGCTCACACGCACACAATTCACACCGAACTCTTGATGCCGCCGCGTGACGATTTATATGCGCGATGTGATGCACGTTTTCTCAAGATGGTGGAGCGGGGGGCTCTGGACGAGGTGCAGACGCTTCTCACCCTGAATCTTGATGCTGATAAACCGGCCATGAAGATTTTAGGTGTGCCAGAGCTCGCCAAGTATCTGCGCAGGGCGTGCTCGCTTGATGACGCCATCGCCGCCGCCCAGCAGGCCACGCGGAACTATGCCAAGCGCCAAGTGACTTGGTTTAAGAACCAGTGGGGCGGTCAAGAGAAGGTTAATCCGATGCAATAGCCAAAACAGTCCTTCTTTAAACGAAAAAAAATGGGTTTAGAACCCTCGTCTTACCCCGTTCCTTGTGATGATAATGGGGGTAAAAGTAACACAGCACACAACGCGGCCTCAGGGCCGCTTTCCTTTACCCTGCCGGACGGTAGCGTAAAGTCATTTCCGGCCCCCGTGACTGGGCTTGAGTTGGCGACGAGCATTGGCGCTGGCTTGGCCAAGGCGCCTTGGCTGTCAAGCTTAATGGTATGATGCTGGATTTGACGCGAACGCTTGAGGAAAGCGGCAAGGTCGAGATTGTGACTCTCAAATCTCCCGAGGTGCTGGATCTCATTCGCTATGACGCCGCCCATGTGATGGCTCAAGCCGTGCAGGAGCTTTTTTCGTCAGATGATTTACCCAAGATCGAAGCCAAAATGCACGAGATTATTTTTCGTGACCAACCCTTTGTCCGTCACGTCATGTCACGTCAAGAAGCCATCAACCATTTCGAAAAGAAAGGCGAACAGTATAAGGTCGAGCTGATCCGCGACCTGCCCCCAGATCAAACCATCACGGTTTATTCCCAAGGTAACGAATGGGAAGATTTGTGCCGAGGCCCCCATTTGCCTTCGACGGGCAGGGTCGGCAAGGCCTTTAAAGTCATGAAGGTCGCTGGCGCCTATTGGCGCGGCGATAGCAAGAACGCGCAGCTCCAGCGCATCTATGGTACCGCATGGCGTGATGACAAGGAACTGCAGGGCTATCTCATTATGCTTGAGGAAGCTGAAAAGCGTGACCACCGCAAGCTGGGATGCGAGCTTGATCTCTTTCATTTCCAAGATGAGGCGCCAGACTCTGTTTTCTGGCATCCCAAAGGGTGGGCCGTCTATCGGTCCTTGGAAAGCTTATATGCGCCAGATGGTACAGGATGATGGTCATATCTTTTGCACCGAAGAGCAGGTGCAACAGGAAAGCGCCGATTTCTGTCGTCTGGTTAAGGAAATCTATGACGATATGGGGTTCCGCACTGATCTCGTGCGGCGTGCCACGCGGCCTGAGGTGCGGGCCGGTTCGGATGTAGTGTGGGACAAAGCTGAAAATGCCATGCATGCCGCGCTCAAGGTCGCTGGCCTAGAGTATGACATTAATGAAGGCGATGGCGCTTTCTATGGTCCCAAGATCGAATACTACCTGCGTGATGCAATTGGCCGTGAATGGCAGTGCGGTACGCTGCAATGCGACTTTGTGTTGCCGGAGCGTTTGGATGCTTCCTATGTTGGGGAGGATGGGCAAAGGCACCGGCCCGTTATGCTGCATCGTGCAATTTTGGGCATATTCCATCGCTTTATGGGTATTTTTGTGGAGCACTATGCGGGCAAGTTCCCGCTATGGACATCGCCGGTTCATGCGGTTGTCTGCACTATCACGAATGATGCTGACGACTATGCTGAAACGGTTTACCACAAGCTGGTTGCGGCAGGTCTGCGAGCCCAGATTGACACGCGGAGCGAGAAGATCAATGCCAAGATCCGTGACCATAGCCTGATGAAAATCCCTGCGATTTTTGTGGTTGGCAAGAAGGAGGCGGAGAGCGGTCAGGTCGCCATCCGGCGCCTGGATGGCAAGGCGCAGGAGATCGTTTCATTGGATGAAACCATCGCCAATTTGATCCAAGAAGCCACACCGCCCGATATTTTGCGGAAAAATAAGTGAAAACAGGGTTAAAAATGCAAAAGGGGGCTTGTCAGCCCCCTTTTTTTTGACCATCATGCGCCAACTTTGGTGCTCAGTGGTGCCGAGGTGAGTGTATTTTTGTCAACAAAAGAAGGAGAAAGTCCATCGCTCGCTTACCAATTTCCGGCCCTCGCGGCACAACAACCGCAGTCCGGCGTGAAAAGAATGACGGCCCTCGCGTAAACGGGGCAATTATTGCCAAAGAAATTCGTGTTATTGCCAATGATGGGGAAATGCTCGGACTCATGTCCGTGCGTGAAGCTCTCGCGCTTGCAGAACAAGCTGGCTTGGATCTTGTTGAAATTTCTCCCGGCGCGGAACCGCCTGTTTGTAAGTTTCTCGATTTCGGCAAACATCTCTTTGAAATGAAAAAGAAGGCGTCGGAAGCCCGTAAGAAACAAAAGACCGTGGAGTTAAAGGAAATCAAGCTTCGTCCCGGCATTGATGATCATGATTTTAATATCAAGATGAAAAATGCGCGTACCTTCCTTGAAGAAGGGGACAAGGTCAAGATTACCTTGCGTTTTCGTGGACGAGAAATGGCACATCAAGATATCGCCCAAGCTTTGCTTAAGCGTGTGCGCGAAACGCTCGATGATCTGGGAAAGGTCGTGAGTGAGCCAAGCTTTGAGGGTCGTCAAATCGTGATGATCATTGCCCAGAAATAATAGAGTTTACTCGCCCTTGATTTCGGCTTTGCGGCGTCCGTCTTGCAATTCAATCTGGATTTGTTGTTTGTCTTGCAACGCGCGGACGCTTGTCACCAAGTGTCCTGTATCGTCGTAGATCAGACCATAGCCACGTCCCAGCACGGCGCGGGGCGATAGGGCTTCCAGCATAGAGGCTGCACGATCAAAACGCTTTTCCGACCGGGAAAGAGTCTCGCGCCCGACCAACAGCATTTTCTGTGAGGCATGATCTAACCGTTGTGCGGCCATCAGGACGAGTTCCCGCGGGTGGCGCAGGCGCGCCTGAAGCTGGTGCAAGGTTTGTTCCCGTCTTTGATACATTTGGCGCACGACAAGGGTTAGACGTTCTCCCCAATCATCCGCACGCTGGACATAAGGCATGACAATTCGTTCTGGGTCTTCCAATGCGCGAGATAGAAAGATGACTTTGTCCTTGCGCTCACGCAGAAGACGATAGAGCCCTCTATCAAGACGCGAGCGAAAATCCGTCACAGCTTGCACAAGTGCCTCGCGAACGGGTACAGCCATTTCGGCGGCTGCTGTTGGTGTAGGGGCGCGCAGATCGGCAGCATGGTCAATCAGCGTTGTATCTGTTTCGTGGCCAACGGCGGAGATGATAGGAATAGTGCTGGCGGCTACGGCGCGCACAACACTTTCTTCGTTGAAAGGCATTAAATCTTCTAGAGAACCGCCGCCTCGTGCAACGATCAGGATATCTGGACGGGGCACGGCATTGTTGGGACTTAAGGCATTAAACCCTGCAATGGCGTCCACAATTTCTTTTGCCGCACTTTCGCCCTGAACATGCACGGGCCAGAGAAGGACACGGCGCGGAAAGCGATCTTCTAGCCTGTGAACGATATCACGTATTACGGCACCTGTGGGTGAGGTGATAACGCCAATGACTTCGGGAAGGAAGGGCAGAGCACGTTTTTTCGTTGGATCAAACAGCCCCTCGGCGGCAAGCTTCTTGCGCCTTTCTTCAAGCATTTTGAGCAAGGCACCAACGCCTGCTAACTCCATTCGTTCGATGACGAGTTGGTATTTCGAACTTCCGGCATAGGTTGTCATTTTGCCGGTGCAAATGACATCCATGCCCGTTTCAGGCTTAATGCCCAATCGGGAAACGGCTCCGCGCCAGCATACGGCATCCAGCACCGCAGCCTCATCTTTAAGGGATAAATAGAGATGCCCGCTTGTATGTAATTTGCACGAGCCGATTTCGCCGCGCACGCGCACATGGCCAAAACCAGTCTCGATCATGCGTTTGAGGCTGCGGGACAGTTCGCTAACCGTGATTTCAGGAGAATTGGTTAACGTAGTTTCTGGCACTTGAATCATTTTCTCAGGCATGGGAAACCTATAGCCCGAGATTCACAAAAAAGCGAGAGGATTGCATCATGAAAGTCTTGGTGATCGGATCAGGTGGCCGCGAACATGCTTTGTGCTGGGGGATTGCGAAGTCTCCAATGTGCAGCAAGCTTTTTTGCGCCCCAGGCAATCCGGGCATTGAATCTGTTGCGACCTGTCTGCCGATTCTAGTAGATCAGATCGAGGAAATCGTTGATGCTTGCAAGAATTTTGAAATCGACTTTGTGATGATTGGGCCGGAAGTGCCTTTGACGCTCGGTCTTGCCGATGCGTTGCGAGCAGAAAATATCGTCTGCTTTGGCCCGACAAAAGCTGCAGCACGTCTTGAGGGGTCCAAAGGTTTTATGAAGGATCTTTGCAAGAAAAAAGGCATTCCCACAGCCGCCTATGAACGTTTTGCCGATGCCGCGAAGGCCAAGGCCTATGTCAAAGCCCAAGGCGCGCCGATCGTTATCAAAGCCGATGGCCTTGCCGCAGGCAAAGGCGTAACGATTGCCCAGACGATTGAAGAGGCAATCAGCGCGATTGACGAGGCGATGGTCGGCGGGGCCTTTGGCGATGCTGGTAGGGAAATTGTGGTTGAAGAGTTTATGACTGGCGAGGAGGCAAGTTTTTTTGCTCTTTCCGATGGTAAGACAGCTCTGTTTTATACAACGGCGCAGGATCACAAGGCCGTGTTTGACGGCGATAAGGGCCCGAATACTGGTGGGATGGGGGCATATTCACCTGCGCCCAATGTCGATGACGCCATGCGCGACCGTGTGATGAAGGAAATTATCCTGCCAACTGTTGAGGGAATGAACGAAATGGGCTGTCCCTTTACGGGGATGCTTTATGCGGGTCTGATGATTACATCAACGGGTCCAAAGTTGATTGAATACAATGCGCGCTTTGGTGATCCTGAAACGCAAGTGATGATCCCGCGCATGAAGTCGGATCTTTTGTCCATTCTTTATGCCGCAAGCAAGGGTATGCTGGGTGGGATCGAGATGAAGTGGGCTGACGAAACGGCCCTGTGCGTTGTGATGGCCGCAAAAGGGTACCCCGGCGCCTATGAAAAGGACAGTGTGATCGCTGGGCTTGATGAAGCGAATCAGATCGAAAATAGTGTCGTTTTTCATGCGGGAACAGCACGCAACGACAAGGGTGAGATCGTTGCCAATGGCGGACGCGTTTTGGGCGTGACGGGCTGGGCAGACGGGATCGTCGCCGCACAGAAAAAGGCGTACGAAACGGTTGCCAAAATCAACTGGTCAGAGGGCTTCTGTCGCTCGGATATCGGTTGGCGTGCCATAGAGAGGGCCAAGGGATAGAAATATATCCCAGCGTCAGAAGGTATTCCTTTTGCTTTCGAGGGTAAATTAGAGCTTCTGCGACCTATGAACCTCCTATCTTCCGGAATCCCCTCTAGACAGCCTCTGTTTGAGGTCTGGATGAGGTGTGAGAAGCTTTTCAGACGTCTTGGCTACTCCCCTAGCTTAGGAATTATATCCCCCTTAAATCTCTTCTATAGGCTTATATGGCTATATTAAGCAATATAGTTAATATCCTGCTCTTTTTGCTCCGGCAAGCCTGCTTCCATTAAAAGTTTAAGTTGCGTCTTTCTTGAAAGAAGCGTTGAAGCAATGTGCCGCAACGCGTTTCCTCGATGCCGCCTATAACTTCGGGACGAAAGAGGCAAGTGGTCTGCTGATAAAAACGCGCGCCGTGATCGACGCCGCCGCCCTTGGGGTCGTAGGCTCCAAAGAAAAGACGACGGATGCGCGCAAAGCTGATGGCCGCCGCGCACATCGTGCAGGGCTCAAGCGTGACATACAGATCGCATCCTGTCAGGCGAGGGGAATGCATGAACGCCGCCGCTTTACGCAAGACAAGAATCTCGGCATGGGCCGTCGGGTCGGCTAGTTCTTCGGTTCGGTTCCCTGATTGGGCAAGAACAGTTCCTTCGGGAGAAACAAGTACGGCGCCGACGGGAACTTCGCCGCGTGCAGCGGCTTTTTCGGCCTCTTCAAGGGCAAGAAGCATAAAATCAGTCATAGGCAACCTCTTTGAGAAAGGCTAGAGTAGCAGGATGAAAGATGAAACTGAAACGAAAACATTTGAAGGCGAGCGCATCGCCAAGTTTCTTGCACGTGCTGGTGTGGCATCACGGCGGGCCTGCGAACAATTGATCGAAGATGGACGTATCGCTGTGAATGGGAAGATTATTCGCTCTCCGGCGCTCAATGTGACAAGCGAAGATCATATTACGTTGGATGGCGAGGATGTGGCTCAGGCCGAAGAAACACGGGTCTGGCGTTTCCACAAGAAAGCGGGCTGTTTGACAACCAATAAAGACCCGAAAGGTCGTCAGACAGTCTTTGATCTTATCCCGTCTGGGTTACCACGTTTAGTGACGGTCGGGCGGCTTGACTACAATACGGAAGGCCTTCTCCTTTTGACCAATGATGGCGAGTTGGCGCGGCATCTGGAATTGCCGAAGAATGCGTGGCTCCGTCATTATCGCGTGCGTGTGCATGGCCATGTCAATGAACGCAAGCTGAAGGAATTGGAGAAAGGCGTCACGATAGATGGTGTCATTTATGAACCCATTAAAGCGACGCTTGAAGAAACGCAAAGCGAGGGAGCCAATAACTGGCTCAATGTTACGATCCGTGAGGGAAAAAACCGCGAAGTTCGCAAAGTGATGGCTCATCTGGGCCTTGATGTTACGCGGTTGATCCGTGTTTCCTTTGGTCCATTTCAATTGGGCAAGCTACCCCGCGGCCATATTCAGGAAGTGCCGCGACGTGTACTTAAAGAGTCCTTGGGCGGGTTTTTTGCGAAGAAAGAATCCTGAATGCGGATAACGGGCGGGACATTACGAGGACGCCCCTTACAGGCTCCAGATGGGGAGACAACACGTCCAACGAGTGATCGTGTGCGCGAAGCACTCTTTAATATCCTCGCTCATCACGATTGGCACGAGTCAAGTGGGGGCCTTGTCTGTGATGATCCGCTAAAAGGCGCACGTGTGCTTGACGCTTTTGCCGGAACGGGAGCGCTTGGGATTGAGGCGATATCACGTGGAGCATTTGAGGCTCTTTTTCTTGAAAAAGATCGCAAGGCTCTTGTTGCCCTCAACGCGAATATCGAGAAAATGGGTATTTCTTTAGCCTGTCGGGTTTTCACGGCTGATGCAACGCGTCCTTTGATCAAACAAGGTCTGGAACCGTGCAGCCTGATCTTTCTGGACCCGCCATATGGGAAGGGCCTTGCCGAACAGGCTTTGGTGGCGGCGGCCGTGCTTGGTCTTGTTGGTCAGGGAGCGCTTATTGTTCTGGAAACGGCGAAGAAGGAGGCTGGAAACTTGCCAGAATCTGCCCGCGCTTTGCTTTCCCGCACCTATGGAGATACGACCCTCCATTTTTATGCATGGGATGATGGATTTACTTCCGGTCAAAAAGTTTGTGAAGGTCAGAAAGACTAAGCTCGACGTAAGTTGGACGCCCGTGATTGCATTGCCCCGTATTGGGCGTACTTTCCATTTGGCGCAAGAGCGCATTCATCTCGTCAACATTCATCTTTCGACCTGATCTTACGGAGCCATGACAAGCTATCGTTGCGCATAAATGTTCCAACTTATCTTGTAAGGTTCGCGTTTCTCCATGATCGGCTAGCTCTTCGGCAAGATCTTTAAGGAGGCCTTTGATGTCGATTTTCTCAAGCATCGCAGGAACCTCACGCACCAGTACGGCACCGCCAAAAGGTTCGATAACGAGACCAAGCTTCTCGAATTCTTGAGCGAAAGATAGCAGATGACGACTTTCGCTTTCTTTGAGGTCGATGACTTCGGGAAGAAGGAGGATTTGGCGTTTGATGTTGCCTTTGGCCATTTCCGCTTTCATTTTCTCATAAACAATGCGTTCGTGGGCGGCATGTTGATCGACAATGACAAAACTCTCTTCTGTCTGGGCGAGGATATAAGTACCATGAATTTGCGCTACAGCACCACCTAGGCGCCCTGTTCGGGCTACTTGTTCGGGCGGGAGAGTCGCTTCGGTTGTGCGAACGGATGGCGGCAAAGAAGCCGTGAGTGATAAATTTTCCGCAAAACCAGTAATATCTGACGCGCGCATTGATATAGCGTTTTGATATGTTGCCGGACGAAGAGAAGAGGTGGGTTGGTGCAAGCTGTAAGACGAAGGGGGTTGTTGCCGCTGAGATTGTTCAACCGACATCGCCGAAAGGGCCTGAGGCGCAAGGCTGTTGGTTGTGAATTGTGCTCCTTTTGAGAGAGCATCTCTTAGTCCCGCAACGATCAACCCGCGAACGTGCGCACTGTCACGAAAACGAACTTCTGCTTTGGTTGGGTGGACATTCACATCAACATCCCGTGTCGGGACACTTAAGAAGAGAACGACGGCAGGATGGCGACCTCGCGGCATCAAGTCACCGTAGGCGCCACGTAGTGCGCCGAGGATAAGCTTGTCTTTGACAGGACGATTATTCACAAATAAATATTGTTGGCGTGTTGTAGGCCGGTGCCATGTGGGCAAGCCAGCATAGCCTTCGAGGCTTATGCCGTTTCTTTCATATGACAGGGAAACGGCATTGGCCATGAAGTCTTGGCCCAATATAGTGCCAAGGCGCTCCCGCAACGCTGCTTCTTTGTCGAGCAAGCCCGCAGGCGCGCCGAAAGAGACGGGTTTCTTGTCATCCTCTTGCAACGAGAAGCTGATGAACGGATAAGCCATGGCAAGCCGTTCGATCATCTCGCGGGCTGCATCTGTTTCTGCACGCATCGACTTCAAAAATTTCAATCGTGCTGGCGTTGCAAAGAAGAGATCGCGAACCTCAACAACGGTGCCTTGTGCCGTTGTCGAAGGTTTGATGGGAAAAACCTCGCCGCCCTCAATTGTCAGTTGCCATGCATCATCAGCGCCCATTTTTCGTGAAGAAATAGACAAGCGCGACACGGCACTGATAGAAGGAAGGGCCTCGCCGCGAAAGCCGAAGCTTTGAATATTCCATAGATCTTCATCTGGAAGCTTGGACGTTGCGTGGCGTTCGATGGAAAGGGCCAGTTCTTCAGCCGTCATGCCTTCGCCATTATCCGCGACACGGATAAGAGCCTGCCCACTTTCTCGCAGCAAGATGTCGATATGGGAGGCGCCAGCGTCGAGCGCGTTTTCAACAAGTTCTTTGAGTGCGGCTGCGGGCCGTTCGACAACTTCCCCGGCCGCTATGCGATTGACAAGCTGTTCGGAAAGGCGACGTATTTTCATCGAGTCTTGATTTCAAGATTGAATAATTTTTCCCATGCTGCGGCAACCTTGTCCCAAGGAAGTGTTTCGCGCGTGTAAGCGCGAGCGGCATCATGTTGCGTACGCCACAACGCATCGTCGTTTAGAAGTTCAAGAACAGCAGAGGCAAACCCCGCCTCGTCTTCGCGCAGGAATCCTGTTTTGCCATCAATCACGCGCTCTTTAAGTGAGCCAATTCCTGCAGTAATCAACGGAACACCAACGGCTTGTGCTTCTGCTGCTGCGAAACAGAATGTTTCGCCAAGGTCGCCGCGATAGAGCATGACGCGGCTTTCCTGCATGGCTTCGGCAAGTTCGTTTTTTGGCAGGGGATGATGAAGCGTGACGCCAAACCGTGCATAATCGTCAATTGAGGCAAGCGCTTTGTCGAGTTTATCATCGCGTCGAGAACCGTAATTGCTACGTCCGGCGTAGATGTGGAGCTGCGCCTCTGGCATTTTGGGGAATATCTGCTCGGCCCAGACTTTCAGAACCCAGTCCAGATGACGTCGAGGATTTGACAAAAAGATCGCGTTGGGTTGTGGCGGTGTCGGCTGCTCGGGCGCATCAATAAAAGGCTCGCCAACGCCGTGTGGGATTATGGCTGAAGAGAAAAGGGGAATCCAACGCGGCCATGTATCACGATGATAGCGTCCCAGAAAAATGACTTTGGGCCTATGGACAAGATAGGGGAGAAGGTGACGAGGCTTTCTCAGATATTTGGCTGGCCCGTGCATCCACAGAGCCTTTTTTGATCCGGAGACATATGGAAAAAGCTTGGCCACGCAATTAGAAATTAACAGATCATAATGCTCGCCCCACGGTGTGAGAAGTGGTCGATAAAGCACTTCGTAATGTTTTTCATCAGAAGACACCATGCCATGAACTGTTACATGATGGCCGCGCGCAGCCAGTGTTTCTGCAAGCATTACGGTTGCTGTCTGAATGCCGCCTAAGGGGCCGCTGCGCAAGGAGGCGCCTGTAAAGGGAAAGCTGTCGTCGAGAAAGGCAATTTTGGCCATAAGCTCAGCTCTCCATGTTCTGTCGAATATAGTCATATTGGCTTTGCGTTGCGCGAAGCCCTGAAATTTGTGCCGATTTAAAACAGGCGCCCGTAATATCGCTTCCCAATAGGCTGGCATTACGAAGATCTGCTTTTGAAAAGTTGACCTCTCGCAAGTTCGCGCCGTAAAGATTGGAATAACGTAATTTACACGAGGTCATGTTGGTAGGAACGGTGCGCCCGCTGCTGATTTCCAAAGGCTGGAGTTTGATGCCTTGCATGTTGGCATTACAGAGGTTGGCATTATGGAAATCCGAGCCTCGCATGTCCGCCGAAGTAAAGTTCGCGTGCCTTAAATCGGTGTCGCGCAGGTCAGCCACTTGAATTTGCGTATCCGAGAAGTCAAGGCCAACCATAACGGCACCTTGTGCCTGCATCATACTTAGACAAGAATGGGCAAATGAAGTTGCGCCCCGCAGGTCAAAACCGTTAACCTGTAAACGTGCACCGTTCTTGCCGTCACTTCCCAACCACATGAGGTGTTGGCGCAAGAGATCGGCAAGCGGGCCTGATAGATCTTTGATCGTCGGTCCTGTCGGTGTTTCAGTGAGAGCGCCTTCGGTGCAGGCTTCGGTTAGTTTGGTCGCTGTCGTTGTGACATTGATTAAGATTGCATCGCGGAGGTTAGCTCCCTTGACATCACACATGCTCAGGTCGGCATCTGTCAGATTGACGCCACTCATATTCACGCCTTGCAGATTGGCGCGGACAAAGCGACAGCCTCGCATGGTGGCATCGCTAAAATCGCAGTTATTGGCGACAGCACCGGAAAGCTTTGCGCTGGAAAGATTGGCGCCACTAAGGTCTGCAACACCTGATCCGCCGGAAAAGGAAAGCTCGGTCATTCCCGGTATCATCAATTTGCCATCAGGTTCGGACATCGTCCCTTCGCGCAAATCGACGCCCGTCATATCGGCATTGACCAAGAGTGCTCCTCGCAGGCACACCCCGCGTAAATCGGCACGCACGAGGCTTGAGTTGTGCAAATTGGCCAAACGTAAATCGGCGCTAAAGAGCGTTGTATAATCAAGGCGAGTGTCTTCCATATTACACTGGCAAAGCAAGGCACCAGTTAAATCGGCATGGGAGAGATCATGTCCTGAAAAGTTCAGGCCTGTAAGATCGTGATGTGATAATATCGCGCGCGCACCACCCATGCGCGCAACGCGAAACATGGTGTGTTTCTGGATGATTTCATTGAGTGTTGTTTGGTCAATCCTTACTAACTTCATGACGTCACCATAAGCTCACATTGATTATTCTGGATTGTAACCATTGCTTCAGCCCCGACAGGCATCGTCACTAGCCCGGATCCGTGACCAATAGGTAGATCAAAGAAAACGGGCACATGCTGCGGGATATTGTCCATGATTATTTGAATCAGGCTGCGGCCATAACGGGTGTGAACCATAGGATCAAGATCGGGCTGATCGTCCAATATGCCGACCATTTCGCCGACGAGAAGGGCGGTGATGTTTTGGAGCTTTCCAGCAAGGCGCAGATGATTGATCATACGCTCTATTTTATAGAGAGGTTCTTGGACATCCTCAAGAAGGAGGATCACATTTTCGTCGGGCCATTCATAGGGTGTACCGAGCAGGGAAGAAAGAACCGAAAGATTACCGCCGAAAAGCTGACCTTGCCCGGTGCCCTCCCGTGCTGCGGTGGCTAAAGCCCTTGCCTGAAAAGTTCTTTGTAAAGTCTTTGCCGGTGAGGCAACGGTCTCCAACATGTCACGTGTAACGCGATCCGCACATCGCGGATCGACAAGATAGGAGGCCGTCGGGCCATAGTAGGTAATCACCCCTGTTTGGGTCGTGATCGCGTTCAGGAGGCCAGTCACATCGGAAAAACCAATAAGCGGCTTGGGATGGGCCTTGATGATCTCGTAATCCAGCAGATCAAGAAAATAGGTCGCGCCAGTGCCGCCACGTGCGCACAGGATGGCCTCGATTGAAGGATCAAGGAAAGCGCGCATAAGGGCATCGGCGCGCTCTTGGTTTGTTCCGGCGAGCACTCCCGCGCGGGCAAAGTTTTGTGGATCTACGACGAGTTCGTGTCCAAAGGCCTTGAAAAGTCCCTTTGCCGTATCAATAACGTCAGGTTCCAGCCAGCGAGAGGGGGAGATAAGCGCAATCTTTCCCGCAGAGGGAAGAAGGGGGCGTTTGGATAGGATCGGTGCCATAGGAATATTGTCACAAGATGTTCGGGGGCGAATCGATATAACCTACACAAATTTCTAGCCCTTGTCTTTCTTTGATGGCGTGTTACAAAGGCATTGTTTTGCGAGCGGGAAGAGTCCCGCCCTAACGCTTATCCAAAAAAGGGGGTTTTATGTCGTCGCTTCCCGCTTGTGCGCCCAAGGTTGCTGCTGCTCTTGTTGAAATTGGTGCCGTTGGTGTTCGGGCCAACAATCCTATCACCTTTAAGTCAGGTATCGTTTCCCCGGTATATGTGGACAATCGTATTCTTCCTTCCTTTCCTGACCAGTGGCGCATTGTGGTTGAGGGGTTTAAGGCCCTGATCGACGAAAAGGGAATAGCCTTTGATACCCTTGCTGGCGTTGCGGTTGGGGGCGTTCCTCACGCTTCGGCTCTTGGTTTTTTGATGAACCGTCCTTCCTTATTTATTCGCAAGGAAGCCAAAGGGCATGGCACGGGCAAGCGCGTCGAAGGCGGGAATGTTGAAGGTAAACAGGTTCTTCTGATCGAGGATCTCATTACGACAGGCGGCAGCAGCCTTTCGGCAGTCGAGGCTCTACGTGAAGAAGGAGCAAAGATCGACACGACGGCCGCGATCGTAACCTATGGTTTTGTCGAGTCGGTTAAGGCTTTTGCCGAAGCCAAGATTACGGCCTATGCCTTGACGGATTTTCCCACCATCCTGAAGGCCGGGTATGATATGGGCAAGTTCTCGGCTGACGAAAAAGCTATTGTCGAGGACTGGCTTTCTGACCCCCATGGTTGGGGCGACCGCCGCAAAGCGTCATAGTCGATTTATATCCTGATTTTCACGGCTTGGGCGTGGGCATCGAGTTCTTCAGCTTCGGCCATGGCGATGAGCGCCGGAGCGAGGGCGAGGAGTCCTTCTTGTGAAAGAGTTTGGACGCTCATGCTTCTCATAAAGCTGAGAAGGTTAAGACCACTATAGGCCCGTGCGAGCCCATAAGTCGGCAGGACGTGATTGGCACCGCTTGCATAATCGCCTGCCGTTTCTGGTGAATAGTCTCCGACAAAAATGGCGCCGGCTTGTGTAATACGAGGCACAAGTTCGGTCGGCCATGTCGCCGTGGGGCCTCCTTGTAATATCAAGTGCTCCGGAGCGTAACGGCTCACAATTTCACAAGCCTGATCTAAATCTTTTACAATCAAGATGCTACTGATCGATAATGAGCTTTTAATGAAATCGTTGCGAGGCAACGAGGCTCTTTGTCTTTGCAGCTCTGCATTGACCTGCTCGCCAAGTTTGCGTGAAGGGGTAACCAGCATAGCTTGTGAGTCGCGGCCATGTTCGGCTTGTGCCAAAAGGTCGGCGGCAACCCAAGCGGGGTTCGCACCATCATCGGCAATGACCATGACTTCGGAAGGGCCCGCTGGGCCATCGATTGCAGCCCCACGCGGATCTTGTGAGATGATCATTTTTGTGGCGGTGACGTAACTATTACCCGGACCGAGGATTTTATCCACTTTGGAAACAGTTTCCGTGCCATAGGCCATTGCCGCGATCGACCATGGGCCGCCAAAAGCATAGACTTCTGTCGCGCCGCAAAGTCCGGCAGCGGCCAGCGTTTCGCTATTGATCCGCCCGTCTTTTTGTGGCGGGGTGCAAAGGACACGCGTCGAGCATCCAGCGATCTTGGCGGGTAGTGCCAGCATGAAAACAGCCGAAAAGAGCGGGGCAACACCGCCGGGAACATAAAGCCCAACCTTTTCAATGGGTCGCCATTGAAGTTCGCATTTCACGCCTCGCATGGTCTCAATTGTCACGGGAGAGGGGCGTTGGGCTTCGTGAAAGCGCGCAAGATTGTCGATGGCTATATCCATGGCTTTACGTGTTGTTTTGGGCAAAGAGTCGATAGCCTTTTGGATGTCTGCCTGCGAAATAGGTTCAAGCGGCCCGCTATAGGAGTCGAACTGTTTGGCGTAGGCTGCGACAGCTTCGTTTCCTTTTTCACGAACGGCTTGCACGATGATCTTCATCCTTTCTATGACATCATCACCAGACCCGATCGCACGCGTAAGCGCAGATTGTCTTTGTGCTTCATCCAAATTATTCCAGTCTAGTATCGTTATCATGGACTATCCCATCATCTTTTCTATTGGCAGAACCAAAATTGAACTAGCGCCAGCTTGTTCCAACTGCTCCATCGTTTCCCAGAAAACGCTTTCTCTGCAAACGGCATGAACAGCGACTTTATGGTCAATCCTTTGAAGCGGAAGGACGGTTGGTGATTCACAACCTGGTATTAAGGTGATGACCTTATCCAAATGTTTCTTATCGACATGTAGCATGATGTATTTGCTGTCTTCGGCTTTTATAACGCCGCGCATCCGTGCGAGTAGTCGTCTCAAGATATTTTCTTTATCGATGCTCCACGCGCCGGGCGCACGGATGAGAAGGGCCTCGCTATTCAGAACAGTTGTGATTTCGGTTAAAGAGTTTGCGGTAAGCGTTGCGCCTGACGCAACAATATCGCAAATTGCATCGGCGATTTTCATGCGCGGCGCGACCTCAACCGAGCCCGACATCTCGACAATGGTGACCTTAATCCCTTTTTCCTCCATAAAGCGACCGGTTAAAAGGGGGTAAGTGGTGGCAAGAGTTTTTCCTGTCAGACCTGAAAGGTTCTGGATAGGACCCTCTTTGGGGACCGCTATAGATAGACGGCATTTTGAGAAACCTAGTCGCGTAGCGATCGTTGCCTTAAACCCTGAGGTCGCTATCCCTTTTTCCGCAAAGATGTTTTCTCCGACGATGCCGAGGTCACATATACCGTTATTAACAAAATCCGGGATATCATCGTCACGAACGAGCAATAAATCGATAGGAAGTTCTTTGACCCGGCATAAGAGCTGATCTCTTGTCCGGTCGATATGGAGCCCACAGTTCTGGAGCAACTTTAAAGATTCCTCGGCAAGACGGCCGGATTTCTGGATGGCGATACGTATACGAGATTCTTCTAACATGTTGAAAATCCATAATATGAACGCATTAACGTAATATCATGATATTACAGCAATAGCCTTCAGTCAACCTTGAAAGCGAAGGAGCTGATTTAAGGGCAACGCGAGGGGATCGGTCGATGAGGGGAGACAAGGGGGCGTGACGTAAAAATGTGGCATGATTCTGAAAAACTTTTTGGACCCAAGGGGTTATGGTAGGCATCGCTTGACTTAAGGGTTTTGGTTTGGCAACTTTACTTAACGACTCATTTTTCTCAACGGCCCTTGGAGAGCCCCGATCATGACAAAATCCGATCTCATCTTGCGATTAGCGGAACTTTATCCCCATCTGTTACAGCGTGATATTGAGCGCATCGTAGGGACTTTGTTCGATGAAATCACGAATGCTTTGGCTCGTGGTAATCGCGTGGAATTACGCGGTTTCGGCGCATTTTCTGTCAAGCACCGTGATTCACGGCAGGGACGCAATCCTCGTACTGGGGAGACAGTATCTGTTGAACAGAAATGTGTGCCATTCTTTAAGACGGGAAAGCAACTGCGCGACCGCTTGAATGACAAGGCGTAGTACCAGCCCTTTGTGACGCAAACCCGTTTTTTTATTTCATTAAGAAATAAAGGCGTAAGGTGAGGAACACGATGGCCTGTGGTTGGCCGCGAAGTTGTCTTTATACCTTAATAGATTATGATCCAGCAGGAATTTGGCCTTTTTTCCACACTAGTTGCTGGCCTCGTGGCCGCATTCGCGGGTGGGCTCGCGGCGCGTTCCGCAAAATTACCTCCTTTATTGGGGTATATACTTGCCGGCCTTTTTATTGGTCCTTTTGCGCCTGGATACTCAGCAAATCAGGAAATGGCAAATGAGCTAGCCGAGGTGGGCGTTGCTCTGTTGCTTTTTAATATTGGGTTACACTTTTCTTTCAAGGATTTATTGCGCGTTAAAAAAATCGTTGTTCCTGGAGCTTTGGCTCAGGTTTTTTTGACAACAGCCATCGGCGCCGGGATTGCGTGGCTTGTTCTTGATGTTTTGCCGAGAACGTCCATAGTCATTGGTCTGTCTTTAGCCATTGCCAGTACAGCTATTGTAACGCGCAATATGGATGAGCGACGGCAACTCAATACAGTTGCTGGACGAATTGCGATGGGTTGGCTTGTTGTTCAAGATCTCATTGTTATCATGGCGCTCGTTTTTCTCCCGATAATGGGTTCTTCGGTGAAAGGAACCTTTACCGATCTTTTTGCAGCTTTAGCCCAAACTTTTTTGCAAATTACCGGATTTGTGTTTGTGATGATGGTGGTCGGCCGGCGCTTTATTCCTGTTCTTCTTCGATATGTTGCTCGCATCGGGTCCCGTGAACTCTTTACATTGGCTGTTATTGTCATTGCTCTTGGCATTGCCTATGGCTCTTCGATGATTTTTGGCGTTTCACTGGCTCTGGGGGCTTTTTTTGCCGGCGTTGTGATAGGCGAGAGCGACCTGAATTTACATGCGGCGTCAGAGGCGCTTTCAATGCAACAGGTCTTCACAATCCTGTTTTTTGTTTCTGTAGGCATGTTGTTTGATCCAAGCAGCTTTTTCTTTATGCCGTTGCAAATCATTGCCTTTCTTTTGGCGATTGTATTGGGAATGGGTTTGTTGACCTTTATAATTTTAGTATTTTTTAGAGTTCCTTTGCGGTCTGCCTTATTGATTGGTGCCTCTTTCTCGCAGATCGGAGAATTTTCGTTTGTGTTGAGTGAGCTGTGCTTTAAAAATGAGATTTTCGGGTCAGCCGAGCGAGACATTATTGTTGCCGTCGCCATTTTATCTATATTTGTGAACCCACTTGTGTTTCTTTCTGTAGGAAAAATTGAAAAATGGGTTGCAAGGAGCGTTTGGTTGAATCAATGGCTTTCCTCTCACGGGGAGGTGGTGTTTCCAGAGACGGAGGTCATGCATGATCATACCATTCTCGTCGGGCATGGACATGTTGGCGGGATTTTAGCCAGCGCGTTGCGTGAACATGGCCTGCCTTATATTTGTATTGAATCAAACAGGAACGTAACGGAATCTGCCCGCAAAGAGGGCGCTCAGGTCATATATGGGGATGCGTCACGAGATGCCGTTCTCGCGGCGGCCCATCCTGAAAGTGCGCGTTTAATGGTTGTTTCGACAGCAGATACCTTTTCGGCAAGGCAGATTGTCAGGGTTGCTCGCAAGAATTACCCTGATCTGAAAATAGTTGTTCGCACGCAATCTGATGAAGAAGCCCTCTCTATGACAAAGCTGGGGGTTGGTTTTGCCATTATGGGAGAAAGGGAAGTGGCCTTTGGCTTTCTCTTTTACGTTTTGCAAACATTGGGACTGGATTTGGACCAGACCAGTACAACTATTACTCATTTACGCAATGAAATTTACAGTCTTGACAAAAAAGAAAACGTTTCTGCCTGATGTAAAGCTCTTAACGCCCTGTTTATAAACAATATTGCTTGATTCACAGTTTGTTAAAGTCGTTACGATAAAGTCTCGCATCGAGGGAGTCGTCCCTGTGATAAATCGTTAAGGAGAGAAAAAGATGCTCACCCGTTTTCTAAAAGAAGAGGATGGCGCTACCGCTATCGAATATGGCTTGATTGCTTCTTTGATTGCTGTCGCTATTGTCACCGTCCTTTTGACATTAGGGCCTAAATTGAAAGAGGTCTTCCAAACTGTCGAAGATAGCCTCAAAACGTCGTAACTTCTGTTGCGAAATGTGAAGTTCAAAGATCCGGCGGGGCAAAAGACTTGTTCTGCCGGATTTTTTGTTTGTTGGTGGCGTCTCACTCTTTCTCCTCTTCCCCTTGCCCCTCTTTTTATCGTACAAGGGCTGCATGATTACCATCTATCATCTCGAGCATGGTCGATTTTCGCAAACGGAAGGGCAGGAGTCGCTAACGGCTTTGCCGCCGGATACGATATGGGTTGATTTGCTTAGCCCGACACGGGAAGAGCAAAGCATGGTCGAGAGGTTGCTGTCTATTGAAGTCCCAACCCGTGACGAGATGCAGGAGATTGAGACATCCAGTCGTTTGTATGTTGAAGATGGGGCCTTGGTTATGACCATGGCTGTTTTGCATCGTCCGACGAGCGATGAACCCGAGGCTCCGTCTGTAACCTTTATTCTGGTCAACAACTGTCTATTGACGGTCAGATATGTTGATCCCGTTCCTTTTAACCAGTTTATCCAACGCATCCGTCGCCAGCCTTCTTTGGCGCTCAGTGGTGGGCGTGCCTTGTTGGGATTGCTCGAGCAGATATCGGAATATCTCGCAGATATTCTTGAAGGGGCGACTTTTGATCTTGAGGGATTGTCTCGGGGTATATTCCGATCAAATCGTGATGCTGAGGCGGCAACTAATTACAGCGAAGCGATTGTTCGAATCGGCCACATCGGAGATTTGGCGACCAAGGCCAAGGGTAGTCTTCTGAACTTGACGCGCTTGCTCTTGTTTCTTGCAGCCCAGTCCGATGTAGATAAAGAAGTCAAGGATCGCATGAAAACGCTCATGCAGGACGCGAATTCGCTTGATGAGCACGCGCGTTTCCTCTCGGCTAAGGTTAGCTTTGTTTTGGACGCAACTTTGGGTCTGATCAATCTGGAGCAAAATAATATCATCAAGATGTTCTCGGTTGCGGCAGTTGTCTTCCTCCCCCCGACCTTGATCGCAAGCGTATATGGCATGAACTTCAAGTTCTTGCCTGAACTGGATTGGGCCTATGGCTACCCGTTTGCCCTGTTATTAATGGTGTTATCGGCGGCTGTTCCGCTGTGGTTTTTCTGGCGTAAAAAGTGGCTATAGGTTAACGCCTTGTTTTTAATCCATTATGGCTTTCAGGCCACACCATTTTAAGAGAGTCTTAACCCCTTTTCTTTATGACATATTACATGTTTTCGGGGGTTGTTATCGCGCCGCACCGAAAGCGCAACATGTTGCATCTACCAATCAAGGAGAAAGAAATGATAATTGAAAGAATGCTGCCGCGGAAGCTCCGTGGTTTCACATTGACGGAGGCCGCGATCGTTCTTGGTATCGTGGGTCTCATCCTCGGCGCGATCTGGGTCGCGGCTGCGGCTGTGTACAACAACCTCCGCGTTTCCACAACATCGAACCAGTTGCTGCAAATTGCACAGTCTGTGCGTTCGATTCATGCGGCATCAACGGTTGTTGATCCTAATATTACTGCGCTTATGGTTGCTCAAGCGGGCGGCATGCCTCGTGATATGGTTGCGGATACGGACGGTGATGGGGCTGTTGATACCGTCAGTGACGTTTGGGGTGGGACTGTGACTGTCGATGCAGCCGCTATCGACGGTGTTGCCAACGCTGGTTTTACTGTGACCTTTGCCAATGTTCCTCAAGGCGCTTGCTCGGACCTGTTGGTTCGTAACACGGGGCAAGGTGGTCGTGACTCTGGTCTAAGGCAGGCGGGTATTGCCGGGGCCTTGGCTGATATTCCGAATACCGGTATATCGATTAGCACGGCGACATCAGCTTGTGTCAGTGCGACCAATAATACAATCGGATTTACTTTCGCGCTGCGCTCCTAAGCTCGGTGTAAGTAGAGTGTAATAAAAACGGGAGGGCAACCTCCCGTTTTTTTTATGAATAGGCTTGAGTTTTTTGTTGTTTGTGCCTTTATATCTATGTTCAAATTCTTGAACATTTGTTCTTTTGGTGCTTGCGGAGAGTTTCCATTGATCTATAGCTCAGTTTCAAACAAAAAGTTACAATGGTTTCGTTTTGGTTTTACCCTGACCGAGGCCGCTATTGTCATGGCGATCGTCGGGCTGGTCCTGTCGGGGATATGGAGCGCTTTCAGCTCTGTCGTGTTTAACTCCAGACTACATTCTTTGGAAAAGAATATCGGTGTCATTACGTCCAATTTGCACTCCGTTCTGGGGATGGGAACGGCAGGGGTTCTGGATATGGATATAGAAGGCGCGGATGGGGCGGTCATGATGTCTCGCATAGGCGTCGTTCCCCGCGACATGTGGGATAATCCGAATACGGCAACGGCCATCGTTCACCCATGGGGGGGAGCCGTTGAGATGACAGCCTTACGAATCAATATCGATGGGGATGGCGTTGACATTGGTTTAATAAACCTACCGCAGGAGGCTTGCACCGATTTGCTGGTTCGGCTTACGGGCCCGGACAGGGATGTTGGGCTTATTCAGGCTGGAACGACTACAGCCAGCCAGAATGTCGCGCAAATGCCGATTCCGTTGAGCACTGCAGCGAATGATTGTGCAGGCGCAGAAAATGATGTTCATTTACAGTACAGATTAAAATAAGCCGATCGTGGTGAATATGGGATCGATTGACAAAAAGTTGTTTGCGGGTTGGGGGGTCGTTTTTATTGCACCCCCGATGATTTTGATCATCTTGGCAGCGCTCTGGGTTTCTGTTAGCGCGGTCTTTCAAAATCGTAGCGTTGAAATGCTCGAAAAGCAGATCGTATCTGTCGTCTATGAGGCACGGCGTATGAATGTCTCGAAGATGACTACACCAGAAAAAGCGTTGTTTGATTTTGGGAAACGGCTTACCACAGCTAGCCCTATACGACTTGTGCGATCGAAAGCGCCGGCCGCAGATCGAAAATTGCCTTATGGATTTGAGGATCCTTGGGGAAATATTGTTCCAATCACGTTTGATCCCCCAAGGCGCTTGCTGCATCTTGATCTTTCCGTAGATCACGCTGTTTGCCGCAAGGTGGTTTCTTATATTGTTGACAATATCGATAAAATACCCTTGGCACAGGTGCAGGTTTCTGACGCTTTCACGACAATGGGGCGACTTGTTTACAGTTCTGATAGAAATTCACCGCCGGTAAAAATATCCGAAAATTCTGTATATAACGGGTGTGGTCAGCAGAGTCAGGTTGATCTTAATCTCTGGTTTTACTTGTAACCTTCAGAGATAAAAGTAGAGAATTCTGTGACACAGAATGGCCGGATAGAGCTCAAGGCACTGTTTATTGGCGCCGTAAGTTGCAGGGGGCTATCTGTAAAAGACTGTAATAAAAAGATTTCCTATCGTTCTCTTGGAAGAGGCAGAGAAAAATTAGGAATTGTTAAGCTTTTTTTTGTTACTCTTTATATGCAGGCGGTTCCGGAGCGTTTCGGAGCCAGCTTGTCTCTGCTTTTGACGCTGTAGCGTATGGGTTGATCATGTATCTTTACGTCTTTGTTTTTATAATCATGACGATCATGGGGCTATATACAGAGCTTTTTTCCCTTCGCATTGCGCGTGTTGCTGAAAATCAAAAGGCACTGGCAGAGGTTATGTTTGTTTGGCACGGCGGTGCACACAATCTCGCGACGACTGAAGGCATCACGACAGCAGCAGTCAATGGTTGTTCAGTGTCACCAAACACGACCCCCAATTTTCGCGCGACCTTATGTTCAACAACTTTAAGTGGTCTTGTTGTCAATGGAGAGCAACGATTGCCTCCCGGTTATGATTACGCAAACGTCAAGTTTAACTCTCGATTGATTGAAAGCGGCGGCCAGAAATATTTAATCACCTATGTTCTGCCAACAGAAACGATTTTGGGATATAGTGCGGATCAAATCCGTGCCCAGATGTATCGAACGGATTATCCGCCTTACCTGTATGGCGTCGTTGCCAGTCCATGCCCAAGCACGGGCGAAGCTGGGCGGTGGTTTGTAACGGGGGCGTTTGATGATGGAACTGGTACTGCTATCCGTTTATGTTATAGCGTTCCAACCGGAGTGAATGGGATAGATATTGGGTCGGTTGGCTTTATTAGCTGGCCATAAGAGACATGTTTTTAGCGTAAAGGAGTTGCTGATGTTGATACAGACCTTGAGCGGACGAAAAGAAAATCGTCGCGGCTTTACCTTGATCGAACTTGCGATCGTCCTGGCAATTACGGCCCTTCTGACCGTTGGTCTTTGGCGTATGATGTCCAGTGCCAATACTGAGATGCGCGATCAAGCCACTGCCGACCAGCATAAACAACTTATCAACGCCGTTCGCGCCTATTTGGCGAGTTCGGATGGACAGAATGTAGTTGTTGGTTCTTTGGCTGTTGGTGGCACCTCGCCCGCCTTAGGTCCGAATGCTGTCACAGTCGGTCCTTGTGCGCCAGCCGCGTTTTGTAATTTTATCCCTACAAATTTTATAAACAAAAATTCCTATAATCAGGAGTATCAAATTAGGGTTCGTAAGGATTCCGGCAGCAGCTATTCCTTTATGATCAAGACGACTGGTGGCGATGTTATTCCCGATACCTCCGGTGGCCGTATCTCCAGCGTGATTGGCGCTGATGGTGGGTTTGTTTATCAAGCTGACGTTTGTGGTGCAAACAAGGCTTGTGGCGCTTTTGGTACATGGGAGTCAGATCCTGTTGTAACCTATAGTTTTCCTGACGCGGCAGGAGGGCAGGTTGCCTCGCTTACTTTCGTTGGTACTGATGCAAATTCCGCAAGCCCATGGCTAGCGCGTGAATTATTTGGCCCCCCTGATGCTGTTGGTGACGTTTCAAGGTTCAACAAATTGCACACAACTATTTCTATGAACGGACAGACGATCTGGGGAGATGTGAACGGATATGCGGGAAGTATTAGTAATTTGAACACGTTACAGCTGGGCCGTGCAGCTGACACAGGTTCGATCCCGCTCGATATTGAGGGTCACTGCGATTCAGCAGGGATTAATCCACCAGCCTCTGGCTCTTGTGAAGTCGCAGCGAACATTGTTGGTGACGTTGGGGTTCTGGGCCGCGTGACAGCAGCAGAACTATACGCTGGTCGCTATATTTATGATACTCCTGCTTCTGATATTAATCTGAAGAAGGACGTGAAGCCGATCGAGAACGCACTCGATAAATTTGCAAAAATCAAGGGCTACTCCTTCCTCCTTAAAAATACTGGTGAAGCAAAGTATGGTGTAATCTCGCAGGAAGTTGAAAAAGTGTTCCCCGACGTTGTCCATCCGATTGAAAGTGGATACAAGGGCGTCGATTATATGGGGCTTGTTGGCCCGCTTGTTGCAGCGGTTAACGAGCTGCGCGTGCAAAATATCGAATTACGCAAAGAACTGGATCAGCTCAAAGCACGCCAAAAATGAGGAGTTAATCAAAAGAAAAAAGGGGGGCAAAGCCCCCCTTTTTAATTCCTGTATGGAAATATTACTGACGCCCTTCAAGTGAGCAGGAAACCTGACATATATTCGGATTACCTGATACCGGTTGAATACAACACGTTGGTGTCATTGTTAGGCCACTTCTTGCCTTCTGTCCCGGCTTAGGATTAAAACATAGATTCGAACTCAACCCTGATCTCTTTTCAAAAAACTCGTTTTCCTCTGAGCGTTTAAAGAATCTGCGTTTCACGCAATTGTTGGCGATGGCAAAGGCTTTATCCTCGATGGCAGCCATTTGCTCCCGATTGTTGGGGGATGGGCAAGGAAATGTTGAGGGGCAATAGACTTTGCCAAAGACTGGAACGAAAGCATCGTCCGCTGCTTGCGCCTGTGCAGAAAAGGCGAAAATAGCGGCAACAATTATCAAAGGGGTCGAAAGGCGCATGAGGACACTCCTTAAAGTCAGAAAAAAGGATGGCGCATTTTAGGAAATTATCTCATACAATACAAGTATGAGTAATATGAAGATGATAGAAGTTCTAATCGCGGTTTCCGGGCGGCTTGATAAGGCTTTGGCTGATTCGGTTGCGGCAGACGCGGCGTTGTCCGGTTATGGTTTGTCCCGTGCGCGTTTGCAGCAACTTGTCAAAACGGGAATGGTTAGAAAAAACGGCGCCTCTGTCGTTGAGGCCAAAATGCCCGTTAAAGCCGGAGATGCATTCGAAATCTCCTTACCGCCGCCTGTCGAGGCTCAACCTGCTCCACGGGAAATGCCGCTTGATATCATTTTTGAAGATGATGATGTGATCGTCCTCAACAAGCCTGCAGGCGTTGTGGTGCATCCCGCGGCTGGTCATCGGGATGATACGCTTGTCAATGCGTTGTTGGCCCATTGTAAGGGGAGTCTGAGTGGAATTGGCGGTGTCGCTCGCCCCGGCATTGTGCATCGTCTGGATAAGGACACAAGCGGCCTATTGGTTGCGGCCAAAAATGATCATGCGCATCAGGTGTTGAGCCGTCAGTTTGCGGATCGAAGCCTCAGCCGCCTTTATCAGGCGTTGGTCTGGGGGGTTCCTCATCCCCTGAGTGGAGAGATTGAAGGTGCGATAGGCCGCCATCCCAAAAACCGGCAAAAGATGGCCGTCGTTGCGCATGGGGGCAAAGAAGCCTTGACCTATTATTCTGTGAAAGAAGCCTTCGGTGTTTTTGCCTCGCTTGTTGAATGTAAGCTCGCAACAGGGCGCACGCATCAGATTAGGGTTCATATGGCGCATCAGGGGTATCCACTTATTGGTGATCCTGTTTATGGCCGTCAACGACGCGTTAAGGCCAAGGTGTGGGGGGATAGAACGGTATTAAGCCTTCTTGAGGCGTTCGACCGGCAGGCGCTGCATGCAGGTGAACTCCGCTTCCTTCATCCAAAAACATCTAAGCAAATGAAATTTAAGGTAGATTTGCCGGATGATTTTCAAGCCCTCCTTCATCGAATTCGTACCGAGGGAAGGGCTTGAAAAGAGAGGCCTTATGGCCCACATTGGAGCTGGGCTGCAAAAGGAGCTTTTGGCCCCTTTTTTGACAAAATGGACTGTCAGAGTCCTCTTAAGTCAAGAGGAAACAAGGAAGGCGTAAGATTTGAACGTTTCATCCGCACAACTGCCAATCCTTAAGGGGGAGGGGAACCTTTCCTTTTACCTGCGTGAAATTCGCAAATATCCCATTTTGGATGCGGATGAGGAATTTATTTTGGCTAAGGCTTGGCGTGAGCATGATGATGTGGAGGCTGCACATAAGCTTGTGACAAGCCACCTGCGGTTGGTTGCAAAGATTGCGATGGGGTATCGCGGCTATGGGCTGCCATTGTCCGAGTTGATTTCCGAAGGCAACGTCGGAATGATGCAAGCAGTTAAGCGTTTTGATCCAGACCGTGGTTTTCGCCTTGCCACATATGCCATGTGGTGGATTCGTGCGGCAATTCAGGAATACATCCTTCATTCATGGTCGCTTGTAAAGATCGGTACAACCGCCGCGCAGAAGAAGTTGTTCTTTAATTTGCGTCGACTGAAGCGCGATATGCGGGCAATAGATAACGGTGATTTGTCTCCGGATCAGGTTTCTCATATTGCGGAGCAGTTGGCTGTGCCAGAGCGTGAAGTTATCGACATGAATCGACGACTGGCCGGTAGTGACCAATCGCTTAATGCTCCCGTAGGGCGTGATGGTGAACGAGAGGGTGAGTGGCAGGACTGGTTGGCAGATGAAACGGAATCTCAGGAACATGCTCTTGTAGCAGCACAAGAGACGGAGCACCGCCAGCAGCTTTTGCAGCAAGCGATGAAGTCTCTTAATGCGCGGGAAAGGGAAATCATTGTTTTGCGCAGACTACAAGAAAAGCCACTGACCCTTGAAGATTTGTCCCAAAAGTTTGGTGTAAGTCGTGAACGCGTTCGACAGATCGAGGTGCGGGCCTTTCAAAAGCTTCAGGAGAGCATCAAGAAAGCAGCCCTCAAACAAGGCATAGTCATGAATCAATAGCTTTGACGTGTCTTGACGATACTTTTTCTCCGACTTATATGCGCCCCTGCTTTCGTTCTTGTGCCACGATGCCAGAGATATCTCCACCACAGGATTTGCTGAGCCGTTCGTACTCTTGTGGTGTGTCAACGCGGTCTTGAGCTTCACTTCGCTGTGCCGTTAAATACTGGCCGATCTCCTCGACTTTTTTATTGAGCGTTTGCCTTAACATGCTTTCGACATCGTATGGGTTTTGTCCGCGAACAACGCCAATGGCTTGAACAATCCGGTTAAGCTCGTTCTGGACATAGGGGGCGTAGCTTTCGACAATCATCCTGTCTACGGTCACATGCTTGTTTTCGTGTTCGAGCACTTGGTTGTAGGCACAGCTGCCAGACGATATCTCCCTTGGCATATAGATTGTTGTGTCATCAAAGCCAAATGTCATTTCAACCTTCGTGATTTGCCCACAGATGGCCTGCAAAATTGTTGAGCTTTTCGATGTGACTTGAAAGGACGTTTCAATTTTCATGGTGGCAGCAGTGAGGCCAACTGGCGTTTCCCGCGTGGATACAGCAAGGTTAGGGTTGTTGGTTGCCGCGATAGCTCGAATTTCAGCCAAACTTTTGCTGGCATCAATTTTGGGCATCTGTGCAATTTTTCGCACTACGACTTGTGGGCGAATAAAAGAGGTACACCCATTGGGTGTTGCCGCGACGACGGGGGATGAGCCCAAAGCAAGCGCGAAGGTAAAGAATAGGATGGTTCGAGGGCAGGGCATGCGTAGTCTGTTTCAGCGCGAGGCCATGTGTATGGTCTGAATTCTGAAGACTATAAGCGTCATTGGTTAACAAATGACAAGATTTTTTATTAGTTTCGTGAATTTTGAGGTACAATGCCTCATTCATAGAAATTAAGTCATATTTTTGATTAAGAAAAAAACACATTTCAAGGTTAGGAATTTACTCATGTCAGAAAACGTCATCTATACCCGTTCACCATCATGGCATCATCAACCCAGTATTGTGCGTGCCTTAATGGCTGTTGAGAGCATGACATCGAGCAAAGTCGTGCGGGTGACAAAGCAGGCTTGGGGTCATATTCACTTTCCGACGACGGTTTACCCCTTAAGCGATAGCTCTGCCCAGCAGCTCCTGTCTCACGATTCGGATGCTTTGGCTGAAAATGCCATGCGATATCTTGAGCAAGCGTTTCTCTTTGGAGAATCGGTACAATAAAGGGTTTATAAAACATAAAGTTAGAGTTTCTGTGCTTGAAATTATATTTCGAGCTTGTGTTTTTTTAGGTCTTTGAGCATTTTTTGGCAAAATACATACGGAATGGGAATAAGATGCGCGAAATGCAGTTGCCAAATGGCTTGCTCTCTCATCACATCAGCCAACCGATGGTTCGTAACCAAATTTGCTTTAACGGAAATATTATTCGCACGGCGCCCGATCGCATGACCTTTTTTATTCGGAAGGATGCCGATCTTGCGACGCGACAGATGCGAGAGGCGTATGGACAAAACGCCGGAAAACACGTTTCTGTAAATATAAATCCATCACGACAAAATGTATCACAAGTTATCACAGAAGCTTATGCAGAATGGGGCCGTCAGGTCGTAGCGTCAATCGTCAATTATTTTGACTATGAACGATGCGGGATATCGTCGCGATCGGCACATGAGTCCAACGTTCATTTTCATAATGCATCAGGTTTGGCCCAAACCATTATAACGCGTTCAAGCCATTATTTAGCCGAAAGGCAGAACTCACGTAAAATCATTTATGTATCACTTGACGACTTGATCACATCATCGGATTTTGGAAAAGCACATATACCCAGAGCCTCTTTCGCTGAAATCGGGTTTTCAAGAGAATTTACTCTGGAAGGCGAGCAAAAAGGTTATGTGGGGCGTCCCGGTAAGGGGCCTTTAGAACAACAATTGAGTAAATTAAAGGACATTTGTAAGCAAGAGCGTGCGGGGCGAAAGAAAAAAGTTGGGTTGGTTTTATTAGAGGATAACATTCGTCACGCCAAGATGCCTTTATGGATTGTCGAACGGATGAAAGAACGCGGCGTTTTAGGGGAGGCCAAGGTTGTCGCTATCGCGACCTGTTTTTCTCTTGCAAGCAAGGAAGAACGTGAAAAACTCGTAGTTGATGGAAAAGTTATGCCCCTTATCGTGGGGTACGAATATGAGGGTGGTGCGTGCGAGCACATCACGACTCGTGATCACTTGTTTGATGGCCTTGTCGTAAAAACGGGATCATTTTTTGGGCGTCTTCCTTCGTTTATGCTTCCTGATAGAAAAATGTGCGATTTATTCAAAATCAAAGCGGTTAGCGTAAGGAGCTTCCGCCAAGAAGTCATCGACGCTAATATACAATTCTGTGAGACGTTGAAGACAAGATTGGGGGAAACCCCGTCGCTTTCCAGCTTTTTGTCAGGGCCAGTCTTGGCGAATATATGCAATATCTCTCAGTCGTCTTCGATGGCTGTCGTTCTTGAGAAATACAGGCCACGCCGTGTGCCCCTATCCCTAGTCAAAGGGTAACCCGCAATGCTGTCTCCTTTCATTTTGGACTGCGACACGGGGCGGGATGATGCGCTTGCGATACTTTATGCCTTAAAAAAAGAACTGCCGATGCAGGCTGTATTTGCTTCCTACGGAAATACAACGCTCAATAATGTTGTTGATAATTGTTTGCGTGTTATTCCTTTGGGGGGTGGAAAAACGCCTGTATTCATAGGAGAAGAACATCCCTTAAGTTCCCATCCTTTATACGAAGACGTGGTCCTTCCCCGCCAAGAGCAGGCGGGTAATGGGCTGTGTAATGTTTTGTTGCCAGACAGTGGAAGAGCGGGCACACCTCTGACTGCAGTGGAGCGTGCCGCATGGATTGATGAGAAGGCCCGACGAGTTGGACCCGTTGATTATTACATTACGGGACCGGCAACGAATTTTGCCGCTATGTTGCCCCATCTTGCTTCAGGATCTATCCGCCGCGTTGTGATGATGGCCGGGCGATTGGGAAATCAATGGGCGAAAATGCCAACCCCGGATTTTAATATTGCCTGCGATCCACCTGCCTTTCAGATGCTTTTGGAAAGCTCTTTTGAAATTGTGCTGGTCCCTGTTAATACAACTTATTTGATACATCTGTCCTTGCCCGAAATTAACGAGTTAGAAGGTCTGGACGATGTTGCGCGTTTTTCAAAAGAGCTCATGATTGCACACTGTCGCTCCTTCTCTCCGGAGCCAGTTTTCTATTTTCATGATCCAAGCGTGCTTTTCGCGCTGAAGTATCCTGCGTCTTTGCTTTCTACAAAAGTGTCGTTCGATGCCAACCTAAAATCGCCTTCTTTTGGACGGATTATGGAGGTCGGTGAAAGCGAAGCGGGGCGGTGTGTATATGTGTTTGAGCCGGATGATCCTGAGCGGGCGGCCATATTGGCCGATATTCTCGTTACAATTGGGCTATCCTCTTAATAGCGAGAAAAAGTCTTCCAGCTTCTTGAACATTTATAAAGATGATTTAACGTATAATCCGTGTGATTCGGAATGTTCGGCAAGGGGTGCGTTGCGTCGTGTCCATCGATAAAGACCATAGGGGAAAAGTCATTTTACCAAACGCGGCGCGACGGCGTTTTTTGAAGCTTGCCTATTCTGTGGCGCCTGCCGTTTCGATCGCTTTGCTTTTGCCGACCTCCTTATGGGCAAAGCCTGCTGGCGGGCAACTGACGCCCAAGTTGACTGGAGAGGCTCCACAGGTCCTTGCAAAGCCGAGACCGCCCCGTTTACTTATGATAGATCCCGGCCATGGAGGTCATGATCCTGGTGCTATTGGCTTGTCTGGAACGCGGGAGAAAGATGTGACCCTTGATATAGCGCGCCGTATGGCGGAGGCTGTCGCAAGGGAGAAAGGTGTCGATGCGAAGATGACCCGAGAGCAGGATGTTTTTCTTCCATTGGCGGAACGAGTTGAGATTGGACATAAGTCTCGAGCTGATATGTTTGTTTCTATCCATGCGGATAGTGCACCAAATTGCAATGCGCGCGGGCTTTCGGTTTACAGCCTTTCCAAAAAAGCTTCGGACCAATTTGCCAACCAATTGGCAGAGAAAGAAAATCAGGCCGACCTAATCGGTGGCTTGCATGTGCCTGTTGAGGATCAAGAGGTTGCGGAGATCTTGTTTGATTTGGCGGCTCGCCATACGTCCAATACAGCGCAAAGGGTTAAGGTTGGCTTTGTAAAGGCCATGGAAAGACAGTGGCAATTGCTAGACCAACCAATGCGCTCAGCCAACTTTGCGGTTCTTCGGTCGCCAGAAGTGCCTTCCCTATTGATAGAAACGGGTTTTTTGTCCAATAAGAAAGATGAATCTCTTCTGGCCCAACCCGCGCAACGACAGAAAATTGCGGAATTAATGACTCAGGAGCTGACTTTTCTGATGAAAAGCTCGCTATTTGGTTAATGTGCCGTGGTTTGGTGCGGAAATAAACCGCTTCTATTTGACTTTGGTTGTCTAACCCCTTATACACGGCCCTCTTGAAGATGTTATTCAGTGGAGTCGTGTTGTGAAACGTACCTATCAACCCAGCAAGCTCGTTCGTGCGCGCCGTCATGGTTTCCGCGCCCGTATGGCGACCAAGAATGGCCGCAAAGTCATTGCGCGCCGCCGTGCGCAGGGGCGTAAGAAGCTTACGGCCTAAAACCGAAGGGGGTTTCCCGTGCCCCGTGAGAAGACGAAGGATCACCCAATTGGTGTATTAAAAAAGCGCAGCGCGTTTTTGGCCGTTGCGGCTGCACGTTGCAAGTGGGTGACTTCTTCGTTTATTGTCCAACAGGGGGAACGACCGCCTGATGCAACAGAAATTGCCGTTGGGTATGGTCTGACAGCCAGCAAGAAGATGATCGGCAATGCTGTGATGCGCAATCGTGCCCGTCGTCGCTTGCGTGCATTGGTGAGGGAGGTTTTTCCTAGCCATGCACAGTCCGGGAAGAATTATGTTTTGATCGCCCGATCGGGCATTCTTTCAAATGATTACGTTGTATTGCGTCAGGAGCTTGAAAAGGCGCTTTCAAAGCTTAAGAAAAAAGAGGCGGGCTGATGGTACAGCTCCTGCGTGCTTTGATTTGGATTTATCGTCATAGCTTATCGGCTTTTATGGGACGGCACTGTCGCTTTGAACCGACTTGCTCGGCCTATGCAGATGAAGCCCTTAAAAAGCATGGCGCTTGGCGTGGCATGTGCCTTGCTATACGACGTATTGCGCGATGTCACCCATGGGGTGGCTCAGGCTATGATCCAGTGCCGGATATTCATCCGAGTCATAAAAATATTGATCCTTAGCTTGAAAAATGGGATATGACGCATAACCTTTTGCGTTGTGTTTGGCGCCAGTGGATTCCACCTAAAATCGAGCTTAATGAGCCATGGATAACCAGAATTTTATCACAGCAGTCGTCTTGTCGATTTTGATTATTGTCGGCTTTCATTACATGTATGAGAAGCCACAGGCTGAAAAGGCGCGTATCGTTGCTGCAATCGAGCAGCAGGTAAAGGATCAGGCTGCGGTCCAAGCAACTACCGCACCGGTTCAACAGCTTCGGGATCGCGCGCAGATTCTCAAAGAGACTGAGCGTCTGCCTATCGAAACGCCGGAATTGCGCGGTTCGATCAATCTCAAAGGGGCCCGTCTCGACGATCTAGATCTCATCAACTATCGGGAAACGGTTGAAAAGGATTCGTCACAGATTGTCCTTCTTTCACCGGCGGGCTCGATAGAGCCGCACCGGTCTTATTACGCTTCTTTTGGTTGGTTGGGTGCTCAGGGTGCCGAGGTTCCCGGTGACGATACAGTGTGGAAGGCGGATTCGCAAAAGCTGACGCCCGATCATCCTGTTGTGCTTCATTGGGATAACGGCAAGGGCCTTTTGTTCGAGCGCAAGATCAGCATCGATGATCATTTTCTGTTTACCGTCGAGGACAGCGTCAAAAACACGGGTGGTGATACGGTAACACTTTATCCCTTCGGGCTTATTGCGCGGCAGGGGCATCCAAAAGTTGAGGGATCTTACGTTTTGCACGAAGGACCGCTTGGTGTTTTGGATGGAACACTAAAAGAAATAAAATATGACAAGCTTGTCGAAGAACGTAAAACGGCGTTTGAAAGTCAGGGGGGCTGGCTTGGGATTACCGACAAATATTGGCTTGTTACGTTGTTGCCTGAGCAAGACCAGAAAATTTCTGCAAGCTTTTCCTATACGTCCGGTTCTGATGCAAGCAAGCCGGTCGATGGTATCTATCAGGTTGATTTTCGCGGGACGCCTGTTTCATTGGCCCCCGGCGCGAGCAGTGAGCGTACAACGCGCCTTTTTGCAGGGGCTAAACAGGTGCGCCTGTTGGATTCCTATGCAGAAAAACTTGGGCTACCGCTCTTTGATCGTGCGATTGATTTTGGCTGGTATTACTATCTGACCAAGCCCTTCCTGTATTTGCTTGATAGCTTGTCGAAAATTTTTGGGCATATGTGGATTGCGATTATTGCATTTACAATCATGCTCAAGATCGTAACTTTGCCTCTGTCGATCAAGTCGATGCGCTCGATGGCCAAGCTGAAGGAGTTGCAACCGGAGCTTAAGCGTCTTCAAGAGCGTTATAAGGATGATAAGCAAAAGTTCAGTATTGCGACGATGGAGCTTTATCAGCGCGAGCGGGTCAATCCTATGTCGGGTTGTTTTCCGATCCTTATCCAGATTCCGATTTTCTTCGCGCTTTACAAAGTTTTGTATGTCGGTATCGAAATGCGCCATGCCCCGCTTTTTGGATGGGTGCATGATATGTCGGCGCCGGATCCGACCTCTGTTCTGACACTTTTTGGTTTAATCGATTGGTCGTTTATCCCACATCTTGGTGTTTGGCCGATCTTGATGGGCGTTAGCATGTTTGTTCAACAAAAGATGTCGCCGCAGCCACCCGATAAAAATCAGGCGCAGATGTTCATGTTAATGCCGATCCTTTTCACCTTTATGATGGGGCAGGTAGCAGCGGGGCTGATTTTTTACTGGACGATTAGCAACCTCATCGGCATCGGACAACAGCGTTATGTCTCGATGCATGTGCACGGTCACAAAAGTAAGAAAAAGGCATGAAGGAAGATCGAGACGAACTTCGCCGATTGATTGCCCAGCCCTGCGATTTTGTTTTGGCAGCGAGCGAAGCGTCCCATTTGGAGTCTCTCCCTGTTCAAGCGCCCGAGGTTGCCTTCTGGGGGCGGTCCAATGTTGGGAAATCTTCTTTGATTAACGCGCTGATGAGGCGCAAAGCTCTTGCACGCACATCGACAACACCGGGGCGCACGCAACAAATCATTTTTTTCAATTTGGCTGATCAGTTGTTGATCGCTGACTTGCCGGGTTATGGGCATGCCAAAGCGCCCAAGACGGATATCGAAAAATGGAACGCTCTCATTCGCAACTATTTGCGAACAAGATCGCGGTTGCGGTGCGTTTTTTTGCTCCTTGACGGGCGGCATGGTGTCAAAGCGAACGATCAAGAGATGATGAGCTTTCTGGATCAAATGGCGGTGAGTTATCAAGTTGTCTTGACTAAGGCTGACCAGATGCGCGGTATGGATCACGAGGGAAGGGTTGCCGAGGTTGAAGCTTTGTTGCGAAAGCACCCAGCCGCGCGCCCCACGGTTTTGTTAACAAGTTCCGAGAAAGATCAAGGGCTTGATGCCATTCGTCAGTTGATGCTTGAAACCATTAAACAGGGATAGCGCGTATCAAATAATGAGTGCAACATATTGAAAATAAATAATAAAACTAATGTCCGTTTTTGTGGGGCAATGGGCTGCAACTAAAGCGATTTATGGACTTAGAGACGGGTTTTTGCTAAAATGCAGCCATCCGATATTGAAACAGGCGTATAAATGTCTAAGAAATTTAATCAAGCTCTTTCCCTTTTCCTTCTTGCCGCAAGCGCAGTGTGTTTGCCGGGTTGCACACAGATCGTTGATCCCTCGTTAAGGCCGCTTCGTCGGGAGCGCTATGAACGCCCTCAAGTTACCATAGAACGGGCAGGATGGACGTTTCGTTTGCCGAGCAACGATCCGCGTTCGCCTTATTTCTTTGCGAACAATCCGCGTCGTGGGGATCGCAACGAATGGTATGGCGGGTGTGAGCAAGCTATAGGCTATCCTGCCTATTACATTTGTACAACGCGACAGGACCCGTGGTTTTCTGGTCGCTTTGATGGTGCGGTGGAGAGAAAGGCTTTCTTGGACATCTCCCTTCATAGATGTGAATGGGCTATTTATGCCGATGGGACTGAGCTTAAAGAATGCACTTATGTGCCGGGACGATATGGCAGCGGTAACGACCCCTTCCTAAAACCAGGGTGGAGCGACAGCTACGAAGAACGAATGAAAAAGCGGGGCGTTAAACCAGAGACCTATGTTCCGGGTTCATATGATAATTCAGAGCGAAGCTATCGCCAGAATAGAAATGAAACATGGTTTGTGCCAAGCCAAAGATAATTGTAAGGAGGGATACATCATGCAACAAACGACAAAAGATAAGATGGTCAAGCTGCTTAAACAGAGCTTGTTTGGGGTTGTGATGACCAGCATCTGCTTTGGCGCTGCCGCATCTGCTCATGCTCTTACAGTTGTCTATGATCGTGATGGGAATCCACGCTACATCGGCACGCCCGGTCCAACAATCCAGCATGGCAACCATCGTTGGGATTATTCCCCCCAAATCATTTTTCGAGATGGTGGATTATCAAACCCTGTTATCAAATACAGGGAGCCCCGCGTGCATAAGCGGACAAACCGGGATGGTAAATTTGGCTTTAGGTGGAAGCCGATAAAATATAGGGCACCACATCATCGTTGATAATCTGGCAATGATATATCATCCATTTAAACCCATCGCCCTTGCGGCGATGGGTTTTTGCTTTTAGGCTGCTTTCATGGCCGTTTCTTCTTCAAAACCGAGAACACGTAAATATCGTAAGCCAACGCCAGAGCGTCTGGCCAATATTGCCCTGTATTACCTCAGTCGTTATGCCGCGTCGGAGGCAAGTCTGCGTCGCGTACTGGAAAACCGTATCCGGCGCGCCGCAATGGCGGATGAATTCTTTGCGGCAGATAAAGAGGCACATCAAGCCTTGCGACAAGCCATAGACAGGATTGTCGAGACGCATAAGACGAGCGGGGCGATTAACGATGCCGCCTTTGCCGAAACAAAGGTGCGTTCCTTGCGTCGTGCAGGAGGGAGTGCACGCAAGATTACCGAAAAACTTCGTCAAAAAGGGGTGAGTGCCCAGCATATCGAAAAAGCGCTTGTGGAGGATGAAGCGGGCGATCCCGCAGAACTAGAAGCCGAAGCCGCAACGGCTTTTGCCCGCAAACGCCGACTTGGTCCCTATCGCTCTGTATCAAAGGAGCAAGGCCTCGATGAGGCCGGGCTTAGAAGCCTAAAGGCCAAAGAATTTGCCGCCATGATGCGCGCTGGTTTTGCTTATGATGTGGCTGCCTCTGTTCTCAAGACGTCATTGGCAGATGAAATTGAATAAGAGAGGGGTTATTGATCGTCTTCTTTCCGCTCAACAACATCATCCATATCCAAATCGTCTTCGCCCAGCTCATCCACATCCTCAATCATCGTGTCTTCGGCACCATCATTTTCGATGGGGATTTCATCAATTTCGGGGGTAGGGATCGTTCGGCGAGCTTTTTCCTCAGCAGCGGCACGTGCGCGCTTGGCCTTGGGGGATTCCAACTCGATGCTCGCGCCACATTTTGGACAAATAGGCGGCTTCTTTTTCATGTCATAAAAACGCGTTGCGCATTGCTGACAAATTCTTTTTGTACCCCACTCTGGCTTCGACACTTGTCTTTCCTCCTGCTCAGAATCACTGGCTTGAAACAAAAAAATCAAACGGCGTAGTCCTCTTACATAGAAAAATAGGCCTGTCAACGCTCAGATTGCGGATAAAGGCTGAAAAGGGGGGGGCTAAATGATTTCCGGCTAGGGTTTGCCCATTGTTTTTGTTATAACCATCTCTATGAACACGCTAAATTTACAGAAAAAGCCCCTTTCATCCTCTGTTTCTGATCCCCTGAAGGGGGCGGTTACCCCTCCGGGGGATAAGAGCATTTCCCACCGTTCAATCATGCTTGGCGGCATTGCCCAAGGGCGGACGACGGTTCGTGGCCTCTTGGAGGGGGAGGATGTTTTTTCCACTATGGCTGCGCTTCGCGCTATGGGGGCATCGATTGAGCGGCAGGATGACGCTTGGATTATTGATGGTGTGGGACTACTGGATAATTTGGCCGAGCCTTCCTGTGTGCTCGATATGGGGAATAGCGGGACATCGGCGCGTCTTTTGATGGGGCTTGTTGCCGGACGTCCCATGACGACTTTCTTTACGGGAGATGCCTCGCTTTGCAAGCGCCCTATGCGACGTGTGATCGACCCCCTATCCCAGATGGGGGCTCGTTTTGTATCCCGTAAAGAGGGGCGTATGCCTTTGGCTGTTGAGGGGGCTGCATCCATTCGCCCTATTTCTTATCGGCTTCCTGTCGCCTCGGCACAGGTAAAATCCGCGATTTTATTGGCTGGCCTCAGCTGTGATGGCATAACAGAGGTTATAGAACCAGTCCCCACGCGCGATCCAACGGAGCGGATGCTTCGTGCCTTCGGGGCGCAACTTGATATATCCAAAACGGACGATGGCGCTGATTTGATAAGGCTTCAGGGTCGTCCTGTTTTGACCGGACGAACGATAGAGGTTCCCGCTGACATTAGCTCGGCGGCATTCCCGATGGTCGCGGCGTGTTTGTGCGAGGGTTCGGATGTTGTTCTGAATAATGTGGGCATAAATGAACGTCGCGCGGGCATTTTGCATAGTCTTTTGGAGATGGGTGCCAAGATAGAGATCATGAACAAGCGTGAATTGGGGGGAGAGCCCGTGGCAGATTTGCGCGTTTGTGCCAGTCCGCTCAGTGGTGTGACGATCCCTGAGGCCCGCGTGCCCAGTATGGTCGATGAATATCCCGTTTTGGCGATGGCTGCCGCTTTGGCTAAGGGAACATCGCGCTTTTGCGGGCTTAAGGAATTGCGCGTGAAAGAAAGCGATCGACTAACGCTTGTCGCTAAGGGGCTTGCTCAGGCTGGTGTGGCGGTTGAGGTCGAAGGAGATGACCTCATTATCCACGGTACCGGAACGCCGCCCCAAGGGGGCGTTATGATCGACACGGCGTTGGATCATCGTATCGCTATGAGTTTTCTTGTCTTAGGTTTCGTGACGCGAGAGCCGATGACTATTGACGATGGCCGCGTCATTGCCACGAGCTTCCCCGATTTCATTCCTTTGATGAATCGTCTGGGGGCGAGCCTTTCCTGACCAAAAAACTATCGCTTCTGTGTGCCCTGTCCTATGGACGATGCGACGCCGTGGATCGTGTTCATGCGTGCGATTTGCTTGTCGATGTATGAATTGATCATGCCGACTTTGTTTTCGCGGATAAGCGAGCGCACAGGATCGCCATTGTTGCCATCTTCGGTCATGACATAACGAAGGAAAGGCCCTGCAGTATTGAGTGTTTGGTGCATAGCAGATGTTAGACCTTGTGCCAGCATAAAGTTTGCAGATGATCCCATGCTTTGCTCAGCTAGATGCATCAGGCCCATGAGGCTTTCTTCGATCGATCCCGCGTGAATTGTTGTGATGACCAAGTGTCCCGTTGTTGCTGCGCGAAGAATCTGTTCGGCAGATCGTGGGGAACGGACTTCGCCCACAAGGATAAAGCGAGGAGTCCATCGCAAGGCACGCTTGAGCGGTGTGGCCCAATCTTCGTCCTTATTGACTTGAACTTGATAACAATATCCATATTCCCCGACGGGCCCGTTAAGGGCATATTCAACCGGATCTTCAATTGTGATGCCGACACCGCCAAAGTTTTGCAGAAAGTCGTTAAGAAGACCAAAGGCTGTGGTGGTCTTACCATTTCCTGTTGCGCCGGAGATGATGATCAGGCCATCACGCTGTCCCATGCGCCGAAGATGCGTTGACATGTGTGGTGCAAAAGATAGATCCTCAAGCTTTGGGACCTTTGTGCTAATACGACGCAGCACAACCCAGTCTTCGCCATTCGCTAGACGTTGATAAGAGAGACGAAAGCGTAAACCATCATATTCAAAGGCTGAGTCCGGGCTATCGATATGCCCGCGTAACTGGTTGGCAATGATATCGATTTCGTTTTTGTAGATATCCGGCAGAACGCGGGTCCAGTTATTAGTATAATCGCGAGTGGCGGCACGATAACGGGTCTGGCCGGGGTGGTCGACGCGAATATAGAGATCCATAAAGGCGAGATCACGAAGTTTATCGCTACCGGGGTTTGTAATGTCATTTCCAATCATGGCGTATTTCCTTTAGCGGCGGATTGGAGGGAGAGGCGGAAGAGGTGGTTGGCCACTCGCACCAGAGGCCATTCCTGCTGGGACGGCAGAAGGTTTGGCAATAGACCCAGGGGCAGGCATGTTGGCAAGGCGTGCTGATATGCGGTCGATATAGGTTGACATCATGCCAATTTTGTTCTCGCGGATAAGGCCGCGTATAGGATCCGCCGGTGCATTCTCTTCGGTGAACAGATAGCGTACGAAAGGCCCTTCCTCTTTGAGCGTCTGGTGCAGCAATGCCGTAAGGCATCCGGCTAATATATCCGCTGCCCCTTTGCCCATGGATTGTTCGGCAAGAAAGAGCAGACCAATGAGAGCGTCTTCGGGCATGCCGCCGTGGAATGTCGTGATAACGGTGTGACCTGTGGTCGCGGCGTTCAAAAGAAGTTCAGCCGTTTTGGGCGTGCGGACCTCACCAACAAAAATATAGCGTGGAGCCCATCCCATAATGTTGCTTAAAGCCTCTTCCCATCCTTGTTCATTCTGGGGCTCGATTTGGAAGCATTGACCACTATCGCCATGCCGACCCTTTAACACGTATTCAACCGGTTCTTCGATTGTAATGGCAAGGCCACCGTAGGATTGGAGGTAATCGACCAAGAGACCGGAAGCCGTTGTTGTCTTGCCTTGCATGGCCGAGCCGGAGACAAGGATAAGGCCTTCGCGTTCACCAATGGAGTGAAGATGGTTGTGTATATGCGGAGCAAAGCCAAGCGAATCCAGTTTTGGTAGATTCTCCTCAATGCGTCGTGCACAAGCCCATACGGATCCATCCGCCATAATTTGTTTCGACAGGCGGCACCGCGTGCCATTGTGCTGAACGATTCCGCGTGCGCGATCCTGTAACTCGGCTTTGACCGCCGTTGCAAATTGCTCGACGATAGGCAAGAAGTCATCGGGAATTGGCAGGTTTTTGGCCCCTTGATTGCGGTCTTTTGCGCGATAAGTGGGCTTTTCTTGTTGATCAAGCCGGACGTAGAGATTGAGGAAAGGAAGTTCTGAGAGGGACTGAGACATCGCAGATCCTTAGGGTTGAGCCGCATAAGACGAGGAAGACTCGATAATACGCCACGAAAGAGCGGATTGGTGAGGAAAGACAACTATTTCTGCCCCATCCTCTGTTAAAATCGGCTTAAGAGGGGGCAGAGGTGTTGGCGACTTCTCCAAAGTTATCGAGGCTGTGTTGACGGGGACTTTGTAAAAGGTTGCGCCATTGGTGCTAAGAAAATCACCAAGCTTATTCAAGGCATTAGCATGATCGAATATCTCGGCATAGAGCGAAAGGGCATTGGCTGCACCGAAAATCCCGCCTGCGCCATTGGCCGTTTCCTTCGCCGTGCGAGGGTGAGGCGCGCTATCGGTTCCGGCGAAGATCATGGAGGCACCAGATGTGGCGGCCTGAATAAGCGCCTGACGATCCTCCTCACGCTTGGCGATGGGCAGGCAGAACAAATGCGGAGAAATGCCATTTTCGAAGATGGCGCTCCTGTTGATCCATAAATGATGTGGGGTTATTGTACCCGCAAGACGCCCGATCTGTCCCTCGGTCATAACATAGTGGACAGCTGTTTTGGTGGTCAGGTGTTCCAGAATAATCCGAAGTTCCGGAAAGCTCCGGCGCATCGGGATGAGAATTCGTTCGATAAAAACGGCCTCACGGTCAAAAAAATCTACGGAGGGGTCAACAAACTCGCCGTGAATAGACAGGGGCATGCCTATTCGTTGAAGGCGATCGAGGATGTGAGAAATCCCCTGCACATCCGTGACACCTAGGTCCGAGTTGGTTGTTGCACCAGCAGGATAAAGCTTGGCGGCAAATAATATGTTGTCCCGAAAGCCTTTTTCCAAGTCGTCCGGGTTGGTCGTATCAGTTAAATAGGCAGTCATAAGCGGGGTGAAGTCCACCCCTTCCGGTAAAGCTGCCAGAATGCGCTCCCGATAGGCGGCCGCATCGGCTGTCGTCCTGATCGGGGGCTTCAGATTGGGCATGACGATAGCGCGCGCGAAATGTCGGGCGGTATAGGGCACAACAGCCTTCATCATAGCCCCATCGCGCAGGTGCAGGTGCCAGTCGTCGGGTTTGGGAATTGTAAGTGTGGTTGGGCGTGTGGTCATTAAATCCTCGGCAGGGGCGAAGTCGGCGGTGGGTGCCTTGTGGTCCTTTAATATAACTAAAGTTAACGGAATGAACAGGGGTGGTTTGCGATTCTGTTACCTGTTTGTATCCGTATCTGTAATTTCTGCGTTTTTGGTTAGATTTCTGCGGGCTGCGCTTGTTTTTCTTTAGGTTTTTGTCTTATTGTAACCCTTTGTCAGCACAAGCGGCATTTTGGCCTTGGGCTGAAAGAGTCATGACAAATGGAAGAAAGAAAATAGTATGTCCTTGATTAAACCGCGCATTCCTTCTGGAACTTTGGAGCTGTTACCTCGCAACCAAATGGTGTTTCAGCATATGCTTGATGTCATTCGTCGTGGATATGAACGGTTCGGTTTTGTTCAGGTCGAGACGCCTGTTTTTGAGCACAAGGATATTTTACTCACAAAGTCTGGGGGGGAAACGGAAAAACAGGTTTACTTTGTACAATCAACAGGATCGTTGGCACAAGGTTACGAGCCCGATATGGCACTTCACTTTGATTTGACGGTCCCTTTGGCGCGTTATGTTGCAATGCGTGAACGTGAACTGGCTTTTCCTTTTCGTCGCTATCAAATTCAGAGATCCTATCGCGGAGAGCGTCCCCAGAAAGGCAGGGCCCGCGAGTTTTATCAGTGCGATATCGACGTGATCGGTAAAGACAAGCTTGATCCCTCATACGATGCCGAACTTCCCGCTATCATTGTCGAGATATTTACGGAGCTAGGCCTCAAAGAATTCACAATTCACTTCAGCAATCGCAAAATCCTACTCGGTCTTTTGCAAGCGTGGGGCGTTGCGGATTTTGAAACGCAAACCTTGATTGTGCGCGAGATTGATAAGCTTGACAAAATTGGTATTGAAAAAGTTCGGGAGTCTGTTTTGGAACTGGGGCTTGCGCCAGAAGCAACGGACAAACTTCTTGCCTTAATCGTCCTGCGTGGAACGAAAGAAGAGGTGCTAGAGGCTTTGCGGGCACTTAAGGTTGAAACACTTGCCTTTGTTGAAGGCGTGCATGAACTAGAGGTGATGGTTTCTTCTTTGCGCGCTCTGGGCGTGCCAGAAGAGAGAACGAGGATTAACCTCGCGATTGCGCGTGGCCTCGATTACTACACGGGCACAGTGTATGAGACGTTGCTCGACAAATATCCTGAAATTGGCAGCATCTGTTCGGGTGGGCGTTATGACAATTTGGCAAGTATGTACTGCAAATCCAAACTACCGGGCGTCGGGCTTTCGATTGGCGCAACGCGCCTTTATGAACTTCTTGAGTCGCTGAATATGCTGCCTCCAGTACCTCACACGACGCGGGTTCTGATTGCACAGCAGGATGAAAGCCTTGGCCGTGAATATCTTTCTTTGGCCGCGATGCTCAGGAAAAGCGGCCTGACGGTCGAGAACTATCTTGAGCCGTCCAAACTGGATAAACAACTCAAATACGCTGACAAAGCGGGCATCCCCTATATTGTTATTTATGGTGTAGAAGAGAAAGCTCGCGGGACGGTTCTGCTTAAGGATATGGCAAGCAAGCAGCAGTCTGAAGTCAAGGTTGCCGAGCTGGCCGATGTGATAAAAGGATTGACCCCTCCGTCTGTTCTTAATTAGTCCGTTTTCTTTTTGTTTCTTGTGTGAGCCCAACTGATGACATCCGCGCGAACAGCTAGGCATAAAAACAGGAAGCCGGTACAAAACAGCCGCAGATCGGGTAAGTCTAAAGCATATCGCCCTTATCGCATGCGCGTGCCCCAAGTGATATGGCTAGTCCCCTTGGCCTTTCTGATCGGGTTTGGCGGTGTTGTGGGCTTTTTTCTTGGAGAAGAAATTCGTACCTCCAAGCTTCAGGCCGAGTACCTAACCGACATTGCGGCGAAGGTTCATTATGAGGTCAAGGCGGGGCCGGCACAGGATTTTCGTGTGCCGAGTTCAGGCCCTTATAATCAGCGGTTGGGATATAGTTATATTCCCTTTTTTGCAAAGGCCTTGCAAGGTGATGGCTATGCCGTAACCCAACAAGTAAGAGCCTCGGCTAAGTACCACGAGCTCATCAAGGATGGGTTGTACCCGCTTTATCGCCCGAAAAATGTTGCGGGGTTGGATTTAAAAGACAGAAATGGCGAGGCGTTATATAAGGCGTCATTCCCATCAAATGTTTTTCCCAGCTTTGAAGCTATTCCGCCATTGTTGGTGGATACTTTGCTTTATATTGAAAATAGGGAACTTCTTAAAGATGGACCAGTAACCCATAATCCTGCGATTGAATGGGACCGTTTCTTCTATGCCGCGTTTGGCCAGATCCTCAAACATATCATACCGGGGCAGAATTTTGGAGGTGGTAGCACGCTAGCAACCCAGATTGAGAAGTTTCGGTTCTCGCCCGGCGGACAAACGCATGGCGCGATGGAAAAAATTCGTCAAATTGTCTCCGCGAGCCTTCGCGTCTATATGAATGGACCAGATACGCGAGAAGCTCGTAAACAAATTGTGCTGGATTATCTTAATAGCACGCCGTTGAGCGCCCGACCTGGTTTTGGCGAAATCAATAGCATTGGAGACGGGCTTTGGGCTTGGTTTGGACATGATCTCAAGGAAACAACAACGGCATTAAATTTACCCGAAACCGACGTTGAAACTTTGCGTGTTAAGGGGGCGGCTTATCGGGAAGTCTTAGGATTAATTCTCTCACAGCGAAGGCCAACCTATTATCTTCTTTCCGATCGAATGGCCCTTGATGCGTTAACGGACAGCACACTGGATTTACTGGCCCGTGCAAATGTTATCTCTGTTGCCCTTCGTAATGCAGCGCGTGCAACAAAGTTCCGGTTTTTGCCGGACCCGCCGCCTGTTCCTCAGGTTGACTTTTTGGATATGAAGGCAACGAACGCTATGCGAACCCATTTGCTCAAAAAGCTGGGGTTACGCAACATGTATGAGCTTGATCGTGTGGATGTCGATGTAACAAGTACCCTTGATAGTAAGACGCAAAAAGAACTGACGGGTTTTTTGAAGAAAATGGCTGATCCAGAGCACCTGAAGTCAATCGGTCTTTATGGGTTTCGCCTTCTTAAAGAAGATAACGACCCGGCAGAAATCAAGTGGAGCGTCCTTTTATACGAAAAGAAGGAAGACGGAAATTATCTCCGCGTACAATCTGATAACATTAATAGTCCGCTGGATATGAATGAAGGGGGTAAGCTGGATCTTGGTTCAACAGCTAAGTTGCGTACGCTCGTGACATATCTTGAAATTGTTGGCGAGCTTTATCGACGGTATGCCGGCTTATCATCTGAGGACCTAAAGGCTTTAACAAACGAAGCTCCCGATGTTCTGACGTTGTGGACTACAGAATGGCTTTCCGAGCATCCTAAGGCGACGATGGAAGAAATGTTACAGGCCGCTATGGATCGTAAATATTCAGGCAGCCCTTGGGAAACCTTTTTTACGGGTGGCGGAGCGCATCAATTTGTCAATTTCGACAAAAGCGAAGATCATAAAAATATGAACTTGCGTGAAGCTTTGCGTGACTCGGTCAATCTCGTTTTCATACGATTGATGCGCGATATTGTGAATTATACAATTGGTCAGGGGCAACAAACGAAGCAGGAATTGCTGGGGGATCCGGAACATCCGGCGCGCAAGGCTTATCTTGAGCGTTTTGCTGACAAAGAGGGCACGACCTTTCTTAATCGTTATATTTCGGATTATGCAAAACTTGATCCGTCTGAAATTTTAACAAAGCTTGCGGCACGGGCTCATAAGGGAGCCACCTCTCAGGCAATCTTGTACCGTTCAGCCTTTCCAAAGACAAGCTATCAAGACTTTGCGGCCTTTATGAAGAAAGCTGTCCCAACGCCATTGGGCGAGGAGCGGTTGCATCAACTTTATGACGAGTATCCTGTCGATAGGTATAGTCTTGCAGATCGCGGGTATATTACTGGCATAAATCCTCTGGAGTTGTGGCTTGTGAGTTACAAACTGGCCAACCCGCGTGCGACGCGCTCCCAGATTTTGGCGATTAGCAAGCCCGTCCGGATTGAAAGTTATGCGTGGCTGTTCAGGGCGAGCAAGAAGGGGGCGCAGGATACGCGTATTCGCATCCTGCTTGAACAAGATGCCTTTGCCCATATACAACAACGCTGGTCAAGACTTGGATACCCGTTTGACAGGCTTGTCCCGAGTTTTGCCACTTCGATTGGTTCGTCGGCGGATCGTCCGGGGGCCTTGGCGGAGCTGGTCGGAATATTGCTCAATGACGGTGTGCGTAAGCCGATGGTTCGTTTTGAAAAATTGCGTTTTGCTCAAGGCACACCATTTGAAACCGAGCTAGAGATTGAAAAAAACCGTGGAGAACGCGTCTTGGAGCCCGCTGTGGCGCGCGTGGCCCGTGCGGCCATGATAGAAGTTGTTGAAAACGGCACAGCACGCCGATTGCGCGGCGGATATGTTGATCATAACGGTGTGCCCCTGATAATCGGTGGAAAAACGGGAACGGGGGATCATCGGTTTGATGAATATGGGCCTCACGGACGTCTTATCTCTTCACGCGTCGTCAATCGCACTGGGACGATAGTTTTTTATATTGGTGATCGTTTCTTTGGCACTGTCACGGCGCATGTCGCGGGGCAGAAGGCCGAGAATTTCAAGTTCACCAGCGCCCTGTCGGCGCAGGTGTTGCGTTCCCTTGCTCCTATCTTGCAACCTTTGATTATCGGGCCCAAGCCAGAAGAGCCCAAAGTACCGGAAACACAATCGGCAACGGAAGCTGTGAAGGAACAGGGGCATCAAACAGACAATAAGGTCGAACCAGCGCTGGAGGCCCCTGCAGTATCATCAGGATCTGTGCAGGACGGACAAGCGGGATCGAGCGCATCAGAGGCACCAAAACTGAAAAAGAAAGCTGTGCCTGCGTCAAAACCAGCAACGAGCTATGATCTGATGATGGATGTTTTGCCTCAGTAAACCGAATTAATAAGATTTGCTTTTCTCGTCACGATAACGAAAAGAACTGGTTGCAATTTCGATTATTTCTTTTTACCCTTTTGCCATGGAAAAAAGTCTACAGACATCCGTTGTCGCATTTGTTTTGCTGGCCTTGATTTTTTCAGGAGTTGCACGTGCGGAGGTTCCCAAGGAGTTGGGGACATTCAGCTATTGGAAAACGTACCAGCTGACAGAAGGAACACGGCAAATCTGTTATATGTCGATTACGGCCAGTCCCCCCATCGGCAAAGTTAAGGGGAAGAAGGCGCGGCGTGGCGATGTTGTGTTGATGATCACGCATCGGCCAGGCGAGGGAAGTACGGATGTTGTAAGCTACACGCCGGGGGCTAAATTCAAGTCATCCAAGGAAGTTGTTGCCAAAATCGGTAAGAATTCTTTCAGTTTATTTACTCAGGCTGACATGGCTTGGGCCAGAGATGCGGCAACGGATCACGCCTTGTCTTTGGCCCTTCGTGGGGGAGAGCAGGTGACCTTCCATGGAACCCTCGCCTCTGGGGATTCTTTGGCCGAAACGATCAATTTAAAAGGTTCCAACAAAGCTTATGAAACCATAAGCCGGGCCTGTGATGTTCAGATAGCGCCGCTGCCAACGTCGCGTCGTGAAAGCCCGACTAAGAAATCGACCAGCAAGTCAAAAATAAAGAAACAATAAATAACAATACATTAACCAAGTGCGCTTAAGTAACTTTTGACAAAGCACGCGCATTTCGGGCATGTGATTTCTATGACAAACGCCTCCCATAACATAGCCGGACACGCGGCCCGTTTTGCGCCACCATCTTTATTGATTGAAGGCCGCCGCAACCTGATTGGCCTACCCCTTGATGAGCTTAAGGCAGAAATGATCGCCTTGGGGCTAGAGGCCTTTCGGGCCAAGCAGCTTTGGACAGCCATTTATGCTCATGGCCATACTTCGTTTGAGACGATGACAACGCTTGCCAAGCCAGTGCGTCAGAAACTGGCCGAGCATTTTATTGTCGCGCGCCCTCGCGTGATGGCCGATCCGGTGTCGGTAGATGGCTCGCGCAAATGGCTTGTGGCGATGCCGTTGGATGCGCATGAGGTTGAGATGGTCTATATCCCCGAAGAAGATCGGGGAGCCCTGTGCATTTCATGTCAAGTTGGCTGTACCAATAGCTGCAGCTTTTGTCACACGGGCACGATGCGTCTTGTACGCAATCTGGATGCTAGTGAGATTTTGATGCAAGTGATGTTGGCGCGTGATGCGCTGGACGAGTGGCGAGTTCCGTCTTTGGAAAAGCGGATGCTTTCCAACATTGTTCTGATGGGAATGGGGGAACCTCTCTTTAACTATGATAATGTGGCGAAGGCGATGAAGATCGTGATGGATGAGGGAGGCATTGCGATTGGTAAGCGCAAGATCACGCTTTCCACGTCCGGTGTCGTTCCTATGATCAAAAAATGCGGGGAGGATCTGGGGGTCAATCTGGCGATCAGCCTGCATGCGGTGACGGACGATGTGCGCGACGTCTTGGTTCCTCTTAACAAGAAATATCCTATCAAAGAGTTACTACAAGCTTGCCGTGATTATCCGGCGGCGAGTAATGCGCGGCGGATTACGTTTGAATATGTGATGCTTAAGGGTGTCAATGACTCGCTTGCCGACGCGCGGGCGCTTGTGAAGCTTTTGGATGGCATACCGGCCAAGATCAACTTATTGCCGTATAACCTGTGGCCGGGCAGTCCCTATGAATGTTCCGACGAAGCGACAATCCAGAAGTTTGGCGATTTTGTGAATAATGCGGGTTATGCGATTCCCGTGCGCACACCTCGCGGGCGCGATATTATGGCTGCTTGCGGGCAGCTTAAATCCGCAAGCCAACGGGAAAGAAGATCTGAAGAAACAAAATGATTAAAGAATCTCTTTTCCTTGAACGTTATTTGAATCGGAAAAGTGACGGTATCGCTTCCCGCCGCGTGTGGATCGATATGGCTGACAGTGTGTTGGACTCTTTTCGAACCGTACCGGAAAAGTATATGGATTGGGGCCACGAGGCTTGTGTGGCTCTTTGTGCGGCTAGCTATTATTTTTTCAACAGACATGTGCCTGATACGTGGAAATCTTTTCATTTTGGCACATTTGAAAAAGCTGCCAATGAACATTGTGAACGGCGAAATGGTCATCCGATCAGAGGAAACAAGGAAGTCGTTCAAAATTATATCTATGCGCATAATGTTGATTTGGTAGCCGATTTGCTTGGCAAAGAAATCAAAGATGTCCGCCGCACGGTTCGTTTGGTTGAAATAGATTGCGGGCTTGCAAAATTGTCCTGTGACCTCTTACCGGGTGAACAAGCTTATCGAGAACTACAGGATTCTTTTTTTGAGGCTCTTATTAAAGTGGGCGCATCGCCAAAACCACAGACGAAAAGGCCAGAGCATTTGCTGTCAACCGCTTATAGCATATTTGATGCAGCACGCGCTTATGATAAAGGGCTTTTTGCGGGGCTTCCGGAAATTCATTTGCATTACAATCCGCATGTGCCTTTAGAAAATCCATCGAGTTACGTGTATCGACCTGATGACCAGCTTAACATCGCACATCTCTATTTATCCTCACAATTGCCTGTTGTTGCAAAAAACGATAAGCAGGCGGCATTGGTCACGGCACATGAAGCTGAACATGTGCTTCAGGCCTATCTCGGTCATGCCTATCATTGGGGGCTTATTGATCCATCACACCCCTTGTTTTGCGCAGCACGCAATTTTAGGACTTTTGAGGAGAGCGAAGCGGCTTTTGGGGCTCAAATGGTTAATCCTGCCTTGTTCCCCCATATTAAGCCAGCGCAGGATTATTATCTCGCAACACCCCGGGAAAAGGCCGCGCACGGCTTGTCTAACCGTCTCAAATTGGCATGGAATATTGGCTAGGAAAGTATTATATTCTTAAATCTGTGTGGAATTTTGACATATTTTCAGCGATAATGGCGCAAGAGGACTTGGCATGAAAACGACACCCATCTATCGAAAACTTTTTATGGCAACGGGTTTTGTCGCGGCCATAGCAACGATGATCCCGCAGGCGATATCCGCGCACGCTGCGGAGGGACCATCCATCAGTACGCTCCCTCCGCAAGCTAAGGAGGCCGTTGTTTCCCCGTATAAGCCAAAAGCGACGGAACAGAATTTTGCAATCATTCAACAGTCGACACAGGCCCATAAAGCGGCGGATGAGGGACGTTGTGACGATGCGAAAGCAATCATTGAAGAGATTAAAACCGATATGCCCATTATGACAGGGCCAGAGGCCATTTTTGAACTCACGACAAAGATAGGGCACTACCGGGTTGATACAGCTGCTCATGCTGATGAAGCTTTCCGCAGAGCGCAAGCCTATGTTGAAAAGAAATGCGGTAGTGTGCCGACACTCGTTCAGCAATAACCAACCTAAAATTTTACATGAACTTGTTGTTTCGCGCAAAGCCGGTGGGGGGCATGCGCCCTGATTGTGCGCGTTCGCCGATCCAAGCACGCAGATCTGTCTCGGTACGGGTTCTGTCGCCTGACGCCCAACTGAGGCCTTCTTTCAGCGCAAAGCACTTGATGTCCGAAAGGTGACCATCCTTGTACTTTTGAAGAATAACGCCTTTGCCACGGGCCATTTCCGGCACTTGCTCGATCGGGAAGATAAGAAGCTTACGGTTGGTGCCAATCACGGCAATATGATCGCCTTCGACAGGAGCAAAAGACGCCGCTTTGGCTTTGCCATCAACATTGAGGATTTGCTTGCCGTTTTTGGTTTGTGCGAGCACATCGGCGGCTTTGACAATAAACCCGCGTCCATCTGTGCTCGCGACGATATATTTGGTTTCGGGTTCATATTTGATCAAGCCAAGAACCTCGTCTTCGCCTTGCAGGTCGATCATCAGGCGCATGGGTTCGCCAAAGCCGCGTCCTCCCGGAAGTTTGTCGACACCGAGAGTGTAAAAGCGACCATTGGTGGCAAAGAGAAGGATTTTATCCGTTGTCTCCGCCTCAAAGAGAAAAGCCTGTCCGTCGCCCTCTTTGTATTTGATGGATGTAGGGTCGATCTCGTGTCCTTTGATAGCGCGGACCCATCCTTTTTCTGATAAAACGATGGTGACGTTTTCTTTTTCTATTGCTGCTTCAAACGACATGTCGGCTAACGCAGGTAAATCGGCATGAACAGTCCTGCGAGCACCCAGTGGCGTGTTCTTGCCAAACAGCTTCTTCAGCTCGGTCAGTTCACCGTCGATATGCTGCCATCGCAGCGCTTCGTCTTTCAAAAGCTTTTTAAGCTCGGCCTGCTTGCCGGACAGTTCCTTTTGCTCGCGCTTGATCTCCATTTCTTCAAGCTTGCGTAAAGAGCGCAAGCGCATATTGAGAATGGCTTCGGCCTGCACTTCGGTGAGAGAAAAGCGCTTTATCAATACAGGCTTGGGCTCGTCCTCGGTGCGAATAATACGGATCACCTCGTCAAGATTGAGATAGGCAATCAGATAGCCCGCCAATGTCTCTAACCGTTCTTCAATGCGCGACAGGCGATAGCGTGATACGCGAACCAAAACGTCCTCGCGATGCGCCAGATAATCCTTGAGAGCTGTGCGCAGATCCATAACTTGCGGTACGCCGTCTTTGTCCAGCGCATTCATGTTGAGGGGGAACTTCGTCTCAAGATCCGAAATGCGGAAGAGGGATTCCATCAACATGGCCGGATCGACATTGCGGCTCTTGGGCACGAGGATCAAACGGATATCATCAGCGCTCTCATCGCGAATATCGTCGAGCAAGGGCAGTTTACGATTGGTTAGAAGCTCGGCGATTTTCTCGATCAAGCGTGACTTTTGAACCTGATAGGGAATCTCGGTAACGACGATCTGCCACGTGCCCTGCTTAAGCTCTTCCTTTTCCCATTTAGCGCGCAGGCGGAAAGAACCACGCCCCGTTTTATAGGCTTCAATGATGGATTCCCGTGGCTCGATCATAAGTCCGCCCGTTGGAAAATCGGGGCCGGAGACAAAATCGAGAAGTTTTTCGATACTGGCGTTGGGCGTTTTGATTAGATAGCGCATGGCGTCGCACAATTCGGCGACGTTGTGTGGCGGAATGGATGTTGCCATACCAACAGCAATACCCGCGGCACCATTGGCCAATAAATTGGGGAAGGCGGCGGGAAGAACAACCGGCTCGCGTCCACTGCCGTCATAGGTTTCGCGGAAATCGACGGCATCTTCATCGATCCCTTCCATCATCAGGCGAGCAACATCGGTCAGGCGCGCTTCGGTGTAACGCATCGCGGCGGCGCTATCGCCATCGATATTGCCGAAATTGCCTTGCCCTTCGATCATGGGATAGCGCTGGTTGAAATCCTGCGCGAGGCGTACGAGCGCGTCATAAACCGAACTATCACCATGCGGGTGATATTTACCGATCACATCGCCAACAACGCGTGCCGACTTTTTTGGGGGCAGGTTGGGGGCCAGCTTGAGCTCGCGCATGGCAAAGAGCAAGCGCCGATGAACAGGCTTCATCCCGTCGCGCACATCAGGCAGCGAACGTGACATAATCGTCGAAAGGGCATAGGACAAATACCGTCCGGCCAAGGCCTCGGAGAGCTTGGTATCGACAATCGGCTGCGGGGGGAGGTTAGAAGTCTTTGTCTTGGTGGTCGTGCGTGCCATCGGTCTGATTTCTTTGAATAAACTCTGTTAAGATGCGGGTTTGACCTCCCGATCTTGGGCTGGGGCGCACTCTAACGGCCCCAAGTGATTCACGCAACCTCTGCCGTATGGGGAAGGGTTTTGGCTATTTTTTGCTCGTAATAGCCGTATAACCTTTGCCGCGCCATGGGCATCATGCCGTCCATGGGGATAAGGCGGCGGTTTTGCGGGTTGGCAAAGACGGTGCGGGCAAAGAAATACTCGCTTAGGGTCAGGCCATCGACAATGTCTAGCGTATCCCATTCCTGATTTCCACAGAGAAAACCGGGCAGGGGCAGGAGCTTGTCCCGATAGGGCTCGGCGGCTTCTGCTGTTACAGCGCGACCGGAACGCGGACTCACATAAGCAAGATTCTCAATCTCACCTGTTACGGCGCAGCTGGAAAGATCAAGCCCATATCCCAGAGCGTTGAGGAGCCCCAGTTCCCATTTGATATAGGCAGGGGCCCAGAATGTTGCGTCGGGCAAGGAAAACAGGGCCAGCAGGCTGTTATAGATGCCGGACATGGGTTGTCGCTCTGGTAAGGCTGCTTCGACCATGCTGGTCGCGCTAGCGATAAGGCTGAGGATCTCTGGCTGCTGAAGCCACAGCGCAGCTGTAGGGGTCAAAACTTCAAGGGAAAGATTGCCTAGATGGTCGGCAAGGCGTGCGCGCCAGTCTGCCTGAACATGATTGCCGGGTTGTAAGGCGGGGCCCTTTCGACGTCCTTGTCCACCGTGAACCAGACCGGCATGGCGCCCATTATTTTCTGTAAGCAACGTGACAATCATGGCGGTTTCGCCATGAGGACGGGCAGACAGAACGATGGCTTGATCGGACCATTCCATAATGGTTATGGGGTAGCACACAAGAGGTTACAAAAGGATAAAGCTGATTCGCCTCTCTTATACCATGCCCTTACAAGAAGGGCAGCGGGCTTAAGAAACCTTCCGAACGGTACGGGTTTTAGGGAATGTAAGCGTAATGCTCGTGCCATTACCGACCTCGCTATGGAGATCAAGCGTGCCGCCATGCAGCTCCACCAGTGCGCGGGTCAGGGGCAAGCCAAGGCCTGTTCCCTGATTTTTACGACTGAGGGCGCTTTCAATCTGGCCGAAGGGGGCGAGGGCAATTGGGATCTCTTCCTTTGACATACCAATACCCGTGTCCTTGCAGGTAATAACAATTTCATCTTCAGGTGACAGGTCGGCGGTAAGAGAGACGGACCCACCCTCGGGGGTAAACTTTACGGCATTGGTTAGCAGATTGGTGAGAACCTGCTTCATGGCGCGTTCTTCGGCCCGGAAGCCGGGCATGGTTTGGGGGACAGACATGGTCAGGCGAACTTTGCCTGCTTTTGCGCGCGCGGCGACAAGCCTTGTGACGGAGCGCATCGCTTCTTCGAGGTTCAGAACAGTTTCCGCAAGCTCGCGCTTTCCGGCTTCAATCTTTGACATATCTAAAATATCGTTGATCAAAGAGAGCAGGAGCGAACCGCTGTCGTGAATGTCGCCGGCATATTCGATGTATTGTTCTTGTCCAACTGCTCCAAAAAGCTGGTCACGGATAATTTCTGAAAATCCGATAATGGCGTTTAGGGGCGTGCGTAACTCATGGCTCATATTGGCCAAAAACTCGGATTTGCTTCGGTTGGCAAAGTCGGCTTGTTCCTTGGTGCGGATCAGGTCCATTTCCGCGCGGCGGCGTTCGGTAATATCGGACATGGTGCACTCAAAGTGGATGATATCACCCATCGGATCGCGCACAGCGTGTCCTGTCATATTGACCCAAAGCTTGCGCCGGTCAGACGTGTTGATTTCCGCTTCCTGACCATGTTGTTTGCTTTCCTCAAGTCGTGCAAACCAGTCGCGTCGTGCGTGAGAGTTGGCAAAGAGTTTGCCATGCAGGTCCGGTTGCGCCAGCAAAAGGTCCTGTGGCGTGAGGTACCCCAGAATTTGAGCCATGGTGCGGTTGGCATTGATCCATTCACCCGTGGGCGCAATTTGGCAGATGCCGATCCCTGCATTTTCAAAGATGGCACGATACTTTTGTTCGCTTTCCCGCAGCGCGTGCGCCATTTTCTTTTGTTCTTCGATTTTCCTGTTCAGTTCCTCATTGGCTTTTTTTAGCGATTGGGCCAGCGTACTAATTTCGCTTCCACGAGAGCTTGTGTGATGTAGATGCAAAACGAGAATCAGCGTCATCGCTGTGCCGAGGATCAGCAGGATATAGGGTGACGCGTCCCACAGAGCGTTATATGGCCCTATCGGGTTGTATGTGTGCTGGTTGTGTGAAAGTCGATTAATGTAGAATTGGAGAAGGGTAATGGACAAGCCAGTAAGGGTAACCAGCCCCAGAAATTTGGGGGAGGAGCCGAGCGGGTTTTTGTTTTTTTGCTTCTCGTTGAAGGGGAACATAGCGAAAACCTGTGAAAGTCACTTCGGTTTGCCATAAAGTGGCTAACATGACGTTAACAATTTTGCGTCGCAACAAACGTCCGTCAAAAACTACTTAATGAATTCAATCCGATTCCGACCTTTTTCTTTGGCGCTATAGAGAGCCTCATCCGCACGCGAGAGAAGATCGTCAATGGTTGAATCTTTGGGCCCCATCTCTGTCACACCAAGGCTTGTGGTGCATTGAATTGCGCCTTTGGCTGTTGGTGCCATCGTTTCGGCGATGTGGATGCGTAAACGTCCGGCAACTTCGATGGCGGCTTCCAGAGAGGTTTCGGGAAGCAATATGGCAAATTCTTCGCCTCCCAACCGTCCGATGATATCAGATTCACGCAAAGTTTCGAGACTGGCATGAACAACGGTTTCAAGAACGCAATCGCCTGCGGCATGTCCATAGGTATCATTGATGTGCTTGAAGTGGTCAAGGTCCATCATGATGATCGAAAGAGAACGAGAAAAACGCTGAGCGCGTCGAATTTCTTGCTCGGCTTGAATCATAAAGAAGCGCCGATTATGGATGCCTGTCAGCGCATCGGTGTTGGCTTGGTGAAAAAGTTCTTCTTCAAGCTTTTTACGTTGAGAGATATCGTTCATAGAAACAAGAAGAGCAGGCTCGCCAGCATAATCCATTTTGATGGCCGCAATCTCGGCAACAAACTCACGTCCTTGGGCGGTTTTCATGCGAACGTCAATTTCACGAATATCTGAAAGCTGATCAATCAATTCATGGATACGGTTCCTATCCTCAAGGTCAACGAAAAAGTCATCCGATGAAGCTTTGAGCAGGGGAGCGGTGCTTTGTTGGAGGAGGAGACACGTTTTCCGGTTAACATATTGGATGCGTCCATCGCGACGGCGCGCGATATAAACGGGGACAGGCAATATCTCGAGAACGGCCCGAAGCCGTTGCTCATTTGCCAGCATCACCCGTTCCATCTCGACTTGTTTGCTGATATCAAAGGCACAGATTTGTACGGCGGGTGTACCGTGCCAGTCAATTAAGCGTTTAGTCGTCGCTAACCAAATTTCGTGACCGTCCTTGTGAACACCAAGCATACGATCAATGCGTCGGGGGGCGTTGCTATGGATAAAGCTGTCATATTCTTCTTCAAGAGTCTGCCAGTCCTGCGCTGGGAACAGGGGGCGGACCAAGGGGAGGTCTGTGATCTGTTTCGGGTCTTGATACCCGAATAAAGCAGCAAAAGCCTTGTTGGCATACAGGGGGCGAAAGTTGGTGTGAACAAGAATTCCCTGAACGGCATTATCCGTCATGTCCTGAAAATTCGGCAATGCCATGTCATCATGACGTCGACGCTTGGCACGGCGTTCAGGTGAGGGGTTAAGGCTTTGGTCGACGTCTTTTGTCATAAGGCATTATAGTCATTTGGGCATGAAAATTACACGAAAAATATCCACAGAATGACTTTATTTTATATCGAATCCTGTTGGCTTGCTGCGTGTCCATGCTGAACGTTGTTGGGGGGTATCGTCCGAAGTTATAAGATCATGAGCCTTTAAAATAGTGTTAGTCGCCATGCCTAAGTGTTGTTGGCTTTCTTTTGAGAGTGGTGGTGGTTCAGATTCAGAAGTTAGGGATTGGGGCTTTTCATTGGATGGATTAAATTTTAATTTCTGTCCCTTTAAATTGAAAGCACCAAGAGGTGTATAACCTGTATTGTGTGAGTCCGTTTCATCGCGTGGGCCAAAGAACTTGTTGGTGTCGGTGAGTTCTAGCCCCTTGATTATGTGCGGATAGGGTTCATCACGCAAAGCCCGACCATTCTCTTCGAAAAGCTTAGTGTTTTCAGGCAGGGTATTGTTGTTCATCAGTTTCATCTCGCCATTAATGACAATACCGGGAATGGCGTGATGAAGGTATTCGCCATTCGGCTGCATTTGGGAGGCGACGACTACCCACAAATCCTTTGGATCGTGGCCTAGTGCACGCAGCGCACCAAGCTTGAAGGCGGCATTGCCAGTACATGTTGCTTCGCCCGACTTCATGATTGATTCCGGCGTTCCAGATGTGCGGGAGAGATCGAAATAAGCAGGAACGGCTTCGTTGTTGCTAAGAATTTCAAGTTCTTTGGTGTTTACTTTTAGCAAACTATTGCCCAGCAGGTTAATATGTTGGGCCTGAATGGTCGCGTCCGGAATTTTCTTAAGGTAATCGAGAGACATAGCCGTCGCGTTTATCCGGATTTGCTCTTGATCCATGCTCTCATGGAGGGGCTCGTTTGTTTTGTGTTTGTCTAAATAAGACTGGAAGTTGGCGCCAGCCCCGTTTTGCATCAGCAAATTAAACTGGTTATCCATATTCATGGTGAGCTGGTCAGGTGTAAGGCCGTTTCCGTCCATCCCGAGAAAGGCCATGGGCATATCGTTGGAGAGAAGTTGTGTCTCGCCAAGAGAAAAGGGCGGTTCATTTCCTGGGTAGTATTGCAGTCCCCCTTGACTTTTTGGTGCGAAAAGTTTTTGAAAGGCATAATCTGCATTGCTTTGATGAAGAGCATCAATGTTCGTGCCAATATGTGGGATGGTTCCGCAATATTGCCGATAGGTGTTGAGGGTTTCTGGTGGCATGTAACCAGTATCGGGCGCCGTATTGATTTCGTTGCAGATGGTTTGCGAATTTTCCATAAAGCGCTTATATATAGGTGATCCCTTTTGCGGGATCGACGCATCTTTTTCGCTTAGGGAGGCAAACTTGCTTTGGGGCAGTGCCGCGTGCGCTTCGGCAGTGTGGACATTATCATTAGGTGAAATGCTAGTAAGCCCATCAACGCCAGTATATGACGCCGGACCCGTGAGAACCCCTGCAGCAATTGCTGCAAGAACCTGCTTCTTCATGCGGGTAACGTTTTTGGCCATTTGAAATAACTTTTTCTAAAATCACGCACAGTCATTATAGCAATTTTATGATAAAAGAGGCGTTAACAATCTGGATGGATTTTGTGCATGGTAAAGAATCGGTTACAATTTCCAGCCGTGATGAATGGCAACAATGCCGCCGAGAATATTTTCAAAGCGCACGCGCTCAAAACCGGCTTTTTCCATGCGGTTGGCGAGTTCCTGTTGTGGCGGGAATTGCCGGATACTTTCGGCCAGATATTGGTAGGACTCGCGGTCTTGTGCCACTTTTTCGCCCAGCCATGGCAGGACGGTAAAGCTGTACATGTCGTAAAGTTTATTAAGGGGTGGTCTAACGCCAGAGCTAAACTCCATGCAAAAGAAGCGTCCCCCTGGTTTCAGGACGCGGAAAAACTCGCGCAGTGCCGTATCAATATGAGTCACGTTGCGCAGGCCGAAAGTGATACATACGGCATCCATGCTGTTCTCGTCAAAGGGGAGGGCTTCGGCATTGCCGACGACCCACGCGACATTGTTTAGCCATCCGGCATCAATCGTCCTTTTCTGTCCAACGCGGATCATATCGGGGTTCAGGTCGCAGACGGTGATGTTACACTGGCCTTGTGTTTTACGCAGGCAGCGGCGCGTGATGTCGCCCGTGCCTCCTGCGACATCAAGAATCTTTTCTCCTGCACGTGGCCGTAGCTTGGCGACAAACATGTCTTTCCATAACCTGTGCAGGCCGCCGGACATACAATCATTCATAAGGTCATATTTGTCGGCGACAGAGGAAAAGACGTCGATGACGCCTTGCGTTTTTTCTTCGGGCGAGACTTGACGATAGCCAAACCATTCGGCTTCCGGGTTTGGCGTGGTGTGCGGTTTATTAGTCATGCGTCCGCCGAATGCGGAGACAGGGCGGGTTGACGAAGCATGCCATCATAAAGTTCAAATATACTGTCGCGCCATGCTTCTTGGGGGAAGGTTTTGCCTGTGAAAGTCCGCGTACGAACGGCCAGATCAATGCGACGTGAGGCCCCCATAGCCAAGGATTCTTTGAGTGCGGCAAGAAGGGCTTCTTCGTTATCTGGCGGGACAACCCATGCCGTTTCGCCGCTGAGAACCATTTCGGCATTGGCGCCACAGTTCGAGACGATGACGGGGCGTCCAATGGCCTGTGCGGCGAGAAGTTCGGGGGCTTGGCCGCGTGGCATGGTGTTGATCGCGACGACAAGGCTGGAAAGCCAGCAGGCCGCGGGCCAGTCTGTGCAGTTTTCCGGCATGATGACCTTGCCTTCTAGACCGAGCGTAACGACCTGTTTCTCGATCTGCGCACGTGTTCCCGGCGAGCGCTTGTCATCGCCGATGAGGACGACATAAATATCGTCTTTGGTCAGCTTGGTCATGGCCTCAAGAAGGTTGTGGTGCCCATACCCTGTTGCAAAAGGCGTTGCCATGATGACGACCGTTGATTGTTCGGGCAGACGCCAGAGTTTGTAGAGTGAATTGATGCGTTCAGGCGTAACGCGCACCGCTTCGTACCAGACGAGGTCAATGCCGGGCGGAACGTGGTAGAGGTATTGGGTCTTGAGGCCCAGATCTTCTTTCAAGAACTTGACCATATATTTTGAGGGCACGCGAAAGTGAGCGCCGCGATTGGCGGCGAGTTGCAGCGATTTTTTAATCGAGTGTGTGATGGGGCACGGTTCGGTCAGATCAATTAGAAGCGGCAAGTGATGCTTGACCGACTGCTTGCTGATAATGTCAATAGCATTATAGCCATGGGTATGAACAACGACGGGGCGTTCGCGCTGGATCAACTTGTCGAGACGCATACGGTTGCGCCAACGAGTGAGGAAGTTTTTGCTGGTGAGCGGTACCCGTGTGTGACGCACGGCAGCTCGTTCGGCTTCGAGCACAAGCGATCCCCCATTGGAGACGATCAAAGGCCGCCAGCCAGCACGGTGCGTGAGGATGCACATATCGACGACTTCGCGTGCTTCGTGGCTCAGTTCCAAAGACGCAGTCAGGTGCAAAACAGTCGTGCGCGCTGCCGCAGCGGGCTTGTGGGCGGCGTGATTCCTGTTAGAGTGGGAAGATGTGGCGCTTGTCATAACAAAATCAAAGGGATCAAAGATGAATCAGGGTGTACAGTACCTTAGCTTAGCGGATCGGAAGCTCGCCTATCAACACCGCAATGCAGCTGTGGGTCAAGAGACTTTACCGGGTATCGTTTTTCTGGGTGGTTTTGCTTCCGATATGACGGGAACAAAGGCCAGCTTTCTGGACGAGTTTTGTGCGCAAAACGGTTGGGGTTATTTGCGCTATGATTATCGGGGCCATGGGGCTTCGTCGGGCAAGTTTGAGGATGGGTGTATTGGCGACTGGTTAGACGACACACTTAAGATTCTGGATGAACTGACGAAAGGGCCCCAGATTTTGGTTGGTTCCTCGATGGGAGGGTGGATCGGTCTTTTGGCGTTGAGGGCGCGGCCTTCTCGGATTGCGGGCTTTGTGGGTATTGCCGCGGCGCCGGACTTTACAGAGGATTTGATCGCCCCGACCATGACGGCGGCCCAGAAAGAGGCGATGGCGCGGGATGGCTATTTTTTTGAAAAGACAGAGGAAGAGTTAACGGACATCAATATCGGGCAGGTGCCTATCACAAGGAAGCTGATGGAGGAGGCGCGCGGGCAGCTTGTTCTGCGCTCGCCCTTGGCGTTTACGGGGCCTGTGCGGCTGTTACAGGGGCAGCGGGACCGCGAGGTGCCGTGGCAGACAGCACTTAAAATCGCGGATCATATCGCATCAACGGACGTAGCGGTCACGCTGGTCAAAGATGCCGACCACAGGTTTAGTCGGGATCAGGATCTGGTGCTCATTGGCCAGACGATTATAACGTTGATGTCATAGGCAGGCAGGTGCAAGCCAACGGGGTGCCGGCCCATTTCTGCCTGACGTCTTTCGGACGGCGGCAAACCAGCTTGGTTCCGACATACTGGCCCTGAACGGCGCGCACGAGCCCGTTCTGCTTTAAATCGTTTGTATCGATGATATAGGCCTGCCTTTTGCCACAAGATTCTTGGCCGCCTTGAACGAATTGGCGCACGGCTTCAAGCTTGTTTTCCATGCCGCCGGTGCCGCCACAGGAAAAACCGTCCGTGCGAACACCAAGCCCCTCAAGCCCCAGTTTTTTGCTGATGAAATTGATATAGGGCAAGGGTACGGCAGAGGGATCACAAGGATTGCCTGTGTGAACACAATGGGTAGAAATGGTAACGGTCTGCTTTGCACCAAGCAGGCGCGCCAGAAGGCTGGCCTGACCGTCATTGTCTGAAAAGGCGGTTTCGTCGCGCAAGAGAGGTTTGATTTCCACGCGTGACAATACATCGTTTTCGTTCACGATTGGGATAAAGCGCGGCGTGCTGAAAGCGATATTGAAATAGTCCAAAAGGTTCCAGCGTTGCTGATCGTTGCCGTTGCTATAATGCTTGTTCTCGGCGAGAATTTGTCCAGGAGGGAGAAGGCCAAAACTTTCGAAATAGTCGGCGTAAACACGCATCAAATAGGGCTGCCCAACGCTTGCAGCCAGACTTTTTTCACTATCTGTAAGTTTTTGGGCTTTGTCCCATCCCAATTTGTGCCGCCCCATGCCGACAGCGCCCGAGGTGACGAGGACAAGGTTTTTCCCTTGCAAGCGCAATTCGGCCATTTGTCGAACAAGGGGGGCCATAATGGCACCATCAGGCAGTCCGTTCTCATCGGTCAGGGCAGCTGTGCCGATTTTGACAACAATAGGCTTGGCCAGCGGGCGCTTGGAAAGGGGTAACATAACTGTAATCCATCTATCAAAGGGTTAAGTGCCATTTTCAGCAGAGTATTCGCGTGTAGCAAGGTAAATATGATGTATTTTTAATTTCATAGGGCTTGCGAAGAAAAAGGGGGTTTCTTTTGCGCTGTAAAGCGGGTAAATAACCCGTCCCGACGATGTTCCGCGGCTTGTTAACCAAAAGCGGGTTGATGACAGAGCAATCGGGAAAAAGAATAGGAACCACGAGGCTTAAGGGCCTTGTGTTGAAGTTGAAGAGTTTGCGGCAGAGGTGGCCGAACCCGAGGAAGCGGTTGCGCGAAGCGCAGAGCGATCGGGAAAAAGAATAGGAACCACGAGGCTTAAGGGCCTTGTGTTGAAGTTGAAGAGTTTGCGGCAGAGGTGGCCGAACCCGAGGAAGCGGTTGCGCGAAGCGCAGAGCGATCGGGAAAAAGAATAGGAACCACGAGGCTTAAGGGCCTTGTGTTGAAGTTGAAGAGTTTGCGGCAGAGGTGGCCGAGTGCCTCGTCCGGCAAAAGCCGGACAAAAATCAGCTTCGACCACGAGGCTGTTTCGGAAAAGTTTTAGGAAGTGCGGAGAGGTGGCCGAGTGCCTCGCCCGGCAAAAGCCGGACAAAAATCAGCTTCGACCACGAGGCTGTTTCGGAAAAGTTTTAGGAAGTGCGGAGAGGTGGCCGAGTGGTTGAAGGCGCTCGCCTGGAAAGCGGGTATGCGGGTCAAACTGCATCGTGAGTTCGAATCTCATCCTCTCCGCCATTTAACGAATAAAAACTTTTTCAGGACATTTTCGGCTGCCGTCAGTTCGGCCTTATTTCGCAGGTTTTTTTGCTAAAAGCTCTGCACATATTTTCGGTTTCTCTCTCCCCAAATTCTCTGTTTTTCTCCTGAAACGGCCTTTCTCCTGAGAAGGCTCTGAACTTTTGCGCGTCATGTGCAGAGCCTTAAGGGCATGATTTTCAACGGTTTTGATTTTTTGCGTTTGTAAGTGCAACTGCCTAGCGGATGAGTCCAGAAAAAACAGAAGGATTCGGATCAACCAAGTTGAGATGGTGCGCGCGCTTCGTATCATCGGGATATGAAAAACAACATCCCTATCGACGCCAAAACTCTGGAGGAAATCGCCTCACTTCTCGCACTCGGGATCCTGCGGGCAAGGATGCGAGAAAGTGCCGCAAATAAGGCGCTGATGCGCCGGAAAGCTCTGGACTTCAGGGCGGACAAGAGCGTTCCTACCGTGCAGGAGCATGACTATGAATAACGAGATTGTCGCCCAAATTGCAGCCTTGCAGACGATGCCTTTCAGCCAGCTGAAGAGGAAATGGCGTGAGGTCTTCGACACCGAGTTCACCGGCCTTAATCGCAAATGGATCGTCAGCCGTCTGGCCTACAGGATTCAGGAACTGGCGCTGGAGAAAGAAACTGGCTCGCTGGAGCGGCGGCTGGATGCGCTTGCCAAAACCCGCCTCGGCAACGATCTGAAAAGCGAACGCAAACGCGCCATCCACCGCCCCCTGGTCGGCACGCGCCTTGTCCGCGAGTATCGCGGCGTCGAATATCAAGTCACGGTGCTGGCCGATGGATTCGCCTTCGAGGGGCGAAAATATAAGAGCCTCTCGCGCATCGCGCAGATCATCACGGGCAAGGCTTGGTCCGGACCCGCCTTCTTCGGATTGGTCGCAAAGGAGGGCAAATAATGAACGCCCCCGTTAGGCCCCGCATCCGGTGCGCCATTTACACCCGCAAATCGTCCGAAGATGGGCTGGAACAAGATTACAACAGCCTCGACGCTCAGCGTGATTCAAGTGAAGCCTATATCGCTTCGCAGCGGCATGAAGGCTGGGTTCTGGTTCCTGACCTGTACGACGATGGTGGGTTCTCGGGCGGGAACACAAACCGCCCCGGCCTCAAACGTCTTCTCGCCGACATCGAGGCGCGCAGGATCGACATTGTGGTCGTTTACAAGATCGACCGCCTCACACGCTCTTTGATGGATTTTGCAAAGCTGATCGAAGTCTTTGACAAGCACAATGTCAGTTTTGTCTCCGTCACGCAGCAGTTCAACACGACAACGCCGATGGGGCGTTTGATCCTGAATGTGCTTTTGTCCTTCGCGCAGTTCGAGCGTGAACAAACGGGTGAGCGCATCCGCGATAAGGTCGCGGCCAGTAAAAAGAAAGGCATGTGGATGGGCGGCTGCCCGCCGCTGGGCTATGACATTGTTGAACGCAAGCTGATCATAAATCCCACAGAAGCCGAGATCGTCAAAAAGATATTCCAGCGTTTCATCACGCTGCGCTCGACCACGTTGCTGGCGCGGGAGCTGCGCTTGCAGGGCATCAACGCCAAAACCTACATCACGCAAAAAGGCACGCAGCGTTATGGATCGCCGCTCTGCAAGAACCAGCTTTATCGTATTCTGAACAACAAAATCTATCTGGGGCTGATTGCCTATAAGGGTAACGAGTATCAGGGGCAGCATGAGGCCATTATCGGTCAAGCAATATGGGATGACGCTCATGCCGTTATGGTCGAAAGCCCCCACCTGCGAGGCCGCACAACGGCGGCTAAGGAGTTTGCGCTTCTGAAAGGTCTGGTCTTTTGCGGTCTTTGCGGATCGCCCTACACGCCCGTTCACACACGCAGGAACGGCAAGAAGTACCGCTATTATAAACCGAGCCATCAGTTGCGCGGTATCAACGAAGAATGTCCCATCGGCAGCGTCAGCGCGGGTGAATTGGAAAATGTGGTTCTGGCTCAGCTGCGAGAGATATTTTTAAAGCCAGAAATTATCATCAAGACATGGGAGAAAGCGAAAACTCAGGATGAAACCCTGTCCGAACGCGATGTCCAAAAAGCCTTGCGTGATCTCGATCCTATCTGGAACGAGCTTTTTCCCGCCGAGCAGGCGCGTATTGTCAATTTACTGATCGAACGCATCACGATCTTGGAAGAAGGCATCGACATCACGTTTCGCAGCACGGGGCTTGAATCTCTGGCGCGGGATCTGAGTGGATGCAAACAACGGATGGCGGCATGAAAAAACAAGCCGCTCTTTCCGTTCACATCCCCGCCAAGCTCGTTCGCAAAAACGGGCGCAAACGGATCCTGCTGCCGGATCGGAAGGCTTTACCGCAACTCTCCCATGAACAAAACGAGCATCTGATCCACGCGCTGCTTTGCGCCCACAAATGGCAAAAACTTCTCGGCGACAGCAAAATTGAAACATCAGAGGCACTGGCCAAAAAACTAGGCGTTTCGCATGGCTACGTTTGCCGTATTCTGCGGCTGAACCTTCTGGCGCCGGATATCCGGCGGGCCATCCTCGACGGCCAGCAACCGAAGGGGCTGCGCGTCATCGACATTCTTCAGCCGTTTCCTTTGTTGTGGTGTAAGCAGAAAGAAAGGCTTGGCTTTCAATAAATGGAAGCTTCCCCGCCATGATGGTGCATTAACCTTAACGGGCGCGCGATGGGTTTTGTTTTTCTTGGCACAGCGTTTTGATGCCGCACCGCACCATGCAAATATCGGCTAAGCCCTACATTTATATTGATTATTACAACCCCCGCCGGTATTATTCCGCCATCATTACAACATGGTGATAACTGAGAATCTTACCGTTTTTTGGTTGCAGGCGAGCGAAGCAAATTATGTTGCGGGCAGAAAAAGACCATTACTCGTTGATCGAATTAGTCGAACGCTGGAAGATTCCTTTCAAGGATATCGAATACCACACGGAGCGGGATCGATTGGAAGTGCGCACGTGGCTGGGCGACGTTGTGGCCATTCGCCATACCTTCATGAAAATGGCTGATGGAGAGGAAGTTCCCGTTCAACAGGGCGTCATCACTCTCAAGGGTTATTATGTCGTCGCGGGCGACGAACTACGGAAAATCTATCGCGCGCCAGGCATTCCGGAGATCAGAAAATTCTTCTCACTTGATCGTAGAGAAATCTACACGCTTTATCACCAGCATGAAGCCTACAAGATCAATCTTACGGCGCTGGAGGTAAGCCGACCAGAACGTGACCGTTTCGAAGCGGATCTTAAAATTTGCGCTCGCTTGGTGCCGAAAAGCAAAATGAATATTGCCTCGACTGCAACCGGAAGACCGAGCGTTATGAATCTCGTTCTCGAGCACTTTAAAAATCGCGCGGCACAGGGACGGTTGAAAGAGACCATCACTGCCGAGTCCAAATATCTGGAAGGCTGGGCACAAAAGAAACTCGGCCCGTCGCATGCCCCGATTGCCAAGACCATCGCCAATAATATTCGTCCGCTGTTCGGGCAACACAGGGATTCTTGAGCATTCGCACATGAAAACGAATCAAAATCGCGCGTTTTTGCGCAGAAATCATCATAAGCCCTCACGCCCGAAACTATGCCCGAAACTTGTCAGGCTTTCGGGCGTTCGTTTTTGATAAGCAAATCAGCCGGATAAAAAATAGTTTCGGGCAACTTTCAGGCACTTTTTCGAGTCTCGGATATGTGAACATTAAAGGGTCTCACGCAACATTTCGCGGAGACCAAAAATGGAAGAAGCTCATCTCAACGTTTATCAACTTTCAAAGCGGTGGGGACTTTCCACCGGCACCTTGGATCATTGGCGGCGATACGGCAAAGGCCCGCGCTTTCTGAAAATCGGCGGCCACGTTCTCTACCGCCTTTGCGATATCAGGGCTTACGAGGAACAACAAGTCCGCCAGACCACCGTGAAAGATCCCGGCGTTCTCTTGGCTTCATCGGCTGTTGAAGCCGCGTGATCCGTCATCGTGTTCCTTGCGCCCGATACATGCTTGGTGATCGACTCCGAACCGCCTTTCTTGCTTTGTGGGGCTGCCGCATGACTCATGCCAACCCATGGAGCAAGTTTTTTTGGAACGATTGGGAAAATGATCCGGAACTTCGTTTGTGCTCGCTTGCGGCACAAGGCCTCTGGATGCGGCTTCTCTGCCTTGCGGCAAAATCCAACCCGACCGGCTTCGTAGCCGTGGCAGGACGACCTTGCGCCTCGACGGACATCTCTCGTTTGAGCGGTGTTTCCGAACAGGAGGTTGAATCGCTACTCGGCGAGCTTTCTCGGAACGGTGTTTTTTCCCGCGATGCCCAGGGTCGCATCTATTGCCGCCGCATGATGCGCGACAACAGAAAACGTCAAAAACTGCGCCAAAACGGCGCGAAAGGAGGACAAGCCAGCTTCTTGAACGGCAAAGGCATTTTTGCGCCAAGCGAGCAAAATGCCGAGCAACCGTCCGAGCAAGTTTCCGAGCCCCAGAAGCCAGAGTCCAGAGTCCATAAGCCAGAATCCAAACCCCCTGCAGGCCCCCCAGCGGCAAAAGCCGAAGCAGCAGCCCTTGCGTCCGACTGGTCATTGCCGGAGGTCTGGCGTGAGATTGCCATGACACGAGGCTGGTCAGATGCAGCCATCGACCAACAGGCCATGAGGTTCAAGCAATATTTCGGTTTCGGGAAAGGTAGCGGCATTCGGCGTAGCGACAAGGGATGGCGTCAGACTTGGCTCAACTGGCTTGACCGTGAGCGGCGACTTCGCCCCGATGCGGCAATAATGGGACAAGCGGAACAGTCCGTAACGCCAGCTTTGTATCCGCCCTTGCCGGAAGCGGTGCTCTCCAAACTCAAGGGGCATTACGCCTTCAATGCAACCGTCATTCAGAGATGGATTGCTCCATGCATCTTTGATCTTGAGGCAGGCACGATTACTGCGCCGACGGGTTTTCATGCCAGCTATCTCGAAAATCATTACAGCGATGCGCTTTTCCGCGCGTTGGGCCGGACGTTCAAAATCATCGTCAAGCCAAGGGAGGCTGTCGATGGTCAAGCGTGAAATGCCCTTTGCCCGCGCAAGAGGGCCACCAGTGGACACCGCCTTTCGTCCTTTCCGCAAATTCAAAAAACAGAGGCCCATCATGTCCGCATTACCCGCTTTATCCAAAAAGTTTCCCGCTTCCTCATCGCCGCTCCGCAATTGCTCGTTGCTAGCCCTTACGCTCGGCCAGCAAACGGGGTGGGCTGTTTACAAACGCAGCGGCGAGATTCAACTCGGCGTCAACGCCTTTCGCACAACTCCTTACGAAGGCGAAGGCATGAAGTTCTTACGTTTTCGCTATTGGCTCGATGACATGGCAAAGAAATCTGGCGGCTTCGATGCCGTGATCTTTGCTGATGTCCAAGTTCATACAAGCGCACAAAGCGCGGTGGTCCATGGAGGGTTTCTCGGCATGCTGACTGCTTCGTGCGAATGGCGGCAAATCCCTTACATGGGGGCATCCATGTCTGACGTGCGTAAACACGTCACCGGTCACGACAGGATTGATCATCAAAGCCTAATTGATGGCATGCGGCGCAAAGGTTTTGTTGCTGTATCGAAGGATACGGCGTGTGCATTGGCCATGCTTGATTGGGCGCTGCATTACAAGACGGAAGACAACTTATGAGATGGCATCCGCGCTCTTTCGGTGACGAACGCGCTTCCGCAGACAAGATCAAACGCGATGGGTGGCGCGAGCAAGGCATCCTCGTCGTGACGATTGCGGACAGCCGCCTGACATGGCCGGAAAAAGAGTTTCTCCGTCAGATTGGCGAAAAGCTCTACGGCAAAACGGAAATCTTACCCGTGCGAGGCAGCCATGAAGAAAACTAAACGATGGACGCAAAGCATGGTCGCTGACCAGCTTGAGGATGCCATTAAGACGCTCAGGAAGCTCCCCCCAGTGGTCGTGCAGGGATACTTCAATGTGTGGCCCACAGTCAAATACACTGAGCTGGAAGTGCTGCAGCAAGAGAAGTTGCCGATCAAGCTGCGCGCCCGCACGGAAGAGATTACGCGCCTTGAAGAGACGTTTTCTTGGATGGCTTGCCTTGATATTGAGGAGCGAAGATTGGTCTGGAAACGTGCCGCCAATGTGCGATGGAAAGCTATTTGTTACGAACTTGGATGTGATCGGACGACCGCTTGGCGCCGCTGGGTGTTCGCGCTGACAAAGATCTCGATCTTTCTCAACGAGCGAGGCTCAGGCGCATAAAACCATGCAACATTTTTGTTCTCAACAAACGCAACATTATCTGCCAGACTGCACGGCATGATCGGGAGACGAGCGGGTCCTCCCTCGGTCCCAACGTATGCTGGCGGCAAGAGCGCAGGACTTCGCTACATGTAGGGGTCGAAAACGGGAAGCCACCCCACAGGTTGTGGCTTCGAGCTAAGCCATATTTTCTCACGGAAAACAAACAGTTAACCGCTCGTATGCAGCGGGCTTGAAGCCGGATTCCTGACAAAAGGAGTCCGGCTTCTTTTTATCGCAGAGGTTTGAATTGAATGGCCTGGCTTTATCTTCCGCCGGAGGCGATCACGCATGCCCAAAAGGGTACACGTTGTTCGGCTTCTCGCTCTGCGCGGGCGCGGTTGTGCGGCAACGGCGTGGTTCCGTTGGTCGCGGCTTATGCGTTCCGAACTCCCGCGTTTGCTACTGCGCTTGACGAGCGAATGATAAGTGGAACTGGGGTTAGGTCCGATTTCTTGTACAAGGGATGGCCTGGGTATCCATCTTTTCCTTGAATCAGGCAGTGTGGGTTATTTATGAACGAAAGAACCTTTTCACTCCTCCCCATAAACTTACCAGATTTTGTCCATGCGCAGACCACAAGTTGGGCCTCAGCCTGAAGCCGTTTAAGCCATGCGTCATTATCAGGACCAATAGGGTCAGAAACAAGACGAAGCTTTTTCTGATCCGTAGATCTGTACGCAAAAAGATTGCCCATCAGGAGAGCCCCATATCCCCAACGCTTAGCGTAGTTGATACAGACCCTTGAGGTGTTGTCTTCCTTTTCAGCATCTGCGGTAGAAGGATTCAGGCCGATGAAGAGAATGCGCGGTTTTGTTTCATCCCATATGCGGCGCAATTCATATCGATAAAGCCCGCAGCTTGAAATCGTCGCCGACGTCTTCATGCAATCACCGTTTGTGTTAATCGTCTCACCTTCTTACGGATACTACACCTGAATGCTTATCCATAGTCCTAAAATGGCCGAGCGCATCGAGCTTTGGTCGCTGGATCGCCTTGTGCCTTATGACCGCAATCCGCGCACGCATTCGGAAGAACAGCTTGCCCAGATTGCCGCGAGCATTGCCGAGTTTGGATTTCTCAACCCGATCCTTGTGGATACATCAAACGGCATTATCGCTGGTCATGGCCGCTTACAGGCGGCGAAGAAACTTGCGTTGCCAGTCGTTCCTGTCGTCATACTCGATCACCTGACCGAGGCGCAACGCCGCGCCTATGTGATCGCCGACAACAAACTGGCATTGAACGCCGGATGGGACGACGATCTCTTGCGAGACGAGCTGGAGGCTCTTGAGAGCGATGGTTTCGACGTCAATCTGACAGGATTCTCGGATGAAGAGCTTGCCGATCTGTTGGAGAGCGGCGAGGACACGGCGGGCAACACGGACGACGATGCCGTGCCGGAAGCGCCCATTGATCCCGTGACAAAGACTGGCGATGTCTATGTTCTTGGCAATCATCGTTTGCTTTGTGGAGACAGCACGATCCTTGAAGATGTCGAGCGCGTCCTCGATGGCGCGCTGGCCGACATGGTCTTTACCGACCCGCCCTACAACGTCGATTATGGTAACACGGCCAAAGACAAGATGCGTGGTAACGACCGCAAAATCATGAACGACAATCTCGGCGAAGGGTTCGAGGCGTTTCTCTACGACGCTTGCGTGAACATGATCGCGGTCTGCAAAGGCGCGATCTACGTCTGCATGTCGTCGAGCGAACTGCATACACTTCAGAAAGCATTCGTCGCGGCGGGCGGCAAATGGTCGACGTTTGTGATCTGGGCGAAGAATACTTTTACGCTGGGCCGCTCGGATTACCAGCGCCAGTACGAGCCAATTCTATACGGATGGAAGCAAGGCACGGATCATTTCTGGTGCGGCGCGCGAGATCAGGGCGATGTGTGGTTCGTCAACAAGCCGACGAAGAACGATTTGCATCCGACGATGAAACCTGTCGAGCTGGTCGAACGCGCGGTTCGTAACAGCAGCAAGAGCCGCGATATCGTCTTGGATTGTTTTGGCGGTTCCGGTAGCACATTGATCGCTTGCGAGAAAACAGGCCGTCAGGCGCGATTGATCGAATTAGATCCCAAATACTGCGATGTGATCGTCCAGCGCTGGGAGGAGTTTACGGGGAAGAAGGCGGAACTAATAGTACAAAATCTATCTTGAAAAAATGGAAAAGCTGTAATAACATTTTCTCTGGGTTGGGCACCTATGACTTTTTGCCGAGTCAAACGTCCCAGATTGAAAACCTTCAAATATGCGGTTCTGCCCCTTTCAACGGGTTGTAGCGTAATCGGCAAACTACTGGCCCACCGTTAGAAAGGACACAACCGTGCTTTCCTTCCAGTTGCTTATTGCCTTTCCCGAACAAATCGATTCGATGAAGGCCGACCTTACAAGGTATTTTCCTGACATAAAATCTTCCCATCGTGTCGAAGCCTTGGCGCGAGCGTTAGGGTTTAATACATATGCCGCCTTACGTACAGCAGATCCGTTCAAAGGCGGCCCCGCAGTCCTTGCGGATGTTAATTGGACTGCTTTCGATGATTATTTGAAAGAAAAAAACTTTCAAGCGAGAGCAAAACCCCTTTTCCTTGCTGCAGGAAGGGCATCCATCCGGCTTACGCTGGGAATGAAAGAGCGTGATTATCAAAATCTGACACGTGACGGTTTTGGTATTAATACAAGTCACCATCGAGGAGAAACGCCACAAGCCCGTACTGAAAGATTTATACAGGCGCGGGAGGATATGCTGCAGGATTCATCGGTAGAGGAATTTTTGCGCTCCTATAGCGTTGTTTCAAGAATTCCTAAAACAAAAACTGTAACTTCGAAACACGGCGCTTATAAACTGAAGCATATCGCTGAAAAAGCCAGCTTCACTTATCCAGACGGAGAAAAGTCGCCTCCAGCGTATGTCCCGACAGGCAGTTTAATATTTGCGGCAGTTAGTGCGGGGTTCTGGTTTAAACCTCCTGCAATCGATTCACAAAGTGTCAGCTTCAATATGTTGCAGAGCGCGATTGATGACCTTGATTGTGGAATTCGACCATATGGCGCAGCGGCTAAGGAAAGAAAGAAGATCCCAAATTCGAATAGCTTTGGCGGTGTGCAAGGTAGAAAATTCTATGAGTATGTCTTTGAAGAATTTGATCGAGAAAGCTCAGAACGCGATTTTGGAATGGCCTTCCGATGCCTAGGGCATAGCAACGGGCTTTACTTCTATCTGTCGTATGAGAGGAAGAGCATTATTGCACTTACGCCGACCGCACACACGCTTAAAAATTTGGCTAAACTTGGCACGATTGAGGCATGGATGGCTTCAACAATCTGGTCTGGAACAGGCACTGGAAAAAGGATTCCATTTAAGACTGTCAGCGATTTAATGCGCACCTGTCACGACCGTGGGCTTTTTGGGGCAGAAGAGATTAAGAATCCTGGAAGATGGGGGGCTGCTTAATAGTAGTCCTCCCATCTCATGCGCCGCCGCGATGCAAAGCCATCGCGGCGGCGTAAAGCGCCTGCGTTTCGGGCAAGCGTTTTTCGAAGTCCAGCACCGTGCCGATGGCGAGGTTTTGGTTGCCTTCTTCCATCGCCTCATGGGCTTCTTTGGCAAGTTCCGCCGCCTCGGTCAGGCGCTGCGATAACGCGGCGAGGTTGGCGGCAATGGCGGTTTGAATGGCTGTAGTCATTTTGTCCTCCGTTTAATGCGTTTCTCATTACATGGTTATGATCGCTCTTCTTCGCAAGATTATCCACTCAATTAGCGATCATAGGATTGCGAAGATAAGCGCCGGTTGATTGTTAGATAATCAACCGGCGCGAGGACCACTTCATGGCCTGGGCGGTGCGATTTTATAAACGCGTTTTCCGTCTTTTGGCTTATCGGAAACGATTTGGTAACCACGTTTCTTGCGGAGCGCGTGAGAAAGTGCGGCGCGGGCAGTATGTTTTTGCCATCCTGTGGCCTCGACAATCTGGTCGATGGTCGCGCCTTCGGGGCGGCTTAACAGTTCGATAACCCTCAAAAGTTTCGTTTCCCGCGCTGGCGCATCGTTCGTTGGCTTCATGGCGGCGACCGCTGCGAGTCCAGCCTGCATTGGTGCGGACAATGCCTCGTCGTTGGTCGGTTTGCCATTGCTTTGGGCCTTCTTTTTGATCGCGGCCTTGACGATGGCCTTGGGCCTGGATTTGCCTGTTTTGCTTGCTTTTTTGGACATGTTTTGTGTCCTCCTTTCGTCAGCATGAACGCTTCATTCGCGGCACTTATCCAGTGAATAACGAGCAATCAGATGACTAATTTCGGCTTATTTCGATCATTAGATGATCGTGCTGGGGCGATGCTGAGGCGCAGGAACATGGCATATGGGAGTCAGTCAACGAGAGTTCGCCGACCTGTGGGGCAAAAGTCGCGGCGCGGTGCAAAAAGCCATCGCTTCAGGCCGCATCCGGCTTGAAGGTGATGGGACAATCGACCCCGACAAGGCCATCGCGGCTCTGGCGAAAAACACAGATCCCGCGCAGGTGCGGCAAAAAGAAAAGCCGAAGGGAAAGGCGGTGCCGGAAGCGGCGATCCGCGCTGTCGGCGACACGCTGCGAGAGTCCGGACACGCGCCGTTAACGGGCGGCGGCACAACCTTCGTGCAGGCTCGCACAGCGAACGAAGTTCTGAAAGCGCAAGAGCGCCGCGTCAAACTGCAGAAGCTTAAGGGAGAGCTTGTCGATCGAGCGCAGGCCGTTGTGTTGATCCGTCGCATCGCGCAACAAGAGCGCGACGCTTGGCAGATGTGGCCTACACGCGTTGCCTCTGCACTGGCTGCTGACATCGGCGCGGACACGCATCAAGTGCAGGTCGCGCTGGAAAGGCTGGTGCGCGAGCATTTGACGCAGCTTGCCGACATCAAGATTGAAATCCGCTCATGATCGGCATCTTCGAGGACATGGCCTCGTTCGACGGGGCGGACGCGATTCTGCGCGGCTGGATGGACGGGCTTACGCCGGATCCGGATCACACGGTTTCGACATGGGCAGATGAGAATCGCGTTCTCTCGCCGCGCGGCGCAAACGAGGCAGGGCCTTGGCGCACGAGCCGCACGCCGTACTTGCGCGAGATTATGGATTCCTTGTCGCCGTCGTCGCCTTACCAGCGCGTCGTGCTGATGAAAGGCGCGCAGCTTGGCGGGTCGGAGTGTGGAAACAACTGGATCGGCTACGTCATCAATCACGCCCCAGGCCCGATGCTAGCCGTGCAGCCAACCGTCGAGCTGGGACGACGCTTCAGCCAACAGCGCATTGACCCGCTGATTGAGGAAAGCGACATTCTGCGGGAGCGTGTGGCTCCGGCGCGGTCGCGCGACAGCGGCAATACGATCCTATCCAAAGAGTTTCCGGGCGGGATCTTGGTTATAACCGGCGCGAACAGCGCGGTGGGCCTGCGCTCCATGCCTGCGCGCTATCTGTTTCTCGATGAAGTGGACGCTTATCCTGCCAGCGCAGGCGAAGAAGGCGATCCAGTTGCGCTGGCCGAGGCTCGGACGCGCACCTTCGCGTGGCGGCGCAAGGTGTTCTTGTGCTCGACGCCGACGATCAAAGGCATTTCGCGCATCGAGCGCGAATACGATGCCAGCGACAAGCGCAAATACTTCGTGCCGTGCCCGTTTTGCGGCCATAAGCAGGTTTTGCAATTCGAGAGGCTGCGTTGGGAGAAAGGCAAACCGGAAACGGTCGCCTATCACTGCGAACATTGCGAGGCGCGGATCAATGAGCGCCATAAAACCTTCATGCTGGAGCATGGGGAATGGCGCGCGACAGCTGTCAGCGCCGATCCGCTGACGGTTGGTTACCATATCTCCAGCTTGTATTCGCCGCACGGCTGGCTGAGCTGGGAGCGCATCGCCCGCGATTGGGAAGCGGCGCAGGGAAATGACGAGGCGATGAAGGGTTTCAAGAACAGCGTGCTCGGCGAAACGTGGGTCGAGAGTGGTGAAGCGCCGGATTGGCAAATCCTGTGCGAACGCCGCGAGCCCTATCGTCTAGGAAGGGTTCCCAAGGGAGGCTTATTCCTGACCGCAGGCGCGGACGTTCAGAAAGATCGCATCGAAGTCGATATCTGGGCGTGGGGCCGCGGCCTCGAAAGCTGGCTTGTCGATCACTTCGTCATTCCCGGCGGGCCGGACGATCCGGCGGCTTGGGATGCGCTGGCGCAACTGCTGACGCAAACATGGCCGCATGAAAACGGACCCTTTCTGACCATTGCCAAGCTGGCCGTGGACTCCGGCTATGAAGCGCCCGCCGTCTATGCGTGGACGCGTAGAATGGGCGGCGCTCAGGTCATGGCCGTCAAAGGCGCGGAAGGTTTCAACCGCGCCAGCCCCGTGACCGGCCCGACTTATGTGGATGTCAGCGAAGGTGGACGCAAAATCAGGCGCGGCGCGAAGCTCTGGGTTGTCGCGGGGTCGACGTTCAAAACAGAGACCTATCGTTTTCTACGCCTTGCCCGCCCTACAGCCGAAGAGATCGAAGACGGCGCTTTGTTTCCGCCCGGCACGGTGCATCTGCCCGAAGGCATCGACAGCGAATGGATCAAACAACTGACGGCGGAGCAACTTGTCACCGTCAAAACTAAACGCGGTTTCTCGCGGTTGGAATGGCAGAAGCTGCGGGAACGCAACGAAGCTCTCGACTGCCGCGTTTACGCTCGCGCAGCCACTTGGATTGTCGGCATTGATCGCTTTTCGGAAGCGCGGTGGAAAGAACTTGAAGCGCAAGTCGCGGCGGAAGAGCGAGAGATCGCGGATACAGAAGAGTCTCCGCGCAACGCAGGCATGTTGCGCCGCAAGCCGCCAAGCAAACGGCGGACGTTTCATTCATCTTATTTGAGATAGGCCAATGACCCTTGACGACATGAAAGCGCGCCTTGAGGCGTTGCTCGCCGCGCGCTGGCGCGGGGTGCGCAGCATCGATGTCGAGGGCCGCCGCATCTCCTACGCGACAGATGCCGAAATGGCTTCGGCCATTACCGATCTGGAAAAACGCATCGCCGTTCTTGAAAGCGGCAAGCCGCGTCGGCGCGTCCTTACGTCGGGTAGCAAGGGACTTTAAACATGGGAATGCTGACCAACATAACCCGCCTGTGGCGCGGGGCCTTCGGATCGCTTGCGACCGGCGGCTTCGAGGCCTCGCAAGGCAACAGGCGCCTACGGACGTTTCAGCCATCGCGGCTGCATCTCAACACGTTGCTTGTCGGCGCAGGGGCGACGATCACGGCGCGGGCGCGTTACCTCGTTCGCAACAACGGATACGCATTGAACGCGGCGGAAAGCTGGACGGGCAACGCCGTGGGCGACGGGATCAATCCGTCGAGCAAGATCGCCAACGCGCGGCTCAAAAACCGCGTCATGGATCTGTGGTTGAACTGGACGGATTACGCCGATGCGGAAGGGCTGACCGACTTTTATGGTCTGCAACGTCGCGCCGCGCGGGAGATGTTTATCACGGGCGAGACGTTTTTTGTCTTCCGGCCCGTTTCCCCGTCGCTTGGCCTGCCTGTGCCGCTTCAATTGCAGCTTTTGCCGACAGAAATGTTGCCTTTGACCAAGAACGAGGTTCTTGCGAACGGCAACGTCATCCGGTGCGGCATCGAGTTTGACGGGAACGGGCGGCGCGTGGCGTACCATTTCCTGCGCCGTCATCCCGGCGATCTGACACAACCCGATCTGACAAGCGAAACGGTGCGCATCCCGGCCTTAAATGTCATGCATCTGATGGATGCGGCAGATGCTGGCCAGTTGCGCGGCGTCTCGCGTCTGGCTCCCGCTATCGTGAAGCTGTTTCTTCTTGATCAATACGATGACGCGGAACTCGACCGCAAGAAGGTCGCGGCCATGTACGCGCTCTTCATCACGACGCCTGCGCCGAACGAACCGTTCGATACGGCGGAGCAGGAAGACGAAAACGGCGAACGCGTCATGGACGTGCAGCCCGGCCAAGTCACAATGCTGGAACCCGGCGAAGAGGTTCAAACCTCGTCGCCTGCCGATGTCGGTCAGACCTACGAGCCGTTTCAGTACCGCACGATCCTGCAAATCTCGGCAGCGACGGGCGTGCCTTACGCCTATGTCTCCGGCGACATGCTGAAAGCGAACTATTCAAACTCCCGCATGGCTCTGCTCGAGTTTCGTCGGCGCGTCGGTGCTTGGCAGCACTCAGTCATGGTCTGGCAGTTGTGCCGTCGCGTTTGGGAACGCTGGATGGATATGGCCGTTTTGTCGGGCGCGCTGACGATCCGCAACTTTGAGGCCAAACGTGCGGAATATTTGGGTTGCGACTGGTTGCCGCCCAAATGGGACTGGGTTGATCCGCTCAAGGATGCCAATGCCGAAATCGCGCAGATCAACGCAGGGCTCAAAAGCCGGACGCAGGCCATCGCCGAGCGCGGCTACGACATCGCGCAGGTCAACGCCGAGATCGCTGCGGAGCGGCAGCAGGAAGTGCAGCTGGGGATTTCGTTTCAGGAAACGAAGGCTTCGCCCGCGCCGCCGCCCGATGCGCCTCAGGACGAGCAAAACAATCAACCCATTGAGGAACAGCAAACGACATGATGAACGATCTTCCGCATATTGCCGCCCGCGTGTTTGGCGCGCCGTTGATGCTGGCACGGCCCAAACTCGACGTGCTTCTTTCCGTCCTCGGCCCGCGCCTGACGGGAGCTGGCGGCGAGACCCTGACGCTGGGCGGCGACAATGCGCCCGGCGACGACGAGGATTTGCAGATCACGCCCGAAGGCGTGGCCGTTGTTCCGGTCTTTGGCACGCTTGTCACACGCTCCAGTTACCTTGCGGCTCTCAGCGGTCTGACCAGCTATGCGGAAGTCGGGCAGAACATCGAAAGCGCCTTTGCCGATCCGTCCGCCCGAGCTGTTTTGCTCGAGATCGACTCCCCCGGCGGCGAAGTCGGCGGTCTTTTCGATCTTTGCGACAAGATCGCGGCGCTTAAGGCGCAATATGGCAAGCCGCTCTGGGCGTTGGCCCATGAGGGCGCGTTGTCGGCGGCCTATGCCATCGCCTCAAACGCCGACAAGATCGTTCTGACGCAAACGGCGGAAGTCGGCTCCATCGGCGTTGTCGCCGTCCATGTCGATGAAAGCGGCGCGGACGAACAAGCCGGTCTTGCTTGGAACTTCATCTATGCGGGCGGGCGCAAGGTGGACGGAAATCCGCACGAGCCTTTAGCTGACCGCGCGCGCGAGGAAATCCAGGCTGATGTCGATGGGCTTTATGCCGCCTTCGTCGCTCTTGTCTCGAAAAATCGCGGCCTTCAGGCCGAAACCGTTCGCGGCACCGAAGCGGGCGTCTATCGCGGCGCGTCCGCGCTTGATGTCCGGCTTGCCGATGCCGTGATGAGCCGTGAGGCGGCGCTTGCCGCCTTGGGGTCTTCCGTCAACCCAACATTCTCCTCATTCACAACAAACCGAAAGGACAAGCTGATGACTACCGAAGCCCCGAAAATCGAAGCGCAAACGCAGGTCGAAACGCCGCAACCCGAGCAGCCGCCCGCCGCTCCGGCAACGGATCCTGCGCCTACGCCGCCGCAACCTGCAGCCGAACCGGCCCCCGAAACGGCGGATCAAGCCGCGATTGAGGCGAAAGTCACGCAAAAAGTGCGCGAAAGCTACGCCGAAATGGCCCAAATCGCCGCGCAGGCCGCAAGAGTGGGCGTAACGCTTGACGTAGCCGAGGCGATGGCGAAAGGACTGAAACCCGATGCCATGCGACGCGCCGTTCTCGACGAGCTGGCCGCACGTTCGAACGCGACCGGCGTCGTCGCAGCGGCGACGGCCCCCACGGCCACGTCTGCCGACAGCCCCATCGTCCGCCGCGCCCGTGCGGCAGCCGAGAAGTCCAAAGCGTAACCCTAACCATCAAACCTGAAGGAGAAACCCACCATGACTGCATTAACGCAAAATCCTACGCTTGGCGATCTCGTGAAATACGAGCTTGAACCGCGCTATAGCCGCGAGTTTGTGACTCTCAAATCCGGCGCTTCCTATGTCCTCGGCACGGTGCTGGGCAAGATCACGGCCTCCGGCAAATATCGCGCTTCGCCTGTAGCCGAAGTCGTGGGCGACGAAGGCGCGGAAAACGCCTGCGCCGTTCTGCTGGAGATCGTTGACGCGACAGCGGCAGATGCCGTCGGTCTCGTCGCGGTTCGCGGCCCCGTCATTCTGTCGAAAGATCGTCTGGCTTATGACGCCAGCGTCGATCTGGCGGCGGAAAAAGCGGCCAAGATCGTCCAGCTTGCAAGCCACGGCCTTGTCGTCCGCGACACGGCTTAAACCAAAGCCAAAAACTCGACCACCTCAAGCCGCCTTTTAGGCGGTTTTTTCATGTCTAACCTTCCGGAGAAACTTATGACTGTCATCATCAATCCCTTTGACGCAGGTGGCTATTCGCTTGCGGAAATGACGCAGGCCATCAACATCCTGCCGAACATCTACACGCGCCTCGGCCAGATGGGCTTGTTTCGGTTCGAAGGCATCACACAGCGTTCCGTCCTGATCGAACAGGCTGAAGGCGTGTTGAACCTTTTGCCGACCGTGCCTTTGGGCGGGCCTTCGACCGTCGCCAACCGCGACAGCCGGTCGATGCGCTCGTTCACCGTGCCGTGGATCCCGCACGACGACAATATCACGCCGCAGGACATCCAAGGCGTGCGCGGGTTCGGCAGCGCGGATAGCAGCGATCCGCTTGCCGTTCTGATGGAACGCAAGCTGACCCGCATGCGCGCCAAGCACGCCCAGACCCGCGAGTTCATGGAAATTAATGCGCTTCGCGGCACGGTGCGGGATGGCGCAGGCACGACGCTCTACAACTACTTCACGGAGTTCGGCCTTACGCGCCTGTCCGTTGATTTCGATTTCGGCGACGACAGCTCGGATATTCAAGCGATCATCCGCGATGTTTTGCGCAAGATCGAAACAGAGTTGAAGGGCGAGAGCATGAGTTCCGTTCTCGCGCTTGTCTCGCCGGAGTTCTTCGATAAGCTGATTTCCCACCCGAAGGTCGTGGAAGCCTACAAGTTCTACGCCTCGGGCATGCAGCCTCTGCGCGAAGACGCCCGTCGCCGCTTCCCGTTCGGTGGCATCGTGTTCGAGGAATACTCGGCCACGGTCACGCTGTCGACCGGCGCGACGGAAACGCTCGTTCCAGCAAGCGAAGGCATTGCGTTCCCCTTGGGCACGCTCGATACCTTCGTGACCTACGGCGCGCCTGCCAACCTTATCGAGACGGTCAATACCATCGGTCTGCCGATCTATGCCCGTCAGTTGGCGCGTCCGGACGGCGGGGCCATCGAGATCCGCACGGAATCCTCGATCCTGCCGATCAACAAGCGGCCCCGCCTCGCGGTGCAGCTGATGAGCAGCACGTAAGCAATGGAAGACGCTTTCTCGGCGGCGATGAACGATCTGTTTGCGGATCCGAACATCGCCGCCGATGCGGTCTATCTTCCGCAGGCAGGCGGAGCCGGATCGGATGTGCGTGTGATCCTGAAACGACCAGACGAAGTCGCGTCTTTTGGCGAGTCTCGGATCGCCTCCGAAACGCTAACGCTTCTCGTGCGCGTGGCGGAAATACAGGACCCCGAAGAGGACGATCAATTCCTGATCGGGGGCCGGAATTATGTCGTGCAGGGCGAGCCAATAGCCGATGCCTTGCGCTTGGTCTGGACATTGAACACGAGGCCAGCATGAGCCTACGTCTCGCCGCCGCGCTGCAGGGCAGCCTGACCAAAATCATGGCGCAGGAAACGAAGGCGGCAGAACAAGCCGTTACGCTTGGCGTTCGTGCAGCCACGGATGGCCTCAAACTGGAGTTGCGCGGCCAAGTCACTAGCGCAGGTCTCGGCCAGCGTTTGGCGAATACATGGCGCGGCATGGTGTTCCCGCAGGGACAGGCCAGTATCAATGCGGCGGGCTTTGTGTTCAGCAAAGCTCCAAACATCATCAGCGTCTATGCGCATGGCGCCTTATTGCGTTCGACGAAAGGCCTGTTTCTGGCTGTTCCGATGCCTGCTGCTGGCAAGTACGCAATGGGCAAGAAGATCACGCCAGCAACATGGGAACAGATTCACGGGCAACGGCTCCGGTTCATTTATCGGCGGGGAACCGTTTCCTTGCTGGTTGCCGACAACATGCGCGCACGGACAGGCAAGCGCGGCGGCTTCGCACACGCCAGCGCAACAGCCATGCGGACAGGTCGCGGCCTTACCACGGCGATCATGTTCGTGCTTGTCCCCCAACTCACGGTCAAAAAACGCTTCGACATCGAAAGCGCCGAAAAGAAATGGAACGACGCCTTGCCGCGCTTTGTCGTCCAAAACTGGCAGGAGATTACAGAGAAATAGGCTATGCGAACATTTCTTCGGCCCGCGAAGCAAACTCGCGCATTTTCTCTTGGCTCCAGCGGCAACGCCAGAGGTCATTGCGATCAATGACCGTGCAGCCAAGTTTTTTGTAAAACTCCAGCGCAGAAAGGTTGTCCTTGCGGACACCGATCCCTATCGTTCCGCCTTTGTCGAAGGCGTCCAAAACTACCTCCAGAACAAGTTTGACTGCCACAAGCTGTCCTCTGAATTCGGGCTCAACGTAGAGATTTTGCAGCTCGAAATAACGTGTGACCGATTGACAGGCATAGAGCCTGTGCCAACCAACGAAACCGATATCCTTGCCATCAATCGAGGCTAGAGCCGCCGAAAACCAGTCTTTGTCGGCCATGAGCTTCTGCGGGTCTGGGCGTAAATCTTCGTTGTGATGGCGAGCAAGCTTCTCTGCCAAGGCCGACATAGACTCGCAGTCGGCAAGGGATGAAACCTTGCGAATATGAATGTTTTCTTTGGCAACCATGAACCAATTCCTTGAAACGTAACGGAAAGACACCTCATGCTGACACAACGGGAAATGGTTCTGCAAGCCTTGTTTGAAACCCTTCAGGCCGTCCCCGGCCCACGGGTTTTGCGCAACGAAGTCTTACCTGAAAAAGTTCCGACAGGCGGTTTGCTCATCCTGCGCGATGGCGACCCCGGCGAGCCCGAGACGATCCTTTCGCCGCTTTCCTATTACTGGCAGCACCTCGCATCGTTGGAGGTCTTTGTTCAGGCGGGCACCTCGACGGAGCGCGGCCAGATGATGGACGCGCTTTTTCAGAAAATAGCTATCGCACTGATCGCCGATCAAACGCTTGGTGGCCTGTGTGATCGCGTAACGCCTCACGCTGCCGACACAAGCTCGGTCGTGATCGAAGGCGCAGCAAACATCAAGGCGGCCATCGTGCCGATTGAGCTGATTTACACCACCGACAGCCAATTGGGCTGAACCCTTTCATCACATAACTGGAGGATCATCATGGCACGTGCCTATGGCGCGAACGCGCAGCTATTGGGTAAAATCGAGACAGTTTACGGCAGCCCTCCAAGCGGGAACTTCGTTCGGTTTCCGTTTATCTCCTCCGCGCTGGGGTCGGAACAAGGCCTGATCGCCTCCGATCTTTTGGGCCAAGGCCGCGACCCCGCGCAGCCGATGCGCGACGTGATCAACGTCGAGGGCGACGTGGTCGTGCCTGTCGATTTGCGCAATTTCGGGCATTGGCTGAAAGCCCTGCTCGGTGCGCCGACGACCAGCGGCACGGGGCCGTATGTTCATGCTTATGGGTCTGGGCTTGCCACGCTTCCAAGCATGTCCTTGGAAATTGGCATGCCGGAGGCTTCGGCGTTCTTTATGAACATGGGCGTTCGCGCCAACTCGATGCAGATCACGTTCTCGCGTTCGGGCGGTGCCAGCGCCATCATCAACTGCATCGCGCAAGGAGAAAGCCGAGCTTCGGCCAGCGCAGGCGGCACGCCGAGCGAGCTTGCCATGACGCGCTTCAACCAGTTCCAAGGCGCTGTTAAAAAAGACGGCGTGCAATTGGGCAACGTCACGGGCGCTCAACTGACTTACACGAACAACCTCGAAAAGATCGAGACGATCCGCGATGACGGCAAGATCGATGGAGCCGATCCGACCATTGCCGGACTGACCGGCTCCATCGATGTGCGTTTTGCCGACACGTCACTGATCGACGCGGCGACAAACAACACGCCTGTGGAATTGACCTTCGGCTACACCATCGACGCCGACCGCTCGATCCTGTTCACGGCGCACGAGGTTTATCTGCCCAAGCCAAAACTCTCCATCACCGGCCCCAGCGGCGTGCAAGCCAGCTTCAATTGGCAGGCCGCCAAAAACACCACGGCTGGCAAAATGCTGACCGTCACGCTTACCAACGACATTGAGGAGTATGTCTAAATGATCCGTCTTAAATTGAAGCGCGAGCCGTATTGGCTCGACCTTGGCCACGGTGTGCGTGTGCATGTCCGGACAGCAACGACCGCGCTGGTCATGGCCGCGCGTGTCACGGCCTTGAAGGAAGCGGTCGCGGATACCGATGCCGGAACCCGCAGCGCAGCGCTTATCAAAAAGCTGGCTGAACTTGCGATCATCGCGTGGGAAGGCATCGGCGATAGCGAAGATAATCCTGCCGAGGTCACGCCCGAAGCGGTTTCCGCCTTGATGGATCTGTGGCCCATCGCTGACGCTTTCGAGCGGCTTTATCTCGGTCCAACGCTCATTCTGGAACAGGAAAAAAACGGTTAGAGGCCCGCTGTAAATGGCACTTCGGCGGCGGGCCGGAATACTGCGCCTCCTGCGCGGATGCGGGACTTCCGTGCAGCAAGGGCGAACCCAACAAGGACGGCGAGCTATGCCCCTATTGTGCAAACGAGCCGCAAACAATGGAAGGCTGGGAGGCATGGGACGTCGCGCTTCGGTGTGCCGGACAACTTCGCACGGCGCAGCTTGCCGTCATCGGCATCGACATGAACGCCGCATTAAAGATTGCCGAAACGCTGGGTCACGAAGTGGCGGCGGTCGCCGATCTTCTTCCCGCCTGTGAGTCCGGCATGGTTTCGGCGATCAACGCAAAAGTTAATGAGGGCTTAAAGTGAGCGTTAACCTTGAATCCCGCGCATTCGCTGTGTATAATGCGCCCCACGATCAACCCTTAACTTCAGGAGGCCAATATGACTGTAAAGCGGCAGCATGTGACACGCGGCCCCTGTTTTGCCCTGCGCCTTTGTGCGCAGGGCTGGGTGAATAGTGATCTAAACCTGATCCTCTCCAGCTTGTCCTGAACGGCGAACGCATAAGCGCTCAATGCGCCTGTGCGCATTTGTCCTTTGCCCAAGTTGTATGAGAGAAAATCATGAGCTTTATCACACTTCGTCAGGTCGGCGTTTTTACGCCCGAACCTTTGTTTCAAAATCTTAGCGTCACCATCGGGGAAGGTTGTCGCATCGGCATCGTCGCCGGAAACGGTGGCGGCAAGACCACGCTGCTGCGCTGTATCGCTGGCCGAGTCGAACTATCGGAAGGCGAGATCACCTGTTCGCGCGGCATGCGTCTTGGCTTCGTCGAACAGGATGTGCCGCCTGCGATCCTTGACCAGACGCTTTTCGAATGTTTGCGCACAGCCTTGCCCTTTGATCAGCAAGCGGACACATGGCGCGTTGACGTTTTGCTGGCCTCGTTCGAGGTTCCGGAAGAACTGCATCACCGCGCAATCCGCGCTCTCAGCGGAGGGTGGCAAAAACTTGCGCTGATCGCGCGGGCCTTTGCGGCAGAGCCGGATGCTTTGCTTCTGGACGAGCCGACGAACCATCTGGATTTGTCCAAGATCCAGTTTTTAGAACGCTGGCTTGGCGAGAACGCCGGACGAATGCCGATGGTGATTGTTAGCCATGACAGGCGTTTTTTGGACGCCTGCACGACGCACACGCTGTTTTTGAGGCCGGAAGTTTCAAAGCTGTACGCGCATGCCTACAGTATCGCCAAGGGACTTTTGACGGAAGACGATGCGGCAGATCAAACGAGACTGGAACAAGACCTTAAGGAAGCCAACCGTCTGCGCCGCAGCGCCAATGAACTAAAAAACATCGGCATCAACAGCGGATGCGACAATGCGCTTAAGAAAGCGAAGCAAGTTGCCGCTCGCGCTGCCGAGATCAAGAACAACCTGAAGGAACCGCACAAGGAGCGGTCGGGACAGATACGGTTAAGCAGCCGAGACACCCATGCGCGGGTCTTGTTGTCTTTAGATGATGTCATCGTTCGAACGCCGGACGGCAAGGCGCTGTTTAAGACGGGAAAACTGAAAGTCTTTCAGGGCGACCGGATCGTTCTTCTGGGCGCAAACGGGGCTGGCAAATCGCAATTGGTCAAATTGATCCATCGCGCTTTTGTTGATCTTGCGAATGCGGAAGGCCTGCAGTTTAGCCCGACGGTTGTTGTCGGCTATGCCGATCAACAAATGTCGCAATTGCCTGACCATGAAACGCCGTTCGACATCATTACAAACCGTTTCCGTTTGGGCGATCAGCGCAGCCGAACGCTTTTGGCTGGCGCGGGGTTTCCAGTTGATCGGCAAAGCTGCCCAATCAAAGCTTTCTCGCTCGGCCAGAAAGCGCGGCTTGGCATGTTGGTCTTGCGATTGACGGAGCCGAACTTTTATCTGCTGGATGAACCGACCAACCATGTCGATATTCCGGGGCAGGAAAAGCTGGAAGCTGAAATCTTGGCGCAAAACGCGACATGCTTGCTCGTTTCGCACGACCGCAGTTTCGTGAACGCCATCGGCACGCGGTTTTTGCGGATTGAAAACGGGAAGCTGTTGGAACAAACGGAAGAGGCATAGATAACCCATGGCCGAGCGCAATCTTTCGATCAGGCTGGCCGTTATGGACGGCGGCAAGGTCAAGGCCGAACTGAAAGAGATCGGGGAATCCGGCGAAAAGTCGCTCAAGAAGATTGAGCTTGCCGGACAGCCCGCCTCCAAAAGCCTGATCGCCTTGAACGCCGCCGCGAACGACATGAAAGGCGCAGCCATTGGGCTGTCCAGCCAGATGGGGCCGCTCGGCGCAGGACTGGCGGCGCTTGGCCCCATCGGTATCGCGGCGGGGGCGGCGCTGGGGGCGTTGACGCTGGGGCTAACGGCAAGCGCCAAAGAGGCTGCGTTGGCGGAACAGGCTCAAAACCGCCTGCAGGGGGTTCTTCGCGCCACGGGCTACGCTTCCGGCCTGACGGGCAAAGACATCGCCGAAATGGCCGAGGATATGGAGCATTCCACGCTGACCAACGCGGAAGCGGTCAAGAATGCGGCGTCCATTTTGGCGACGTTCCGTTCTGTCTCCGGCGACACGTTCAAACAGGCGATCCGTCTGGCGCAAGATATGTCCGCCGTGTTCGGGCATGATTTGACAGGATCGGCTACGCAGCTGGGCAAGGCTCTGGAAGACCCAATTAACGGTATCACAGCCCTGCGACGCGTGGGGGTAAGCTTCACGGAATCCCAAAAGGACGTGATCGCTAAGCTGGTCGAAACGGGCCAGAAGGCCGAGGCGCAAAAACTGATCCTTGCTGCGTTGGAGCAGCAGGTCGGCGGCGCAGCGGCGGCTGAAACCCAAGGACTGACGGGAGCAGCGCACCGCTTGTCGGTCGCATGGGGCGATATGCTCAAGGCCATCGGCCAGACCGAGATCGTGGGGGGCACGGCAGAAGCCTTTCTGAATAGGCTGGCTTCAACCTTCAGGATTACGACGGAAGTCGTTTCCACCGCGCCGCTGGATATGCAGTTGCAGGATGCGAAAAAGGAATTGGCTGAGATCGAAGCGAAGCTTGTCCGCATTCGGGACATCCCCTTCATTTTGCAGCCGCGCGGCAACGTCGATAAGCACGTTAAAAAAGCGGAAGAACTTCGCCAAAAGATCGAAGACATCACGAACGCCCTGAAAGAACAAAAGGAAGAGCAAGAACGCGCCGAGGCTGGACGCTTGTCTGCGGAAAAAGAAGGCCGCGCCGATCTTTTAATCACAGCGCGAAAAAACATCGATGAGGCCTTGGCCAAACTAGTGGACGATCCCGCTGAGAAGATCGCCAAGATCAATGCCGAGCTGGCGAAGACCAAAACGAACCTGAACGCTCTGCGCGAAACGGACGGCAGCAACGCAGGCACGGTCGATACGGCCATCAAACAGGCCGAAGAGCTTGCCAAACGCCAGATCAACGCCATTCAAAAACCCATTGCCGAAGCGGCGCAAAAGGAAGCGGATGCGAACCAAAAGGTCATCGACGATCTAAAGCAAAAACTGCTCGGCATCGGCAATGAACGGCAGGCCTTTATCGATCAAGCTGTCTCGCGGCTTTCGAACAAAGCAAGCGCCGCCGATAAAAGCAAGACGCGCGATCTGGCTGCGCAGTTGTTCGATGAAAAGGCCTTCGCAAGCGCCGAGAAAGTCATCGCCGATCTTGGACAGCAGATGGATAAGCTGTCTGATAAGCGCAAGGCGTTCGTGTCCGATGCCGTGGCAAAGTTGCCGGAAACGGCGACGCAAGAGCAAGTCGAGCGCACGAAACAAATGGCCGCCGCGCTTTACGATCAGACGCAGGCGCAGGAAAAACTCGACAAGCTGAGGCAGGAAGGAAAGCAGATCACGGATGGTGCGCGCGGGGCCGAAGAAGCCTACGCCGATCAAATCCAGCGCCTCACGGAAATGCTTAATGCGGGCGCAATCAGTCAGGAAGTATTTAACAAGGCTAAAGACAAAGCCTATGACGAGCAGCTGGCCGGACGCACGGACGGGCAAGCCGGAGCCATCCGCGCTTTTCGCGGTTACCAGAAAGAGGCGGAAAACACGGCAGACGCTGTCGAAGAAGCGTTCAGCGAGGCGATGAAAGCGACCGAAGACGCCATTGTGAACATGGTGACCTCCGGTGAAATCAGCCTGAACAGCCTGAACGATCTTGCCAACAGCATCGTTGCCGACATCACCCGCATGATGGTGCAGCAATCCATCACGGGGCCGCTGGCCAAATGGATGGGCAGCAGTATGGAAAGCGGCGGCTTTATGGATGAGATATTTAGCTCGATCTTCCATGAAGGCGGCGTGGCGGGCGAAGCGGCACCATCGCGGCAGGTGCCTTCGTTCATCTTTGCCGGAGCCCCGCGCTATCACGGCGGCGGCATCGCTGGGCTTAAACCGGATGAAGTGCCCGCCATCCTGCAACGGGGCGAGGAAGTCGTTTCAAGAAAGGACAGGCAGCGCCGCTCCACAGGCGTCAATGTCGTCATGCATATCACGACGCCGGATGCCAACTCCTTCCGTGCCAGCCAAGCGCAAGTCTCAGCTGAGGCTGCGCGGGGGATCAATCGCGCCAGAAGGAACCTTTAAGCGATGACCTTTCATGAAGTCCAGTTTCCGCCCGATATCGCCTATGGTGCACAGGGTGGGCCGGAATATCTGACCTCGGTCGTCTCAATGGCTTCTGGCTATGAGCAGCGCAATGCCAACTGGTCGGCTGCGAGGTTAAAATGGAACGTGGCTTCCGGTTTGAAGCACCAGACCCAGCTCAATACGCTGATTGCCTTCTTTCGCGCGCGCAAAGGAAAGGCCTATGGCTTTCGGTTTAAGGACTGGACGGATTATAAGGCGACCGCCCAAGCCATCGGAACAGGTGATGGGACAACGAAAGCCTTTCAGCTTGTCAAAAGCTATGTGTCTGGCGCTGGCAGTGAGACGCGCACGATTACAAAGCCCGTTTTAGGCACAGTCGTTCCTTATCTTGCCGGCATAAAACAAACATCTGGTTGGTCGATTAATACCGCGACAGGCGTTTTGACCTTTACGGTTGCCCCCGCGCAAGGCGTAGCGGTCACGGCAGATTTTGAGTTTGACGTGCCTGTGCGGTTTGACACCGACAGCATGGCCGTCAGCATTGAGCAATTCGACCTGCACCAATGGTCAGATATTCCCGTTATCGAGATCCGCGTTTAGCCCATGAAAACAGCCACCTCACAGCTTGCCGCGCATATCGCGGGCGAGACGACCACGCTTGCGACCTGTTGGAAGGTCACGCGCAAGGATGGAGTTGTGTTTGGCTTTACGGATTTTGACCGCAATCTTGTGATCGATGAGGTGACTTATGAAGCGCGGACTGGCTATACGCGCTCGGCCATCCATACGATTTCGGATTTGTCGGTCGATAACCTCGACATCGAAAGTGCGCTGGATAGCGAGGCTTTGGCCGCGCCTGACCTGAGAGCTGGCATTTGGGACAATGCCGAAGTGCTGATCTTTCTGGTCAATTGGAACGCGCTGGCTCAAGGCAAAATCATCATGAAACGCGGCACAATCGGACAGGTCGAGTTAAAGGATACAATCTTCAAGGCAGAACTGCGCGGCCTGACGCAGGCACTTTCGCAGCAAATTGGCGAGCTTTACACGCCAAACTGCCGCGCCGATCTTGGCGACACGCGCTGCAAGATTGATCTGGCGGCCTTGACGGTGGCCAGCGCGGTCACAGCGGCAGAAGATCGCTATGGCTTCACTGATACCGCCCGAACCGAGGCTGACGATTACTGGATGGGTGGGCTTGTGACATGGACAAGCGGCGCGAATGTTGGACGTAAGATGGAAGTCCGAAACTTTGCAGCTGGAGCCTTTGATTTGTTCTTGCCCATGCCATCCGAGATCTCGGTGGGCGATGGCTATGCCGTCCAGCCCGGATGCGACAAGTCGTTTTCGACCTGCTGCTCCAAATACAACAACGCCGTGAACTTTCGTGGCGAACCGCACGTTCCCGGCACGGACGCCGTTTTGAGTTACCCCGATGGAAAATAGCCCCTCTCGCATGAACGCGGTTGCCGAAGCCCGAGCATGGCTCGACACGCCGTTTCATCACCAAGCCTCAGTCAAAGGGGCTGGCTGCGACTGCATCGGCCTTATCAAAGGCGTTGGTGTCGCGCTGGGACTGGTCGATTACGATCCGGCCTCGCCGCAGGCGCAGGCTTTCGCCAATTACTCCATGCTCCCCAACAGCCGCCGCATGCGCGAAGGCTTGGCAACGTGGCTGGTCGAGATTCCAGTGGCCGAGGTAACGCTGGCGGACATTTACTTCATGGCATGGGGCCGCGAACCGCAGCATGTCGCGCTGATTACGGACAAAGGCATCATCCATAGCTATTCCGGCGTCGGCAAAGTGGTCGAACACGCGCTGGACGATAGCTGGCGGCGTCGGATCGTAGCCGCGTATCGGTATCCTTGCTTTGCGAGGCAATGATACTTAAACTCTTGCTCTGAAAGGAAAGAATCATGGCCGCTGTCAAGCAAAAGCCCGTTTTAATAATTGTCCAAGGGTTTCTTGGCGCAGGGAAAACGACTTTTTCCAAGAATTTGGCGAAAGAGGAAAACGCCGTCCGGATGAACGCCGATGAATGGTGTTTTGAAAACTTTCTTACGGAAGAACTGGAAGCGAATTGGGATGGCTGTTTCGCGCAGGCTGTCCAAACCATTTGGCAAAGCGCCGAGGAGCTTCTGGCGCAGGGCAAAAATGTTGTTATGGATCTTGGTTTTTGGAGCCTTCCTTCGCGAGAACATGCCAGGGAGGTCGCTCAAGCCGCTCATGCGGCGTTTCGCCACTATTATGTTTATGCGCCCGATGAGATTTTGATTTCACGCCTTAAGCAGCGGCAGGGGGCAATTGCCGAGAGTAATTTGGCAAGATTCGAAGAAATCAAAAAGTCATTCGAAGAGCCGTTGCCGGACGAACAAGCGATCAAGGTCGATAATTTCTGATCGATCCATCTTCACGACATTGAGGTTTGTATATGGCTGTCCTAGCTTTGGGACTGGTTGGCGCAGGTCTGACTTCCGCCATCGGGATCGGCGCGTCCATCGGCTGGATGGGCGGGGTTGTCCTTGGCAACCTTTTGTTCGGTGGCAGTAAAGGTCAAAACGTCGAGGGATCGCGCATGAGCGATCTCTCTGTCCAATCTTCAACCTATGGCGGCACGATCCAACTAGTTTACGGAACGATGCGCGTGTCCGGCAACGTGATCTGGTCGACGCCGCTGAAAGAGACGCGCCACGTCCAGCGCCAGAGCGGTGGCAAAGGGGGCGGCGGTAGTTCGACCAGCACGACTTATACCTATTCGGTCTCGTTCGCGGTCGGGCTTTGCGCGGGGCCTGTTTCAACCGTTCGGCGCGTGTGGGCGGACACCAAGCTCATTTACGACGCAACGGCCAGCAACACGCAAGCGACCGAGAAATACCCCGGCGTTATCCGCATTCATACAGGCGCAGAAGACCAACATCCCGACAGCACGATGGAAATGCATCTCGGCGCAGGCAACGTGCCGGGCTATCGCGGGCTGTGTTTTCTGACCTTCACGGATTTGCAGTTGGCCGACTTCGCCAACCGCATCCCGAATATCAGCGCGGAAGTTGTAGCCTCCGGCGCAATGGATTGCGACGCAGTGATCTTGCCAAGAATATCCAGCATGTACCGCGAAGGTGGTGTGATCGACCCCTCGCGCGGCGTCTTGCTGTGCGTCAATTCGACGCGCGCCTTCAAATACGATCTCGTCAACAACACGCTGGCGCTCAATGTGCCGCTCGTTGATGATGTGTATGGCGATCTTCGAGGCATCGACAGCGAAGGCTATCTTTATCATGCGACCGATGCCTATGGCGTCGGAATGCATCTGTGCAAACGCAACCCCGACACAATGGCCGTCGTGGCGAAAACGACAAAGCGTGTGGACTTTAGCGTCAGCGGGTTTGTGCTGGGCGACAAGATTTTTGTGCACCGCTCGCGCAAGGTCTATGACCTTGACTTCGGGTTGGTCGCCGATCTGTCCGAGTTCTTTCCTTATGCCAATGAAGCCCCCATGTGCGCGGATGGCAGCGGTCGTTATTGGCAAGCCGCCGCCGACAAAATCCGCCGCGTGGAAGTTGATATTCTGGGCAACGGCGACGTGGCTGAATGGGATGTCTCGGCATGGACGGGCGGACTGCGCCCCAACAGCATCTTCTGGGACGACACGACAGGGCATTTATTCTTCAAGATCAATCAGTTGCACCGTATCGTCAAATGGCATCCCGACAACGGGATCGCGGCCTATGTGAATGGGGTCTCGCTGGCCGTCGGCTACACGTTGCAGGACGATTACGCATTTCCCCAAAAGGGACGCCTTTGGGCGACGAATGACCTGACAGCGACTCTGGTCGATCTGGTGAGTATGCGGGTCGAAAAGACGATTAATCTCATGCCCTATATGCCGACGTCGGCCACGCACTTTTGCGGCTGCTACGAGAAGTTCACGCATAGCGCGATCATCATGACTAATGAAGGAGAGGTCAAATATCCGTTGGAGCGTTATGGTTCCGACAATGTGGCTTTGTCGTCCATCCTCACCGATCTATGCGAACGGGCCGGCCTAAAACAAACCGACATCCTGACGAACGAAGTCAGCCAATTGGTGCATGGCTATGTCATGAGCCGCCGCGCTTCGGCGCGTGACGCCATCGAACCTTTGCTCGGCGCATACTTCATTGATGCGGCGGAAACAGATGGCGTTCTGCGGTTTATCCCGCGCGGGCAGGATTTGGCGGCAACGATCCCTTACGACGATCTTGGGGCGGTGGAGGGAACGTCCAATGACAACCCGCTGCGGGTAACAGAAACTCGCACGCAGGAGCTTGAGCTACCGCAACGCATAGACCTGACCCATTACGACCCCGACCGCGATTATCAAAGCAACACGCAAAACGCCGCGCGCGCAGGCAACGCCGTCACGACCAAGGATCAACAAACGGTTGAGCTGTCCATTGCCTTGTCGGCAGACGAAGCGGCCCAGATCGCGGACAAGACGCTGACCAGCGCGTGGATTGGGCGCAACCAGTTCGAGTTTAACCTGCCGCCCAAATGGCTGCGGCTCGACCCCACGGACGTGATCGACGTTCTGCTGCCGGACGCGACTTTGGCCTTGCGCCTGACGCAAGTGGACTTCGGCGGCAACAACATCGTGGCCTGCAAGGCGGTGGCAGAGGACGAGATTGCCTATACGTCCAACGCCAAAGGCGCAGGCGTTCCAATCGTCTCCAACCCGATCCCCATTTCTACGCCGATCTCGGCTTTGATCATGGATCTGCCCATGCTACGGGCCGAAGACGATGGGCTAGGACTTTATTATGCCTTGGCACTTAAAAACAACGGAACGGCCAGCCTTTACAAATCGCAGGATGCGTTGACATGGAGCATCATCGGAACAGGAGAAGCGGCTCCGGCCTATGGCTGGGCATCAAGCGTTCTGGCCGCACCTTTGAGTCCGTGGTCATGGGACGAAACAAACAATGTGCAGATCGCGCTTTCTCACGGCACTCTGGACAGCAAGACGGCGCTGGAAGTTCTCAACTGGAACAATGTCGGGCTTTTGGGTGACGAGCTAATCCAATGGCGCAACGCCACGCTGCTTGCCGAGAATCTTTACCAGCTTTCCGGCCTCTTGCGTGGGCGGCGCGGCACGGAATGGGCTACGGGAACACACAAGATCGGGGACAGGTTCGTGGTTCTGGCCACGGACGGCTTCTACCGCATGGCAATGTCCGCGACCGAGATCGGGCAGCTTTCCTATTACAAGGCCATCCCCACAGGCGGGGATTGGGACGACGCAGCGCAGACCAGCCTCAAATACAACGCGGCCAGCCTGCGGTGCTTTTCACCCGTTCACGTTAAAGGAATCCGCGATGGTTCCGGCAACCTGGCCCTTTCATGGATCATGCGCGCGCGGTGGAATGGCGAATGGCTCGACAGCATCGACATCTCGAACTACGAGGCCACGGAGGCCTATGAAATCGACATTCTAAACGGCGACACGGTGGTGCGGACAATCAATGCCAGCACAACAAACGCAATCTACAGCGCAGTCGATCAGACAACCGATTTCGGCGCGGCGCAGAACGTCCTGTCCATCGCCGTTTATCAAATCAACAGCACCATCGGGCGGGGCTATGCAGGAAAGGCCATCGTGTAATGACAACAACCCCCAATCTTCTCATCGACCACATTGCTGCCAGCCAAGCCCAGAAAGAGGTTACGGCCAACACAGCCTTCGACACCCTGGACAAGGCGCTGTGCCAATTCACAAGCCTTGCGCTGGCCGATGCCAATCTGGCGCTGACTGACGCGCAGATGTTCGGCAACATGGCCCTGAAGTTTACGGGAGCCCTGACGGCAGTGAGGACGATCACAGTTCCCGCGCATCCGAAACTGCTTTGTGTCGAGAACGGCACGACGGGCGGTTACGCGATTTCTGTTAAAACGCTCTCCGGTACAGCCGTTTCGGTCGGCAACGGCGAACGCAGGCTGCTTTATTGCAACGGGACGGATTTCTCTGTCATGGCTGAGGCTGGCGTGGCGACGCCCTATGATGTTGGCGGCAGCTATGCAGGCAAGCCCGCAGGCAGCGCCGTTATCATGCTCTTTCCCATGCCACGCGCCGTCCGCTTTCTTTCCGGCATGCCTCAGAGCAAAGGCGTGGCCGCAACGGCGGCTACGGCGGCGGTGGCCTTTTCGATCCGCAAGAATGGGGCTGAGTTTGCCTCCATGATATTCGCAGCCTCGGCCACCAGCGCCACATTCACATGTCTCAACACCACCGACTTCGCGGCGGGCGACATCTTGTCGCTCGTTGCGCCGTCATCGCCCGACGATGCGCTTTCCGATATAGGCTTCGCGTTGGCGGGCATTCGCCTTTAAGGGGGAAAACAACATGGCCTTACGTTTTATCGATGGTTTCGATCATTACACGACCAGCAGCCAGTTGCCATATAAATACAACATTGTTTGTTCGAGTAGCTATGCAGCGTTGGACGCAGGCCGTAGATCGGGTAGTCAGGCTTTGCGGGTCTATTCTTCGTCAGGCTATGTTGCAAAAACACTGGGAGATCAACCAACATGGATCGTTGGCGCAGCTGTAAAGTTGGAAAGCCTGCCGTCAAGCAACGGCCCTGTATTTGCGTTTTTAGATGGAAACGGAGATTCACAAGCCTGCCTGTGTGTCAGTAGCACGGGTGCGCTTGTTCTCAAACGCGGAAGTTCAAGCGGCACAACGCTGGCCACGTCCAACAATGCTTTGCTGGCTGGCGTATGGAACTTTATCGAAGCTAAGATCACGGTTGCCGATAGCGGCGGGATATTTTCTGCGTGTGTGAACGGGCAAGAATGGGTCACCTACACAGGCGACACAAAATACTCGTCATATTATGCCTATGCCAGCTCGATCAAACTCAATGGCATGCCGTCAATTGTGAAGGTCTGGTATGACGATTTCTATATTTGCGATGGCACAGGAAGTGTCAACAATGATTTCCTCGGTGACGTGCGTGTAGATACGCTCTTTCCCTCCGGCATAGGCAACGCGGCAGAGTTCACGCCCACGGGCAGTGCGAACAATTGGGAAAATGTGGACGATGCTTCGCCAGATGAAGATGCGAGCTATAACGTCAGTGATACGGTTGGGAAGAAAGATACATTCAGCCTTTCCGATCTTTCCGCGTTGGACAGCTCGGTCTTTGGCGTGCAAGAGAACATTCTGGCACGAAAAGATGATGCCGGAACGCGACTGTTACGCGGCCTTGTTCGTGTAGATAGCGCCGATCACGAGGGGGGCGATTTGTCGCTTGGCGACTCTTACGGCGACTTCACGCAAATCTGGGAGAAAAACCCAAGCACTTCGGTCAATTGGACAGAAAGCGAAGTGAACGCCGCAGAGTTTGGTTATAAGGTGCAATCGTAATGTTGCGCGTCACCCAAAATGCCATTGAGGTCGTCCGCAAGCCGACGAACGCGAGCCTGCGCGTGTCACAAGCAGCCATCGAAGTTCTCTGCCGCCCAGCCTCACGCTACGCTCGAACAAGCCAGATCGTTGTTGAAGTATTGCGGACAAACGCCGCGCCGCCAACGGAAGCCGAAATCCAGCAACCCCTCGTCATCATCGTTGCAGGATAAGCCCATGCCCCAAACACAAACGGAAAGCCTGCCCAACGGGCGGGATCAGGAGAGCTTTGTCATGAGTCCCAACGAACAGATCGAATATTTCCGCAGCATCGGACGGTTGGAAGCGCAGGTTGCCGCGCTGGCCGCGTCTATGACCGAAATGAAAACCAAGCTCGATGGAATTGACTCTCGCCTCGACGCTCTCGACCGTTTAGCGAACCGATGGAAAGGCGGGTTTGCCGTGATCCTGACGTTGGGAGCCATCGCCGGATTTGTGCTCGATAACGTCCTGCGCTGGTGGACGAGCAAGGGATCGTAAAAGCGTTTCCAAATCGTGTAGAAAGCGCCTCTTTATTCGCGCTAAACACCGATTATCTAGTTGATAATAAAGGGATAAAGAGCGTTAATGTTCATGTGGTTAGGCGATAAAACAGCCCAAAAAAGGAGAGCAAAATGTACAGCAAATTGGAAAGAAAGCAGTTTTGGAAACCGAGCGTAGACGACATCCAAAACGAAGGCTGCGACGAGGACGAGCTCGAACAGCTTTGCGATTATTTCGAATACTGCATGCGCGAGATGGCCTGCACGAAATGCCGCAAAGGTTTTTACGACCTGAGCGATTTTGAAACCGCCGTCAAACGCGAACTCGGTAGGTTCACGCTGACGATGGAAAAATATCCGCACGCAGGCGTCGAACAATGGATTGGCATTTTTGAAGCCGAGGGCAAGAAGCTGCGGCTCTTCGGGATGCTCGATCCGAACGGCTAATGAGGGAGGGTGTAATGAGTAAGCAATTTAAATGCCTTGGCATCACCGATGAAGCGGCTGATTCTGAAATCTATACTGAGGAGCAAATGGACGCTTTTCTGCGGATCGTAGAAATTGCCTCGGAAGGATGCGACAGGCTTGGCCGTGAAAACGCCTATTTTAAACTGACCGATTTTGGCCAACTGGCGATAGAGGGGCTGGAAAGTTTCGAGATGCACATCTGGAAAACCCTCGAGAACCAACAGATCGTTTGGCTAAGTCTCTTTCGAAAAGGCGCCAAGAAGATTTGGATTCGATCCTGCTTTGAAGGTTAGCCCTTCATAAGCGGGCGAAAGACTTTGTTGAAGTCGCTCAACTTTTCTGCAAACCAAACGAAGCCTTCGTTCCAACATTCCTCATTGGAAAGGTCGAGCGTTTTTTCGATTTTGATGACGGCGGTTTGTTTGCTTGGGTCGTTTTCCCACACCAGAGAATAGCCCAACATGGATTCGATTTCCGTTTTGTGCTGTGCGAGGTCTTCAAAGAACGGCTTCATGCTGTCGTAAAGATAGACACCCGTGACAAGTTTTCGAGCCTGCGTGCTGATCGAAAGGCGCAATGGCGCATTTGTCCTTCCAAGGCTGAAATCCGTCCATCCCTGCGGGCGTGGAGAGCGCAGCAGAAAGGACGTATTCTCGGCAAGATATTCGGACAGTCCTGACCAAAACCCCAGTTGGAGCTTTTGCGTGTCGTTCATTTCACCCGATTGAGAGCGGCGGGCGGTGGCAGAAACATTGCGGCTCCAATCATTCGGGTTTGCAACGACCATGAATTGAGGGGCAGGCAGGGAGGAGCCTATTTTCAGGATTTCGATCTCAACCCCAAAGAACTGGATGTTGTCGGTCGTGTTTTTGTTCAGCCAATCGATAGCTGCGCGGTGCTCGTCCGTGAAACGAGCGGCGATCCAAATGACTGTGGCTGCGTCAAGCCCTGCCGCATAGGTCAGTATCTGGCCGAGGTGCGTGTGATCCGTCTTTTCAATTTGGTTCTCGATGACCACCCATGAATCGTCGAGCGTGTTTTTGCACAAAATATCCGCGCTGAAAGGGCCAACCCCTTTCTCGATCTGATCCGTCACCAGATCCATACCGATGGCGGTTCCGAGGCGCTCCAGATTTTCTTTTTGGGCCAGCCAAGGCGTGAAGTCATGGGGTTCGCTTGCCCAAACGGAGCGTAATTCCAAGCGCTCAATATGTCCCAGTTCCTGCATCTTAAAACCTTTAAAGGAGGGTTACTTATGTCGACTCAAGAAAAACTATCACGAGGTGTCCGTAATAACAATCCGGGCAATCTGCGCCGGACGGATACTGCTTGGCAGGGGCTGACCGACCAGCAGACGGATCCTGATTTCTTCATGTTCAAGAGCCCGACTTACGGCATTCGTGCGATGGCGCGGGTCTTAATCGCCTATCAGGTGAAGCACGGACTGCGCACGATCCAGAAGATCATCGAACGCTGGGCGCCTGCGGACGAGAACGACACGGCGGCCTATGTGAAGGCCGTCTCGGCGGACATGGGCACTCCCGCAGATCAACTGCTCGACATGCACGCCTACGCTGACCTGAAGCCCCTTGTCCAAGCCATTATCAAGCACGAAAACGGCCAGCAGCCTTACACAGGCGCACAGATCGACAAAGCCTTGGTTCTGGCGGGTGTGGAGCCTCCGGCCAAGAACCTGCAACACACGCGCACTGTAAAGGGCGGTAAGGCCGCCACGGCGGCAACCGTGGGTCTCGGCGCGCTACAGGCCGTACAGGACGGCCTCGCGCCCGCTCGCGACACGCTCCAAACGCTTGTGCCGTATCTCGATGTCGCCAAATGGCTACTTCTGGCCATTACGCTAATCGGCCTCGGCGTGATGATCTGGGCGCGGATCGATGATCACAGGAAGGGGTTGCGCTGATGTGGACGATTATAACGGGCTGGTTTTCCAGCAACATGCTCAAAATCATCGGCTGGGGCGCGGTTGCTGCATCTGTGGCCGCCATCCTATTCGGCGCAAAGCAATCAGGCCGCACCGCCGAACGCTATGACCAACTCAAGAAAATCACGGAGATTAAAGATGCCCAACTTCGCGCCGCGCTGGACGCTCCTCGCACTCGCGCTGACCTTGTTAAGCGCCTGCGCGATAGCAAGTTCTAACCCCGCCTGCGTCTGCCCACCGATCAAGGAATACAGCCGTGAATTTCAGAGAAAGTTGGCAGATGAGGTCGATGCTGCGACCATAGGTGCTGTCTGGCCAACAGCAGCACAAGATTATGCAACACTGAGGGGACAGCTCAGAGCATGTCAAAAGTAATCTATGTAATTAATGCATTTAGGCAATCTAGGAAATACAGGGGATAATTTTGAATGACTTCCTGTGCGGCTTGTTGTTGCGCGCTCAAAATAAAGACTGCGTCAGAGCGTGTTATGAGCGTGTTGCCAGTAATGGTGCTCAGGTGTTGTGCAACAACGCGGTCAGCAAACCCGCACTCGTAGAGAGCTACCGCAGATGTCTGTGGAAGGCCATATTTGAAGCGTTTATGGAGCTCGCTAAGGCGGTCTACTAATGCCAACCTTTCGTCGTCATCATCATCTTGAGAAGCGATCAGGTCGGTAACCGCACCAATCCGAAGAGCGCCATCATAACCGAATGCCCCTTCACAAATATCAACAACGTGTTCGACCGTCAGGACTCTTCTGGTCTTCCCGTGATGCAGTTGAACACCATCATTCTTTAATGCGTTAAAGATATTGTCAAATGACGTGCCATCAATCCATGACAATGCTACCCCCATCATCGCCTCTGGCTTGTCTATTTTCTGAAATGTTTTGTTCTCTATGCCGTCCGCAATCATGGGCCAGAGATAACGCAGCAGGTCTTCATGGGACGCAGCCTGCTTTAGAGAATCGCTATGATCCGAAACCCATTCCTCAAGCTCAAGATTTGTTGTCACCCCCTGTAATGTTCGCGCGAACACACCGCGCCGTGTGGCGTCTGGAACGGTAGAACGAACATGCTCTGCAAGAATAGTAAAGAGCTCAACCAACTGCTTTTTTTCCTCATCGGAAACGAGGGCATAGGCGAGAGTGCCTTCGGCCAGCGCCTGCGGGGATTTGTCTTCTCCAGACTCCTCCCAATACGCCATGAGATAAGACTCTATCGCCGCAAATATCTTGAACTTTCCGTGTGCCTGACCGAGAAGGTCATCTGCCGTGATGTTTGGATCAGCCTTTTTCTGTGCAAATGTAACCAGAGTCTCTTGAAATCCTGCTTTATCATCGACATACCAGTTGGCCAATTTTGCTAAATCTACCTGCGCAACTATATGTTTCCTATCTTTGCTTTTGAACGATCCAAATAAGCCCTGAATAGAACTAACAACAGGCTCAGAATTTTCTTGGTTCAGAAGCTTCTGGGCTTGTTTCCAAGGCCAATCATTTGCTCCGTATTTCTTCCCATCATAAATGTCAGGGTCAGCAAAAAGAATTGTGCCCTCAACGTGCATTCCCGCACGCCCCGCACGACCAATCAGATTGTGAAAATCACGAACTTTGATTTCCTTCCCAGCTTGATAAACACTGGTGACAATAAGATATTTTATCGGAAGGTTTACTCCTTGGGCAAGCGTAGATGTACAAACAATAAACTTTGCGTCACCCACCTTCATCGCATATTCGACAGCAAGCCGGATGCCATGCGGCGTGTTGCTGTTATGGCTGAGAACACCAAGTGCGGCTGCTCGGGACACTGGCGCATTACCACCAAGGTTCCCATCATAGAGACTTGCCAACTTAGCGACTTCTTCACGGCTGGAAACCTCTAATGGCCTTGGAATAGGCAGCTCTCTATCAAAGGCTTCTACAATATCTCCACAAATCCCCGTTACGGTATCCTTACGCCCGCAGAAGACAGCCACGCCACCCTTATTGACCAGCTTAAGGCCCAAATACAAGGCTATACTGTTGCTGTCCCCTTTGTTTGGAAAAAGGCGGACTTTAGTTTCTTTACCACGTTTCTTTAGAGCCTGTTGAGACACGATGCGTGGCACAAAGAAGTCATCGGTTTCGAGTGCCTCTTCTTCCATGAAGTGCAACTGCCCTAGCGCAGCACTCCAGCCCGTGAAGGCAACTCGGCGCTGCATGGGTGATAGATTGAGTCCTTTCGCAACCGTCGGGTTCTCACCCAGAAGCCACGTTCCAATGGCTTCGGCATTGCTGATAACAGCAGAAATTAGGACGGTTTGTGCATCCTGTGGAATGCGACGTTTCAGTGAGGTCAGAAGAAGTTCGTAAGTAACCCCCCTTATCCCACTATCAAACTGGTGCCCTTCATCGTAAATGACAAGGCCAATAGAGTCTGCCAGTTCAGGCGCGTGACGTAGTACATAGAGAAGCTTCTCTGGCGTAACAACCAGCACATTCTTTTTTCCAATAAGTTCAAAGTTCTCGGAAAAAAGAAAGTCGTCAAAATCAAAGTCAGGTTGCAGAACATCTGTAAGCTCATCTACGGAAACGCGCTCACCTCGGAACGCTTCTTTGAGGGCATCGCTAATTTCATGGCAAAGCGACCGAAACGGGGCAACGATAACAGCAAGGGGTGTGCGATCAGCTATGAATGCACTTCGAATAATTAATTCGGTGGCGCGAGTTTTTCCAGCGCTTGTAGGCATTTGCACAATAGCTGATGCCCCGTTATAAACGCCTTTCTCGCCAAGAAGTTGTTGAGAGGGCCAGAGTTCTTGTAGGAAGCCTCGTTTGTTTAATGCGCTCTCCCATTTGTTCAACGGAAGGTTCGAGTAAAGTGGCAGGCAATGTCGAGCGGAATTCTGAACCCTGAGTTGAATCAGGGCAGCGCAGATGTCAGAGAACAGCAGTTGACGGGGCGAACCAACGGCATATCCTGCCGAACGAAGTTCTGATGCAGCAGCTGCGCATGTTTCAGCCTTGGTCGTTCCGGCATAGAAACCTGTAAGATTAACCACACAGGCTTGTATTTCTTTCGCAAACGAGCTTCCTGTTATCTCAGCAAAAGTGCTCCGTGCGCCAAGTAAGAGCCAAAGAAGCAGGTGCTCCAACCCATCCCCCTCAAGGTCAAGTGTATCGGTTGAAACCTTTTTTGCTAGGACGAGGGAGCTTCCAGGCACGTCGCTCAGATAAAAGGCTGCAGATGCCAAAAGAAGCAGATAAGAATCTGTGTCGTCTCGGAACTTACCCTCAAAGTATGCGTTGAAGAAGCGGGCAGAGAATTGAAGATCTTTGCTTTCATCTTCAAGCGACGCTTCAGTTCTATTTATGCGGGCGGCGGCATCCCCAAGTATCGCAATAGTTAGAGAGAAGAGTTCAGCAGGATCTCCCAAAAACTTGATGTTTCGATCTTCTGGTGGAACCGAATACTCAATCATCTTTGCTTGAGATTGGGTAATCTTGAGAACTTTTCGGGAATTTTTTTTAGGCTTCATCAGCGGCTCTTTGGTAAAGATCGTTAACAAGAGCCATTAAATCATCGCCCTTCACCACGACCATACTCAAGTTTCCGTGATGCGGATGTTTTATTGTCTTCTTTCCGTTTTTGCCTACCTTTATCTCAATAGAGGTCGCATCTGTTTCCTGAATAAGCTTCTCATCATAGCCAGAGGTTGAGAACACTGCCGCTGCCGCACGTAAATCTTGATACGAGACATCAACAGGATCTTGAAACCTTCCCACCAAACCTGCCTCAATACTTTTTCCTTGCTCTATAAGTCTCTGTTTGAGTGCATTCAAAGATTCGCCTTTGCGGCGATCATCTTTTACTGAGTCGACAACGGCATCCTGAAGGCGGTTTTTTTTCGTCGCGGAGAGGTTTGCTTTGGATTCAATAATCGCAAGCATGTCCTTTGGACTTGTTCCGTTGTTTTTAGCGAAGTGAAAGCCTATGACATCACAGCCTTTGACCGACTCATTTGGGTATTTCATGCTCCATCGAAGGCGAGGCACCCAAAACCCTAACCTCCATTCAAGATAATCCGCCAAAAGGATCTCAGCGAAATCTCCTGCTCGAATTGATGGGCCAGGGGCATTCGTTTTGCTTGGAAACTTGATGTTCTCCAAATAGTCTTTCCGACTCATCTTGCCCTTTAGGGCGTCAATAATATCATCGGAGCAATACTGGTTGCGAAAGTGCACCGCCCAAGCCGACAAGATGCCAGTATCATTTACGTGTCGAAGCTCTAAAACATCTACATCCGCTCCACATGCTGTCTTCAGCTTCCTTCCTGTGTCAACAAGCCAGTCAAGGTGTGGTGGGGCTTTTGTTTTCGTTAAAGACATTTAAGATCGCTCCCTGCTTCCTTTAATCTCTTGCTTGCTGACATCATAGGTGCAGTTCACAATCGTCCCGTCCTTGACCCTATCGATCACCTCATCAATCACGAACAGCGGCACAAGAAACCACTCGCGTGGCACGATGGGATTGCCAAAACGATCTTTAATTTCAATGTCCAGTTTGGCTGGCTCAAAGAACCTATGGATCAAGTTTTCGAGCTTTGTACGGTTGATATTTGAAAGCTCATAGGTAGCCACAACCTCCACGTCTGCCATGAGGTATGTTGGGTCAAGCTTTGCATTTGCTATGCGTTTCTTAATATCTCCGCCTGTCACACCAATCTTGTGAATGACATCTCGATGCTCTTTGATAAGCGGGTGGTCGGATTTGCTGCGAAGGACGTAAATGGTTCCGCTTTCTGTGTCTCCGTCTTCCACTTCACCAGAAAACAAGGGGCCAGCGGATGGCTCTGAAACGCGCCGACTTGCTTCATCTTTGTAAAGGCCGCGACGTAAAGAGTCCAAAAGGAGATTACTTTCCGTTCCGTTGGAATAGATCACACGCATACGTGCATCCATAGTCTCGTTTGATCCTTTTATAGGATCGCCAATTTCGGCTACATAAACCATTTGGCCGTAAAGAATAAAGAAGTCGCCCACCTTAATATCCGACTTCAAAAAACCCGCGTCCTTTCTGATCTGCCGCGTAATCCGAACCCCGTCATCAAGGTCATGCTGAACCGCCTCAAAGAAATGTTTAAAGTTCTTGAAATCTAAGCATGGGGATCGTTGTGCGATTTCCTCCGCAGCTTTTATCTCGGCGCGGGTCTTAACGTGTGTGAGCTTTGTGATGTCAGTACCCTCGGCATTCAAATCGCTAAGCTCGGCCAGAAGTTCATCTTCATCAATGTCGTCCACGGAGTCGTCAGCCGGTAGAGGCATGTCCCCAAGCAGTCCGTGCTTGTCTAAGCCTGAAAGCGCGGCACGGCATTCCGATGAAGCGCGGATTTTATCGAGGCGGACGGCATAAAGGCGTTCAAAAATATCCTTGCCCTCACCATGTGTCGGTGCGCGGCCATTCTGTTCATAGAACCGTTCAATATCTTCAAACCCAGCAATGATCCGCTCTTCACGAGCCGTGCGTGCCCCAGCTCCTTTTTTAGGGGCACTAAACCCATCAAGCTCTGCGCGGAGTTCGTCTAAATCCAAATCAGTCATAACGTCCTTCGTCCTTAAACCTTACAAATGCCGCTGCACCTTCAGCCATGCGCTTTTCCCAAGGATCAGCCGAGTCGAGGGCTGGCAAGCGACCGCGTTCTTTTTTGAACTTTACCGCACGAGCCGCCAATTCTTTAGCGTCTTCTGGCGATAGCTGCGTTTTTTTAGCGGCGATAACTTTGGCCACTTGTTTGAGGCTGTCCTCATTCATCGCTTTGGAAAGGATGGCATAGGCCTCGCTGAACGGATTGATCCGATCAATGAGATCAATGTCCAGTTCGCGCACGTCCATCGCAAATTTCCGAACGCCGTCTATGAGGGCGGTGTTTCCTGCCCGTTGACCGTCATCCGTAGGATTAAGGGCTTTTTTAGCCTGCTGCGTGATATTGAGGGCAGCGATAGCGTGTTGGCGCACGGCTTCGTGATCCTCCGCATCCAGTTCGGGATATTTATCTTTTACAATTTTGCCCATGCGGATCTGTGTCAGCTCTTCTGGCACCGTTTCTTCATCAAACAGGCCGCGTTCAAGCGCAGGTTTGTCTTGCACGAAGGCCGCGATCACCTCGTTTAAATCTTCTTGGCAGATGCGGGAGGCTTCTTTGCTCTTGGGTTCGGCAAGACCTTTGATTTCAATCTGCACCTGACCTGTTTGGGCGTTGTAGCCAATGTTTGCTTTTGAAGGATCATATCCGCCCTCGCCATAGTCAAAGCCTTCAACAGGGCCGCTGTCGGTGTTCTTGGGTGTGAAGTTGAACTTGGGCGCAAGAACCTGTTCCATAAGAAGGCTGGCCGCGATGGCTTTCAGCGTATCGTTGATTGCGTCTGTGACTTTTTCTTCCGAGGCATCGGGTTCCGCGATCAAATTGGTGAACTTGGTGCGGGTCTTGCCTTTGGCGTCGCGCGTGGCGCGGCCAATGATCTGAATGATTTCTGTGAGGCTGGAACGATAACCCACGGTGAGGGCATGTTCGCACCATATCCAGTCGAAGCCTTCCTTGGCCATGCCCAGCGCGATGATGATGTCAACGTGATCGCGGTTGTCTTTCTGCGCGGGGTCTTTCAAAGCCGTCAGAACCTTTGAATGACGGTCGGGGCCGTCATCGACCAAATCAGCAATCTTTAGTTTTGTGCCGTCAGGCAACTCAACAAGATCAAACCCCGTGACAGGGTCTTTGCCTTTCCACGTTCCCAGCGCGTCCATAATCTCGCTGACTTCCGTTGTCTTGCCGCGCTGGGTGCTTTCGCGCGAGTTGACGTTCGGGATGTGAACGATGGTTTTCAGGTTTGGGTCAAGAACTTCCGCGATCTCCTCGATATAGGAGCCGCTGTAGAAATAATAGCCGATGTCCAGCTGCTTGAGATACTGATAGCCGTTAAGCTGCTCATAATAAGTGTAGGTAACAGTTTCAAAATGCGCCTCGTCTTGTGGTGAAAGGACGGGCATGGCGTCGCCACGGAAATAGGAACCCGTCATCGCCACGATATGAACTTTTTCGCGACCAATAAGCTGGGTAACGATAGCACCAAGAATGCTGGTTTCGTCGGCGCTCACATGGTGGAACTCATCGACGGCAATCAGGCAATCGTCAAAAGCCGCTATGCCGAAACGCTCGACCGAGAAACGGAACGTGGCATGGGTGCAAACCAAAATGCGGTCGTTGCTATCAAGGAAAGCCTTAACTGAGCCGATCTTGCCGCCGTTATCATCCCCCGGCGCGTTGCATAGGTTCCATTGCGGAGCGACTTCCCAATCCGCCCAAAAACCATATTTGCTCAACGGCTCGTTGTTAAAGCTGGAGCCAATCGATTTTTCAGGGACAACAATGATCGCCTTCTTCAGTCCCTGATTGTGCAGCTTGTCCAGCGCAATGAACATCAAAGCGCGGCTTTTACCAGAGGCGGGCGGCGATTTAATGAGCAAATATTGCTCGCCGCGCTTTTCATAAGCGCGTTCCTGCATGACGCGCATGCCCATTTCATTGGCTTTGGTTGAGCTGCCGTTGCAAGCGTAGTTGACGGAAACGGAAGGGATGGATTTTGGGGTGGTCATGATTGACTTGCCTTTTTCTTTTTAGAGTTTTTTACGTTTTCGTATTCCAGCAAAACGGCTTCGGCCCTGTTAAGTTCGGGATGATTTTCATTTTCTTCCAACAAAAATTTCAAATGTCCAAAACACCAGTCGTCGACTAGCTTAGGATATTCATAAAAAATACCTCTCGGACCCGGTTCACGGTTCTCAATTTCGTATGACCATAAGGATGTCAGACTTGTCCCTTTAGACAAACGCTGAACTTCAAATCTGAGTTTTTTTACTGTAGCAATCGTTAACCACTTGACCTGACTGTGAAAAAATAAAGTGCTTTCATGAGCGATGTAATTTCTGGCAGCGACAGCCTCCTCTAAAGTAGCAACATCGTTGTCTGTAATGCCAGAGAGCTGCCCCAGAGATTTGACTGTTTGAGCCAACCACCGATCCTTAAAATTACTCCAAGCTTCTTTGAAACTGATTTCCTTGTTTTCTTTTAAGGAAGCTGAAACTTCTCCAGTCTGTAGTACCCACTTACACTGATTTTCAAACAAGTGGCATATATGTAATGCTCTTCCTGCTGCAAGAAAGGATGCATCTGAAAGATCGGAGTTCTCAACGGGTTGATAGTCTGGGAACCAGCTCATGATTTCATTTTCCCCCGTTTCACACTGGGATTTTTCTGGGCTTCGGTCATTTTGGTATAAAGCTCGAATAGCTTTTCGAGGCGTTCAGTATCGTTTTTGAAGCGGCGACCGATATAGATGCGCTCTAGAACCTCATCGTTACGCTCGTGGGCGCGGCGTAAATCGTCTGGCATATTGTCTGGATCATAGAGATCGGCAATCGTAGCAGGGAAATGGGCCTCGCGTGCCAGCAGAATGTCTTCGGCACAGTGCGTAAGATCGGCTTTGTTTTTTCCCGTAAGCGCAGGAACTGGAAATGTGTTCCAGCCGAGGGTGTTGGAATACGAGAAGTCAGTTCGCAACCGTGAACAAACAGTTGCTATCCAAACCAAATGAAGGCGTGATGCAATTATTCCTAAATTCCAAAGAGGTGCATCGTAGAGCGCAAAGGCTTTTTCTTGAACGATGCACGTTGGCTCTAACAATCCAACTGGTAGATATGGTCTATTCTCAGAACTGACGCGTGGAACAATCATGGTGCACTCCGCTGCTGTCGTTTGCTCGCGGAACTTATAAGGCGTGTCGGCTAGTTTTTGCGCTGACTTGTCCTGTTTTGCCGCACGCCTTGCAGAGGAAACCCCTTTAATACGAGCGGCAATTTGAGGTATCCGCATCGCGGCTTCTACATCCTTGTCTTCAATCCATAAGCAAGCACGTGGTGAAGCCGTAATAAACTCCTTAGAACCATAGAATGAACGAATAAATCTCTTGGATTTTGGTTCTTCTGCAACCATCTGATCAGCTTCGATTTGCGAGAAAATCAAGGCTGCTCCATAGTAAGGATGATTGCCAAATTGCATGGGAGTAACTTCTGACAATGGTCTGGCGCTTGGCTCAACCTCAACGTTCTGACCTGAAACCAAATAAGCATTGATGTTAACAGCTTCTTTTACCTCTATACGGTCGTTTTCGCTGATTGAATAAAGCCGACCCATTTTTTCAGCATGGTTTGATATTCCAACAATCGCTACAGTTACCCCCGCATTGTGGCTTGCCAGATTTGCCCATTTGAAGCTGGTATGGGCAAATGCAATTTTATGCCCTGTTCTGAAAATGAGCGGCCATAAGATCGGCACCTGCTGGCCTTGGCATATGGAATTGGTGGATACGAAAGCGGTTACCGTATTTGTCTTTATGCCGTAATCTGCAGCCTTCATGAACCACCCAGCGACATAATCGAGTGATTTCCAATTTTTGGCACGATGATCAAAAATTGTTTTTAGATCTGCTTTTTGTTTATCGGATTGCCATTTACTCCCTAAATATGGAGGATTTCCGCATATATAAGTCTCTCCACCTTCATTCTCAAAATCAATCTGCGCCTGATCTAGCGGCGTGCTAAAGAGATCATCGCCCTGCAATTTGACCGCCGTGCCTGTCGGCGGGCAAACCGAGAGCCAATCAATCCGCAGTGCGTTCCCGCATGTGATCCAGTTTTGCGTATCGAGCGGCAGAAACTCGGCAAGAGCGAGGTTCTGCCCACGATACAAAACATCGCATTGGAACTCGGCGATGATAAGAGCAAGGCGAGCAATCTCTGCCGCAAAGTCTCTCAGCTCTATACCGCGAAAATTGGTGAGGGGAATGTCGCTGTTGCGATCTGGTTCGCCGCGTCGTTTGTTGATTTGCGCCTCGATCTTCCGCATTTCCTTATAGGCAATGACCAAAAAGTTACCCGAACCGCAGGCCGGATCGAACACGCGGATTTTTGCCATCCGGTTACGAAGATTGAGAAGCTTACGGGAATTGTCACCTGCTTCTTCCAATTTCTCGCGCAAATCGTCCAAGAAAAGCGGGTTCAAAACTTTCAGAATGTTCGGGACGCTGGTATAGTGCATCCCCAACGCGCCGCGCTCTTCATCATCCGCCACGGCTTGGATCATTGAACCAAAGATGTCGGGGTTGATCCTCGTCCAATCCAGTTTTCCAACATGAAGGATGTAAGAACGCGCAATCTTGCTGAAACGCGGGGTTTCTGTGCTGCCCGAAAACAGGCCGCCGTTCACATAAGGGAAGATGTCCGCCCATCGCGGCAAATTGGCCGTGGCGCGCTCCGCAATCTTCGTGTTCATGGCGCGGAAAATCTCGCTGATCACCTCATGGGTGTTGGACGAGTCCGGCGCACTCATTTGATCAATGGTTGCGGTAAAGAGGCCCGTGCCGTTAAAAATATCCGTATCTTCGGCAAAGAAGCAGAAAATCAGCCGCGCCATGAAATGGTTCATGTCGTGGCGACGTTTTTCTGTTCCCCATTCAGGGTTATGCCGCAACAGCTCGACGTACAATTTATTCAGGCGGCTGGTCGCCCGAATGTCGAACGCATTTTCGCTGATCTGCTTGACGGTCGATATTCCCGCCAAGGGCAGAAAGAAACCGAAGTGATCGGGAAAATCCTTGTACACGCAGGCGATGGCTTCACCGCTGGTCAGGTCTTCGGCCTGAAACTCTTCGCCGTCCGTGGCGAGAATGAACTTGGCCTTTTGACGTTCGGTTGCTGGGCTGCTTTTCAAGCGCTCCAGCGTTTTAAGCACGTCCCCTGTGGGGCAGACGGCCATATGAATGTTGTTGTACTGAAGCACCCCGCCTTCGATGTCACTCTTGTTCGTGTTGCCGCTTTTCAGACGTTGAAGTGTTGTTGCCTTGTTGCCGAACGCTTCCAAAAAGGCATAGGGGAATTCTGCCGGATTAAAGGCCTGCTCTGCTAGTTCAGTAATGGCTTGTTCAATCTCAACAGCGTTCACAGGTTGTCCCCTTCTACTTTCCTGTTGCCACGCTCTTGTTCTTTGATCCAACGGTCAATCTCGGCCTTCCGAAAGCGCCACGCGCCGCCAACCTTAAAACCGGGCAGCTTGCCCTCGGCGGCCAGACGATAGGCCGTTTTCTCGGCCAGCTTCAGGTAAAGAGCCAGCTCCTTAAGGGTGAATATGTCCGCGTTGACCATCTGTGCGCCCGAATCGGTGTTATTTGAGGATAATTCGGGAATTTAGGGGAATATTGGGGATACAGCAAGGTTTCGTTTCAGCCCGAGAACCCATTGGCTGGCCTTATGATTGTTTCTTCCTGTCAACGAAAGAGATGAGAATTAGGTTAGTCGTTCTCTTTTGCACCGTACGTAAGTTGCCAGTGAATTTCGTCTGAAGATGCGACGGTAAATCCAAGGCCTTCATACAGCTTTTTTGCACGAGTGTTTTCTTTTAATGTTTGGAGCTTTAGCGTCTTGGAACTGTCGGTAGCCATTTTCATAAATTTCATTATTAATGCCGTCCCGATGCCCTTGCTCTGATATGGGGGAAGAATAAAGATTGGGCCGAACCAAATGTACTCATTTTTGTCTTGCCAACCGATTACACCCACATCGTTCCCATCCCATCTAATAATATGAGGACTCCGTCCATCGAAATCCCTGTCTGCCGCCATGTCCTGCATTTTCTCATCCCACCCAAACATGGACTCTATAACTTTGCGATAGGCGACATGATGCGCTTGCCTAAAGAAGGCCCGATCTTTTTCCGTCATTGGGATGAGGTCTATTTCCATGATCATTTATCCTAGGAGTGAATCTGTGCGTTAATACAATTTAACCAAGATATTTGGAGAACTCAAGAAGCCCAAAAACAGAAGCCCAAGAACTGTTAGCCACTTCAGAACCCAAGATTTCCCCACTTGGCTATCATCGTTTGATAGACGCGTGCTGCACGGTAAACCTCTTTGATCGGCACAAATTCGTTTGGTCTATGGGCTTGCTTTAACGAGCCAGGCCCAAAAATTACTGTGGGAATATGACATACTTCAGAGAGGTGGCCGGCGTCAGATCCCCCTAAGAATGAATTGAAGGCTGCAGTCTTTCCGCACACTTCAAGAAATGACTGCTCTAACATTCCGAGCTTATTACTAAAATTTTTGTGATGCTCAATATCCCATGCCAGCATTCCAGTTCCCTCATAGTCTTCAATGGAATAGGCCGCTCCGAAATTATCGCAAATAGTTTTTGCAGTGGACGTCAGCCCCCGTACAAGTTCGTTGCGATATTTTTCATCTTGAAACCTGAGATCAAGAGTGAATGAGCACTGATCTGGAACGCTTCCAGGGTGCTCTCCACCACAAATTTTGCCAACATTTACATTCGGAAACTCAGGAAAGAAGGCATCGTTTGCTTCTTTAATAACGGTACTGCGAAAGGCGCAAATAATTTCAGAAGCGACGTGAACGGCGTTGACACCATTGGTATGGCATCCAGCATGAGATTTGACGCCGACAATGTTTACAGTCTTCCACGCGTTTCCGAGGGACCTTTTAACAATCGTCATATCCGTGGGCTCTCCAACTATCGCAAAGGCTCCACAAATATCAAATTTACTGACTAAGAATTTTGTTCCGAATGCGCTATTCATCTCTTCATCTGCAACGAACTGAAAAACCACTGGCCTCAACATTCTTTCTTTACGAACCTCGGCGATTGTCGCCAAAAAGGCCGCTATTGAAGCTTTCATATCGCAGGCGCCAAGACCGTATATTTTGTCATCTCGCCGATGCGGCTTGAATGGGTCTGTTTCCCATCCGTCCCCAGCTGGCTTTGTATCCATGTGACCATTGAAAATCAGCGCGTCCTCATCGCCAAACACGTTGTCACCACCAAGAACGGCAATGACATTGGGACGGCCTTCTTCTAGAGAAAAAACCTCGTGTCGGACATTCAGTTTTTTCAGCATTTCACAAATGTAGTCGGCTATTCTCGCCTCTTTGTTGCGAGGGGTGTCGCTTGGTGTAGAAATGAGATCTTCTAAAATTTTTATTGGATCGCACGCTGAAGCGTTGCTTACGACATCAGCCATTCGCCAGCCTCTTTAGGACAGCGATTTTAGAAAAAATCTTACTCAGCGAAACACCTGTTGGGCAAAGGTTCTCGCACGGAACATCTTTTACACAATCCCCACATCTTTCCGTGAAGGCCTTTGCTGCGTCCATTTTGTTTTCCTTGAGCATTCTAATGAACCCGCGCGGCGAGCATACCTCCGCATGGGTTTCTGCATACTGAGAACAGTCTGCCATACACAATCCACAATGGGAGCATTTTATGATTTGAGCATCTATATCCGCATGACCGGTTGGGCTTCTCTCTGCCAATGAGCAATCAAGAAAGTTTAGCATCCCCGGAGCATTGCTTATTCGCGCACGGTCTTCGTAAACTGGATTGTTGCCGTCTTCGAGGTGTTTGAGTAATTCGCTTTCAATGTTGTCTTGTGTGCGAATGCTATCCGAAGCGAAAATAGTTCTTTCGCCTTTTTCTCCTACAAACCTGATAGATACTAAGCGATCCCCTAACTGCGAACTAATTTTTTTAGAGACGTCAGCTGCGTTTTCGATGTTGTCATAAAACACAACGGTGTTATCTTTTGGCATTAGAATAAAGTCAGTCGAGAACCCACATATGGCATCAGCTGATTTGATGTCATGATATGACACGATCAAGGCTTCCTTGCGGGAAGAAGCATACGGCGTCGTAAATATCGCTGAGCACTCCATTGAAGGAACGCATTTATCAATGGATGCAATGACATCGGCATCATTATAGGCAACAAAGAAAGCTTGCCCATCATGGTAATATGTAGCCATCACTTGCTTCTCAATTTTTTTATAGCCTTCCAAATAGTCTGCGACTCCGCACTTGCTAGAAGAAAGGAGAACGTATGGAGCCTCTTTGGGCAAAGGGAATGCTTTTAAGTACAAATTTTCGACTTTGCTGTTTCCCTGTGTTTTTAGCAACATAGAAACCAAATTGTAGTTTGAAACATTCTTGAGAACCTTCTTTCCCACAACACTCGTAATGCCATCTCTGCAAATCTCTGCCCCCATGAGCAGGTCTCTGCCTTTGTAAAGATGCGGAGACAGATTTGGAATGTTGTCTCTAAAGAAAGCTAAGCATGATGTATTAATTACAGGGGTTATCGGCAAAACCAATTTGGTTTCGTCAAGCGATCTTTGGATTTCAGCCACTGTTTTGTCAGCCGGAATACTCAGGACGCCGTTTAAGGCTTCTTCTTCCAATTTATCCGATGACTGTTTATTCTCTCTTCTAACGCCACTTTTCCTAATTTCAGCATCCAAAAGTTCTCCGCGTTTTTCGTCGGCGACTAGTTTTCCTGCTGCCAAATTGGAGGCAGGGTCAAAAAAAGACATAACTTTTTTGATCTGATCAATGGTTTCTTTTTTCTCAAAAAGAACAGCAATATCTCTTTTTTCTTCTCCGCTCCCATGCTCCCCGCTCAAGGCCCCTCCATTAAGATGTGTAAACTCAAGAACTTTGAACCAAAAAACCTGAAGCTTGTTAAGATCGTCGACACTGTCAGGATTATAAAATATTGTCGGGTGTATATTACCGTCTCCAGCATGAAAGGTATTCATGATGGGCACGTTAAGCTCATCGCCAAGGCTGTATATATGATCAAGGCAATCTTTCAACCTTGTTCTTGGAACAACGGCATCAAATAGGAAATAACACTTTTTTCCGCTCGTCTCTATTGTGTATGATACGTTCTTCTTAACGAGGCTTGCTCTTTTAGCCATTAACTCGGACGGAACAGAAGATTTCTCCCATGATGATGCATGTTTTTTTATGAGAGAATCTATGCGGGGAGCAATTTCATCTATATAATTTTTCCCACCACGGATTGAACAAATCAATGTGGCTGATTTGTTCTTGGTGACTCCCGGAATATAGGGCGATGTTGACATGTCCATCGCAGAGAACATGATGCCTTGTTGGAAAGATTCGACAATCATATTGGTAGCTTGTTCGGTGCTATCACATTGGATTAACCAGACCAAGCTATGCGGAGGGCGTGGAATCGCCCTGATTTTTGCTGCCAAAATCACGCCCAAGGTTCCTTGCGATCCAACAATAACATTTTTAAGTGAAGACGCTGTGCTGTAAGGAGCCAAAGATCCCATCTTTACTGTCTTTTTATATTTTGGAATGTAGAAATCAACTTCCTCTATATATGAAGAGGTAACCCCGTATTGGTAACAATGAGGGCCTCCGGCATTCGTTGCTATGTTGCCGCCTATGGTGCTTACCCGAAAACTTGCTGGGTCAGGCGGATAAAAAAGATCGCAGGTTTCAAGTTTTTTGTGAACTTCTTCGGTGCGAGTTCCAACGCTTACCGAAAACACTCCGTTTGGCTCTTCTCTTGGAGGTGATGAACAAAGTTTAGTTACAATAACTTGAATTTCACCTTCATTAGGAACTGATGATCCAGAATATCCTGTCCCGGAGGCTCTAATCCTATAAGGAAGGCCTTTGTCACCTAATAAGCGGAGCACATACAACAACTCTTCTTCTGTTTTTGGCTCAACACACAAAGCAGATCTGCGATCCGTCAGATAGGCGTCTCTTCCATATATATAGCCGTCCGTCGAGCAAACGATCCCATTTTTTTCAAGGACAGAAAATAAGTTTTCCATTGTGACCGCCATGCAGGAAAATTTCTCAAAGTGTAAGAGGCATCATGCCTTCATCCCCGAATTTCAATACGAGGTTATACGAATGTGTTTGTTCTTAATAGCCACCGATGGCTTTTCTGAACTTTCATTTCCGAACGCACGCGTTCAGAAAAGCGAGACCAAACCACCGCGCATACGCCAACGGCATCCTCCCAGCACTTGACCGCAGCTTCTTTTGTCTCGAGTTTATTGGCCTCAAGATCTGTTGTCATTTGGGACACCTTCGTTGCCGCTGCGGCAACGTCTCTCCAACCAAGAGAAGTGTAATAATCCTCTTCGGTGCGGCCATGGAGAACCGTTATGTGCCGTCCTTGACTCATATCCTCGAATGGAAGGGATATAAGAACGGCATCTCGCATGGATTCTATCGCATACTTTACAGATTCTTCTGACAACATCCTCGGGCAAGAGTCCCAGGGCAACGCGTTGGGCAAGTGGTCAAGGATATTTCTATATCTTGTTTGGGCTTCATGAATTGACTGCAGCCACTCTTCTTCGGTGGTTGGCTGCATTTTAAGAGCGTCTAGAATATTTTCATCTCCCCATAACATCCGATGAGAAGCAAGCCAACCAAGGCCTATTGTTGGGGCTAGTGAGAAACGGCTGTCTTTAAAATTGTCATCAAAAACCTTCGTCGTCAGCGTAAGGGTTGGCCAGCCTACTTTTTGCGGATCCTTCCATGAAACTGTATACGGATGGCAATCAACCTCAAACCCAAGCCTTCTCTTTGTCAGATCATCCCGGGTTTTTGCCCATAAAGAAGCAAGCTCAATCCTAAGTTTTCGGGAGCAATTTGCATGGGATACGAAATAGACATTCACATTGGGGTTTCTCGGGTTGTGCTTTCCCCTTACAAAACTGCCGGTTAAAAACGCGCCCTTTACCAAATCTTTTTTCTCCGCGCAGAAGCCTTGAATTCCGCCCAAAAGATTTTGCTCAATGAGCATTCCCCATTTTATATCTTCGGACATGATACTTTCTCCCAGCTTCTGGTTTGTGAAGATCTAATCAGAGCTTCTGCCGTCAAAATGCCAGCATGGACCTGTTCCATTGGAACCCTGTATGATGGGCGTTCACAGCGAACACTTTCTGCGAAATGTGACAGTTCTGTATGTATAGCCCCCTGTCTCCGTCCATCTATTTTAGGCCAGAAGAATATCTCCGGATAAACCGCTTGCTGATTTGTCCAATTGTGGACCGCCGGCTCGTTGCGTACGATCCATGTCCCGTCGCTAGTCAGAATTTTACTGTCAAATTGAAAGCCAAACGGACAGCCGTGCGCTACATGCCAAGCGTTTTGAATAACGGCTTTGGCACCATCATCCCACTCCAATATTCCGGTGACAATATCCGGATGATCCTTACCAAGTAAGTGAGAGACGCTAGACATAACTCGAGAAGGAGCGCCGCCCTTAAACCAAATGGCTACATCTATATCGTGTATGCACGCTCCCAAGTATGGATGTATGCGCCCGTAAACCTCATGAGAGCTAACCTGGAAATGCCGTTCCAATGACATATGTCTCACATGTCTTTCGTTCGATGAGGCAATTTCTTCATGCATAGTCATGTATCGCGAGTCGAATCTAAGTATCAGTCCGGCAAATAGTTGCTTTCCAGCTCTCCGAGCAAGTTCAATTAGCTCTCTAGAATGTTCAGAAGAGAGAACGAATGGTTTTTCAACAAGTACATTAACACCAGCCTCCAGCCCTTGTCGCGCGACTTCGTAATGAGTGCTCTCTGTGGTCACTACATCTAGAAGATCTGTCGGATGGTTGGATAACATTTCTTTCAAATCCTCGTACATCGGGACTTCGGGAGTCGCGGCCTCATTGAGAGATTGCCCGGCATCACGATGAAAAGTATCTTGAGCGTGAACAACGTTGGTCGCATGTTGTTTTTTATCTTTGTCACAACAAGCAACAACCTCAACTCCGGGAATCGAGGCCCACGCCTCTCTATGAATGCGCCCAAACCAGCCCATTCCCGCGATCGCAACTTTAATCGTTTTCATGCCTCAATATCCTTTCTTTAGAAAAAGGGGTTTTCTAGTTTCAGGGCTCTTTGTCCTTGATTTCTCTGCAGTAAAACGTTCTTTTTTCCGTCAATCCTGCAACACTTTTCTGCACCGCTACAGCGATCACTATCCAAACGATAGAAAGCCCCCAACCCTGAAGCTATGGAACGCGCATCATCCGTCAAAATATTTCCTGCGGCTGCAGCGCCGGATGTTGCCTTCATAACACACGGAAAGATGGAGCCATCCGCTCTGACAAGGCAACGCAGAAGAGATATGCGACACCTATCAAAATCATCTACAGGTGAATTGGGGGTGGAGAGGGAAGGATCAACAAAGTTCGTTTGCGTCCGCACGAAGTCGTCAAACTCGCTATCCTTTCTCATAAGAGAAATGACCTTTTCTTTCTGAGAAAGCAATTCGTTCTTCCAGGTCTCAGTGAGATCCGGTGACTGCAGTCGATCTTCAGCGGCATAGTTAGACGAGGGGCAGGAACAGCTCTGTATTCCACATGTAAGACGAAATTGCACATTGATCCGATCTTTACCAGATGACATGAGCTTCGTCACATCAAACATCGCCTTAGTAAAATCAGCGGCTACGCCCAAGCTTGATTTATTCAGGAGATATCCGATACCTACATTTTTTACTCCCGATGAAGCCCATAAATTCAAAACCGCAATGCGCGATTCATATGAGAATGAATTGCCGTTCTTTTGTTTTTGATGAGTTTCCGAAGAATGGGCATCCAAAGAAATGCGAACCCAATCCAAAACTGAAGCAGCCTTGTTTCCAGGAAAGGCGGCTCCATTCGTAATAAATCCAAATTTCGTTTTAGGCAAAAGTTCCCTTAAACGAAGCAAAACATGTTCCGTTGTGTGTTCTCCAACGTTGTAAAGAGATGGTTCGCCACCTCCTGCAATAACAAGTGCTCGAGGCTGGAGTTGAGCTATCTTGGGAAGATCTTCGTATGGAAACCGAGCCCCATTCCGATCGGAATAGGTGCAATATGGACAGCGCAGGTCGCAACGATCAGTAATATGAAACTCAACCAACGCAGGATTGATCGTCCCTCCGGTCGCAAGAACCTTCTCGTTCCTCTCGAGTAGATCCAGGTGTCCTAAAACCCTAGAAGGATTTCTTAATTCCTCAACAATATTGGCATTTTTCATTGTATTTTCCTTTGTATGAAGCTATCGCCGCATCAATCAATCGTAGCGATGATATCCCTTCTTTCCCACTGCACAGATCAACTTCGTTGTGGCCTCTTGTAACAGAGATAAATTTTGATAATTGTTCCCTGTAAGCCGTAGCCAAGAAGTCTTTTCCTTCATAAACAGCTTTTGCGTTGAGGCTTACCTTGCAAAAATCGGTTACAGTCAGTTCTCCTTTTGCCCCCGTTATGGTTAGCTTGTTCCTTAAAACATCAGAAGAAAGACTGTGTCTTATATGTATTTTTTTGCACTTCTTGTGGGTCATCTCGAGGGAGAAGTCTTGCCAACCTGTTGCAAGAACCTTGTCTCCAAAACTAGCTTTTTGGATCGAACAGCCCCTTCCTAGAGTCCACAATAGCAAATCGAGAGAATGAGTTCCTTGAAAGCCCAATAGTCCAGTGGAGACCCCATTCCACCATTGACGTTCAGCAGAAAGTCTTTTGGCTAGCCGTTCATCCGACCAGCTAAGCAGCTTTCCCATAACGCCTGATAGCAATAACTGCTTCATTACCTGATGCGCCGGATTTGAGCGCAAAACACACCCAACAACAATTTTTAAGTCATTTTCTTGTGCTTTCTTAACGAAAGATTCCCCCTCAGAAGAACTCAACGCCAAAGGCTTCTCGATGAGAAGATGCCATCCACGAGCTATGCACTTCTCAACAATTGGGCGATATGTTTGAGGCGGCGTTGCTATGATGGCTCCTCGTAATGTCTGAGGAAAACACTCAAAAGTATCTACAGCTATAGCTTTTGTTGCTTCGGCCAAAGCATGAGCGGTCTTACCTTGTCTTGAGAGCACATATAAAGGTTCGTGCGGGAGAAGAGAACGCAACGCTTTTGCGTGCAGTTCTCCCGCAAAACCTGCCCCAATAAGGGCAAAACCATATTTCTCTTCGGACAAACGCATCACCATTGCCACTATCACAAGTTCAGGGAGCTCTTGAACGAACGGGTTGGGACGCTCCGCCTCGGCTTAATTTCATCAAAACCCAGGTAAGGCACAAGAACCTCGGGAATCTTGATGCCTCCTTCTTTGGTTTGATAGTTTTCTATAATTGCAATTGGCGTACGACTTAATGCAACAGCGGTTCCATTAAGCGTGTGAACAAAAGCATTCTTGTTTGTAGCCGGATCCTTGAAGCGAATATTAAGCCTTCTTGCTTGATACGTTGTACAGTTGCTAGTGGACGTAACCTCTCCATACTCACCATTCTCTCCTTTTCCAGGAAGCCAGGCTTCGATATCATATTTTTTATAAGCTGGCGCTCCAAGATCCCCAGAACATATATTCACAACTCGGTAAGGTATCTTCATGTCTTGGTAAATGCTTTCTTCAAGCTCAAGGATGTCTTTGTGTACCTGTTCGCTTTGCTCGGGCGTAGTGAAAGCAAAGAGCTCAACCTTTTCGAACTGATGAACTCTGTAGAGTCCTTTAGAGGCGCGTCCAGCCGTTCCTCCTTCACGCCTAAAGCAATGGCTTTCCGCCACGTAAAGAAGGGGGAGTTTTTCGCGGTCAAGTATTTCGTCGGCATGCATGCCGGCAACCGCTATTTCCGACGTTGCAACCAGGCTCATATCAAGATCGGACAGTTCGTAAGTGTTGCTTTCGTCCCCACGGGGAGCGAACCCAACGCCCTGTAGTATAGAGTTTTTAGCAATGTCGGGGGTATGTAGACAGACAAAACCCCGTTCCATCGCTTTTCTAAAGGCAAAAGACTTAATTGCATGTTGGAGCAACACGGCTTCGTTCTTTAGGAAATAAAATTTTGTTCCAGCAACTTTTGTTCCTGACTTGAAGTCAATAAGGTCTAAAGACTCTCCTAGTTCAAGATGATCCTTAGGAACAAAATCAAACTGCGTCGGATTTCCATACCTTGATATCTCAACATTATCCGCGTCGTCCTTTCCATAGGGAACATCTGCTGACATCCAATTGGGCAGCTTCATCGCTGAAGATTGATATAATTCACTCGACGTTTTGGCTTGCTCTGTGGCCTTGGCTATCTCCGATTTGAGATCTTTGCCTTTTTGGACGAGTTCATCGCGCTCCTTTTCGCCCATTTTCTGTTTAAGCTGTTTTGCAACTTCGTTGGCGGAGGCTCTATATGAATCCAAGGCTGATTTTGCCTGAAGGGACGTTTTATAAAGTTCGATCACTTCGTCAACATCTACCTTGACGTTTCTTGCCTCTACATTCTTTCTCATTTCTTCAGGGTTCTTCAGAACCTCTTTAATGTCTATCATTTGCCGTCTCCTTGATTGGGGTTAAGTGGGTTGTGATTTCTATCTTAGCGAGCAATTCATCACCCAGAAAAGTGGGATGCGCGAGCTCTTCTCGGACAAAACCGGATGTTTAGAAAAGTCTTCTTTACTTGGGGCCGGTTCGAACATCTTGACGACATTAAATCCGGCATCATGAAGCCAGTTGTAGTATGTTGACATGGTTCTATGGAAACAGCTGACGTTTGCGACGACTAGGTTTCCATTTTCGTCCTCCCAGTTACGCCTGACTTCACGTTCACCCAAATATCCATCAAGCCTGTAATACAAGTACTTCCAAGCACCTTCCGAGCGTTCTTTTACCCATTCACCCAAATTTTTCACGGGATGTGGAATGGAAAGAATTAACTGCCCCTTGGGCTTTAAGGTGTTTTTAAAGAGCGCAAATGCCTCAGGCACATCAGATATATGGTCGACAACGTTCAAACAAACGAGTGTGTCGACGCCGCGAAGTTCTTCGACTTCATTAAGTGAAGAAATAAAACGCATCCTTTTAAACTCGTTTAAGGGCGTGCGTTTTTTTAGCACATCCCTCATTTCTTCAGTAGGCTCATACGCGATCACATTGTGCCCCAATCCATGAAACAGGCGTGCGGTCGTGCCGCTACCTGCGCCAAAATCCAATATGGTTCTTTTGGGTTCATTTGTGACAAGCGAAACAACCAAATCGTCAATCAGCATGGCTGGGAAAGAAGAGGCATCCCTTTCCTTGTCATAAATGGCTGCGATGTTTTTCCACGGATTCATTCATTGTCTCCATATTCTGAAATCAGCTAGGGCACGCAGGGTCATATATCAAACCCTTCTTGTTTTCTTCTGGCCAGACAGCCTCTGTTAGCGGAAGCTTTCGCCGTGACCACATGTCCGTCCAGAAACAGCGCATCAATCCAAGAAGATTTCATGAAAGTCTCAATAGCATTCTGTGGGGTTTCGACGATCGGATCGCCTCCTAAATTGAAACTGGTGTTTAAGACCATCGGAACCCCAGTCATTTTCGAGAAACGAGAAACTATGTCATGGAATTCAGGAGACAGAGCTTTGTGCACCGTTTGCAGCCTAGCTGTGCCATCTACATGTACTGTTGCCTGGGTTAGCTTTGCGGCATCTGGGCGAACATAATCAATATGCATCATGTACGGTGTGGGCCGTCCGCAAACAAAACATTCAGCGCATTTTTCTTCGATAACTACGGGCGCATAAGGGCGAAACCACTCCCTGTTCTTTACCTGGCTATTTAGCAAAGATGTTGTCCATGCATTAGAAGGATTTACCAAAAAACTCCGGTGCCCTAGCGCTCTTGGACCGAACTCACTTGCTCCAGAGAACATAGCAATGATTTTGCCATCGGCTAACGCACAGGCAACGCTTTCCGTCAAGTTTTCGCACGGCTTTACGATTATATCTCCAGCCTTCTTCGCCGCTTCTAAAATTTCTTCAGAAGAGTAAGATCCCCCGTAATATGGGCTTGCTCCAAAATTCGGAATTACTCCCTCTTTTTGCCATATTGCCCATGCCGCTGCCCCCATGGACAGGCCGGCGTCTCCAGGTGATGGCGGAACAATGACGTCTTTTACGGGAAGGGACATACGCAATTTTGCGTTCATCACTGAATTTAACGCGACGCCACCCGATATACACACAATTTCTGGGGAGTGTTCTGAAACCAGTCCTCTGATCCGGTTGGAAACGGATTCTTCAAGCTCATTTTGAACCCACCAAGCAAGATCAGCATCTATTTTTCTGAGAGGCATCCCAGCTTTTCGCGCGTCCGGAAGAAGAATGCCTCTATCGGCAAACCATTGCATAAGATCGGCGATCCCATTTTCCGAGTTACGCATGCTGGATATTGCATTTTGGTCACGACGATAAACCATATGTTCTGAGAACACATCTTTACGCCCAAATGGAGCCAATCCCATTGTTTTCCCGGCTTCGTGGTAACTTCTAAAGCCGACATATCTGGTTACTTTAGAATAAAGCTTTCCGTATCCGACATCGCCCCAATCATCATGATCGCGCGCAACCAAGGAAAGGTTCCCATTCCTATAAAGATAGTAGCTTGTTCGTTCGAGTTTATTTAGCCCTAGTGCTGAATGCTTGCGATCGGAAAGCAAGCTTCCCTCGTTATCTAGAACCGCAATCAAAGCATCTTGTTCCTCAGCCACACAGGCAACGGAAAGAGCATGAACCTCGTGATGTGAAGGGGCGAATTTTATCTCTCCTTTGAATCCGGGCAAGCTATCCCGAACCAATGCACAAATCGTTTCAGCGTCTTTTTTTTGAGGAGGAACGGAGAGGCCAAACGTCGATATGCCGATCAGTGAGATATCAGAAGCTTTGACTTTTGTCCGATCAAGGATATAAGCGATTGCAGCACGGAAGTCCCCATCATATTTTTTTCTCGAAACACGCTCTTCTGCAATGGCCATCTTGACCTTATGATCTTGGACAAGCGTTACATTGCCGTCCGAGGTAAATTTTCCGTCCAATAAGGAGCAGTGAATTCCCAAAACTACATCGTTCATCTAATTCTCTCCGTCAGTAAGTTGTCCGTTTGTAAGCGGGAGATGCCATTTCTTTTTACGCAAAGGTCACGTTTCGTTGTGGTTTATAGCGCTTGACATCCCGTTTTTTCAACCGCGAATCATGGTTAACGCCTTGATTTATATATACATACAGCAATGTTGGGTCTCCATTTTGGGGTGGAAAAATTGACATCAACGGCTTAAAATCGTTTCTTTCCATCAAGTTATTCCTTTTCGCTATTCTCCATCTATTTTTCCGCGCCTTCCCAAATTGGGAAGCTCGGTCTCAAAGAGTAAGTACGCTGCCCTCGTGAGAGGGAGCGAAACCTTTCCCAAAAACGCCCCGAAAAACCCTTTCAGCCTTTCTTCCCGCGCAATGTGTAGGCGAGACCATCCTTATCCCTTCGTTTTTCAACTCGTTGGCACATGCGTAGATTCCATCCGTCTTAGCGTGCATAAGGTGCAGGCCTCCGATGACGCCATAAATGGGCGCGCTAAACGTTTCTTTTGCCTTTCTGACGATGGCAACGATACCGGGGTGAGAACACCCAACCAAAACGACAAGACCCTTTTCTGCCTTTATCAGGATGAACTGCTCAGCAACGGACTTCCCATTGAACGTGCCGATCATCTCTTCAGAAAGCAGGATGTCCTCTTTCAGCGTTTTGATCCCCGGTGCATCAATGAGGTTGCCTCCGGCAGCGGCGACACGTCGCTTGACGGCATCCTTGGCTGTTGCCGGAAGATAAACGTCAATGCCGGGACGCTTTTCAAGAAACGTCCATAGTCCGCCTGTATGATCCCAATGATCATGCGAAAGAACGACGGACTGGATCGCCGAAGGATCGACCTGCGCTTTGCGAAGCTTTCGCTCCAGCACGCGATAGTTGGCAAAGGTATCGAAGAGGATCGTTCCATCGACAAGATACGACAGCCCCCAATAGCCCAGCCAAAGTTCCCAAGGCCTTGATCCAACCGCGAGCAGTTTAATGTCCATGTTTGCAGCCTTTCTGTAACAACAAAGCAAGCGTAAGATTCCTCCTGCCAAATAACAACGCCTTAAAGAACAATATCCAACGGTTTGACATCTTTCTTGCCCTCGATCGTTTTCGGACGTCTCGCCTCAATGTCGAAGCAGGATTTGCCGCAGAAGGCAAAGTACGTTGGTAAATCAAGACCATAAAACGCTGTCGCAAGCTTATGCCCGTCCAAAACGTTATCTATGGAGCAAAGCGGGTAAATGCCGATGTGCGAAGTGAACTTGTCCTTCACTTTGTTGTTGGCGATATCGTACCGGATGGCTCGCAATGTCGCGGCGTTGCCTGCGGCACAGTTGGGTTTGTCGTTTGTTAAGACGACAATCCGCTCGTTTCCCACGACCATTTCCCAATCATCGCCATTTCTGACGAACTGGCCGTTCTCGTCCTTTTTCTTGCTCTTGATGTGACGCTTGAACCGATCAGCCATATTCTTTTCGCTGCAGTAATGCAGGTCAATCTGTCTGCCCAGTCTGGCGGAATAGCGGAGCAACAAATCGTTTATCTGCGGAGGGATGATGTATGGCGAAACAGCTTCCTTCCTGTAGGCGTTCGCATTTCCCTCATCGGTTCCGGCATCTTTTTCCATGTAGAAATCGTTCAGCGGGACAAGGAACTCGGCTCGTTTCCCGAACTCCTCCTGCAAATGCGCGATCAGGCCAAGCGCCAAATCGGCGGATTTTACGACTTCTTGTCCGACGTTAAATCTGTCCTTCAAATTGACGACCGTGTGTCCTCCGGCGACGATGGCTTTATCTGTAATTTCCGCTCCGGCAAGACGGGCTAGAACCGAAACTGTTTTTTCAATTTCCGGATGATTCTCTCCTTCATAGATTTTTTCTATGCCCGTCGTTGACGCTTTGAAAACGACCAACTGATCTGGCCCTGTCCATGCCTTTGTGCAATTGCATCGGTAGTCGGGATAAATAACCCTGCTAACGTTTAGTGCATCATAATCCTTGATTGCCTGAAGTTTTTCTATCGCCATAACTATATCCTTTCCTCAGTTTTCTTGTTGAAATTCTCTCGCTTGAACACGTTTCCTTTAAAGCAGCGATCGGCTGTTGTATTTTTCTCTTCCACATAATGTCGTTTCATCGTGCTCATCCTTGATTTCCTCGGAGATCAGGACGCGATGGGCGGCATCGATCAGTGAGCGGATAAGGTCGCCTTGCCTTCCGGATGTTCTGAAAAACGTTTCTTTGCTCATAAAGCGGTGGGCTTGCCGTTGCCCCGGGCAAGCGGCTCCTTCGTCTGCCATCCTGCCGACAAAGACGATGGTTTGAGCGGTTTGACCGTCATGATCTTTTGTCTTGATAACTGTTACGGGTCTCATGGGGCCGAGGGCGATGTTCGCGGCCTCAAACACCTCGCGGCGCGCGGCGGCTTCAGTATCGTCGTCATCCCATTCGATGCGACCGCCCGGCAACACAAAGCGGTTTCCGCTTTTGACTGCCAGCACGCGGTTCTGGCCGTCGAAGACGACTATTTTGACGTGCTTGGGTTCGGTTTCTGTTAAGAGTTCGATCTGTTCCAATGCGGAGGCTGCTTTAGGCATAACGGACCTCCTTTTCAAAAGAGGAACCCATTCCATTTTCACGGCACTTAAGCTCGATGACGGCCAGCGCATTGGCGAAATGCCAAAGAGCGGCTAAGTCCTGATTGGCGAACCCTTTGGCCAGCAGGTCTTGTTGTGTGCAATCGCCGCTTGCAGCGGCTATTTCAACGATGGCATCGGCCATGCGGGCAACCGCCTCAAACCGCTTATCTGTTTGGGTCGTTATTTGATCAACAATACGACGGGGGTGCGGGGCTCTATTCATCGCCTTCCTCCTCGATTTGGGGAACGAAGGATGTTACGCGAACCGCTCCAGCATATGAACGGGCCTGCAACTCGCCCACGGCATCGTTTCCCGTGGGAACCGTGACAAGCGTCTCGTAATGAACGAACTGGATGCCGTTTCGCAGGAAGGTTTCAACAATCGCTGCAAGCGTTTCCTTTTTGGGCGAGTAAACGCCATGTTCAATGTTCTTGATCGTCTCTGCAGACGTTCCAGCCTTATGTGCAAGTTTGTTGCGTGACCAGCCCAACAGGCCTCTGGCGGCCCGCATCTGTTCGGGGGAGATCGCGGTATGACGTGCCCCTGGCGATGCGTTATTGGTGGTGATTGAATTTGTGAAGGTCATTGGTATCCTCCTGCTTTTCTGTCCTCGATTTCCTCATCGAGGTATTTCAGCACCAGATCGGCAAGTTGCTCCATTGATGCTTCCGCATAGAACAGCCATTGTTTTCGACGCACCTTGCGCTGCTGAAGACGGTCATAAAATTGGATGAGGGTTTCCCGATCCTCGGGCAAATGCGTTATTTCTCGCTTTTGAAGATCTTCAATATGCAAGTTGAGCGCAGCGTCGATTTTTGTTGCCCACTTGTCTTCAAAAAGCTCGATGGCCTTTTCAGGGAATGTTTGTTTGAGGTGCAGATTGCAGAACTCGTCCATCAGTCTGGCGAGGGCGACAATTCGCTGTGCGGCTTCTTTTGATTTGGCGTTCTCGCTCTGCGAAATCATGCACTGAAACGCCAGCATAAGGCAGAGGCGCATTTGTTCGTCATTAGTCATGGCAGCCTCCAATAACTAAGGCCTGCGGCCAGAAACGTGAGAGCACGCGTGCCAGTCGCCCAATTGTGTTCAGGTCGCGCGAAGACGGTTCTGGCAGTGAGGAATTGGAGAGATACAGGAAAGTGACACCATGCATCTTGACCGCTTGCGTAAACGCATCACGCTCAGCATCTGATGAGAAATTGTCTTGGATGATTTCGATAGCGACAGCTTCCGATGCCGGTAGGTGTACCGCTTGCTCTTGCATTTCTGCAAAGGGTAAGGCAATCGCTGTGTTATCGTTTGTCATTCAAATTCTCATTGATGTTGTTCAATCAATGAGGCGAGTATCGATATCGTGCGTGCGTGATTCCACAGGAGTATTTGGCCGAATTGCTCGGTTTCAGGCCTTAAAATTGGCCGAATTTGCATTTTGGCCTTTTTAGCGCGAATTCTGTCCTTTATTGCAGTTTTGATCGGTGGTGATTTTCGTGGACCTTTGAAAGACACATGGGAAGGGCAAGTGTTTTGTTTGTCCTGATAGTCAACGATCATCATCTCGAGAAACTGCTCTGTCTCCCGAGTTCTTCTTTCATTTTGTGGAGCATGGAGAGATGTTCTCCACGATGGGCGTGAGCGAGGATGCGCTTGAGAAATCGTCGCTTAGAGCCCTGACGATTGGGAAATCTTAATAGCTGGAAACAAGGCGTTCCGCTGTCTCAACGCCTTCAGGCAGAACTACCCGACTGCCGAGGATCGAGGCTGACCGTCTGGTGGTCGATGTCGAATAGGGCTTTGCTTTCTGCCAGCGCTCATTGAAGTACCCAACCACCTTTTTCGCAAACTTGGGTGATTCAAGCACCATATAGACCGAGTGGTTGAGATTGAAGCCACTGTCTTGCTCAAGGGCGAACGTAACTTCATCTCCATAGGTAAAATCGGAAGTGATAAAGTTGATGGGGGGAGCGGGGTACACTCTAACTTCAAAAGAAGGAGTTCCCGGAAGATAGATACTCTGATCCGTCAATATACATTTCACAGGCGCAACGTTGCTCAAGTTCTGAAGCCGTTCGAAGTTTGTTAGGCCAGCCCGTCCTGTGGCCTTTGACAACATGTGTTGACTGCCAATGCTGCACATCAAGCCAGAGGGTTTGTTTTGAAGCATCTTCTCGATATTGGCGAAGAAGCGGTCGCAGCTGCCAAAGCCACGGAAATCCTTTATGCTGTCTGAGCGGGGCCTAACGCTGCCGTCAGGGTTGCATTCAACACCGTTGGCTTCGAACGCGCTGTGGATATCAAGAATATTGGATTCACGAATGGGCTGATCATCTTCGAAAATACGGATCGTGCCGCGAGAAACATTTGCTTCATCGGCCAGCCTTTCGCGAGACCACTTCAACAATGATCGCGCCATTCTGCTCTGCGCGCCTGTCATAAGATATAAATCCGTCATAGCTGTCTCTCGTTGGTATTTATTCGTTTTCAAATCAGTTAATTAATTGTTTGACATCCAAAGTCTCTAAGAACCTAACCAGTTCATCAAAGCGACGGCCTTGTAGTTCGTTAACATCGGATAGGGCAAAATGGCGTTCAACCTGCGTCCGGATAACTTCTTCATTGACCCCAAAATCACAAGCAGTATAGGCGATAAGCGCACGAACAGATTTGTGTTCCTTCTTTTCCGGTTCTCCCGCATCACCCATTTCGCGCAGGGCAGCGAAACCCTCATGTATAAGCTGCAGCTCAGCCTCAGAAAGATCATTCGCTGCAGATGACGTTTCGGCCTCAGTATCTGCGGCGGGTTTCAGTAAAGTCTGTTTCGGCGCTTGGCTCATAGTCATTTCCAGTTCAGTTAATAACCTTGTCCATTTTCAAATCGACAAGATATTCGATGGCTTCTTGATACAAACGCGAGGGCAAAGCCGCCACGGCGTTAATTCCAAAATGTGCAGTCATGACTTCGCAAACCACATCTTCTCTCACGCTTTGCGAGAAGGCTACATAAGCGATCATGCCGTAGACGGCTTGAAGCTCCGTTTCGTTCAGAGGCTTTTCGTGAGCCTTGCGAAGCGCGACTACGCCAGAGGTCAAAAGGCTCAGGTCGTTCGTAGACGGATCTTGGCCTTCACCAGCCTCATTTAGGGCTTCTCCAGCGGGTTTCATGTTTTGGGGCTTGCTCATGGGATCCACCTATTAAGCCGCGACAGGGGTGGGAGAAGGTTCTGTGGCGCTGAGAAAGTGAGCCCAGCGTTCTTCCAGTGTCAGAGGGCGCGGGTGCTGAATGCGATTATCTCGCTCCCAGATATGAAGAATGTCCCACATGAAGTTTTCGCCGTGTTTTTTGTAAAACGTTTCAAAATCAAGCATTTAACTATCTCCTTGATCGATGGGTTGGCTAAAAAATCACAAAGCGCAAATTAATTTCTGTTCCTTCGCATTCTGTTTACGTTTTTGTTATACCATTGACACAAAGCGAAAGTCAATGTAGTTTTTATCGGAAATTATTTTCGCTTTCCTTGACAAAAGCGTTAAAAATGTGTAAAAAGACCAACATCTACCCATTTTTGGCAAGATTCTGCCCAAAATGGGTAACTAAAGAAGGAAGCCGCTATGATTAGTGCTGCACAAGTCCGCGCCGCCCGCGCTTTGTTGAAATGGGAAAATACAGATTTAGCCGAGAAGACGGGATTCGGAAGCAATACGATTAGCCTTATCGAGAATGAAAAAACACAGCCCCGCAGTTCAACTATGGAAAAACTTCAGGCTGTTTTTGAGTCTGCTGGGGTGGAGTTTACACCCAACGGCGGTGTGCAGTGGACGAGCCATCAGGTCAGGACGTTGACTGGTGTGGGAGGCCTTAAGGCCTTCTTCGATGACGTTAGATATGTCTCACAGCATTCGGATGAAGAAATCGTAATTTGCGGTGTTGCTGAGGGTTATCTTGAGGACAAACTGACAGAATATTTGGACTACCACAGAAAAGAGATGGCCCGTTATGGGAACATAAAGATGCGCTGCCTGATTGAGGAGAGTGACCTTGATTTGGGGGCGTCCGACTATTGCAAGTATCGCTGGCAGGCCAAGGAAAATTTCTCGAACGTGCCTTTTTATATTTATGGAGACAAGATGGCGATCATCGTGACGACTGCGCCAGAGGATCCTCTAATCTTACTTATTCAAAATCGCACTATTTCTAGCGCCTACCGACGTCAATTTGAAGCAATGTGGACTGCAGCAATTGAACCTAAAACAGAGTGAGGAATGTTATGACGGCATTAGTTAAAGAGAAAAATACCCCATCAGGCTTTACAAAGGCTTTGCATGAATGGCTGTCTGGAGAAGTTACCGGCCATCTCGGCACGTATATGTACACTGACGATCAGGACGATCATCGGTGGAAGGATGGCCATAGCGCGGAGACGTATTATCTTGGCCGAGACGATAAGGCCACCTTTAATCTTGCCGTTAGCAATCTTGGCATTAACGTAAATAGCTTTCTAGATCTTGGCCCGGGCGGAGAGGCTTCTGTTCTTGCTAAGAGCGCACCTATCGTGAAAGCGATGGGAGCAATAAATTATTATCCCGTCGACCTTTCTTCGACGCTTGCCAATGAAGCATTGACAACGATGAAGGCAAACATTGCTGGGCTTGGCGGCCATACAATCATCACGGATTTCTTTGACTCCGTTCCCGGGGTCAAAGATCAGGCTCTTATAGCCATCATGGGCGGAACCATCGGTAATTTTGAAACCTATACAGATCCCCAGAAGCTACAAGCAAGACTGGCTCAAATCTTTTCGCTCTATCGTCGCGCCGTGGGCGAAAACAGCTATTTTCTTGTTAGCTTTGACGCAAATGACAACGGCAAGGAAATTGTTGGCTGTTATGACAATCCTGAGTTCGGCGGTCTCGTTCGGACATGCGTTGAACGCAAACTCGACACAAGTGGGTTTGACTATCATGTTGCCTGGACGCCGGAGAATTACCAGCTTGCGACAGGATTGAAAGCCAACAGAGACCAAATCGTCCGGTTTGATGGGGTAGAATATGCAATTGAGAAGGACGAGTATCTCCCCGTCCTTAATTCATATCGCTTCCCGGTTTTCTTCGTCACTGAAGCAGCAGAGAAGGCAGGATGGTCTCCTTTGAAAACGTGGACAGCCACGGGCCGCACACATTATATGCTATTTTCTATGAGCTGATTTGATTTCTTGCCCCAACGAAAACGGCCTGAAGCTGCCATTTTTCGTTGGGGCATACCTTTCTATTTCATCCAACAACCCTCCAATAAGGTTGCCAGGCGGCGGGCGTATGGCGGCCCGCCTGATGGGCTCCGGACGGGATCGCCGCCATTCCCATCACCGCGCTTGATCCGCATCTCGTACGGCTTCTCCTGCGGTCCCGGCGCTTTTGGATCCCGGTCTCCTACATTGGCGCTCAAGGCATGATGACCGAGCAGCCTGCTTCAGAACTCTTGCCGTTTACGTTGCTTCCTTGGCGTTGATGGTTTCTAGCTCAGCGATTTTTTGAAACTGGGTCAGAAACTCCACATGATGACGCGAGAGATATTTTTCGATCTTCGTGTTTTTCAAGAGGCTGACCAGCCATGTTTTTACGATTGTTAGTTCAAGGACATCCTTTCCGAAAGTCTCTACGATCAACTGGTATTCGCGCTGCAGACTGTCCATCTCGCTCTCCATGCGCGCCATCTGTTCGGAATCAAGCCCTTTGATGTTTTTCGGCTTTTCTGGATCAACAAGCTGACTCTTGGGGGTGGCCGCAAGCAGGGCGCGGGCAAATAACTTCGAATAATTGCCAGCATCATTCATCAAGTTTACCGCCTCGATTTGCCTCAAATCCTTCATACGCCGCAACACCTGAAAGGCTACGGTTGAAACAATCTTGTCTTTCAACAACTCGGCGGCTTCAGCACAAATGCCGTTCAAAAGATCGCGCTTGGCTATAATCTGTTTGACGTCGAGGTTCAGAGCCTCAGCGATTTTCTTTTCTGAAACGCCGCGTTCGATGGCACGCAAAATCATCTTGTGTTCTTGAATAGTCGAAAGGCGATTGATGTATTTGTTGTAAGTGAACGCTTCATCGTCCGTAGACACGAGACATGTGACCGTTTTTTCGCCAATATCTTTGAGCGCTTCGATGCGCATATGGCCATCGAGCAAAATATAGCTGTTCTTGGCATCTCTGATGACGACTGGCGGTTCAATAATGCCGATGCTCTGGATCGAAGCCAATATTTGAAGATATTTATGGCCTTTGTGCATGCTCGGCGTAACAATTTTTACGGGCATGATTTGATCGATTTCAATAGAAACCGTTGCATCCTTAAAGCCGGCCTTGATTTGAGTTTGGGGCAATCCTTCCAAAGGTGGCGTCTTCTTAGGCACGATGGGAACCTTTCTCGTTTATCAAAGAATGCAGCGGTTTCGGTAAAGTCTTAATACCTTCGGCGCGAAGCAGATTTTTGAAATTCTCGTCGCGCAAAAGCTGGCGCAACGCTTCCGTGACGAACAAAAGATGGTGGCTGACGATTTCAGCCTTGCGGGTCATAAGCCGTTTGCGGTCGACCTCTTTATGATAGATTTTGAGCACATCCTGAACCGAGAGAGGACGGTCACTTTTTCCGCTTTTATGCCGATGGGAGGATTCAAAGGATTTCCCTAGACGTTTTCTCATGCCTATCAGATTCTTGACCCGCATTAGCTTTTTCCCGCGCATTTGCTTCGAGGCATAAAGCTCCTCAAGTACGCGTTGTTCGTCTTCTGGACATTCGACAAGACTCATTGCCAAATGCATCGGGATCGTTCCGCTTTCGACGGCGGAAAGAAGCCGATCTTCTCCGCTATCCATAAGTTTAAGAACGCTGTTCAGATACTCGGGGGTCAGGCCTGTTTTTTCGGCAATCTGCTTTGTTTTGTACCCTTGCTTGCGTAATTGCGCGATGGCCTTGAGAAGATCGACTGACCTGTGCTGTCGCCGCGCCATGTTCTCGACAAGGCTCATGACGAGGGCGTCTTCTTCGCTGACGTCAAGAACGATAGCTGGAATCGTCGTCTGTCCGCAGGCCAAAAAGGTTTCGACGCGGCCTTCACCACAAATCAGATCGTATTCCTTGCCATCCTCCTTGGACTTACGCGGCGCGACCGTTATGGGACGTTTAAGCCCGACTTTGGTTATGTTCGTAGCAATGTCAAAAAAGACCTTCTGATTACGGGCTCGCGTGTTCAGAATGTTAATCTTCTCGACGGGAATCCATTTGATTTCCGAAGCGCGGTTGCCTTTCCCGGTGCTCATGCGACCTCCGGCAACGCCATGCGCTCGGTCAACTGAAAGAAAGGCTGCAGATCGTCAAAGCGATAGGCATCAAGCGCAAAGTGATTGTCTTCCGCCAGACGAAGTTTCGGGTTTTCGATATCGATGGCAGGAAGAATGTAATAATCGAAGGCCTTTTTGTTTTCCGCGTCCATGCGGATCGCAACCGTGATATCGGGACGCAGGCCGGTATCGAACCGGACGTTCCAGCGCAAGGAACCAGCTTCCGTTCGTTGGCATCTGGCAAGAACGACTGAGACTTTCAGTTCGTCGTTGACGATCAGCAAATCATTCTGGATCTCGCGGTGAACCGTGCCGCCTTGTTCCTTGATTTTACGGATCGCGTCTTCAACGATTTCAGGGTAGAGCTTGCGAAGATATCGATTGATCTCCTGATACGAATAGTCAATGCCGGGATCATATCCGATCAACTGATAGGCTCTGACAAGGCCGCCAAAGCGGTGGGCATAGGCGGCGCTGGAGGGCAGGCCTTCCTCTTCATCGATCATAATGCCGGACAGCTTTTTCTCCCGCTGATAAAGGCTTTTGAGCTTTTCAAGCATTTCATCATCGCTCAAACGCCTGCTGCGCGCCAAGATGATGCCTTGAGCCGTGTAGAAGAGGCGCGTATCGACAATGGCCTCGAAGGCGCCTTCGGCGCGGACCCACATGTTGGGCGTGTTGATGACCCGCCGTTTTTTGAGCTTGAAGGACCGGCGGTTAAAGACGTTGTTGCCGATGTATTTCTCGTTGATCAGGATTTGATGAACGGTCGCGCGGGTCCACGGGCGGCCAAGATCTGTGAGAACGCCTTTCGCGTTGAGCCTTGCAGCAATTTCGCTTTCTTGTAGCCCGTCTTGCGTAAAGGTTTTGTATATCCATTGGACGTTTTTGGTTTCCTCTTCGGGGCCCGGCATGAGAATGACGCGATCCGTTTGGAGGGACTTCATCTCTCCGTACTTCAGCTCGCTTTTTTTGTTCCTTTGCTCATCGACAAGGACTCGGCGAAGGCCGTATCCCGCATGGCCACCCTGACGAAATCCCAATTCAATCAGACGGCATTGTCCCGCAAAGACTTTACAGGATAGTTCGCGGCTGTATTCCCCGGCCATCGCGCGTTTTACGCCTTTAACGATGGTCGAAACAGGGCTGCCATCGTTTTCGAATTGCTCGGCAACGTACTGAACATCCATGCCTGCGCGGCGGCAGATATATTCGTAATAGGCGCTTTCGTCCGCATCCTGAAAGCGACCCCAGCGCGTCACGTCCAGAACCAGAATGACCTGAAAGTCGGCGTTCCCTGACTGAACATCCGCGATTAGCTGTTGTAGGGCATCACGGCCATCGAGTTTCAGCCCGCTTTTCCCGGCGTCCGCATAGGTTCTGACGATTTTGATTTTGCGATGTTCAGCATATTCGCGGATCGCCTTTTCTTGGTTCTGTGTCGAATATTTCTGGTGATCCGTCGACATGCGGACATACATGGCCGCCCGCAGGTTGCCTGGGACACTTTCCTGCGGATGGGGCGCAGGGGACGATGTCCCCTGATCGTTCTCTTTGCTTCCAAACATACAAAAATCCTGTTCTGGCCTGCCGTTGCGATAGGCCAACATTCAAATTCTCCATGCCCAAAAACTTAACCATGGAGAATCGCTATGTCTTTCAAAAAGGGAGCCCCAAGTTTTCCACTCACGATCATCACGAAAAGCTGTTCAACCTATCGCGAGAAAATAGCCTCAGAAATTGCTTCGGCCCTGCGTCAGGAGTATGGAAGAAAGCTTCCACCGAGCAAGAAGATCGCTAAGAACACCGACACAACGGCACGCGCCGTTAAAAACTGGTTTTCCGGTAGAAACGCGCCGGATTCTGCCAATTTGATCCTCCTCATGCAGTATTCAGATGCCGTGCTCACGACCGTGTTGCAACTGGCAAACAGGCACTATCTTGTTCCGCATATTATGCCGTCTGAACTAGGCGACATTTTGAAGATCGGGGCCAATGTTGGGGCTGCACAGGGACCTATAAACGAGCTCAAAAGGGGACCTATAAAACTCGAATCGGACAATTCTCTCTTGCGTCAAGAATGGTTTGTCGATCAAATCCGCGAAGATAAATCACCTTCCGCTGCCTCCATCGCCCTATACTGGGGTGTTGGCCTTAAAAGGGCAAAGAAAGACATTCAGGCCCTTAAAGAGCGCGGCGCGATAGCTTTTGTTGGCGCCAAAAAGAACGGGAGGTACGAACTCATCGAATAAACCCGAGGGAAGGCATCAGCCTGGAAGAAGCGAGGGAGAGCAATCATCTTGGCATAGTGGCTCTCCCTGATCCTTTCGTGTTTCTTGTCTGACCGACGCTTCTTCATAAGCCTCGATGTCTGAGAGTCGGTAGAGGACGTGGCCACCGATTTTCATATATAGTGGGCCTTTGCCATAACGGCGCCAGTGATCGAGGGTTCCAGTCGAAAGGTCCCAGCGCTCGGACAATTGCTTGACGCTAAAATGATGGTTGCTCATATTTTCTCCTTTGACGGGATACATGCTTCCGTTTGGGGAGAAGTCCAGAAAAATAGGGCCTAAATGGAGCTTGATTTATCGGCAATATATCGGCATAATAACGGCATTGAAAGCGCTGTTTAACCGCAAAGGCTAAAGCCCATGTCTAGCAAGTTTGCCCTCATCTTTACGATCACGCCAGCCGCCGCCAAAGCGCTGATGCGGATTGAGGCGGTGAGGCAGGTTTTTTCTGATCTGCCGATTACGCCGCAAATGCTGACCCACTTGCGGGAAACGGCGCGGCTGTTCTCGACGCATTATTCCACGATGATCGAGGGCAATCGCCTGACGCAGGCGCAGGTGGCCAAGGTGATCGAGAAGGATCAGCATTTTCCGGGACGCGAGCGCGATCAGTCCGAGGTTAAAGGCTATTACGCCGCCTTAGATGAAACCGAGCGTATGGCGCGACGGGGTGGTCCTGTTACGGAAGCCCTTATCCAAAAACTCCATGCGTTGGTGGAAGGCGGAGGCAAGACGCGGGTCAAACCGACGCCTTACCGCGACGGTCAGAACGTCATTCGTGATGCGCGGTCGCGCGGCATTGTCTATATGCCGCCGGAGGCCAAGGATGTGCCGAAGCTTATGAAGCAGATGGTCACATGGATTGGTAAGCGGGATGATTTGCCTGTCCCCGTTCGCGCGGGGCTTGCCCATTATCAGTTTGCGACGATCCATCCTTATTATGACGGCAATGGACGTACGGCACGTCTTTTGACGACGCTCATTCTCCATTTGAACGGTTATGACCTTAAGGGGCTTTATGCGCTTGAGGAATACTATGCGCGAAATCTGCCTGCCTATTACGACGCCATCAGCATCGGCCCGTCGCATAATTACTACATGGGCCGAGCCGAGGCTGATGTGACGAAGTGGGTGACTTACTTTGTGGTCGGCATGGCCGAGGCGTTTGAGAAAGTCTGTGACCAAGCCGCCAGCGAACAACGCAAGGGCCACAAGGATCAATCCAAGCTTCTGCGCACGCTGGACGCCAAACAGCGCAAGGCGCTGGGGTTGTTTCAGGACAGCCAAGAGATCGGCGCCAAAGACATCGCGGCCTTGTTTGGCTACGCCCCGCGCACAGCCTCGCTCCTATGTCAGAAATGGGTGGAGGCAGGGTTTCTTGAAATCGTTTCAGAATCCCGTAAAACCCGCAGTTACAAGCTGGCGAAACGATACGAAGCGATGCTTGCCGAAGAGGAAAGATAGACGGATGGGGGAAGGAGTTTAGAATAATCTGGAATGCGTTTAGATTTCCGCCTAAATCAGCCTGTTTTCGCCCCTATTAAAACGAGCCTGTATGGGCTGGCCAGCAAGTTTTAGGTTGTGCCGCAACTCCACCGCCATTACTTTATAGATCAATGGCTTACATATAGTTTTTCCGGTGTGCCACGCAAGTGGAGTATCGACCATGCATGTACCGCACTATCTGACGCTTTCCAGACACCAAGTTTACTACTTCCGCTTTCCAATCCCTGCGATCCTGCACCCTGAAGGCAAACCAAGCCATATCAGGCTATCCCTTGAAACCCGCTGCCCCAAGGAAGCGTTGCGCCTAGCCCGTGGCCTTGCGTATCTTGGTGATAGGCTTTTATCGAACCCGGCGGTGCAGAATATGAATCATTCAGAAATCAGGGCAGTCCTACACGGGCACTTTAAGGAGCTTCGGGAGCAGGTAAAGGCTAAGCTCAACAGGCTGGGGCCCTTCACCAAGCAAGAGAAGCTGGCCCATGAGAAAGCCTATGGCGAGGCTCTGGAGGCTTACGAGACAGAGAACTACGAGAAGATTGCAACAAAGCCCTGCCTTGCCGAGATCATCAACAGATACGATATGCCGATTAAGGCAAAGTCTCCGGCCTATCAGGTTCTTCAGCGTGAATACGTCTTGCAGGTGCAACACTGCACAAAAAGCATTCTTGAATGGAATGCTGATTATGAGCGCGTGAACTTTAGTACCGATCCGGCTAATGGCTATGGCCGCAACCTTGGTCGGTGGTTCAACGAAACGTTACTCGTAAAGCTGAAAATAAAAAGGCCTGAGCTTGTCTTTCACAGTTTCCGGCACACTTTTTCAACAAGACTGGCACGTGCTGGCGTCGATTTATCGTTAATCAGACGTTTGGTTGGGCATGTCGAAAGTGACACGCTTAACAAGTACTATTTGAAAGGGCCGTTAATGCCCCAGCTTAAGGAAGTTGTAGAAAAACTCTAATCCCTTCCTGCAATCTGTTTCTTTTGATTTGACCAAGAATCTGCAAACCTTTAGGGTTATTCCCGAGGGCAGGAAAAAGCTGTCCTTCGGGGTGTAGTTACCTCGTACAAGCGGTGCTTTGCGTTGCCGTTACTAACGCTGCCTTTCGGCCCTTTATGGCTCGGGAGGCAGTGGCGTATGTCCAAGCTTCACGGCTAAAGGCCATTGCAGTCGTCTTGTACGATTAACTAACTCCCGTGCCACCAGAGGTTACTCTCTGGTGAGCACTTCTCTCACTGGGGGTTAGAAATGAAACTTACAAAGCCCATTACTCTTGTTGCCCTCCTGTTCACGCTCTCGGCATGTGCTGTGGCTGACGTACAGCAGTACGGCACGATTGATCCAAACGATAAAACCGTGACGGTTCATACTGGCGGTGGTGGGTTAAATGGCCAGCTAAAGGGTATTTTGAATTCAAGAGGATTTAAACTGACTGTAGATTCCGGCCCCAAGGTTACAGAAGGAACAATGGGCGAGAAGACAAGACTTGTATCTTACGAAACCATGCGCACACGCTATAGGCTACAAGTTCACACCAAAATCTATGATTCATGTATCACTGGCGATCCCGCTATTATCTATGACGTATCCTTTATCGACAATCAATCAGGCTCCGAAATCTTCACGATCAATGGTCGCGGCTGTCAAAGCTGGGCTGTTGATGAATTCAAAAAAGCCCTTGAAGCCAAACCAGAGAAATATTGAGGGGAATGGCCATGCATCTGTTAGCGGCCTTTCTCTGTTTGTTTCTGGTATCTTTTGATGTTGCTGGACAACCTGTTGAACCAAGGCTGGCCCAGCCTGATAATCCGCTGAGAGTTTCATTGCCTGAGGCTGCATTTAACACAGCAAATGTGTTTGAAAGTGTTGCTTCTCGCGTCAAACGCTTTTCTGCTTCTCAAAATCCAAACACGGATCGGGAAGAATGGCTAAAGAACAGAGATGCTTTCCTAAAAGACATTCCCACTGACTATTGGCAAGAGTTTGCTTATGCCCACAGTCTTGGACAAGCGCAGGCTCTTAAGCAAGAGATAGACAAGGAAACCAGTGATTATGAGCTTAGGAAACGTGCAGGAGAGCGCGGCATTGCTATCACCGTCATTGTAACGCTCATAGACTTTCCATTGCTTTGGACGCTCCTTGTAGCAGTCAGAGCAAGAAACTCTGTTAAAGTTGTGCTGGCTGTTCTAGCAGGAACTTTCTTTATTCGCCTTATCGCTTGGCCTTTTGCGCTAAGCCGACCAATCCCAGAGGACATGTTTGTAGCTTTATGGGCACAAGCAACATTCGGCCTTTATCTCCACAGAGTTTTAGCCTTTTCCAAAGCTCGCCCATTGTTTGATTCTCCGATTGCCTTCAATCTTCCACACACGCTCACAGGCATTCGCCTTTTCTTCTGGGAGTGGGCTAGTCGAACCATAGGGCTACTCAATCGCTGGGCGCGTAGGCTGGACAAATGCACCTTGCCGCTATTGGTCTTGCTACCGTTTGCCTTCTTTTCCCTCCACTTCATCAACATATTCTTTGTGCTGTATGCCCTGAGCTGGGGCTTGTATCTGTTCGGCTTTGTTGTGCCCTTGCTTGTTCTGGAATGGATAGCCCGATTTGTATTTTCAGCGATCAAGTCAGGTATTCACGAAAGAATAGCAGAAGTCGCAAAAGGTAAGCTCTCAGAACTCAATCAGGAGTACACCGAAAAACAAGTGCCCAGAAAGGCTAAGGATTGGCTCAGGAGTGGGTTTGAGTATCGGGGAGTCTGTGATGCGCACGACCACACGAAACAATCACCTGAGGCTTTTAACGGCGAAAAATAAGTTCATGGCACTGAAACAAGGTAAACAGAAATTATCCATACACCCCTGAAAAGCCCTGTATGGTAAACAAGAAGGAGTCTTCCTGTTAATGTTTGGCCTAAATCTTAACAGATTGTTAATGCTAAGCTTATGAAACTATTATATATTTTCTGAAATCGCCCCGTATTTTTGCTATGATACCCCTGCATAAGGCCGCGCATTTAAGAACAATATGGCCTTCGGATTTGATGAAACAATTTTGAAAAGAAAGCTGGGGTTGCTATGACTGATGCAGCGAGAAATATTCAAGCGCGAACGGGCACGAACTATGGACAGCCTGCCGCTGCAAAAGGAAAACTACGGCTTATGACAAAGCAGACCAAAGCACAGGAAGCGAAGGTTGAACCATACATGGCAAAGATGCCTGATGGTTCACTTCATGACGTGCATCATGAAAGTGGCGGTTTGTTCCGTGTTAATGAGAAGTTGATATTCCTTGGCGACTGCACGGAAACGAAGCGCGGCCAAGGGACTATTACCACATATGACTTTACCCCAGACTCGTCGGCCTATGTAACGTGGGTTCAAAAAGGCGTTGTTCATGAGCCTAAGATGCGCTTCAAGCGTGATAGTAAGACGAAGCGGCCTGTACCTCTGGCACAGGAAGATTGGGAACCGCTTTACCAACACATGCTTGCAGTAAACGAGAAAGCAAACCGCATAGCTGCTGAGCTTGGCGATAAAAGCAAAGGTTCTGAACGCTATATTTTGCCTGAACCAGAAGCCCCAGAAGAACGCCCCAAACCCCTTAAACCATCAAAAAATGACAAGCGCCCTCAGTTGCAGTAACGCTGGGGGCTCTGATGGCTACCGACAACTTCAAAGGCAAGAAAACACCTGAAGCTATAATTCGGCTCGTAGCGCGTGAGATAACGCGCCTTGGTGTTCATGCGTTTGATTATAACGGACGCAATGTTCTTTATACTGGCCCAGACGAGAGCTATTGGAACGGTGGCGACAAAAACAAAGAAATTGCTGAGCGGTTTGTTTCTGAATGGTGTGCGCGGTGGTTTGAGGGCTCAGAGATTGGCAAATACGTCTTTGAAGGGTTCAGCGTTTATACCCTGTTTAATGGTCTGTATGGCAAGCGCACACGCAAATCCAATAATGCCATCGGTAAAGTTTCTAAATACGCCTCTCGCCGCTTTATCAAGGCGGCCTTTGGAGAGGTTGCTACGGCAGTCTGTGGCGCAAACAAAAAGCGCGTGTTCTATGATGCCGAGCTTCCTGTGCTGGTCAAGAATACCAAGATTACAACCATCAATGGCTTGCCCAGAGAGCTTGTAAAGGCGTTCTATGATATTAACCGCGACGAAGCCTATCAGCTTATTTGCTGGGCTGAATTGCTGGAAGCCAAGCGCAAGGCAGACCGTACAGGAGCAAAGCAAGACCGACAGGAATATGAAGCGCGGCTGCACTTCTTCACGGAAGAGCGTAAAGACGTAGCCAGCACCATGAAGAAGCATTCTCCGGCATGGGAAGCCAAGCGCATGGAAGAACGGCGTAGCCTCCTTGCAGCGTATGGGCATGAAACCTTGCTGGATGATATAAAAGCCTTTACGCCGACCATTGCTTCATTCCCGCGCCGTTCAAGGTCTGCGCTAGTTTCCTAAGCCATTCTTCCGCCAACTGCTATATGTGGCTTGTCTTTTTTCTGGTGACGATCTCTTTCGGAGATTGGCCATACAAGGGGTTTTCGGCAGGTGATTATATGCCCCCAAGCAGGGCAAAACAGACGTGATGAGTGGTTGTTGTGTATTGAGGTATATCAATAGGTTATCAATTTTTCGCCCATTAGAGGAAGAGAGCTTCAGAAAGAACAGATTAACGCAAAAGAAAAGATTACCCCGCTTGAGGAGTTCCTTCGACCATAAGGGGAAGGACAGACCACAAAACAAATTGATCGGCAAAGATTAAGCAGCTTGATCTGTTTAAGAGAGCTGTGATCCAGCTATGAATAATATAAATAATTGTAATATATTAGATAATATTCAGAACATGGATAAATATGATCCATAAATATACACCTAAGCCATCCCAAGAACGTATGAGATAGTAAGAACCATGAGAATAACAGACCATGGATAGTCGCCACCTGCTCAGATTGTATCCGTATCCCTAATGCCGCGAGCAAAGAAAAAGTCACGAAGGCCAACATAGAGTTGGTTATCGACGAAAAGGAATTTACCGATAGGCGACCCGTCGAGCCAGACAGCAGGAATGCCAGCTGCCTTCAAGGCGTCGACCCATGCCCCGGTTCTGCTGAGGTTGCTTATTCTGGGGGCATACGGAATAAACAGATCGGGATCTGGCGAAACGGCCACATCCGGCCCGGTGTAAGAAAGGCTGTATCCTTGATGCTCAAAAGCTTCAGTCGCTCCCTTGCGCCGCGTAATCTCATTGCGAACAATGCGCCAAGCCTGTTCGGGGGACTTTCCTGAGAAAATGTTGGATGATACTGGAGTAGACATCGGTTCGTCCTTTAATGTTCGAACCTTTTGTCCTTCCGTGTTTTAGGTGGCGTTTTAGGAGAAGACGGGTTCTTGTAAACGACCTGATCTTCTGCCGAATAATGGCTTCCGACGATGCGTTGCTTGATTGGACGCATGCCTTTTTGTTTGCGATATTCAACGCCAGTAAGCTGGTCTATTACAAGTTGATCGATCAGCAGCTTTTCATCTTCAGCTGTAACAGGAACAGGCTGTCCCGTTTTCTCATCAATCTCAAACGTAGAGGGAACTAAGGCCCCCCGCTGTGTTGTAAGGTCTTTGACGTAGGCTTTACCAATGCTTGTAACAGAGACGCCTTCGCCGCTGCCTTCTCCACCCATCGCTATGTACATCATTTTTTGCCCAACGCGATACACCACGGTTTCCTCTCCGAAACCGTTGTCGATCATTTCGACAGGTGTTTTGCTCGTTGATGGCATTACAAAGGGCATCCAAGCCAAAGGCGTTTCATAATTCAAAGCTACTGCTTCCAACATAATGTCCTCCAATGGCTTTCTCAAATAGTTTCAGAAATATTAACGGGTTAAAATGCCCTACCGAATAAACCCGAATACGAGATGCATCTTACCAGAAAATGGCAGCTCAAATAATTTCATCAATACTTTTAAGCACATAGTTACTTTTGTGTTAACGCTTTTTGCGCGTTAAGGAATTCGAGCGGGATTCATTGCGTTTTTCGGCAGGCGCTTAACCATACTTGTGCCTTGTGCAGAGTCAGTCTTCGTCGGGGGCACTATCTTGTTCGATTTTTTCCTTTAACGAGAAGCTGAAAATCGGCGCCTGCTTATATTGGAGTTTGTCCCTTTACAGGGGTATCGCCTTTACTTTGTTGGCTGACGCAATTTGTAGGACGAGGTCGGTAGCATTGGCAGGAAAGAAGAGAAGACACCAGAAATCTGTTCCCTGCTTGTATAACGTCCCCACCGACGTTGGCGGCTCCTCTTCGTAATGCCGAGTGTTTTTGGTTCTATCGGCCTCGTTCAGATAATCGCATTTCGATAGGTTTAAACCTTGCCCGATCTTGTTAATGGGGGCTTTTTTAATGGCGGAAAGCGAAGCTGTGGACGGCTTGCTGAGTTTGACAAAAATGTTTCTCCACGAAGCGCAAAAATAGGTAAACTTTTTGGACGCAGCGCGTCGCAAGCGGCGCACCCGCACAAAATCAAAAGCATGCCGAAGGCGCGATGATACGATCTGAGGGAGCCGTAAAGGGTCCTCTGGCGGAGTCGGAGGGATTCGAACCCTCGATACAGGTTAACCCCGTATAACGGTTTAGCAAACCGTCGCCTTCAGCCACTCGGCCACGACTCCAAACTCAATATTGGCGCTTCAAAGCCTCAAGGGCTGAAGGCCACATATACTAACCTTGCCTTGCAAGGAGGGCAGCTACTCGGCCACGACTCCAAACTCAATATTGGCGCTTCAAAGCCTCAAGGGCTGAAGGCCACAGATACTAACCTTGCTTTGCAAGGAGGGCAGCTACTCGGCCACGACTCCAAGCTCAATATTGACACTTCACAAAGCCTCAAGGGCTGAAAGTCAACACATATGAAACCTTGCTCAGCCTAACCCTCTGAAAGAGAGCGAACAAGGCCAGAACCGTATAGCGTGCTTTGGCTGGATTGGGAACAGGAAAGTGCGCCCAAGGAGCCAAAAAAGTGGGGAAAAGGGGCTCTAATCACAGATGGAAATGCTTTTTCGGGGGCGGATAAGGTTTTTTAATCTGTGGGAAGGCATTCTCTTTCTAATCTGGTCGAAACACCTATGGGGTTAACGAGAATGACCAATCCATTCGAACCGAAACAGAGTGAGTGGGGAAAAGCCCCTGTCTCGTCAAAGGTCGCTGCGGCCTTTGATCCTGTAATGGTGGTAAAAGAAGAGTTGGAGCGTGGCGAAAAGCTGATTTGGGCGGATCAACCTGTGGCGGGTCGGCTTTTTGCGATGGCGCTGCCTATCTTTGTTTTTGCAATTCCATGGACGGCCTTCTCTCTTTTTTGGGAAGCTATGGCGCTCGGCATCTGGCTTCACAAACCTGAACAAGCCGCGGACGACATGCAGAAGGTGTTGGGGATCGTCTTTCCGCTTTTTGGTTTACCGTTCGTGTTGATCGGTTTTGGCATGCTTTCGGCGCCTTTTGTTTTGCTGGCTCGTGCTCGCAAAACGGTTTATGCGATTACGGATCGTCGCATTTTGATCGTGACGACAGGTAATAAGGGACGGCACAAGGTTGAATCCCGTGCCTTGAAGGATATAAGGCCCGAGCTTTCCCGCAAGGAAAACAAAGATGGAGCGGGAAGCCTATTTCTGGGGAGCGCCTTTGATATGGAGCAACCCTTTGCGCCTAACATGAAGTTGCGTGGATTCGAGCAAGTGCGCCATGTACGCGAGGTCGAAGCGAAACTGCGCCGTGCTATCGAAGATGACCAGCGTCGCCGCAAAATGTTTGGGCGAGGCGAGGGGCTATCTCAAAAGGAAATCAAGTCGGAGCCTGCGCCTGTGTCTGGGGAATAAGCTCTTCCTTTTTACCCATTGTGTTGATCATCGACGTGATCAGGGCGGCCCAATAGGGAAGCGTCTGGACAAGAAGCATCCCCGACCACAACACCGCATTGTGGTTTGATGGGCGGAAGGTGATAAGGATCGACGCAGCGGCAATCAGAAGCAGGACAAGCAGCACGATCTCTTCCCGTGCCATCAAAAAGGCCTGTGTCGCGGCGGGTTTGTCATCGCATTTGGGCGTGCGGATAAAAGGCTTGCCAGAGGTGAAGAGCCCTTGCCAGACGGCGCGGCCTACGGCGTGTGTGAGCGCCATACCCGCCAGCGCAGCGCCAAGACGGTCTTTCCAACCGCATTTAACGCGCACGCGATAGAGCCATTGGCCAGCCAGCACTTTAAAGACAAAAACGCTCAGCGTCGGGACAAGGAAAACGGTTGGTGGAAACTCGACCCAATGCAGAAGGATGAGGATTGACCACAAAATCGCCGCGCTGACGAAAACCATATGGGCCGCATCGGCAAACCAAGGCAGCCAGCCGGTGATAAAGTGATAGCGCTGACCGGCGGTCAGGCGCTTGCCGTCGATGCCTTTATTCTCGCTGAGTTCATTCCAATGTTTTTTCAGGATTTGGACGGCGCCATAGGCCCAGCGGAAGCGTTGGGTTTTATAGCCGCCAAAGCTGTCGGGGATAAGGCCGCGACCAAAAGAATGCTCCAGATAAACGGCTTCAAACCCGTTTTCAAAAAGGCGCAAGCCAAGTTCGGCATCCTCGCAAATGCACCACTCGGCCCAACCTTTCACGCTTTGCAGGATTTTCTTGCGGATAAGGGTCATCGTACCATGTTGGATGATGGCATTACGTTCGTTACGTTGGACCATGCCAATATGGAAGAAGCCCGCATATTCCCAAAAGCACATGCGTTTAAAGAGGCTCTCGCCGCCATCGCGGTAGTCCTGCGGCGCCTGAACAATAGCGACATCTTCTTTATCGAAATAGGGGATCGTGGCACGCAGCCAGTTGGGCGTGACAATATAATCGCTGTCGATGACGCCGACGATCTGAGCGTTCTTGTCGGTTTGCGTGAGAGCGTAATTGAGCGCGCCAGCCTTAAAGCCCGGCCATTTCGGCAAATGGAAAAAGCGGAAACGACTGCCGAGCTTCTCGCAATGTTCCTGCAAGGGTTTCCAAACTTCTTCGTCCTTGGTGTTGTTATCGACAACAAGGACTTCGAAATTGGGATATTCCATTTGCGCCAGCGCGTTAAGCGTCTCAATGACCATATGTGGCGGCTCGTTGTAACAGGGCACGTGGATCGAAACCATCGGCGCGTCGGGCGAGGGCTCTTTTTCGATCGGCTGGAAGGCACGGCGGCGATTGGCCCACAACACTTCGGTCAATTCGAGCCCGTCCACAAGCAAGAGTGCCAGCAAGACGACTTGAAAGCCGATCAAGACAACCCATGCGATCGTGTTGGCATTGATAATCTTTTCGGCGGTGGCGACGAGAATGGCCCAGACAAGGAGCGAGGAGACGGCTTGGATCAAGAGGGCATAGAAAATCAAACCGCCGCGACGCAAATCGTCACGCTTGCGCACAAACCACTGGATAGGGAAGAGGGCGAGGACAAAAGCGATCGTGCACCCCCAGAGCCAGTGCGTCGACTCGCGCACGATGCCGCTCATCTCGAACTTGACTTGGCGTGAGGAGTCCCAAATGCCCCAATGCGCGCCGACGGTGCCTTCAATGCCGCGCTTCCATGGCGTGTCGAGAGCTTCCACGATAGAGTAATCCAGTCGCATCTCCGAGGCGTAGTTCAGGAACTCGCGGATAAACTTGGCTTGATTGATGCGCGAAGGTTCGGCGCCCTTGATCCATTGGCCTTCGCTGGGCCAACCGACTTCGCCTAGTAAGATATGCTTGTCGGGATAGGCGGCTTTAAGCTGTTTGATACGGTAATCGACATAGCCCAGTGCGCCATAGATATCGACACCTTCCCAGTAAGGAAGTATGTGAACGGCGATAAAATCAACACTACGCGCCAGCTCTGGATGGTCTAGCCAAACGTGCCATGGCTCGGCTGTTGACACAGGGATCGGGAGCTGTCGCTTCGCCTTTTCAATATACTCGATGAGTTGTTGTGTTGTGACATCCGTTCGCAAAATGGATTCGTTGCCGACAAGGGCGAGTTTCACGTTCGGGTTGGCGCGTGTGACGCGGACGAGATGATCGACTTCTTCCTGATTGGCCTTGGCATCGGGACTGATCCATGCGCCAAGAAGGACTTTAAGGTCGTATTTTCCGGCGATGGGCACAATGCGATCTAGCCCGTCGCTCAGGCCGTATAGGCGGATGGCATTCGCCTGCTCGGAAAGAAGCTTCATGTCGGCATCGACGGTCGCATCGTCAAGACGCGAAGACTCATTTCCGGACTGCCAAGCGCTGTATGACAGGCTATTAATCTTGCCGCCCCAGGGGCGTTGCATCGCGCCCTGATTCACAGCGCCCCAGATTGCGAGGTTGGCAACGAAGACGATCAGAAGGACAAGAGCAATGTTTTTAGCGGACCTCATGAAGATGACTAGCCCTTCTTCTTCATGTTAGTAACTTTGTCGTCCAGCATTTTGATAAGTCCCTTAACGCCATTGCTCCGTATGACAGCTGTAAAATCGGCACGACGAGTCGCCAGTTCGCTAATGGTACCGTTGAGATAGACGTCCATGACATGGGCCTTTTCACGGTCGCGTGTCATGAGATAGTTAAGCTGGACAACTTTGCCGTCTTTGGTGGTCAGTGTTGTCTCGACAATCTTGTTTCCGTCTTTCAGAGATTTTTCGCCAAGAACCTCAAAGAGCTCTCCATCGTTCTTTGGGAAACGGCTGGCATAGGTTGCAATTGAAAAACGTGTAAAGGCTTCAATAAGCTCCTGTTGCTCGGAAGGGGGCGTCTTCATCCATGCAAAGCCAGCCGCATATCTGGTCATGTTTTTCATGTCAAACGTCTCGCGCACCACAGGATCCAAAATCTTGTAGCGACCCTCAAAACCTATTTTTTGACCATCTTCCATGACGCTTTTGAGGGACGTATAAAATTTCCGAACGGCCCTTTGCTCCGCAGAAAGCTGTGCGGCTTTGGTGTTATTGGCGCTAACGGTGGGGGTTCTGGTGATCGGGGCAGCCGTGCTTGGAAAGGAAAGCGATAGGGCAAGCAAGATGGCAAGAGCAATAGCAGAAAATAAACGTGTCATCAGTGGCTTCCATTTCATTGTGGGGATTCGGCATTGAGGGCTGCACCCTTTTTTGTTTAGCCGAACCCCGGTTAAAGACGCAAGCGCTCCTTTTGAGCATGGTTTCAGGGCAGGATTAGGTCCAACTGCGTCATAAAAACGACCCAATCCAAACCGCCCACCCTACCATGTTGGGACGACGGTGTCAAGAATAAAGATGCAAAATAATATTATAATACTATCGAAGGCGTGCGGCTTCTTAGTTAACCCCTCGGCAGTTTTGTTCCGGCGATGGCGCGTTCACGCAGGATCTCACGGCGAAAGGCAAAGAGTTGCGCGGGACGCCCTTTGGCAGGCGTCAGGCTTTTTTGCGTCTCTTCAACAAGACCTTGCGACAGGATAAGGCGCCGGAAGTTCTGTTTATGAAGGCGTAAGCCCGCGAGCGCCTCGACGGTTTGTTGAAGTTGCAGAAGGGTAAAAGTTGGCGGCATCAATTCAAAGACCACGGGGCGGTATTTGATCTTGGCGCGTAGGCGCGCTATGGCCGTGGCAAGGATACGGCGATGGTCAAAGGTCATGGCCTGACCGGCGGCGATGGCGGCAGCGCCCTGTTTGCCAGCACGGACCGCTTCTTCGATCAGGCCCGCTTCCCATAGCAACTCATAGCGCTGTAAAACAAGCTCTTCGTTCCAGGCTTTGGGATTGGTGGGGAACGTGATCTCGATGCGGGCCTGTCGCGCTGCCTTGCTGCCACGATCGGGGGCGGCGTTTTTCCAAGTGTTCAGTCGTGCGCGGATCACAGAAAGGATCTTGTCCGGCGTGCCATTGCGATGGTCTTCCCACGGGAAAAAACTGTACCAGTCCATAGGCTCGATATCATGGCCGCCGCGCACATCCTGATCGCGGGTGAGAGCCACATAGCCGATGGAAATGACGCGGCGACCGCTGGCATCACGATCTTTGTCTGCAAAGGTGTAAAGTTGCTCGACATAGCCAAGCGATAAACCCGTTTCAGTTGAAACCCAGCCGCGCAAGGCTTGCTCCAGCTTCTTATGTTCGGTTTGCAAAGGACCGGAGGGCAGGGCAGGACCAGCCTTGGTGCGGGAGAGGACGATTCGCGGGGAACCATCCGTGACCAGTACGATGACGGCGCTTAGTTCGATTTCGATATGTTGTTGTTTGGTCATGGCTTTTCTGTTTCGCTTTCCTGCTTGCCTTAATGCTCAGCATGACTATAATTCAGCCTTGTTTGAAGGGCGCCGGAGTCGGCGGCCTCTTTTTGTCCTTCCTTAATGCTCAAAAGGAGCATAAATATGCCATCCGGGTTCTCTTCTGTCAAGCAGGCGATTGCCGCGACCGCTGATTTATATGATCGCGTACGTTCCGTTATTCCGCCTGAGGAGTGGGCCGGTTTTGCCGAGGACATTCTCGCGATTCAGCAGTTGAAGCGGGAGCGTCGCGCCGTCGTTTTGGCGCACAACTATATGACACCGGAGATTTTTCATGGCGTCGCCGATATTGTGGGGGACTCCCTTGCGCTGGCCCGACAGGCAGCCAAAGTTGATGCCGATGTTATTGTTGTCGCAGGCGTGCATTTTATGGCCGAGACGGCTAAGCTGATAAATCCGTCGCGTGTTGTGTTGATGCCGGATTTAGAGGCGGGATGTTCCTTGGCCGAATCCATTACGCCTCAAGATGTGCGCGATTTGAAAACCAAGCATCCCGGCATTCCTGTTGTGACCTATGTCAACACCTCGGCGGCGGTCAAGGCGGAGTGCGATATTTGTTGTACCTCCGGCAATGCACGGCACGTTGTTGAATCATTGGGCGTTCCTCAGGTGATTATGGTGCCAGACGAGTTTTTGGCGCAAAATGTCGCGAAGGAAACGGACGTGAAGATCATCACATGGAAGGGCCATTGCGAAGTTCATGAACGCTTTACGCCACAGGAAGTGCGTGATTACCGCGCCCAACACCCGCAAATAGCTGTTGTCGCGCATCCCGAATGTCCGCCTGATGTAGTGGCCGAAGCCGATTTTGCGGGATCAACCGTGAAAATGAGCGATTGGGTCGCTGCGCATCGCCCGAATAAAGTCATGCTTCTGACCGAATGTTCGATGAGCGATAATGTGGCGGTTCTGCATCCCGAAGTGGATTTTGTCCGCCCGTGTCAGCTTTGCCCTTATATGAAAAAGATCACGCTGAAAAAAATCCGCCAGTCGCTCGAGTTGATGACACATCCTGTCGAGATTCCTTCTGAGATTGCTGCGTCTGCTCGCCTTGCGGTCGAACGTATGGTCGCTGTGGGATAGGAGAAAGGGAGCCAATGTCTCATCCTCCCGTAATTGTTGGCGCTGGCCTTGCTGGTTTGTCTGTCGCGCTGTCGCTTGCGCCGCTTCCGGTTGTGGTGTTGGGTCGAAAGCTGGCAAGCCAGATGACAAGCAGCGAACTGGCGCAAGGCGGCATTGCCGCAGCTGTCGGGCCGGATGATACGCCCGCACTTCATGCGCAAGATACGATGGCTGCTGGAGCCGGTCTGTGCGATCCAGCGGTGGTCGAGATGATCACAAAGGAAGCGCCTAAAGCGATTGCACAGCTCTCTGAATGGGGCGTTCCTTTTGACAGGGACGAGAAGGGTGAGCTTAAAGTCGGGTTGGAAGGCGCGCATTCGCGTCGCCGCATTGTGCATGCCAATGGCGATGCAACGGGCCCCACTGTGATGAAGGCCTTGGTTGAGAGGGCGCGTCACACGCTTTCGATCACCTTTGTAGAAGATGCCGAAGCGTTGCGAATATTGCTGGATGATAAGGGCGAAGTATCCGGTCTTCTCTTTTATGATCACAGCAAGAAACAAACGGCGCAAATTCGAACGCGTCAAATTATCCTTGCGACGGGAAGTGCTTGCGCTCTTTGGCAGCATGCGACTGTGCCGCCTCGTTCATGGGGGCATGGCCTTCTGCTCGCGCATCAGGTTGAGGCACGCCTGAGTGACCTCGCTTTTGTGCAATTCCATCCCACAGGCCTTGATATCGGCTGCGATCCTATGCCGCTCGTGAGCGAGGCTGTGCGCGGTGAGGGTGCGATGCTTGTGAATGAGATGGGCGATCATTTTGTGGATGAACTTGCGCCCCGCGACGTTGTCGCGCGCGCAATCTCGGCCCAGATCAAACAGGGGCACAAAACCTTTTTGGATGCCCGACACTTGAATGACTTTGCTCACCGGTTTCCTACGGTTTTTGAACTCTGCCAAAAAGGCGGGATTGACCCAGTTAGGGACCTTATCCCGATTTGCCCCGTTGCCCATTATCATATGGGCGGCATTGCAACGGATCGATCAGGTCGCACAAATGTGCATGGTCTTTGGGCTTGCGGGGAGTGCGCATGTACGGGGCTTCATGGTGCAAACAGATTGGCGAGCAACAGCCTGCTTGAAGCAACCGTGATGGGACGGCGTGTCGCGGACGATTTACGGGATCATGTATCCATGCGCATGGAAGCCAGAATCACCGAGGCTGAAGACTTCTTTTTACCAGAGGAAACGACCGAAAGCATAGCCGCCGTACGTGAGATTATGACGCAGTATGTGTATGTGCAACGTGATGCGGCAGGGTTGCAAACGGCAATCGAACAACTTTCGATTTTAGCAAAAGGCTCCTTCAGGGCGCAGGTCGGATTGTTAATCGCGAGAGATGCTCTGGCGCGTCAGCAAAGCTGTGGTGCGCATTATCGCACGGATCAAAAGAGAGAACAGAAGCAGGAATCAAAATGACGAAACCCATCCTTTCCCTTCCACAATATATTATCGATGATCTTGTCACGCGGGCTTTACGTGAAGATTTGGGGCGTGGCGGCGATATCACAACGTCCGCACTTGTTCCATCGGATCGAATTTGGTCTGGCCAGATGGTGATGCGGGAAGATGGCATCCTTGCTGGTATTGATTTGGCCAAGGCATCTTTTTTGGCGCTTGATCCCGACCTGTCTTTTGAATCGGTCAAGGCTGATGGAGTGCTTTGTTCGCGTGGCGAAGTGGTTGCCCGAATACAGGGCAAGGCTACGGCGATCTTGTCGGCGGAACGCACGGCGCTCAATTTTCTGACGCATCTAAGTGGTATTGCGAGCCTGACGCATAAATATATTGAGGCGGTGAAGGGAACGAAGGCACAGATTTGCTGCACCCGTAAAACGCATGCGGGTCTTCGCGCTCTTGAGAAATATGCAGTGCGGGCAGGCGGCGGGCGCAATCATCGCTTCGGGCTCGATGATGCCGTTTTGATCAAAGATAATCATATCGCGGTGGCCGGAGATATCCGCAGTGCTGTGAAATCTGTTCGTTCCTCGATTGGCCATATGGTCAAGGTCGAGGTCGAGGTCGATACGCTCGATCAACTGGCCCAGCTTCTGGATATGCCCGTTGATGTTGTGTTGCTTGATAACATGAATCCTGACGAGCTGCAGCGTGCGGTCCAGATGGTATCCGGTCAATTTTTGACAGAGGCCTCTGGCGGTGTAACGCTTGCTCATGTTGCGGCCATCGCGGCCAGCGGCGTTGATATGATTTCCATCGGAGCCCTGACGCACAGCGCCCCAGCTCTGGATATCGCGCTGGATGAAATATAGGCGTAATGTGTTCCTTTCCTTTGAAGCTTTGTTCAAAGCTCAAGGAAAAAAGGTGGAGGAAAGCCAAGAGAAGGAACCATTTATCGATAGCCGATTATACTAAGACAAAAAAAACGAAATTAAAAAAAGCAGGCCATACACGGGCCTGCTTTTTTTATATCAGAGCGAGAAAAGCTTTCTTATGCCGCTTGAACTTCTTTCATGGCTTGAGCCGCGACCTGAAGATCAACCTTTTCTCCATCGCGCAAGGCAATCGCGTTTGTCAGATCGACGGAGACGAGTTGCGAGACGCCTTTTTCGCTCATCGTCACGCCAAAGAGGCGATCCATATGCGCCATCGTCAAACGTTGGTGGGTGATGATGAGGAAGCGTGTGCCGGTTTCGCGTCCGATCCCTTGCACCAGCTCGCAGAAGCGACCGATATTGCTTTCGTCCAGTGCGGCTTCGGCTTCGTCGAGCACGCAGATGGGTGAAGGGTTCGTCTGGAACACCGCAAAGAGCAGGGCCAGCGCTGTAAGAGTTCTCTCACCGCCTGACAGGAGTGACAGGATCTGCTGTTTCTTGCCCGGAGGGGCCGCGTAGATCTCAAGGCCCGCTTCCATCGGATCTTCATTGTCGATCAATTCGAGCGAGGCTTTGCCGCCACCAAATAGCTTGGTGAAAAGCGTTTGGAATCGTTCATTGACGAGCGAGAAGGCATTGTTCAGGCGTTCGCGTGCTTCGCGGTTGAGCTGACCGATCCCTTGACGCAGCTTGGCAATCGCCGCGACAAGATCGTCTTTTTCGGATACCAGTTTGTCGATCTCGCCTTGCGTGGTTTCGGCTTCGACTTCGGCACGCAGATTGACAGGGCCCATATTGTCGCGTTCGCGGACATAGCGTCCCAAAAGCTGTTCCAGCTCGAACACGGACGGCAGGTTATCGCCATCGCCGAATTCGGCGATATCGCGCAGATTTTCCGGCTCGCAATTCAACTTTTCCATCATGCGTTCGCGCAACGTGACGAAATGCTCCTGCGTCGCGGCAACAGACGCTTCGGCGCGGACACGATCTTCGCGCGCATACGCAAGGGCCGCTTCATCTTGCTTCATCTGGTGTTCGGCAACGGAAAGCTTTTGCTCGGTCGTGATCAAGATGTCGGCGGCTTCACGGCGTTTATCCTCGGCGGTAGAAAGTTCGCTCATCAGCGTGTTGCGCTTGGCATCCAATTCGGCGGGGCGAGCACGCAATCCTTCGATTTCAGCTTTCAGACCTTCGATGCGTTCCATGAGGGAGAGGCTTTGTGCTTCGGCGCCCGTCATGCGGTTTTTCCAAGCTGTCACTTCGTTTTCGATGCTGGCTTTGCGTCGAACAGCCATTTCTTTTTCGCGAAGCATGCGTTCATGCGCGCTTTGCTTTTCGGCTTTGCGACCACGCGCCTCGGCTAGTTCAAGACGCCGCGCTGTGGCGTTATCGCGCAATTCGGGAATATTGGGCAGGGACGCGCGTTCGCTTTCGATTTCCATTGCGCGGGATTGCACCACATTCATGTCTTCGATGATCTGGGCAAGGCTGTCGGAAAGCGCCGTCATCTTGGCCGTCGCCGCGCTGTCTTCGCGCTCCTGTTTGGCATAGTGCGCGCGCGCGTCATTGAGCGCTGCAAAAGCGTTTTGTAAATGCTGGCGCGTTTGGCTGTCCAGCTCCTGACATTGGGTCAGGATGGCGGTTGCTTCCAAAAGCGCAGTCGACGCAAGCGTGCTCTGGGCCAACGCGTGCGAGATTTGATCTTGCAGTGCTGCGAGACGGTTGCGCTGTTGTAGGCGCATGGCCGAAGACGTCTTGGCCTCAGGTGAAAGCGTAAAGCCGTCCCAGCGCCAAGCCCACCCATCGCGGCTGACGAGGATTTGACCCGGCTGAAGCTTGCCGGCAATCGCTTCACCTGCTTCGCGTGTGTCGGTCAGGCCAATTTGCGAAAGGCTGCGGCGCAAGGCAGGCGGCGCTTGAACAAACTGAGACAAAGGCGTCGCCCCGTCGGGAAGCATATAGGATGTGTCAAGCGGCCCCATATCGCGCCAATACATGGTTGACGCTGTGTCCAGCGATGCCGTGAGCGCTTCGCCAAGGGCAACCGCAAGCGCATTTTCAAGGCCGGGCGTGACTGTGATTAAATCGATGATTTGGTCGTCTTCTTCATGACCTTGTGAAAGAAGTTTTTCAATTGCATCCGACTCGGCGCGCAATTTGGTGAGGGCACTTTCACGTTCTTGAGCAATGGAGCGCGCTGCATTTTGCGCCTCTTGCGCATCGTTACGAGCCTGTTCAGCCTGTTGGGCCTGTTCCTTGCGACGTTCTAGTTCTTTCTCACAAGCCTCAACCATGGAAGCGGCAAGGGACAGATCCGGACGCGCAGCGATTTCCTGTGCAAGCTGGGCTTTTTGTGCGTCAATCTCGGTACGTCGTTGTGTCAGGGTCGCTTGACGCGTCATCAGGGTGTTGAGTTCGCGCTGTAGCGCCGTTTCTTTCGCCTCGGCTGTTGCAGTCGCTTCCATTAATTCGCTCAGCGACAAGTCAAGCGTTTCGACTTCTTGTGTCAAGGTGGCAAGGGCGCTTGTCACCGCAGGGATCTGCGCATCGATCTCTTGTGTTTTGGTGGTCAGGTCTTTTTGTTCCTGAGCCAGCGTCTCAATCGCACGGATGCCGTCATGACGATGGGCTTGCTCACGTTCATAGTCGCCTTGCGTTTGCGACAGGCGTGCGTCACAGGCTTTGATCTGGTTTTCAATCTGCTGCGCTTCGTTGTCGATTTGCTCGCGAGCAAGGGTGAGTTTCTGTACGAGCGCGGCGGCGGCGGCTTCGGCCCTGCGCAGGTCGGGCAGCTCGGCGGCAATTTCCGTGCGCTGTGTTGTGATTTGCGTGACGACGCTTGTCAGCTCCGTGACCGTCTTTTGTGCCCGATCGAGGGCATCTTTGGCCTTTTCGGATTCAGCTTCGGCCTCAACCCAGCGGAGATGGAGAAGCGCAGCTTCCGTCTTGCGGATATGCTCCGCCAGATTGCGATAGCGCGATGCCTGTTTGACCTGTTGCTTCAGGCTGCGCAGCTGTGTGTCGAGTGTATGCAGGACATCATCGACGCGCGTTAGGTTTGTTTCGGCGGCCTTGAGTTTGAGCTCGGCCTCATGACGGCGGGCCTGAAGGCCGGCGGTGCCGGAGGCTTCTTCAAGAATCTGGCGGCGATCTTTGGGTTTTGCGCGGATGAGGGCGTCAATCTGGCCTTGTCCGACAACGCTTGTCGAATGTGCGCCTGTTGATTGGTCGGCAAAAAGGATCTGCACGTCTTTTTGACGAACGGGACGTCCATTGATGCGATAATCAGAGCCGCCGCCACGCTCGATCTTGCGCGTGACCAGCAATTCATCGTCATGATTAAACTCGGCTGTGGCGCGACGTTCGCTGTTGTCCAGTTCAAGCGCAACTTCGGCGAAGTTGCGCGCAGGACGCGTCGCCGTTCCCGCAAAAATCACGTCGTCCATGCCTGCGCCGCGCATGCGCTTGGCCGAGGTTTCCCCCATGATCCAGCGTAAGGCTTCCACAAGATTGGATTTGCCGCACCCGTTGGGTCCGACGATGCCGGTCAGACCCTCCTGAATGATGAGATCCGTTGGATCGACAAACGACTTAAAACCCTGAAGACGAAGACGAGAAAAGTGCAAAGGACGACTCCAAACTTGTCAAAATGATAGGCAGTTATTGACCCTGTGTTACTTCTTTTTTGCGGCCAGATGACGTTCAATCATCGCTGAAAACTCGGCAAAGGATTGATGCCCCAAAACTATATCTGCGCCTTTGTTGATGACAAAGGTTGGCGTTGCTTTGATGTCCAAGGTCTCAATCGCCTTTGTGCGTTCGGCAACGATAGCATCCATCATGGCTGTATCTTCGATGCAAACCTTGGCTTTTTCAGCGGGAAGGCCCGCCATTTGAGCATATTGCTGCAATGTTGCTTCGTGGTTTGTTGAGCGAATCCATGTGTCAAAATTGTTGGACAGAATTTTCAGGAAGGAGAAATAGGAGTCTTTGGGCATGCATTGCGCCAAAGCCGATGCTTTGAGGCCAACGCCATCTAAGGGGAAGTCATGGTAGATCCAGCGAACCTTGCCTGTATTGATATATTTCTCCTCAATTTTGGGAAAGACTTTGCTGTTAAAGACCGTGCAGTGGGAGCAGGTGAAGCTTGCATATTCTTCGATGAGCACAGGTGCATCAGCTTTGCCCAAGGCCCTTTCGGGAAGTGTGACTTTTTCTTCTTTTGCCAATGACGGTAGAGCTGCACCGACAAGGAGGACCAGCGTAAGGCAGAATGCGGAAAGGGTCCGTGGTTTCATCATCATTTTATTGCCTCGAATCAAGAAGTTGGCAGTATAGGCGGAAAGGGGCCTCTAACTCAAGAAAACCATATGGTTTCGGCCAATTTGGTTCCTTTTTGGGGCCAAAAGACGGAAGAGGACGGCTTGCCTATGGTTAATTAGAATGCTCACGTAAAACAGATTCGCCCAATCGTTCAAGAGCCTCTCTTAACTCATTGTTATCAATATCTTTTAATTGCTCTTTGAGAAGGCTCTTTTCCCTGTCGGTCAGAGTTTTCTCTTGGGCCGGAGGCGGGGGCGGGACCGAAGCTTTCTCGTAGTAAGAGTCAAATTGGAGAGTCGCTATAGCGGGATAGCCGAAGAAAGCATTGATTCGTTGAAGCATTTGGGGAATGAGGAAGCTGAATTCCATACGCAGCCCATGGGGAAGCCGGATCAACAGCGTGCCACCTGTTTGCTTGTGTCTGGCCCAGTTCTCGCCAGCCTTCTTGCCCTTGGGAAAGGAGATTTTGACAGGCTTTGTCTTTTGCGCATAGTCTGCGCCAACAATTTCGCTCCAATGCTCGATCAGGGTTGCATAAAGCGCCCATTCTTTGCCTACAGCCGTTCGAGCAACAGAATCGATGGACGAGGCAAGGGGGCGTGGCAGTTTCATGAGGCGCAGTCTGACTAAAAATCTGCAAAAAGACAAGGTAAAGACAGCACTGCCTCAACCAAAGTCCAAGGACTTGCTGGTTTGGTATGATGTGAACCGTCGGGAGATGCCTTGGCGCGCGCGGGCCGGGGAAAGGGCGAACCCCTATCATGTCTGGCTGTCCGAAATTATGTTGCAGCAGACGACTGTCGCCGCCGTGATTCCTTATTTCTTGAAGTTTATTCGCCGCTGGCCGACGCTTGAGGCTTTGGCTTCTGCGCCGATGGACGATATCAACCGCATGTGGGCGGGGCTTGGCTATTATCGCCGTGCAAGGGGATTGCATGACTGTGCGCAGGTTCTCGTTCGTGATTATAAGGCTACCTTTCCGCAAGAAGAAGTTTCTTTGCTCGCGCTGCCGGGGATCGGGCCTTATACGGCGGCGGCCATAGCCGCCATTGCTTTTGGCCAAAAAGCGAACGTCGTGGACGGCAATGTCGAGCGCGTGATGGCGCGGCTTTATGCTGTGCGCACTCCCTTGCCCAAGGCCAAGAAGGAGTTAAAGACCCTTGCGGCTGCCCTTGTGCCTGCCCAGCGTTGTGGGGATTATGCCCAAGCGCTTATGGATTTGGGCGCAACCGTTTGCACCCCGCGCTCACCACAATGCGGCCTTTGTCCGTGGCGGAAATCCTGTAAAGCGCGAAGAGACGGGATCGCAGAGACATTGCCTGCGCGGGAAAAGAAAGCTGCTAAGCCCGTGCGTTACGGAATAGTTTTCGTGTTGAGTGACAAGGAAGGGCGAGTCCTTTTGACCAAGCGGCCGGATAAAGGGTTGCTTGCTGGAATGATGGGGCTGCCGGGGCCTGAATGGCAAGAAACGCCTTTGGATTGGCCGGCTATACGGCGACACGCCCCTGAAAAGGCCGAATGGAAGCTTTTGGAAGGGTCTATTCATCATACTTTTACCCATTTTGAGCTTCAATTACGCGTTGCTTACGCAACCATTCGCCGCCCCCTTGAGGATCGCGGCGTTCTTTGGCAAGATTGCGCAAACGAAGCTTTGCCGAGTGTGATGCTCAAGGCTTTGCGGTTCGCCCGAAATGGAGTTTGATCATTATGAAAAAGTGTCTGGTTCGTTGCGTGATGTTTGCGCTTGTTGCGGTTATCGGTCTTGGTGCGGCAAGCTTTTTGATATCATCCGAGGCTCACGCGACAGAAAAAAAGTATGAAAATGATCTCATGATCCAGTTTGAACCGGAAGATCAACAAAAGGAGCGACGCAATAACCAACGCGTCGCGCAGCCATCGTTATTTGTTAAACCGACATTCGAAAACATTCTTGAAACCATGATCCGTTTTCGCGCCGTCGATTACAACGATGATGCTCTGGTCGATATGTATGCCCGCACTCGAAATTGCAGTCTTTACCTCAAGTCATATGATAACGAATTCGAGTGGGAAAAGGTGCGCAACGAAATACGCAAAACATTGGAAGAAAAAGCACATTCACTTCCGGTTGGTTATACGTATGACACCACGATGCAGTTGGATCGTTATGATTTTAGAAGAGGAATATATCCATTTCACGGCAAAGGGCGTTCGCTAGAGGCCAATACCTTTTCGATTGATTTGCAAAAAGAGGCTGAGTGTGGACGCGAAAAAAGCAGGCCTTACCCTACGAAAATCAAGTTTCTTTTGGCCGAACCCCTCAGTTTGGTCGGGCTTGAGCTCTCGGAAAAAGAGGGGCGTCTTTTGTTCGAGCGCATGGAAAAACTGGGAAATAGAGACCATCTTATCTTCCCGCGATTTAAATTTCGTGTCCGTTTTGTCGCGACGCTGATTCCACGAAAAAAGATTATGGAAGAAATGCGTGAGATGAAATGGAAGGGAATGCTGCTGGGCGATATTTCTGTTGCGCAGTCTGTTGAGGACAGCACAGCTATCATCGACGTTGATCTGGATTCGATCGATTATTACGAAGATAAAGCGCGCACACGACTGATCTACACCTACTATCCGTAAGGCATTTTGTCCTAAGAGGTTGTGCGGGGAGACGTCGACGGTTTGGCTCCTTCTTTCGTGAGAAATGATTTGATCTTGTTTTTCTGGATGGTCAACGCAAGCTCGCCTTTCTTGAGCGCGAGCGCCGTTTGTCCAAACAATTCCAATCGCCAACCGCGCAGCGTTTTGATGTCCGGTTCTTCTTCTGCGGCTAGGCGCTCGAGATCGTCACTTGTCGCAATCAGGCGCGGCGCAACATCATTTTGTTCGGCGACTTGATAGAGCAAGACCTTAAGAAGCTCCAAGACTGCACCTGTTCCGCGAGGATTGCGTTTTTTTGCCTGATCGGGGGGGCATTCCTCGGCGGGAGTTTCCATGCCTCGCTGGATTGCTTCAAGCAGGGCCGTGCCGTGCCGTCCCTCGGCAAAGCCAGAGCCAAGGCCGCGAATGCGTGTGAGGGCTTCGGTCGTTTGTGGCGCGTGGCTGGCAATTTCCAGTAAAGGATCGTCCTTGATAATGCGCGAGCGCGGCACATTGTTGTGCTGGGCTTCTATCTCGCGCCACGCCACAATCTCGCGCAAGATCGCGCGATGGCGTGGCTTGCTGGAACGAAGCTTGAGCTTGCGCCACATATCATAGGGATCAACCTGATAGGTCGAAAGGCTGGACAGAACGTCCATTTCTTCGTCAACCCAGTGGGTTCTGCCTGCTGTTTCCGTTTTTTCTTTCAGTTTTTCGTAGACGATGCGCAAATGGGTGACATCGGCGAGCGCATATTCGAGCTGTCGTTCGGATAAAGGACGTAGAGACCAATCCGTAAAGCGGCTGGATTTGTCGATCTTGGCCTTGGCCAAAGTTGTGGCCAGTGTTTCATAGCTTGCGGCTTCGCCAAAGCCGCAAACCATCGCAGCCACTTGTGTATCGTAAATGGGGCAGGGTACTTTGCCTGTCAGATTGACGAAGATTTCAACATCTTGTCGTGCGGCATGAAAAACTTTGAGAACCTTGGTGTTCGACAGAAGGTCAAACAAAGATGTTAAATCAATATCCGGCGCGAGAGGATCAATCGCGGCCGCTTGCTCGGCGCCAGCGATCTGCACGAGGCATAATTTAGCGTAATAGGTACGCTCGCGCATAAACTCGGTATCGATGGTGATATAGGGTTCTTTGGCAAGTTTGCGGCAGAAGGCAGCGCAGTCTTTGGTGGTTGTTATAAGTTCCATGGTTCTTCCATACGCCAAAGGCCGGTTGTTTGTAAACCGGCCTTTGGTTTAGCTTTGTTATGGTAGGCTAGTTATCCAAGCGTAACGACTTTGCGGATCGCGTATTTCCGTGCGTTGGGTATCTTGGCCTTAACTTCTTCATATAGTCCGGCAAGCTTCCCCTTTGATAAGGTTTTTAGGAGGCGGTTTGCTTGTTTGTTGTCTTCGCCAGCCATAAAGGCTTTGTAAATCGCGCCAGCCTTGTCGACCTTTACGCCGCCGGCACCGGTGTTTTCGAAATAGGCCGCATCGGCCCAAAGCTTTTTGGCCACATCTGTTTCAAGGAAGCAGGGTGTCCCATTGGCCACTTTTTTCATAGCCACATCAACAGGCTGACTCATCTCGGCATCAAGCCCCGCTTGCAGGCCTTTTTTGATAAGCTTGTAGGCAGCCTGTGCCGCTTTGTTGTCGCCCGTTTGGCTGAAATGTTGGCTCAGCGCAAAGGAGGCTTCTTTACAGGCCCACATCAGACGCATGGGGTCTTGGCTCTTCGCCGCGCGCGCCATCTCGCGCCGGATATTCTCAGGCACATGCGACAGCGTTTCCGGCGACACTTCGCCGGCAAAGAAACGCGGAACCTTGGGAAGTTTTACAGGTTCAACAGCAACATGTGTTGGCCTTACTTTGACGGGCTTTGTTGTCGGTTCGTGGGATGGCCGTGCCAGTGGATCATGGCTTTGCCCGGCATAAAGATCATATTCGGTCTTGCATTCGCCAATCGGTGCTTCAGGTGCTGGCGTTGGTGTTGAGGCCATCGCCTGAGTTGGGGAGGAAGGTTCGACAACCTCAAGAGGCTTGATGGCAATCGTAGAGGCCTGATCCTTCACAAACAAAGAACGGGTAAAGGTGAAAAGACTGGCCGTTTTTTCTTTTGCGCCTGCGACAAAGCTTTTGGCCAGACCGATCGACTCTTCAGAAGGCGTACAGGCTTTGACTGCCGCTTTGGCAAATCCGGAAAGCTTGGCGATGCCCTGCGCAACCTTTTCCTGAACGATCTGGTTTTCCATAAGATGTTCAAACGTCTCGCGGGCGCCGATGGCGAAGAAGCCGCCCAGCGCACCAAAAGCAGCGCCCTTAAGCGCCGATTTAATAAGAAAGGTCTTGCGTTGCTTGCCGTTCATGGCGCGGAACTCGCCCCAGTTCTTGACGGTCTCGCGTGCAACGCCAGCAACGGCACCTGCTGTTGCGCCGATGGCAATGCCGGCTGCGATCACACCTATGCTGCCGGGGGCCGTTGCAGCCGTCGCAACAAGGCCAAACTTGGCAATAATAGCGCGTGTACCCCATCCGGCAGCGGCACCAGCGGCAATAGACAATTTATTCGCCCAAGCATGGCTCACCATCGAACGAATCGTGATCCGCTTGGGACGAGGCGTCGCAAGTTCTTGATTATCGGCGGGGCGAATGCTTGCCATATTTTCCGCGATGGCTTTTTTCGTCTCTTCGGTCTGTATGCCTTCTTTAACAGGAACCCGCGTTACCTTATGAGCCTCCGCATCAGACACAGTCGCGTGACGATCTGGAACAGCAAAGTTCGGCATCAACCCCAACATGGCAGGGCCGGGATCAAACGCCATAGGATCCGTAAAATAGGAAGCTTTGCCTGTTTCGGGCGGAACTTCTAACGGTCCGTTGCCGTTAACGGGAATGGATCCAAATAAGCCTTCGTTGCCGGCAGGAGGAGTAAACGAGGCTGGCGCGGTGCGTTTTGCCTGTGAGCGCATGGCGGCGGAAGGCCTTCTCTTTGAAGGATCGCTCGCTTGGGAAAGGGCTTCATGAATCAAACGCGTGTCGATCGATCCCAACATAATATTTTCCCTCCTGTTGCTCTTAAGCACATCTGCGCAAATTATAGTGCGCGGAAAACTTGAATCCTAATCTTTTAAAAACAAGCCGCGTATGAATGCATTCCGCATGCTGCTTGTTTGCTATTACCTAAAATTTATTTTCTGCACGTTTATTAAAAGGGCGGCCGTTTCCGGCCGCCCTAAAGTCATAGATTATCACTTACAGCTAGGCCCATTGGTGCAGCTACGGTTGTTGCCATAGTGGTTGCCATTGTTGCCCTTGTCGTTGCCATAATGGTTGCCATTGTTGCCCGAAGATGGCTTTGAAGGCTTGGTGACGGTCACAGGCTTGTTGACGGTCACAGGCTTGTTGACGGTCACAGGCTTGTTGACGTTCACAGGCCTGTTGACGTTCACAGGTTTGTTTACATTGTTGATATCGGTGTCTACATTAACGCCGACATTAACGCCGTTCTCTACGGAACCACCATTTCCAATGCCTGTACCTCCCGCAGCTGTTGCGGAAAGATCCCCGATGTTGACGTCTGCACCGCCACCACCAGCGCCACCAGCACCACCAGCACCGCCCAGTGCAGTTTGATCCTGCTGCATCGAAATACTAGTATTATCTGCCAGCGCCCCATCCTGTGCTGCATCGGCGTATTCCAGATCGGCAACGCCCGACATGACCTGACCCGCGGCAATACCGGTATCACGAAGAGCACCTGTCACTTGCTTCAGGTTCGAGTCTTCGCCAATAACCTGACCAACTCTTTCATGAACCAAATTTTCAGGGTTCTGAGGATCAAAGGTAATGACACGTTCGTAATAGGTTGAGCTGTTGGGCGCGGTGATCGAACCGGTTGTGCGCTCTGTTCCCATGGTTAGGTACTTGCCGTCAGGTGTCTTTAGGTCCTCGCCCTTGAACGTCAACGGAGCAACTTTGTCTCGCAGGGCGCACCCACCGAGAGCGGTCGTCAACAAGAGTGCATATGCAAAAGGAGCTTTTTTCTTCATGTTACAATTCCTTCCGTGATATTGATGGATAAGCCTTGGCTTAGACACAACCTAGCCCTTTCTTGACAGAAATAAAATAGTTGTTTGCTTTCATCTGCAAATATTTTCTGCTGAAATACATTAAGGTTAATGGACTAATATTGGGACAGAACTTAAGTAGTATCGTCCGTTTATTTTGGATAAACGAAAATCAGGGTGTGGCTTGCTTAATGATCTTTTGTGGGTTTGAAAGGGGTACATTCTGATAGGGGCTAAGTCCGCCGAGATTGTACAAATCACGTCCGGCGTCGTATATTTTTAGCTCGCTATTTGCCTTTTTCTCTTCCTTTTCGGCCTTTTCCACCGCGGCTTTGATTTCGGGAGAAGGTGGCACGCTCCATTTACCCTTTAGACGATCCTGATAGTATTGCTGTTCTGCTTTCTTTCCGATGGACTGGATTTGTTCAAATATAGATTGGGCTCGTTTAAACCCCACGACTGCAATACCATCCAAATTTACAATTTTCGCGTTTTTTAATGTCGTGAATGTATAGCCTTTGTCAAAAATCGCCTCGCATATTTTCTTGTTGCCGTTGTCATAGCAGGGCCCTGAAGCGCCTGAGATCAGCGGTTCACCCATGTCATTGCGTGCGACGCCATCGGGTTTGGTGTTGTCAGCCAGAAAACGAATTTCATAACCGTCACCCAGAGATTCCGTTTTTGCGGACAGTTCCTTAAATTCTTCTGGAACCGGATAATCTAAACGGTGGTCTTTCGTAGCGCAGCCATAGGCCGATGCGCACAAAACGAGTGACAGCAGTTTGTAAGCGATGCTGTTTCTTGAGCCTGTAACCTGATTTGCTGTTCCAGCGGTCATTTCGACTTCTCCGTGGAATAATGGTAATAAAATGTCCTTCAAATATGGGGTTATCATAAAAATCCGTTATCCTTAATTCAATCTTGAAAGTATAAAGATCGGCCTGCTGTTAACCATTGCGTTCAAGGGCCAACCGTTATAGAAATGTCTTTGGTTTCTCTCTGTTGCGGGCTGTTTGGCCCCTTTTTTGTTTCTTGTTGGAGTGAGTTTTTATGCACCCTTATCGTACCCACACCTGTGGTCAATTGCGCCTTGAGCATGTTGGCCAGTCCGTCCGTCTGTCCGGCTGGGTGCATCGCAAGCGCGATCATGGCGGCTTGCTCTTTATCGATCTGCGCGACCATTACGGCATCACCCAGTGTGTGATCGATATGTCCAGCCCCCTGATGGCCGTTGTCGAGCATGTGAAAAACGAAAGCGTCGTGACCATTACAGGCAAGGTTGTGCAGCGCCCCGACGAAACGGCGAATGATCGCCTGCCGACTGGCGCGGTTGAAGTGGATATTCAGGAATTTCTGGTACAAAGCGCCGCCGATCCTTTGCCGATGCAGGTCAATGCTGACGCCGATACGGGCGAGGATGTGCGTCTGACCTATCGCTTCCTCGATCTGCGCCGTGAGCGGATGCAGGAAAATATGAAGCTCCGCACGGATGTGATTGCCTCCTTGCGTCGCCGTATGTGGGCGCAGGGTTTCCGCGAGTTTCAGACGCCGATCCTGACGTCGTCGAGCCCCGAAGGCGCACGTGACTATCTGGTGCCAAGCCGTATCCATCCGGGAAAATTCTATGCGTTGCCCCAAGCGCCACAGCAGTTTAAGCAACTGCTTATGGTGGCAGGTTGTGATCGTTATTTCCAGATTGCGCCATGCTTCCGCGATGAAGATGCCCGCGCTGACCGCAGCCCCGGCGAGTTCTACCAGCTTGATATCGAGATGAGCTTTGTCACGCAGGATGATGTCTTTGCGGCGATTGAGCCTGTTTTGCATGGCGTGTTTGATGAGTTTGGCGGGTTCCGTCGCGAGACAAAGCCAGAGGTTACGCCTTATCCGTTTCCGCGTATTCCCTATGACGAGGCGATGCTCAAATACGGCTCGGACAAGCCCGATCTACGCAACCCGCTTGTGATCACGGACGTGACAAGCGTCTTTGCCCGTGCGGATGTCGAGTTTCGCGCATTCCGAAGCGTAATCGATGCGGCTGGCGTCGTTCGCGCCATTCGCGCGCCGAAAGTCGCCGACCGTCCGCGCAGCTTCTTTGACAAGCTGAACGATTGGGCGCGTGGGCTTGGCGCGCCGGGCCTTGGCTATATCGTCTTTGAAAATGGCGCAGGGAAGGGGCCTATCGCTCGTTTTGTCGGCGAAGAAGCGCAAAAAGAACTGCGTGCGCTCACGGGCTGTGAAGATGGCGATGCCGTGTTCTTTGTGTGCGACAAGGTTTCGGCGGCGGTCAAACTGGCGGGGCAAGCGCGCACCAAGATTGCGCAGGATATGGACTGCATCGAAAAGAACGCGTTTCGCATGTGCTGGATCGTCGATTTCCCGATGTTCGAATATGATGAAGAGCGCAAGAAGATCGACTTCTCGCACAACCCGTTCTCGATGCCGCAGGGTGGCTTGAAAGCGTTGCAGGAGCAAGATCCGCTGACCATCAAGGCGTATCAGTATGACATCGTTTGCAACGGTGTGGAGCTGTCGTCTGGTGCGATCAGAAACCATTTGCCGGAGGTGATGTATAAGGCGTTTGAGATCGCGGGTTACAGTGCCGAGGAACTGGAAAGCCGTTTTAGCGGTATGCTTCATGCCTTTAAGCTAGGAGCCCCGCCGCATGGTGGCACTGCGCCGGGCGTGGATCGCATCGTGATGCTGCTGGCTGATGAGCCGAACATCCGCGAGATCATCGCGTTCCCGCTGAACCAGCAGGCGCAGGATCTCATGATGCAGGCGCCCAACACGGTTGAGCCCGAACGCCTGCGCGAGCTGCATATCCGCCACGTCCCTTCGCCCGTGAAAAAGGACGATTGACCGTTTTGTAATCTGACCCCTCCCCAAAAAAGTCTTGGCGACTTTTTTGACCCTCCCTCAAGGGGAGGGTGGTTATAGTATCCGCGTCAACCTCGACAAGGGGAAGGTGGTTACGGAGAGCGATGTTGAGGGATTGGTTGCATAAAGATTATGTCGAGATTCTTTTTCAATTTCTGTTGTTATGGTATAACGCAGGAAAGACAACCACCCTCCCCTTGAGGGAGGGTCGGAAGCGCGGAGCGTTTTCGGGGAGGGGGCAGGGATGAAGCGAAAGGCGGCGCACAAATATCGTGCAGGACTGATCCGCCGCGCACGAGATTTGCGCCAATCCGGCTCTCCGGTTGAAAAGATTTTTTGGCGCGCTTTACGAAGTCATCCCGATCAAGAAAAGTTTAGGTTCCGTTATCAGCACCCTATCTTCCAGTATGTTGTAGATTTTATATCTTTGTCGGCAAAGCTTGTTGTTGAAGTAGATGGTTCGTCGCATGATGCCACCTTCGCCCAAGATGTGGTGCGACAAAAACACTTAGAGGATTTAGGTTATCAAGTTTTACGTGTAAGCAATAGCGATGTCTTAGGAGATGTATCGTCCGTTGCCGCTTGGGTTTATGAACAGGCGAAGCTGCGGCTGGTAGAGTTACAGAAATGACCCCTCCCCAAAAAAGTCTTGACGATTTTTTTGACCCTCCTTCAAGGGGAGGGTGGTTGCCGGACTTGTGGTTGACATGGGCCAATAGTGATACAGACTTACGTAGATGATGCACAATATCAAGATTATTGTCTGGTTTTGGCTGTGATGTATATTGTAGGAAATGTAACCATCCTCCGCTTGAGGGCGGGTCGGAAACGCGGAGCGTTTTCGGGGAGGGGTCAGGAACGATGAAAATTTCAAAGCATACTAGGTAAACGGCAGGTACCTTATGACCTTTCCGATTTTTGCCGATGTAATCAAGCCGAACTTTCGTCCCGAAGCGGGGCGGAAATTTGAGCTGGTTAGCGACTTTCAACCCGCCGGAGATCAGCCGCAGGCGATTGACGCGTTGTGTGCGGGATTGGAAGCAGGGGAGCGCAATCAGGTTTTGCTGGGCGTTACGGGCTCCGGTAAGACCTTCACGATGGCGCAAGTCATTCAGAGATTGCAGCGCCCGGCCATTATCCTTGCACCCAATAAAACGCTCGCCGCCCAGCTCTATGGCGAGATGAAGAGCTTCTTCCCCCACAACGCGGTCGAATATTTCGTCAGCTATTACGACTATTACCAGCCCGAAGCCTATGTGCCGAAAACGGACACCTATATCGAAAAGGAGTCCATGATCAACGAGCAGATAGATCGCATGCGCCATGCGGCGACGCGCGCGCTTTTGGAAAGGGATGATGTAATCCTAGTGGCGTCGGTGTCGTGTATTTATGGCATAGGCTCTGTCGAAACCTATCAGGATATGGTGATTGCGCTACAAAACGGGCAGACTTTGCCGCTTAAGGAGTTGCTCAGCGCTTTTGTCCAGCTTCAATACAAGCGAAATGATATCGGTTTCGGACGCGGCGATTTCCGCGTGAAGGGCGACACGGTCGAAGTCTTTCCCGCGCATATGGAAGATCGCGCGTGGCGCTTGTCTTTCTTTGGTGATGAGATTGAAAAGATCGTCGAGATTGATCCGCTCACGGGCGAGAAGGGCAAAGCGTTGGAGGGCGTGAAGCTTTATGCCAACAGCCATTATGTCACGCCGCAATTCACGATCGAGCAAGCCGTCGAGAAGATTAAGGTGGATTTGAAAGGCCAGTTACAGGCCTTTTTGGCCGAGGGTAAATTGCTGGAAGAGCAGCGTCTGCGCGAGCGCATCACCTTTGATACGGAAATGATGCTCGCGACTGGAAGCTGTTCGGGGATCGAGAATTATTCGCGCTATCTGACGGGCCGCGCACCGGGCGAGCCGCCACCGACGCTTTTTGAATATCTGCCCGAACACGCAATGCTTTTTGTGGATGAGAGCCATAATATGATTCCGCAACTTCATGCGATGGCGCGTGGCGATTTTCAGCGTAAAACGACGCTCGCGCACTATGGCTTTCGCCTGCCGTCCTGCGTCGATAACCGCCCGCTCAAGTTCGATGAGTGGGAGCGCATGCGGCCCCAGACGGTCTTTGTCTCCGCGACGCCCGGCCCGTGGGAGATGGAACAGACGCAAGGTGTCTTTACCGAGCAGGTTGTGCGTCCGACGGGATTGATCGATCCGCCCGTTATCATTCGCCCCACCGACAAGCAGGTGGATGATCTTCTGGCCGAAGTGCGCGAGGTTACGAGCAAGGGGATGCGTGTACTCGTCACGACGCTGACCAAAAAGATGGCCGAGGCGCTCACCGAATATATGGAAGAGGCGGGGATCAAGGTGCGCTATATTCACTCGGACGTGGATACGCTGGAGCGGATCGAGATTATCCGTGATCTGCGCCTCGGTGTGTGTGATGTGCTCGTTGGGATCAATCTTTTGCGTGAGGGGCTTGATATTCCAGAATGCGGGCTAGTTGCGATTTTGGATGCAGACAAGGAAGGCTATCTGCGTTCACGCACTTCGTTGATCCAGACAATTGGCCGCGCCTCGCGCAATGTTGACGGCAGGGCTATCCTTTATGCTGACAAGATAACGGGTAGCATGCAGGCTGCGCTTGATGAAACAAACCGCCGCCGCGAAAAGCAGCAAGCTTATAATATTGAGCACGGCATCACACCCGAAAGTGTGAAAAAGAATATCGGCGATATTCTGGCCTCGGTCTATGAACGCGGCGATCATGTGCAGGTTGCCGTGGCGGGCGATCGCCTTTCGGGCAAAGAGCTGCAAAAGCAAATCAAGATTTTGGAAAAACAGATGCGCGCTGCGGCCGCCGATCTGGAGTTTGAAGAAGCCGCTCGCCTACGCGACGAAATCCGCCGCCTCGAAGCCCAGGAGCTGGAGGTGGGTTAACCGTACCTTGGGATAGCCTATCTGGAGGGTTGTTGAAACTATATCGCTTTGCTAAAAATGGGGCATAGTTAACGCATATTATGGATATAGAGATGAGTAACCGTTCTGTAAAAAAACTTGAAAACATCGCTAAAAAAGGCTCAACGTCGCAGGCGCGGGCCTCTGCCATGGTGGAACTGGCGCAAATTTATGGGGAAGGTCGAGAGGGGATCAAGCCCAATCAGCTCACGGCGCTTGAGTGGGCCGAAAAGGCTGCGGCCTTGGATTCCCGTGATGGCTACAATGAAATCGCCAGAATTTTATGTTCAGCTTGTATTGCTGAGATGCAAGACCGTTATAAGCTTGATTTTGCCGTCAATGCGATGGCCGTATGTGATCTTGCAACAATTCGCCGCTTGAATGCCCCCGAGATTGCCGAGAATATCGGCACGATTTGCGAATATATGTCCGATTATTGCAATGCTTTGCGCTTGCAAAAATCTCAGGGGCAGTTCGATGCTCAGGCCCATAGCTATTACCTTTTGGCAAAAGGCCTTTGCGTGCGGCACAGTGAACAAGACAAACGTATTGATGCGGCATTGGATCGTACGTCTCTACGTATCAACAATCCCTTGCGCCCGCCAAATGGGAAAGAGATCTATCCTCGATTCTATAGGTTTCATCAAGGCTGACGCTCACTCCACGCGATAATTGGGGGACTCGGCGGTGATGGTCACGTCATGGACATGGCTTTCGCGCAAGCCTGCACCCGTAATGCGCACAAACTCGGCTTTTGTTTTCATATCGGCGATCGTGCCGCATCCTGTATAGCCCATCGAGGCGCGTAGGCCGCCCATCAACTGATGGATTACATTGGCGACGGGCCCTTTATAGGGAACGCGGCCTTCGATACCCTCGGGTACCAGCTTGTTGGTGTCATGCACATCGGCTTTTTGGAAATAGCGATCGGCCGAGCCGCTTGCCATCGCGCCGATGCTGCCCATCCCGCGATAGCCTTTGTACGAGCGCCCTTGATACAGGATCACATCGCCGGGGACTTCGTCGGTCCCGGCAAAGAGCGAGCCGAGCATCACGCAATCTGCTCCAGCTGCAAGGGCCTTTGCAATTTCACCTGAATATTTGATCCCGCCATCCGCGATTACGGGAATGTCGCGTTTTATGCAAGTCTCGGCGACATCCATAATGGCCGTGAGTTGGGGTACGCCGACACCTGCGACGATACGCGTTGTGCAGATGGAACCCGGTCCAATCCCGACCTTCACCGCATCTGCGCCTGCGTCAATCAACGCCTGTGCGGCGGCAGCTGTCGCGATATTGCCTGCGACAACATCGGCATGCTTGGCATGCTCGCGCACCAGTTTGACGGCCTTAATCACGCCCGCCGAATGCCCATGCGCTGTATCGACCACGATCATATCAACACCAGCATCAACCAATTCTTCGACGCGTTGGAGGGAGTCAGGGCCCGTTCCAATGGCGGCGGCGGTTCGCAGATGCCCTTGGTCATCCTTTGTTGATGTTGGGTGCAGTTGTGCTTTTTCAATGTCTTTGACGGTCAAAAGGCCAACGCAGCGATAAGCGTCATCCACAACCAAAAGCTTTTCGATGCGATGTTGATGCAGGAGGCGGCGGCTTTCTTCTTTGCCGACATTCATGCCGACTGTTACCAGCTTGTCTTTGGTCATCAGCTCGGCGACGGGTTGGTCCATCTTGTCAGCAAAGCGTACATCGCGATGGGTCAGGATGCCGACCAGCTTACCGGATGGCTGCTCGACCACGGGAATGCCGGAGATGCGATATTGCACCATAAGGGCCAGAGCCTTGGAAAGAGGGGCCTCGGGGGTGATCGTCACGGGGTTGACCACCATGCCGGATTCAAAGCGCTTGACCTTACGGACTTCTTCGGCCTGAGCCGAGGGGGACATATTGCGGTGAATGACGCCGATGCCGCCCGCCTGAGCCAAGGCGATGGCGAGGGCGCTTTCGGTTACAGTATCCATCGCGGCGGAGAGCAGGGGGATGCCAAGCCTGATTTTACGGGTTACGCGGGTGGAGGTATCGACCTGAGCCGGCAGGACATTGGACGCCGCCGGTACCAGCAATACGTCATCAAAGGTTAGTGCTTCGCGGATTGTTGCCATCTTTTTTCTCCCCCAATCAGGCTCTTGAATGATGGCGGGGACAAGTAACACGCGGGGGGGGCTTAGGGCAAGAAAAAAGGGGAAAGCTTACCTTTCCCCTTCGTTATTGAGTTGTTCCACGCATGAGCACCCATAAGTGCCGTTAGAGATGATGCGGAAATTTGGGAGGCGGATTGTAGTTCTTATTGTAGTTCTCAGGTCGTATCGGTTTATTTTCAAGTGGTTTCTGTTTATATTCACTTGCTCAGATGTGAACTGAAGATACATAATCCTTGAGGGTCTTTGTGTCGAGAGAAGGGGCTGGTTCTGGACGTTTTCCAATGTAGATATGGGAAATAATTTCGTCTGTGGCGAGTATATCAGAAAAAGGGGTATGAAAGCACTTTGATGGGCAGGATGGGTTGGTTTTTTATGGTCATAAAGGAAAAGATTCTTGCTAAAAGCCTCATTCTCAACCAAATTATGTCATAGTTTGTCGTGTAAAAAGTAAGTAAAGTGGCGGCGTTGGAGCGTTAACTCTTTTTGAGGCCCAGCCGTTAAAACCGAAGTTCGCTTAAAGAATGGAGTTGACCTGTGACCCAGTCCGTTGCCCTTGTCGATGATGACCGCAATATCCTGACTTCTGTCAGCATGGCCCTTGAGGCCGAGGGGTTTGAGGTCAGAACCCATTCAGATTCTGAGGAAGCCTTGCGCGCCCTAACGCAGCGCCCCGCCGATATGGCAGTTCTGGATATTAAAATGCCGCGCCTGACGGGGATGGAGCTTCTCCAGCGCTTGCGCCAGAACCCTTCGACCCAGTTGATGCCGGTGATCTTCCTGACCTCGAAAGACGAGGAGGTGGACGAGATTATGGGCCTGTCCATGGGCGCGGATGATTATATTACGAAGCCATTCTCTCAACGCCTGCTGATCGAGCGTATCCGTGCGATCCTGCGCCGCGAACAGCTACGTTTGAACCCGCCGACTGCCGATGCGTCCAGCATTATTACGCGTGGCGATTTGGTGCTCGACAGTGCAAGGCACCAATGCACATGGAAGGGGAAGAACGTCAATCTGACAGTAACCGAGTTTTTGCTTGTTAAGGCTTTGGCGCAGCGCATCGGCCATGTCAAAAGTCGTGATCAGCTGATGGATGCTGCCTATGGCGAGTCTGTTTATGTCGATGACCGCACGATCGACAGCCATATCAAGCGGCTACGTAAAAAATTCCGTGTCGTCGATGACGAGTTCGAACAGATCGAAACCCTGTATGGCGTCGGCTACCGTTACAAGGAAGCGTGAGGCAAGCGACCAGTAATCGGGGTAGAGTGAAGTGGATTGGCGTAACAGGTTCTGGTTTATGAGGCTTTTTTCTCGATGTGTCCCCTCTGGTTGAAACGTTTTTTGGGCAGAAAAGAGGAGGACAAAGCGTGCCCTTGGCCTCCTTTTTGGCGCGCGCGGCGGACGGCGGGCTTTTCGCCACTTACGGTCAGGATCCTCGCTGTCAATGTGATGGCCTTGGCTATCCTTGTCGGTAGTTTGCTCTATCTGGGACAGTACCAAGATCGCCTTATTTTGGCCGAGCTGGACGGGCTGACGCTTCAAGCGCGTATGTCGGCCAGTGCCGTTGCCGAAGGTGCTGTTGTTTTGGACCGCGAAGAGCGCAACATCTTGTCCCCCTTGTTGGCGCGTTTGATGATCCGTCGCTTGGTCGAGGCCAGTGAAACGCGCACGCGTCTGTTTGATATGGATGACACCTTGTTAGCCGATAGCCGCATTTTGCTGGACCCGGCGGGGAAGGTACAAGCGCGGGAGTTGCCGCCACCTGCTTCTGTTTCGATCATCAGCTCCATCGCCATGCCTTTTTTTGATGTGATCGATCGCATCACGGGGCGCAACCAATACCCAGTTTATCCCGAAGAGGTTATTCAGGAAGGGGAACAGTACGACATCGTGAAACGTGCCAAGAATGGCATGATCGTGACGCAAGTCTGGAGCTTGCCCGATGGTGGCTTGCTCTTGTCCGCTGCTGCGCCTGTTCAGCGGTATAAACAGGTGTTGGGCGCTGTGATGCTGACCAAGCCTGACGCTAAAATAGCTGCAGCTATTCAGGATGTGCGTCATGATATCCTCAAGATCTTTGGCGTGACGCTTCTTATCACCCTGCTTTTGTCGATATATCTGGCGCGTGCCATTGCCCGACCGCTCAAGCTTCTGGCGAAAGCTGCGGAACGCGTGCGGATTGGGCAGACGCAGATGGTCGGTTTGTCCGGTATGTCGCGTTTGCTGAATCAGGGTGCTATCCCGGATTTTAGCGAACGGCATGATGAAATTGGCGATTTGTCAGTGGCCTTGCGCGAAATGACGCAGGCTTTGGCCAAACGTATCGGCGCGATCGAAAACTTTGCTGCGGATGTCGCGCATGAAATCAAAAACCCGCTAACGTCTTTGCGCAGCGCCGTCGAAACAGCCGGCAAGATCAAAGACCCCGAGCGACAGCAAAAACTCATGCAGGTTATTCGTGATGATGTGGATAGGCTCGACCGGTTGATTACGGATATTTCGGTTGCTTCACGCCTTGATGCTGAACTGACTCGTGACGAAGCGTCACGGGTTGATATCACCCAGATGCTGCAGACGCTTGTCGGCTTTTATGATCAGGAATCAGGTAGCACCCAGACAACGGCAAAGGTTGTGATTGATCCCGATATGCCAAAGAACCTTATCGTATCCGGTGTAGAATCCCGTCTTGTGCAGGTGATGCAGAACTTGATTTCCAACGCGCTATCTTTTACCTCGGTGGACAAGCATGTTTTTGTAACCGCGCAATCGACACGCGATCATTACATTGAAATGATTGTCGAGGATATGGGCGGCGGTATTCCCGAAGGTAAGTTGGAGGCCATTTTTGACCGTTTTTATAGCGAACGGCCCAAATCCGAAAAGTTTGGTACGCACTCTGGTCTTGGCCTGAGCATTTCCAAACAGATTGTCGAAGCGCATCATGGCAGCATCTGGGCTGAAAACCGCACGGACGAACAGGGGCAGGTCTTTGGGGCGCGCTTTATTGTGCGCTTGCCGCTCTTTGAAGAAGAATAAGCATAAGCATTGATAGAAACTGTGATGACTGCGATTGCGTTTTTTGCAAGCTCTATCGTTTTGCCGTCACTCTTGCTTGTCGTGGTCGCGTCGGTTTTTTTGTGAACCTGCAAGAAACCGACATTATGACCCGAGACCTGCCGCTGGTTTTGTGACGGGCTCGCACTTAAAGATTTTCCGAAGATGATTCAAACATGGTGTCGGCGAAGTGTAAGCCGCCGCGATATGATCTTGCCGACGTGATAACTCATCGATGATTTGATGTCTCATTCCGAAATGTATTTTGGCATCCTTGTATTTGAACAAGGTATCTACGGCACCAGCAAGCGTGTCTTTCGAAAGTGAAGCTATTTTGTTTGCTGATTTTGCAACTTCATCCAGATCGAGGTGGAAATGGTTATTTGTGAAGATCATATCTTGCCAAAAACTTCGCGATTTTGATGGAAAGAAATCGTCCAGTTTTTCCAAGCTCATCCCAGCGTTGTCGCAACAATAGACAATGGGGTTTGTTTTAACTTCGGCTGTAGCATACTTGTCTGACGTAACAATAAAGTTCTGGTCGTGAACATCCCACACACCAACAAGTACATGATAGGGGAGATAGGCGGAAATATAAGCGCTAATCGGCGCAGCAAATTGCACACAGCGTTTCTCATAAGTAATTTGCTCGAGACGTTCGGGTTTTTCACCAATAACGGGCGAGAAGATGGGGTGTGTGCCATTGTGCCAGAAGCCATTCCAGATTTTTGACTGAGGCACATCGATGCCGCATAGTTCGGCAACACTGTGGCTAAAGTCTTCAGCTGCGGAGTCTATGGGGCTCCTTAATTTGATTGCGCCATAACATGATATGCTGGGGCTGTAGGACCAAGCGGTTGGGAGACGGTGCGTGCGAAGATTATTATATCCCTGACGGAGCATTTTATCTTGGTCCAGATAAACGAGACCAAGCTCTTCGCAGACTTTCTTCAACTGCTGTTGAACAAGGCTCAAAGGAGCAGGTGCTTTACATATCGAGATGGTCACAGCGAAATCTCATTAAATCAATAAGTTCAACTATCTGCTTATGATATCAAATAAGCTTGAAACTAAAGAGTCATTTCTGATAGCCCCTTGAAATGAATGCGATTTCAAAATGATTTTCTGCATATTACCGCGTTTGCTTGTCCGATTAGGGTTCAAGTGGTGTGGGTGATTATCCATCTCAATGTATATGAGGACACGTCGACTTTTTCCTATTGCACCGCAGCATAACAGAGGATGTTTTTTCGCGCTTTTTTGTGGAGTTTCCTTGCGTAACGTTTTGAAGGGGCTTATGGTGCTGAGCGAAGATTTCCTCTTGCCGTTCGGCGCATCCGTGTTCTTCGGAGTCTCGTGCGGTGTCCTTTTTGTCTTGCCTTATCAATCCAAGGAGTTCTCAGCCTATGAGCAATATTGTTATTGTCAGTGCAGCCCGCACAGCTGTTGGTTCGTTTAACGGTGCGTTTGCTTCGCGTGCCGCTTTCCAGCTTGGCGCCGATGCTATTAAAGAAGCCCTGACTCGTGGTAAAGTAAATCCTGCCGAAGTGGACGAAGTGATCATGGGGCAGGTGTTGTCCGGTGGTTTGGGTATGGGCCCCGCGCGTCAGGCGGCTATGGCGGCTGGCGTCCCTGAGGACAAGACTGCCTATGCCGTCAACCAGATTTGCGGTTCAGGTCTTCGCTCGGTCGCGAATGGAATGATGTCGATTATCTCCGGCGATGCCAATATCGTCGTGGCGGGCGGTATGGAAAATATGTCCTTGTCCCATCACTCGATGTTCCTTCGCAATGGCGTCCGTATGGGCCCCGGTACATTGATCGACAACATGGTCAATGATGGCCTGACTGACGTGTTTAACCAATATCACATGGGTGTAACGGCTGAAAATATCGCCGAGAAGTATGGTATCACCCGCGAGATGCAGGACATCTTTGCGACGGAATCGCAGCTGAAGGCCGAAGTGGCCCAGAAGGCGAACAAGTTTGCGGATGAAATTGTCCCTGTCATTATCCCGAACAAGAAGGGAGATATCACGGTTTCGGCTGATGAATATCCCAAACATGGCACGACGGTCGAAAGTCTCGCGAAACTAAAGCCTGCCTTTAAGAAGGACGGGACGGTGACGGCGGGCAACGCTTCTGGCATCAATGACGGCGGCGCAGCTGTTGTGTTGATGACTGAAGCTGAGGCTGCCAAACGTGGCTTGACACCGCTGGCCCGTATCGTCTCATGGGCGACCGCTGGTGTCGATCCGAAGCTTATGGGCCTTGGCCCCGTGCCAGCCAGCCAAAAGGCCTTGAAGAAGGCCGGATGGAACATAGCTGATCTCGATTTGATCGAAGCGAACGAGGCTTTTGCCGTTCAATCGATTGCGGTGAACAAAGACATGGGCTGGGATGTTGCGAAAGTCAACGTCAATGGCGGTGCTGTCGCCCTCGGTCATCCCATCGGTATGTCGGGTTGCCGCGTTTTGATTACCTTGCTGTACGAAATGCAAAAGCGTGGCAGCAAGAAGGGGCTCACAACCCTGTGCATCGGTGGTGGTATGGGCATCGCCATGTGTGTGGAGCGCTAAGTCAATCGCAGACAGTAGACATGCCTATCGTTCATATTGATATACTCAAGCGTCCCGTGGCGGCTAAGCGCAAGTTGGCTCGTGCCGTCACGGACGCGATAGTTTCATCGCTGGGTGTTAGCCCTGAATCGATATGCCTTGTCATTCATGAAATGGCGGCTGAGGATTATTCCGTCGCTGGTGAGCTTTATGCGGATAAAAAAGCGACAAAGCCTCCAAAATCAAAATCCCAGATCAAGAAGAGAGCCAAGAAGTAAGGAAACGCAGAACATGACTAAGAAGATTGAGAAAGCCCGTGTCGTCGTCGTGACTGGTGGAACGCGTGGCATTGGTGCCGCGATCAGCAAGACCCTGCATGGGTTTGGATATAAGGTTGCGGCAACTTATATGGGCAATGACGCCGCTGCCAAGGAGTTTAAGGCGAAAACGGGCATCGATGCGGTTTATAAGTTTGATGTCAGCGACTATGACGCCTGTGCCGAAAACATTGCCAAGATTGAAAAGGATCTGGGGCCGGTCGATATCCTCGTCAACAATGCCGGCATCACGCGCGACAGCTTTTTGCACAAGATGACGCCGAAGCAGTGGAATGAAGTCATTCGCACCAATCTCGACTCTGTTTTCAACATGACACGCCTCGTGATCGAAGGCATGCGGGATCGCGGCTTTGGGCGTGTGATCTCCATCAGCTCTATCAATGGTCTTGCGGGCGCCATGGGCCAGACCAATTATTCAGCAGCTAAGGCTGGCATTATCGGTTTTTCTAAGTCGCTCGCGCTTGAAGTGGCCAGCAAAGGTGTAACCGTCAATGTCATCGCGCCGGGCTATATTGATACAGATATGGTTCGTGCGATTGCGCCAGAGGTACTTGAAAAGATCGTCGCCAAGATCCCTGTCAAAAAGTTGGGCAATGCCGAAGGGATTGCGCGCCTCGTTGCTTTCTTGGCGAACGACGATAATGGCTTTACTACCGGGGCAACCTTTAACGTCAATGGCGGCCAGTATTTGGCGTAAGGACTGATTTAGTTACAAAAAAAAGGCGAAGGGGCTATCCTCCTCGCCTTTTTGTTTGTCTTCTTGCGGACTAAGCCTTGCGGACTTTTTGCAGGAATTCTTCGACCTTACTGCCCAAAAGGGAGGATTGTTCGGTCAGCTTGATCGCAGCTTTTTGAACATTGTCCGCAATTTTACCCGTGTCCTCGGCAGAACGACTTACCCCGCCAATGTTATTGGAAACATCCTTGGTTCCTGTCGTTGCTTCCGAGATATTGCGGGCGATTTCTTGTGTTGCGGCCCCTTGCTCTTCGACAGCAGAGGCGATCCGTGTGGAGACTTCATTGATCCCGACAATAGTCTCTCGGATTTTTTCGATCTCGCTGACGGCCGTGTTGGTCGCTTGCTGAACATTGCTGATCTGGGAGGTGATCTCTTCGGTTGCTTTCGCTGTTTGTGTTGCCAGAGATTTAACTTCGCTCGCGACAACGGCAAAGCCCTTGCCCGCTTCGCCTGCACGGGCTGCTTCGATCGTTGCGTTGAGGGCAAGAAGGTTCGTTTGACTTGCAATTTCGCCAATCAGATTGATGACCTGACCAATCTTTTCAGACATTTCGGCAAGGTCGCGAACGGTTTTGTTTGTTGTGGTGGCCTGTTCAACCGCTCGGTTCGTAATGTCACTCGACTCCGAGACTTGACGCGTGATTTCGGAGATAGAGGAAGTGAGTTCCTCTGTTGCCGTTGCAACGGTTTCCATATTGGCCGAGGTTTGTTCGGCTGCCGCCGCTACAGTGTTGGTCATACTGCTGGATTCTCGTGATGTCTTGGCAAGCGTATCTGAATCAAGCTTCATATCCTTGGCTGACTTGCTAACATCATCAACAACGACCTTGACCGAGTCCTCAAAGTTTTGGGCCAGAACCAGCATTTCGTTTCGTCGCTGCCGTATGACGCCACGGATAATCCACCACAACAAGCTGTAAACAACAGCAAGGCCTATAATAGAGGTAAAAAGGTTGTTGCGTTTGATGGAAGCGATGTCTTCGGCCAGCCTATCACGTGAATTCTTCGTATCCTCTTTGTACAGTTTGATGATCTCCGCGAGGTCGTCACGTATTTTGGAGCGCATGCTCCCCGCTTTGCTCATAAGAGGAAGGCCGTCTTGCTCTTGCGCTTTGAGCGCGAAAGACTCCTTTACGAGTTTGTCATAATTATCAAGCTGCACGAAGGCATCGTCAATTATAACCTTGCGTGCGGGGTTCTGGATAAGTTCTTGCATGCTGGCCAGTTTTTCGCGAACCTCCTTGTAAACCGCTTCATAGTTGTTTTTGGCAGATGTATCGTTCCTTGCCAGAAAGACAGATTTAACGGCACCTTCAAGTCGGTTCAGGGCAGAGCGCCCCTCAAGAGCCATAACGGTTCTCGTAACGTAACGGTCCATAATGGTGGTGGTGTTTGCGTCAATTTCCGAGAAACCGATCCTTGCGGAGGTAACCAGAAAAAGGCAGACGAGGAGTACGAGACTTTGCGGCAAGAATATTTTGACCATCAGGCTGCTGTTGCTCCACCAATGTATCATCGAACGCTCCATCAGAAGTAAGTTAATATGCGTGAATGATTAAATAAACATGGTAAACAAAATGTTACTTGAAATATATTCGCGTATGTATATTGATCTTATTCTTTAAATAAATGCTATTGGTTTAGGATACTCATATTTTAGACTATTATTTATTTTGTACATTATTTATTCCATATCAAGTGAATAATGACAAAGCATTCAGAATTGAAATGACATCAGAAAGCAGATATACGATTCATTCCATGAGCGTATTATTCGAAGCCCTGCAAAAAGCTAACCACGAGTATCGTGCACAAAAAACACCAGTTATTGTGCCTTTAACGCGCGTTTCCTCCACGTTGTCTATTGTCACGCCGTCGCGAATTATAGTTGTTGCCGCACTTGTTTTACTTTTGATCAGTGCCACCAGCGCTGCTTTATATTTCCTTCCCATGCTGAGTTCTTTGCCGGATCGTGTACCCAAGAAAGATCAAGCGGAACTGTCATCACGTAATGACGCACAAGAAAACAATGACGCTGGTAGGGAAGGGATTAGTTTACCGATCGAGAGTTTGAACCCTGACGCCGATTTGGATGGAAAAGCCGAGGCTGTTATGGACAGCCTAGCAGACCTTGCCGTTGTATCTGGTCCCCTTTCTTCTACTCAGGAGGATGTCGGACAGGGAAAGTCATCTTCCGGAATTGTTGTAACACGTGCGCCGTCCCGTCTTTCTGTTGCTCTTGAGCGAGCCCGTCAGGCGGAGGCTGAGAGAGCGTGGACGGAAGCGCTTGCCTACTACAGCAAAGCCTTGTCGATTGATGCCGAGAATATCGAGGCGCAACAGGGAAAAATATATGCCCTCGGACGTCGCGCTTTTCCACGGGATATTGCCCTTTTAAATGAAATCGTAGCTGAAAACCCAGATTCAGCGCCGACCTATATTGCTCTGGCGCACAGTATGGTCAAACGCGGACAGCTCACACAGGCGCTTTCTTATTGGAAGCAAGCACTCGCGCTGGACCCTGAAAACAGCGACTATCAAACTGGGCTTGGGATTCTTTACGACAAGATGGGCAAGCACGAACAGGCAATTAAGTCCTATCGTGCCGTCGAGCCGCCAGTTCCGGCCTCTGTGCGCGAGAGACTTGCGTTTCTGCAGGTGTTGATGGAGCAGCAGCGCAAGGATGAATCCGAAAATGGCGGAGGAGAGTAGGTTCGTATGCCCTTTCTCAAGCACTTTGGATTAAAGGATTACCCATTTGGCCTCACGCCGAATACAGGGCTTTATTATCCGTCGGCGGAGATGGAGGCGATCCTCACCGCGCTTTGTTTTTCCCTTTCGCGGGGCGATGGCTTGATCAAGGTCGTCGGTGAAGTAGGAACGGGTAAAACCTTGCTGGCGCGCTTGTTGCTTGAGCGGTTAAAAAAGAAATCGGTCGAAGTTGCCTATTTCCCCGTGCCCTATGCCATTGCGCCGCGAGATATTCCAGAACGCATTGTCTACGAGTTCGGGATCAAGCTTAAGAAAAGCGAAAATCCGGCGGAAGCTCTCAATCGTTTTCTGTTGACGCAGCACGCGGCCGGGCGCCGTATCATTCTGGTGATTGATGAAGCGCAATCTTTGGGCAGGGAAGGTCTTGAAGCCGTTAGACTTCTCACAAATCTGGAAACGAAAACGGACAAGTTGTTGCAGATCATTTTGTTCGGACAGCCAGAACTGGACATGTTGCTTGCCACACCGGATATGCGCCAGTTTTTGCAAAGGGTTGTTTTTAGCTACAGGCTTGTTGCGCTGGATCGGGCAACCGTCGCCCGCTATTTGGGGTATCGCCTTAATCTTTGTCGCTACAAAGCGCGAAAATCAACCAAGGAGAAGTTACGACCGAACGAAACGGCGTGTGGCGTTCGGTTTCATCCATCTGCTGCCCGTCGGATAGCCAGTGTCAGTGCCGGCCTGCCACGTCTTGTGCATGTTCTGGCGGACAAAGCCCTTATGGCTTGTTATGTCGATGGGGCGCAGGATGTCGCTTTGCGTCATGTTCGCAAGGCGTGCCTTGAGACCGAAGGGGTCGCGTGGCACTGGCGTTTCTTTTGCAGGTTTATGTAATTAAGCCTATTGCACTTCGCCCGTCAAAAGATTGAGGGCTTGATTTGTTCGCAGCTTCACCTGATCAACCACACGACCATTTTGCAAGGTAGCTTTAAGTCGGAGATAGTCGCGGCCGACTTCTTGTATGGTAAAGCGATCGTCGCGCATCTCTGGCGTCCACTTCTTTCCTTGAAGCCAGACAGACCATTGTGTCGGCGTGAAATAGAGAATGCTGTCCAGATGCAGGAGGTGTATCGGGCGTTGTAATTGTGTTTGTGGAAGCTGGGCATAGGACCGATTGATTTCGCTCGTCTCCTGTTTTGTGAAAAACAGAGAAGGGGATGACGCCCCGGCATTGCTTGTCGAAGGCTGGCTCAAAAACGCCAGAACCAAAGCTATTGCGGCAAACTTTTGTTGGCGATCCATTGATAGGATACTTTCAGCTGCAAGTTATAGGGTTGTATGGTTTTTGCCTCGCCGGAGGGGTTGAGTGGCGTGATTTCAAGCGCAGAAAGGGTGAGCTTGCCGGGCAGGCTATTCATTTGTTCAAGGAAGGAGAAGATGTCGCTATCAAGCGGCGCTTTTGCTTCAATCCTGATCTCGCTTTCGGTTAGGCCTTTTGTACGGCTTGCGGCTTGTGTGTTTTGCCATGGTTTGGGTTCGGACAACATAATTTTGATCTCGCTCATCCGCTGTGCCACGGCGAGCGCGTCAATTTGGCTAACAAGCTGCTTGCGGTCCGCTGGCGCAAGGAGGCGGGTGACTTCATCGAGTGTAATCGTTTTCTCAAGCTGGGCCGCTTTTTGTGTGTCTTCTTCCCACTGTTGAAGGCGATGCGAAAAGGAGGCCTGATCTTTTTCCAATCGTTCGGCTATGGCGTCCAAGTGCGCCATATATCGTTTAGACAGGAACGGGCTAGAGGTGCTTACCCCTACAAAGAAGATAAGAAGGAGAACCCACAAACCGTGATATTTGAAAAAAGATCTGATCATGGCGTTTCCTTCTTTGTAATAAGGAAGGTCGCTTCGGCCAGATGATCGGTTGTTGCCGCTTGCCCCTGTGGCTGAAGGGAGACGGTGTATTCTTGTAGGTATTTTTGAAGATCATTTTGAGCTTGCACAAGAAGTGCGTGTGTTTTCTCCGTTGTGGTCGGCTCGTTTTCCGCAAGAATGGCCCTAAGGGTAAGAGTTAAGACACCATTTTGCCAGACAAACCGTGAGATACGTCGATCGGGTGGCAGAAACGCTCCAATTCGTTTGAGCAATTCAAGTGCAGGTTGGGGGCGCGGTGCGAAAAGAATCTGGCGGTCAATCGCCATATTCAGGCGGTCGAGTTGTTGCGCCGAAGAGGATCGAGATTCCCTTTGATTCTGCATAGACTCCTGAATAAGCTGGACATCATTTTTTAGTTCATAGATTTTGTGATGCCTGCCGATGGAAGATAGGGCAAAAAAACCGAGGATCATGCCAGTGCAAAGAGCGGCGAGTATGACAAGCATGTAACCGAAAGACCGGATCCTCATTTGGGCAAGATGTTCGCGCAAATCGTCCCGGAATAAAGGAAGGCGCAGCGTATCTTTTTGTCGAGCCCACAATGCATGAATGATGTCGCTCATGGTCTCTTCGGGTTGTGGAAGGACATCAAAGCGGCAGGCACGGGCAGCTTCATATGGAGAGAAAATTGTGCGGTGGCCAACATCCAGCGGGGTAACACGCATGGTTTCTACAAAAGAAGGCGGCACAATAGCGACAAGCGACAATGGCATGTCTTTGTCAAGTCCCTCGCGTGCTAGATAATCCCGTGTGGCTTTGATTTCCATCGCAATGGCGGCGGAAATAAAGCCCTGACTGCTGCTTTGCGGGATCAGGGGTGTTTTTCGTGAAAAAACAAACTGACCATTATATGTCACAATTTGGCGCATGCCGCCTGTGGCATTGAAGGTCAGGAGCATGGTCCATCCGTCTTCGCTATCTGGATCGAGCGTTGCGGCAAGGTCTTCGCTTTCCAACGGCAAAAGAAGTAGTGTTTCATTTGGATTTTGAAGTTCGCTGAGCGCGTTTTTCCATTGAGCCAAGGCACCCGTCTCGCTGACAACAATCAAAAGGGCTTCGTTGCTGTTAAGCTCCAGATAATCGTGATAGGGAGCCTCCGGTTCAATCTCCTTCAAATGGCGCTTGATCAGCTTGCGGCGGTCACGATGGGATAACGATGGTATCTGATCGATCCTGTAGTTGACCGTGTTCGCGTCATTGAGAAAACAAACCGGTGTTTGTGGCGAAGCTGCAATGGCGTCAAGGAGTGGTTGTCGAGCGCTTGGGTCGTTTGTCGGGGCAAAAAGCGGTCCGGTATGTTCTGCGCGTTCAGGCGGCAGCAAAAGCGCGCCGTCATCGCCGATAAGAAGTAGAAAATTTTTTGTCGCCTTTGCCATGGTTCTTTTTATTACATTCCTTGTGACAAGGGGGTTAGCAGGCCATAAACCGGTCCCAGAACGGCTAGAACGATCCACGCCATGATCGCTCCCACACAAAGTGTCAACGCCGGCTCAAGAATGCCAAGAAACGAACGAACGGTTTCCCGGGCTTCCTGATCAAGAGCTTTGGCGGTGCTGTCCAGAACTTCACCTAGGGTGCCGCTTTTTTCACCGACTTTCAACATCTGTAAGACAAAGGGCGGGAAGAGTCTATCAAGAGCTTGAGAAAGAGGGTATCCCTGTATAACACGTTGGGCCGCTTGACCCGCCATGTCCTGTAAAAAGCGGTTTGCTGTTGTTTTTCCAGACCTTTCAATAGACCGTCTGATATCAACGCCCCCCTTCACAAGCAAGCTGAGGCAGGCCGCCATGCGGGCCAGCGCCAGCGCCCGCAGGACAGCTCCAAAACCCGGCAAGCGCAGGGCGAGCGCGTCTGTATAAGACGCAAAGCGCACGCTGCGGCGTCTTTGCCATGGAATAAGGATGATCATCAGGGCAAGCAATGTGGGAAGGAGCCACCACAGAAGACCAAATAATTGCGCTCCCGCAATAAGGATACGGGTGATGAGTGGAAGCTCTTTGTCAAAACTGCTCAGAAAATCGATGAGTTGCGGCAGAACGAAAAGCATCATAAAGCCGACTACGCCCATTGCGAGAGCAAGAAGAAAAAGAGGGTAGCGCAAGGCATGTCGAAGGCGCCGCATCATCTCCTCCTGCCATTGAAGATGTTCGTGAAGCCGACTAAAGGCTTCAGCGAGAGAGCCTGTGGCTTCACCTGTTTCGAGGAGCGCCAGAAAAACAGGATCGAAAAGTGAAGCGTGATGGGCAAAGGCGGGGGTAACGGGCGTTCCTCCTTCGATATCTTTGACAATTTCTTGGATGGCTTTCTGGAAGAGGGGCGGTGAGAGCCCCTCTGCAGCCAGCCTTAAAGCTTCCGTCAAAGGCACATGGGCTTTGAGCATGGTGGCAAGCTGGTGGCAAAGCTTGATTTGTGGCTCAAGGGTGCCGCCAGAACGTGTCGTGGGGCGTAAGGAGATATAGGCCTTTGTTTTGACCTTGGCCTCAATGAGTTCGAGGCCGCTTTTCTTTAAAGCAAGCGCCAGTGCTGTTTCATGTTCGGCTTGCGCGAGACCCTTTTGGATCTTACCTTCTTGGGAGGTTGCACGATAAGCATAGGCGGGCATTACAACCCCTCTTGTGAATGAAAGAGATGGGTCATATCGACGGCGCGGCACAGGTCGGTGAGGGCAATCTCATGATTGAGGACGCGGCGAAGCCCATCTTCCTGCATAGAGGTAAAGCCTTCTGCTCGAGCGCAGCTCAAAAGGGCAGACAGGGGTGCTTCTGTGGAAATGAGTTCGCTGAGTGCAAGCGAAACGGGGATCACTTCGGCAATGACAGTACGACCTTTGCGGCCCGTTCCATTGCAGTGCGCGCAGCCTTTGGCTTTGGCAAGACGATGACCTTCGGGTAAATGCGCACCTAAAAGGCGTTTTTCTTCGTCGGTTGGTTTGTCGTAAAAGCGACAGTGGGGGCAAAGCGTGCGAACAAGGCGCTGGGCGACAAGGCCGCTAAGATGCCCCGCCAGCAGCTTTGGATTAAGGCCCAGATCCGTCATGCGGGGCAGGGCGCCCAATGCGTCATGACAATGCAGGGTCGAATAGACCTGATGGCCAGTCATAGCAGCGCGCAGAGCCATTTGCGCCGTCTCTGTGTCGCGGATTTCGCCGATCAGGATGATGTCCGGATCCATGCGCAAGAGTCCGCGGACTCCAGCAGCAAAATTGAGGCCTTGCGCGTCCTGAATGCTGGTTTGACGGATCAGGTCGAGCTGATATTCCACTGGATTTTCCAGCGTTGCGATATGAACATCAGGGCTGGATATTTCCTGTAGCAAGGAATATAGGCTAGTCGTTTTACCGCTCCCTGTTGGACCGGTCACGAGCGTTATGCCCTGTGGTTTGAGCAGGATTTGATCAAGCTTGTCGCGTGCGCTCGCATGATAGCCGAGCGTATCAAGAGGCCTGAGCGATTTGCTGTGATCCAGCAACCGCACGACAATCGTTTCGCCCCAAACGGTCGGCATGATCGCAACACGAAAATCGATGTTGCCCGCATGAATATGACGTTGGAAGCGGCCATCCTGAATACTGCGCGTATCGGCAATATTCATGCCGGCCATGATTTTGATGCGGTGAGAGAGGGCAGGCCAGTGCATGTTGTGAAAGGCATGCTTTTGTTGCAAGGTGCCGTCTATACGATAACGAATACGTACAAAGTTGTCTTCGGGTTCAAAGTGAATGTCCGATGCGCCCAGCGTGGCGGCCTCTTCAAGCAAGAAATTGACAAGCCGGATCACGGGATGTTCGGCATCCTTGTCAGGGGATTCCTTGCTTCCTTCGATTTCTTTTAAAATCCAGTCAATCGTTTCCCGTCGCTCTTGGTCCGTTCCCAAAGCGTGGCGCAGCGCGTTCGGATCGACAACGTAGGGATACAATGTTGTTGCATAAGGAAAATAGCGGCGGACTTTGTCTTGGGCTACGATGTCGAAGGGATCGGCCATCGCAAGATGAAGGACAGTTCCTTCCATGCGGACAGGTAAAACAAGGTGCTGGCGCAAAATGTCGATTGGAATACGCGCAACTAGCGATGGATCAAGATATTGTGTGGGCAAGTCAAGCGTTTCTGTGCCCGCCCGTTCGGCAAGGCTGTAGGTAAGGGCGCGTTGATCCAGAAAGCCAAGGCGGACCAGAACAGCGCCCAGACGTTCGCACGTGCGGTCCTTGCGTGCAGTTGCGCTGTTTTGCTGTTCCCTTAGGGCAATACGGAGCTGGTCGGCAGTAATTTGTCCGCTTGTGACAAGTTGCTGGCCAATAGGTTCATTTTGGGTCAGAGGGCCTGTCGGAAGAATATCCTGCGTTTCGTCTGCTGTGGTATGAACGGTTTGACGTCTGGCTAAGAGCGTGTGTGTCATGTTGTATTGCCCCGCGCTTACCAAGTGGTTTGACAGGCAGGATTGCCTAAATAGCTGACCAGCGCATCGCGCCCCAGATATCGCAGCTGGTCATCAAAACTGCTGGCGGCAATATTGGCGCTTTCGCCATTGATAAAGGCTGCATCGCCGTTCGCATTGCAGCGTTCAAAACCGCCCGAAGAGGTGCAAGGGGTCAGGCTTCCGGTAAAGGTCGGGTGATTGTTTGTGCCATCATTTGTTAAAGGCCCCGCATGGTAAGCGCCATGGCCGTTTGCTCCGTGTGAAAGGAAGAGGATAGCAGCTTGCTCGACGGTTGCGCCCGGCGTTGTCACCGTAATGCGGTTAGTTGTCGGGAGAGAAGCTTGGCACAGGCCTTTGCGGCTTTCCCCCTGAACGCAGGGCAGGGGATCGGAAGAAAGACAAACAGAAGTTGGTGGTATAACGCCGAAATTGATCGCGAGGGCCGGATCAATGCGCATCGTGATCCAACGTCCCCAGCCATCTTTGGCAACAGCCATGGGAAGCCCCAAGGAGGCAAAGGGGACGACGCCTTCCGGTTGCGGGCAGCTGGCACAGGCCGCGCCGCTCGCGTTACCACGCACATAGCCAAAACCTGCGCCAACCGTAGAAGCTGGCGTTGGACAAGGCAGACAACCGTGAGATTGGACGAAGGCTGCACTGGCGCGCAAAAGCGTATCAAGATTGCTTTGCGTGACTTGGCGCTGTGTGCTTTGTCGTATGGCGTTCAGGGCGGGAAAGACAATCACAATTACAAGGCCGATGACGATCAAAACCATGCTCATCTCGACCAAGGTAAAGGCGCGTTGTCCTTTCCGCCCTTGCATCACTTACATCCTGACGCACAGATTATAGGTTTTGTCGTCGCTGTAGCTTGTTATGGGCGTTTCGCTGGTGCTGCCTGCGGCTGTGTATTCCGAGGCCTGAATGGAGCCCGCATTGCTTACGCCATCATCCAGACGGGAGTCGATGGCTTGGGCTGCCCCCGCTGTTACTTTGCTAAGACATAGCGTTGTGGTTGTGAAAATGCCTCCAAAAGCGCCGTTTTGAAACCCGTACACCCCGCCGAAAGGGTTGGTCGGCTGTACCGCCGTCGTCCCGTTTGTGACTTGATTGGTCACAAGCCCGGCGGCACGTAGATGGGCCCAGACGCTGCGGCTTTCTGCTGCCTCGCCTGTGGTGTCGGTCGTGTCAAAAGAGGTCGCCGTGCCAACGCGCCCATTGTTATTGCCATTGGTCACATCGCTGTAATCCGCAAGGGAAGGGAAACGTGTCAACGCGCTGGGGTCGTCGCCGGGGATAGAACCGTTATTTTGCTGATATGTCTGGAATTGCGCTTGATAGGCCTGAATACCATTCACCGCATTGGTGATACGCGCATTCAAGATAATCTGCCGACCTGTTAGAACCCCACCGATAATCAAACCGATAATAACAAGAACAATGGAAAGCTCGACAAGGGTAAAGCCTCTTTCTGTTTCCTTACGCATGATGTTGTTCCTCGCTGCTTGGGTTAGGTATCAGGAAATTCGATAGGACGTGGATCGCGGTTATAATGTTCATACACATCCTTGTCCGCGTTATCTGGCTGGGCGTTTTTCAAAATGGTCGCACGAAGAAGAATGACGAGTTCGCTTGTCTTACCATTATTGCTGCGCGATTTCGCAAGCTGGCCGATTAAGGGTGCGGCATCAAAAGGGGGCACGCCCTGATCCTGATTTTCCGAGCTGTCTTGCATCAACCCGCCCATGACGGCTACTTCGCCGGATTGGAGTTGAAGGACTGAATCCATCTCGCGCACGGCTAAAACAGGGATTTTGGAGTCGATGGTCCCCGTCATGCCAGCATTTGCGGCGTTGAGGCCGATGGATGGATCGGCCACACGGTCAATCACACGCGATATGGTCGGGCGGAGCGTCATTGTAATGCGGCTGTTCTTGGGATTGATCGAGGGTTGAACGGTCATGATAAGGCCAACGGGAACCGTGCGCGGTGTGCTGGAGAAAACGGGCGTGCCATTGATCGCAACGCCGTTACTATTGACCGTGGTGGGAAACTGCGCTGTCGTGACGAAATAGACTTCGTTACGTGCGACCTTGAGGACAGCTGTTTGGTTGTTGATCACGGTCAGACGCGGGGAGGAAAGAACGCGCGTTGTTCCAAAGGTGCGCACGAGATTCATAAGGCCTTTAAAGTCACCCGTATCGACAGCCGTTGTGAAAAGACCGGAACTGGCCGCTGTCATCGCGGCGCCAAGACCCGGCGCGCCGAAATTGGCGGCGATTCCCAGAGAGTCATCAAAAATTTCTGACCAGTTAATGCCGCTTTTGAATTCTTCATTAAGTTCAACCTCGACGATGCGTGCTTCGATCAGAACTTGGGCGGACGCTTTGATATAGAGCTTGCGCAGATAATCTTCGACGGCCCGTTGCTGGCGGCTATTGCCGTAAACGGTAACAAGGCCTGCCTGTCGATCGATACTGAAATTGGATTCCGTTTTGTCGTTGTTATGCGTTCGGATTTTGCCCCGTGACGAGGCAAGGATTTGGGGAAGAGATTTCCCCACATTCTGCCAAAAGTCAGCTTCGGCCTTGCCGGAAATCTTGGCTGTCGAGTTATTGTCGCCATTTTGATTGGCGCCATTGGAGCTGTTGCTGCCATTGCCGTTTCCGACATCGACATCAAAGACGTTTGTTGCAATCGAAACCTCGCTGTTCGTTTGTCGCGTCAGGCTGAGATAATCCAGCGGGTAGCTTTTTTGGTAGGGTTCGTCCAGCTCAACGCGCACAAAGCTGCCCTCCTTGACATAGCGCAGGCCAGCCAGATCGCAAAGGCGTCGTAGCACTGTTTCAAAAGGCTGGTCATGGGCGCTGAAAATCACGCCACCCTCGATGCGCGGGTCGATTTCCATATTCACGCGCGCCTCGCGACCAAGCTCGATAAAGATATCCCGCAGGGGCGTTGTGTCCGTGACCTGTATGCTCACGAGATTGTCAAGTTCCTCGCGTTGTGCCTCTCGTGTGATTGTACGTGACGGTGGCGGCAGTTCTGGTACAGGGGGAACAGCGGCCATGGGCGTCAGTGTTTCAGTTGATGGCGTCGCTTCCATCGGAAGAATGGGAAAATCTTCTTTGTCGCGTTTCTTTCTTTTTTCTTTATGGATTTTGCCGCGCTCTCTGAGTGCGATGTAGTCTTTGCGTGTCAGATTGCCTGTGGGATCGATTTCATCATCCGGGTAATCAATGGCGCAAGCGGTCAAGGAACTTGCCAAAAATAGACAGAGCGCAAGGCGCAACAATCGTGAATTTATTAACATAATCAGGCAATCATTTTATCAAGCTTGCTGGGAAAAGTCCTAGCCTTACGGCATGCGAGAGTGTGCCAATTCTCGAAAAAGAGTCAAAACATTAAGGGCAATAGGGCTGTGGATAATACGTATAAGTTGTGGATAATTGGGCTTTGTGGGTAGATTACGGGAACGATGGGACTTATTACTTGGCAGGCGTGGTGACTTTTACGCACTGGTAGAACTTGGCGAAGATTTCTTTTTTCTCGATCGTACAGCCAACACCACCATGGGGCAGGAAGGTCGCTATGTCATTGCGCCAGACGGCGCGGGCAAAGGGCTCCAGCACCATTAAAACCGGATACCAGATATAGCGCAGGGGATGATACCACTTCGAGCGCGAAAACTCGGTGATATAGATGTGTCCACCCGGCTTTACGACGCGAAAAGCTTCGGTAAACGTTTTACGACGAATTTCATCAGGCTGCTCGTGCGGCAGGAAAAAGATCATTGCGCGGTCATAGCTGTTGTCCGGCAGGCGCAGGTCGTTCGAGTTCATATGGTAATGAGAAACCGTGTCTCCGAGATAGTCGACGAGCTTGCGGCGCGAGTTCTTGAGTTGCTCCGGCGCGACGTCGATAATGTCGAGATGGCCGCCAGCCTGTTTGACCTTTTCGGCCAAGGAGTGTTCAAGTTTGCCATAGCAACAAGAGATCTTTAGCGTCCGCCCCGAAAAGTCAGGCTCCATCATGGCCAGTGTGAGGGCGCGAAGCGGATTGTAGAAGCCCCACAGGATGAGGTTGATCATCCAGTCGCGTTCAAAAGTCCATACGGCCCAAGGGCGGACATAAGCCCACCAGTAATATTCTTCCAAATAATCAGGGATCGCGACGCCGTCATTTTCAAAATCATCTACCTGTGTTGACTTGTGTGCATGTGCAACAGCCGCCGATGATTGGAGCATCGCGATATCCCCCTATGATGAAGCGAAAGAGAAAGTGAGAAGTAAAGGGAAAGAAGCGCTTACGACTTCTTGCCTTCCTTGATCTTGCCTTCTTTAAAGGCAACATGCTTGCGTACGCGCGGGTCGTACTTCTTCAGCTCGAGCTTGGTCGTGTTCTTGGGGTTTTTCTTGGTGACATAAAAAACGCCGGTGCCAGCTGTGCTGACCAGCTTGATGTCATTTTTTGTCTTGGCCATTGTTTATCCTATTGTTTTCCTGTTTTGCGCGGCCTTTGGATCCATGAGTGGCGCGCAATCGCGGCACTGTCGGAAAAAAGCGCCCGTTTGTCAAGGCTGTTTGCTTGCAGAGCCGGATCGGCTTGATATGGTTAATAGCTAACGGGTTGGTCGAATATATTGCTTTAAAGGGTTGGCGTGGGCATAATTTCCCATTTTTTTAGCTATTTTATGGAGATTGAGATGAATAAGGGTGTTTAGGGTATCGGCATTTTCATTTTAAGTGGCATTAAAGCGCTTCCCGTCGGCTATTTTGCTGGGAAGAAGGGCGCTGAGTCAGTTCAGCCGCCAGCGCCGATTCAGGTCACGGTCGATCCCAAGCGGTTGGTTGATATGGGTGATGTCCGGCCAGACGAATTTGAAAAGAATGCAAAGCTACAGCGGGAAGCGCTTACGCCAAAAGGTCCTTAATCGGCTTGCCTTTTGATTAAGGACAAAGCCTCCAACGCTTCACGGCGGGCGAGGGTGTGATCGACAAGTGGCGCGGGGTAGGTTGTGCTTCCCTGTCCCTTCCATTCCGGCACATATCGGCGAACATAGTCACCCTTGGGGTCATACTTCTTTTCCTGCAGCGTGGGATTGAAAATACGGAAATAGGGTGCGGCATCCGCACCGCATCCGGCCACCCATTGCCACGAAGCCGGATTGCTGGCCGGATCGGCATCGATCAGCGTATCCCAAAACCACGCTTCGCCTTCCTGCCATGACAGGCGCAAATCCTTCACAAGGAATGAGGCCACAATCATTCGCACGCGGTTGTGGATCCATCCCGTTCGCCAGAGCTGCCGCATCCCTGCATCAACGATGGGATAGCCTGTCTTTCCCTGCTGCCATGCGGCCAAGTCACGTTTGGATATGCGCCAAGGAAAGCGGGCAAAGCTTGGCTGGATTGGATGGCGCATGATATCGGGCTGATGATAAAGTTGGTGATAGGAAAATTCCCGCCACAAAAGTTCCTTTAGATAGGTGTGGGGGCCTTTTTCATAGGCGCGTCCCGTTTGTTGAACGGCCTGCCATATTTGGCGCGGGCTTATGACGCCAAGGGCCAGATAGGGTGACAGGCGCGACACACCATCAAGATCGGGGCGATCCCGTTCGGTGTGATAGTGTTCAAGGCCATTTTTGATAAAGGTATTGAGCTGACGCCGTACCGCGTCTTCACCGGCTTCCCATTCTTTGGCCATTTGCTGGGCCCAATCGGGTTTGGACGGGCAAAGGCCCCAGTCGCTCAGCTTATCGCTGCGCGGGAATTTTGCAGGAAAGGGAATGGTTGGGGGAGCGGGTAAGGGGGGCGTGACAGGATGTTCGAAACAGGCTTTGGCAAAGGGCGTATAGACTCGATAAGGCCCACCTTGCTTGTTCAGAATGTCCCAAGGCTCGTGCAAGAGATGGCCGCCGAAGGCTTGAACCTCGATCCCGTCTTTTGTCAGGGCTTGCGTGATTTTATTATCTTGCGCACGAGTTGCCGTATCATAGGCATGGGTGAAGACGAGGCGTTGGGCTCCCGTTTCCTGAATTAAATCGCGCAGGACAGCGAGAGGCTCCCCTTTGCGCAAGACAAGGTTTCCACCTTTTTGGCGTAGGTTTTGATCAAGGGTTTCGAGATTTTGATGCAGCCACCATCTCTGCGCCGCCCCCATGGCGCGACCATTCTTGGGCGCGGGGCTGTGGATATAGACGGGTAGAACTTCCCCATGCTTGGCGGCATCACTCAGCGCGGGATGATCATTCAGGCGCAGATCACGCCGAAGCCAGAGGAGGGTGGGGGTAGGTGACATGCCTGTATTCTGGCAAAATAGACAAGAAAATCAATTGCAAATATAAAGCATATAATCGGGGTTCAAGAAAACGCTCTGACAATCACATCAGCGAAGCGAGATGCGTATTTCTCGACGCCGTCCGGGGTATCAATCTCGTTTTGGCGTATCTCAAACAATAATATTGGGTCGTTTCCCGCTGCCGTGTGTGTGTAGGGTATAGGAACCCTAGTCTTTCATCGAATAGGGCTCGTTTTCACCGATGGTCAATTCGCATAGAAAAGCTTTTTTATGACATCTTTTAGTCAAAGGTGCTGATAAATTCATCAACAAGGACTGGAAGGACAGTGCCTGCGGGCCCCGTGCGCTTTTCCTCGAAAGACGGAGAGCGCATCGTATCGGCAAGATTGACTTCTATGGTGCGTGCACCGGCACGGTTGGCAATATCAACAAATCCCGCGGCCGGATAAACAAAGCCTGATGTCCCGACAGCGACAAAAACATTGCAGCGGGAGAGGGCGGCGTAGATTTCATCCATGTAATAGGGCATCTCGTTAAAGAGAACGATATCTGGCCTTAACGATCCGCGAACTGTGCAATGAGGGCAGGTTGTGTCTTGTGTGGCCTCACCGAAAAAGGGAGAGGCGTGACCGCACGCTTCGCATAAGATGCTTTCTAATTCACCGTGCATGGGACGGAGTCTCTGTGATCCCGCTTGCTTGTGAAGTGGATCGATGTTCTGTGTCACCAGAAGGAAGTTATCCTGAAAGTGATCTTCCAATCTTTTGAGGGCCAGATGGGCCGGGTTTGGCTTGACCTCTTTGACAAAGCGACGGAGTTCGTTGAAAAAGGCGTTCACGCCCCACGGATCACGTGTGACCGCTTCATGCGTTGCGACATCTTCCACACGGCGCCCGTGCCACAGCCCGTCCGGCCCACGAAAAACGGGAACGCCAGATTCAGCGGAGATGCCGGCCCCAGTCAGAACAACGATCTTGGGTCTGTGTTGTGTCATGAAGTTTCCGAACGTCTTGTTGGATCAACCATGACTATAGGCAGGGCCCCTGCCTTGTGCAAGAGAGGCTGAGCACGAAACGGTCACTTAAAGAGCTAAATGCTGTTGCATGCGCCGTGCTCTGGTGTTGTTTTCCGGCTGCGGTGCTGATGGCAAGAGTGTTTCATCGTTCTCTAGGCTCGACTTCATGGAAGGGGACGGCCTGTCCATGCTCGTATCAAGAAGGTTATTGGGACGAGCATAAAGATGACCATTGTCATGGATGTGATCATGGACCATGCCCGTAAACTGGCTTGTCGGGCTGCTGTGCGGGCGACTAAATTCGTTTTTAGCCCCCTGCAAATTCAGCTGCATTCGCAGACTGTTGTCCTCGCTTAACATCGACACGGGTGAAGAGGGTGTCGGCTCTAGTTCATGGTTCGGTGAGCTCTCAAACACGTTCGGTTTGGGGGCCATTTGCCCGATTGTGGCATCCGGCGCTCCATGTCCCCCCAGTTCTGTAGGCCTTTGTTCTTCGGGTTGCACAAACGTATGGACTTCATCAATATTTTTAGCGAGATGGTCAGCATTTGGCACGCCGATAGGGTCGCTGTTATTCTTGGGCGCAGTATCAACAAAACGGAATTCGCCGCCAACGAGTTGTTTTTCGAGAGGTGACCCGTCCGTTTTGAGCGGGGTGGAGGCTGTGTCTGCTTCCGGACTGATCTGCTCTAGAGTTTCTTTGGTATCCATTTTGTCAAGAACGGACTCTTGTTTGAGTTCTGAACCATTTTTCCAGTCTAAAGGATCGCATTTGTCGAGATAATCGCGATACATCCCTTGTGCCTGTGTTGTGTAGGTTTGACCAAGCCCCTTTTTTCCAATTTCCATGGAGTTAAGCCCTGTATCAATTGACTCTTCGCGGCTAGAGTTAGGGGAGGCCTGCTGCATGGCGTGGTTGGCCTTATTCAATGATTCTCGAATAGCTTCATAGCTATGGTGATTTGGCGTAATATGGTGGAACTGGCGAAGATATTCGTCGGTTGTTAGTTTTTGTGGGCCGGATGACATCGTCGCCTCCGTAAACGGTCTCTTGTAAAAGAGATAAATTATAATTACATTTTACCAAATAACTTGCTTCTAAATGATTAAGAATCATAAGGTTAGCGTTTGTTAAGGCTATAAGCCTAACTGCTTGTTTGGGGCTACAATTTGATTCATTATTCTGATAGAAGCGTACGTATTGCCTCTAATTGTAAGGGAATCTTTCAAACATGACGAACTTGTTGGGCATAAGAATGTTGGCCCGTGCTGTTGCGTTAAGCCTTGCACTGTGCCTTTTTGCTGTTTCAGCGCTAGCCTGTCCCCCGATCAAAGGCGAGGATGTGAACATGGACCGCGTGATGGCTTATCGCGGCGTGGCAATCCAACTTGGTCTCGGTTGTCCTGTTTCCTACACGAAACAAAAAAAGGGTAAAGTGAAGACAGAGGAGGTTGTGTTTTTAGCACCGGAAGATGCCGCAGGCTATATCGAGGAAAACCCTGAAAATAAAGAAACAGAAGAAGCCGCGACACCAAAGGAAAAGTGCCCAAGAGGCTTGATGATCAATTTTTACGATACGGCAAGGAATCCGAACGCCCATGTCGACCGATATGCTCATCGCTTTGCAAAAGACATCAATATGACTGAGATGTCTAAAGCCGATGTTGTTCTGTCAATCGACACGAGAAAGAACCTCAAACTGGGAACATGGTATGTCGTTAAGTTTATGAAGGTTCAGAAAGGGAACGCATGTGATGGCGTCGCTCTTTTTCGGATGCATGACAGAACCTCCATTGCGGCCATTACATACATGAGCGACAAGTCGATCGAAAATGCAGATGTTCATGAATTTATAAAAATCAACGGCGTTGATTTTTATTATTGAGGAAACAGCTTTGTGACTGAAGCGGTTCCTCAGGCGGTCATTGGGCGTTGTCGTCTGGTGCCAATCAAGGCTATGAGCCAAACGCATTGAGCTGATGCTGTCAGCCTATCTTGTTGTGCTATTGTTCTCACTTTGTGGCGGAAAGAAATGATCCGGTGCGTCTGTTGGAAAGATTTTGTGTGCATACGCGGGCGGCCAAAAAGCATGTAGACCAGTTTCTTTGACAAGTATTTCGTGGCTTTTTATTGCTTGTTCATCAAAGCCGCGGGAATCACCTGCGCGAACAATATCCCGTTCGTCTAGAAGGACGCCAACTTGTCTTTCCAGAAATATAGCTTTGTCTTTGCCGATGTTCTTGATGAAGTGCCACGATCCAACAGGAATATGGATTTTTTGTCCGGCGGAAAGGTGATATTCCTTCATCGTGTCCAGAGTCTCGCCAATAAACACGACAACACGCCCCTTTGTGATCTGCCAATATTCCTCGCGCCAGAAATGCTTTTGAACCGAGAGGCTTACGCCTGCATGAATGCTGATTTGTTTGTCGCAGTGGGCATATCCGCCATGGTAGGAAGGCATGGTGCTGACCCCTGTTGTTTCCCACCATCCCCACGGTTTGTTGTAATCGCTTTCGGGATATTTGTAATGATTGATAGGGGAAAAAGTATTGTTTGTCATGAGGTCCTGTCCGTTTAAGCGGGTTCTCTGGCCATGTCGTCCAGACTCCAAAGCCAGGCCGCACCCCGCACCCCGCTGCTGTCGCCATGCTTGGCTCTGCGCACGGGCGTCGAGACGCCATCTGAAAAAGTGTATTTGGACAAAAGAGGAGGGACGTGGTCGTACAGCGCCGTAACGTTGGACATGCCGCCGCCAAAAACGATGACATCGGGATCGATTATGTTTATAAGGCTTGCCAACGCGCGCGCGAGCCGGTCGACATAGCGGTCAAAAGCTGCTTTTGCTATGGGTTCGCCGTCCATTGCCAGTTTGGTTATTTGTCCGCCTGATAAATCTTTGCCGGAATGTTTTTGATAATCGGCACGAAAACCTGTGCCGGAGATGAAGGTTTCCTGACAGCCTTGTTTTCCGCAATAGCATTGGTTGCCTGGCCATTCTTCTTTAGTCATCCAGGGAAGGGGATTGTGTCCCCACTCACCGGCAATACCGTTGACGCCTGAAAGAATGTGTCCATCAATCACAATACCGCCGCCGCATCCTGTGCCAAGAATGGCACCGAAGACAATATGCTCGCCAGCTCCCGCGCCGTCAGAGGCCTCGGAGACGGCAAAGCAGTTCGCATCATTTTCGACTTTTACGGTTCGGTTGAGTTTTGCGGAAAGATCCCGATTGAAAGGATGACCATTCAAAATCTGGAGATTGGCATTGCGGGTCAAGCCTGTGCGAGGGGAGATAGAGCCGGGCATTCCAACCCCGACAAGACCCTTTTTTCCTGTTTCCTGTTCGACCGAAAGGACGAGATCTGCTATAACCTCAACGAGATTTTCATAGGTGTCGCGGGGCGTCGCTATCCTGCGCCTGATAATTTCCCCGCCATCGCGCTCAATTGCGATAGCCTCGATTTTTGTCCCGCCAAGATCAACACCAATACGGATCATTTGTTTTCCAGATTTGTAAGAGTTAAGGCGATGCTCAGCAATGAGGCATCATCATTTCGTTTATGAAGCATATGCGGGTTTAATCACTTGTGTTTCATGACTCTGTTGCACTGTAAATCAGTGTTGTGCACAGGTAGCTTGGTGCATGAAAACGGTGGTTGTTGTTGCCGGGTTTCGTTCAGGTACGTCCTGACATAACACGCATTCAACCGCATGCACGGCAAGGCGCTCGTTGCGAATAACAGCAGAAGCACCGGCCTGACAAAGGTTGATATGATGATTGATCCGGCTTTGCTTTTCTGTCGGCAAATGTGTTGCAAGCTGGTGACCAATGCTGTGAACGGATGAACTATGCCCGGCGCTAATACCGGAAACAGAATCCTCATAGCAAATAACGCGTTGTACCGAGACGGAAGGGTTAACGCGTTGCATCGATGCGATTGCTTGAAGGTAGGATCGATTGTTTGGTTTTTTGCTGTAAAAGAGCCAGTTATCAACCCCATGTTCCATATAATGGGCAAGAGCATTTGGACTGCGTTCGCAAAGTTCTATTGCTGCATCAATTGCACGCTCTTCGGTAAAGAATGGAGCGAGACCCGCTGCTTTGATATAGCGCATGGCGCGATCAAGTTCGCCTCCAGTTGCGATGCGCAGCATAATGTTATTTTCATGATAGTATTCAACGGATCCGCGGAAGAAGGGGTGTACGACAACCTCTTCATCAGGAAATGGCGTTTTTTTGCGGGCCATAAAGATATCGTCTTCAATGGATGCTGGAATGTTTACTTCGTAATATTCACCGACACATCGACGAATGGCATCAAGTCCCATGCCAGCGTATGGCCTGTAGCAGCGTTTATCGGTAATGCCATGCTTTGCCTTGAGAAAGTCTTTAAAAACATCACCTATTAAGTCTAATGCGGCAACCTCGTTGTTGATGATAAGGGTGCCATCCAAATCAAAGATAACACCATCAACGCGATGAATGAAAGGATCCCAAGGAGAAAAATCAATCCCATATTTTAGGGATTTAGGGGTGTCTGTTATGGCAATATGTTTGGTCATTGTCATCGTGTCCTATGTTGAGGCTCTGGGTTTTGCTCCAATGGAGACGAGATGGTAGGCTGCGTTTTCATTCGCACCTTTTAGGATATCTTCAAGATCTTTTTGTGTCAGTTTTTGAATTGCTTCTGCTGTGAAGCATTCTTTTTGCGCAAGCGCAATACCAAGGCCTGCATTGAAGTTGTCTCCTGCGCCGACCGTATTCGTGGCAATCAAGTTAAGGGTTGTTGCCGTTGCATGTACACCTTTTGCAAAGGCTTCAGATCCATGCATGCCTTTGGTGAAAATGACAAGTGATGCGCCAGCTTCTAACCACAGCTTGGCGATTTCTTCCATGGATTTATCCGGATAAGCCCATCCGATATCCGCATCGCTTGCCTTCATAATGTGGCTGATCTTTGCCCATTGCAGAACAATTTCACGGTATGTTTCCGAGTCTTTGGCGATAGAGGGACGTGCATTCAAGTCGTAACAGCACAAGGCATGGTTGCGGGCAGTTTCACAGAACGCATGCCAATCATCTCGTGCAGGGGACATGACGGTCGATATGGATCCTAGAAAAAGAATCAGACCGTCATTGCTGTCGCGCAATTTTTGTGGGAGTTCTTTGGTGCCAGTGACTTGTGCTGCTGTTTCTGTGCTGTAAAAAGAAAAGTCATTTTCTTTTCCTGGACATGTAGAAACGACAGCCAGAGTTGTGTTTAAGGGAACTCGCGTTACAAAGTCGGTTACAATGCCATTTTCTTGAAGGGCGGCATAGAAACGTTGTCCGAACATATCCTGAGATATGGGCCCGATAAACCCTACCTTGATCTTGTCGTCAAGACCTTCCCGTTTTACAGCTCGTGCGGCCCCTATGGCACCATTAAAGTGCGATCCGCCAAGAAAGAACCTAAAGTTCCCGGAGCCTTGGGTTTGTTCCAGAAAATCGGCAACGACTTCTCCGCAAAAATAGATACCAGCCATTCGTCTTTCCACTCTGATTCTGTTGGTCTTTGTTTAATTCTATATATTAATTTCGTCAAACAAGAAACGTAGTGTTAACTGGTTAATTTTATTGGGAGTACTTGATTTGGGGCCAACTTTCCCTTGTTGGCCCCGATTTACTATGCTGTTAACCTTTTACTGGACTGCTGAAAGGAGTGTTACTGCATCGAGAACTTTTTTCGTCGCCTCCGAGATCAAGAGGACATCGCTGTCAACCTGAGCATAAAAGGTACCAGCTGGAGGTGGGCCTAAGCGCCGCGCCAACATCATGGGGACGGGGTTATAGTCGTATCCGATGATCTGACCGACGACATAGTGTTTCTCCTTAAAGCGCCCCGGAGGCACGCATCCATTGTGCTTTTTTGCCAAGCCGGGAGGGCATCGCCGAGCATAGTCATCTCTAAGATAAACACGAATATCTTTGCGGTGGTTATCATCAAAACGTTTCATGAGCGCCAAGCGGTTTCTTTCATGCTCTTGTTCACGGCTATGGTTGCGGTCATTCCAGCGAATATTGTCAGCTTTGCGTGATGGGCCTTGACGATCATTATCCTGATATTTGTAGTTTCTGTGATCGTCATAAGATTTTTCATGGTCACGCTTGGCGAACGCAGGTGAGGAAAGTGCCAACGCAAGAACAAGAGAAAGTGAAACTGTTTTGACCAGTATTGAAAGGGATGTACGCATGAGGGCCTCCTTTTTGTCAGCAGTTCGAAGAACTGTTAGTATCATCCTCTCTTGGGATTATGTCAAAAACGCGCAAGACCCCATGACATTTTTGTGGTTGAGCAAGATTCATGCGTTTGTTTCAGAAAAAAGTATTGCCGTAATGCGAAAATAATTAATCGAACAGTCCTAGCTAGTTACCCGAATCGCTTGATCAAACGCAGCGCTGTTTTTGGAATCGTGACAAAAATAAAAAAAATAAAAAAAGGACTTGCCTTCGTAATTGCCTTGATTTTTGTGTTCATCATCCCAAATATAGGGCATCGGATGACAACAGAAGGATGATGTGTCGATGGCATTCATCAGTGCAGTTGAGAAGCCTCTTTGCCCCGCCGATCCCCTCCTTGATGCGATCCGTCGCATCGAAACTTCCCGCCGCCGCATGGCTGTGATCACGGATGAAGAAGGAATCCTTCTCGGGACCCTGACGGATGGGGATGTGCGTCGTTGCCTTTTGGCTGGCGGGACGATTGAAACGCCTGTCAAGCGGGCTATGAACCCGACGCCTGTCACGGCGCCAATTGACAGTACCGAAGATTATCTTCTTGCGTTGATGCAAAGGGCGAACGTCATGGTTGTGCCTTTGGTCAGCGCCAAGGGGCACTATGTGCGTCTGGTACACTTGCTTGATTTGCGTGGTGAACAGGCCTTTACAGGGCTCAGCGGCTTTGAAACGGTCGTTATCATGACGGGCAACAAAGGGCTGCGTTATCGTCCCGTAGTACAAAATGTGTCCCAGCCCGTTGTTGATATTACGGGTGTACCGATGCTCGAGCGTCACATTCGCCATATGGCTGAGGCTGGGGTGACGCGATGTTATCTGTCCGTCAATGGCCTTTCGCGCTTGATCGAGAACCATTTTGGCAATGGCGAGGAATTTGGGATTGAGATCCGTTATCTACGCGAAGTTGCGCCGATGGGGAGTGTTGGGCCGTTATCTCTTATTGGCGATAGGCTCGAAGGTCCTGTGCTTGTCATGAATGACGATACGCTCACATCCTCTGACCTTGGGCGCTTTTATGCTTATCATATCGGGCAGGCGACACAGCTTTCTATCGGCGTTGTCGAACACCATGTGCAGACGCCCTATGGCGTTGTACAAACAAGCCATGGTTATGTAACGGGGGTTGAAGAAAAACCAGCGCAAAGCTTCCTGTGTAATTCGGGCATTTATGCGTTGAATGCCGATTTGTTGCGCCTGATCCCGCAGCGCCGTTTTGATATCAACGATCTTATTCGTGAATGTGTTAATAGAGGTAAGTCTGTTTCCTTGTTCCCTATTCACGAATACTGGACCGAGATTGGTGGCACCAAGGATTACGAAAAAATCCGCGAAACGCTTCTCCCACTTCGTGCCGCGAGCTAGGCGCCATACAATCGTCAAATATATTAAAACAGCGCAGGAAAAGCGTTTTCTTGTCGTGAGTGTAAATGTGGAGTAGAACGGTAGTACCCGTCTCCCCGTTGTGCGTCTTTTGCCGAGTGTGCTGCTGTGAAACTATCAAGAAAATGGATCATCGGAATCACGCTCTTGCTTGTCTTGGGTGGTTCGGTTGCGGCTTATATGGTCTTTGCCGCGAAAGAAGGGGCCAAGGAGACGACAGAAACATTCACGGTCACGCGGTGTGATATCAAGGATACCGTCACCGCTCAAGGCACGCTGGAGCCCAAAGACTATGTCGATGTCGGTGTGCAGGTCTCGGGCCAGATCAAAAAGCTTTATGTTGATATTGGGGATGTGGTGAAGCAGGGCGATTTGCTTGCGGAGCTGGATCCGTTGGTTTATCAGTCTTTGCGCGATGGCGACGCGGCGAGGCTCAATTCGCTTAAGGCCCAATTGGAACAGCAAAAAGCACAGACTGAGTTTGATCGCCTTCAGCATCAACGTGCCATAAAGTTGGCAAAAGCAGGCGCGACGGCACGCAGTGATTTAGAAGAGAAGGACAAGGCGCTTAAAGTTTCCGAAGCGACCATGAAATCGCTCGAAGCACAAATCGCGGAGGCACAGGCCGCGCTTAATAAAGACATTATCAATCTCGGTTATACCAAGATTTATGCGCCAATGTCGGGCATTGTCTCGGATCGCAAGGCACGAGAGGGGCAGACTTTGAATGCTAACCAGACAACGCCAACAATCCTGCAAATTGCCAACCTCGATGTGATGACGATACGCGCCGAGATTGCTGAGGCCGATGTTGTGCGTCTGAAATCCGGTATGGCAGCCAGCTTCACCACAATGGGGGAGCAAGAAAGAAAGTGGATGGGCACCATCCGTCAGATTCTGCCGACACCGGAAGTTGTCAATGATGTTGTGCTTTATAACGCGCTTATCGATGTGGAGAACAAAGACGGACAGCTGATGAACGGCATGACGGCACAGGTCTTTTTTGTAACGCAAAGCGCGGATAATACCCTTTGTCTGCCGCCGCGTGCGTTGGGGCGTTTGGTTCCGACCACGAAAAGGGACAGTGAAAAAAGCTACTCTGTGCTGGTTCAGCACGGTGGGGCCAAACCTGAGGAACGCGTTGCCACGGTTGGCTTAATGACACGTACAGCTGTCCAAATCCTTCGGGGGCTTTCCGAAGGCGATCAGGTTATTGTGAAAAAGGACTCGTCGGGCACAAGCTCGGATGGTGAGGCAAAGACGAAATCCCAGCGCACAGGACCGCCAGGTATGGGGGCGCATTTATGACGGAGCCTGTGGCTGATGGGCCGATCATCAGGCTCTCGCACATTTCCCGACATTATGCGGCGGGTGAAGCTTTGGTTCGGGCGCTGGACGATGTTTCACTCGACATCCATGCGGGTGAGTTTGTCGCGATCATGGGGCAATCCGGCTCTGGCAAAACGACTTTGATGAATATTCTGGGGTGTCTTGATCGTCCCACGAATGGGGAATACTGGATTGAGGGACGAGAGGTGAGCGGCTATGACCGCGATGAACAGGCACATCTGCGATCCCGCATGTTCGGTTTTATCTTTCAGCGTTATAATTTGTTGGATGTCGCCAGCGCACAAGAGAATGTGGAGCTTCCGGCTATCTATGCTGGCATGACAAAGGAACAGCGCGCAGCTCGCGCCTTTGATTTGTTAGGTCGTTTGGGGATTGCCGAGCGCAAGGATAACCGTCCCAACGCCATGTCAGGTGGGCAGCAACAGCGCGTGGCCATTGCCCGTGCCCTTGTCAACGATCCTTCAATCATTCTAGCCGATGAGCCAACCGGCGCGCTTGACAGCAAAAGCGGCGAAGAAGTCATGGCGCTTTTGCACGAGTTGAATGCCGAAGGACGTACCATCATTCTGATCACGCACGATAAGAAAGTGGCGTCTTATGCGCGGCGGCAAATCACGCTGGCAGATGGCAAGCTGATTTCGGATACAGGAACACAACGTGCAGAGGCGGAATCGAAACGCCGAACGCGTGACACGGATAATGCAACCGGCGTTACGGATGATATGCGCGAGGCGATCAAGATGGCTTTGCGTGCGCTTCATGTGAACAAGTTTCGTACTTTTCTTACACTGTTGGGCATTATTATCGGTGTCGCTTCTGTCGTGGCGATGCTAGCGATTGGTGATGGCAGCAAGCAAAAAGTTCTCGATCAAATCACCAAAATGGGAACGAATTTACTTATGATACGGCCTGGAGCCCCTGGCATCCGTCCCAGTGCCGAACTTTCGACATTGACCGTTGAGGATGCAACAGCGATCGCCCAGATTGACAATATTCGTGCGGCAATTCCTGAGCGTAACGGGAATTTTACCGTGCGCTATGGGGACGTTGATGACAGTGTCAATGTAACCGGCACTAATCAGGACAAGCCGATCGTCAATGACTGGCCCGTGGCTGAAGGGAGCGGTATGACGGAAATGGATTATCGTCGTATGGCTACTGTCGCGATGATCGGCCAGACAGTTAAGAAGAACTTTTTCCCGCATGGCGAAGATCCCATCGGCAAGCTGATTATAATTAAAAATGTTCCGTTCGAGATTATTGGTGTGATGAGCGAGAAGGGTGCGTCGCCCTTTGGGTCCGATATGGATAATGTGATTTTTATCCCGCTTTCAACGGGTCTCGTGCGCCTATTCGGACGTACTTTTATTAGTACAATCGTCGCGCAAGCCGATGATTTGAGCAAGATTGACGAAACGGAAAAAGCTATTCATGGGCTTTTACTGGAGCGTCACCGCAAAGAGGATTTCTCGGTTCGTAATTCGGCTTCCTATATCCAGATGGCCACCGAAACGCAAAATACCCTGAAAATCCTTTTGGGTGCGGTGGCTGCGATCTCTTTACTCGTTGGCGGTATTGGTGTGATGAATATCATGCTCGTATCGGTCACCGAGCGGACGCGCGAGATCGGCCTGCGTATGGCAACGGGCGCACGCACGCGAGATATCTTACTCCAGTTCGTGACAGAGGCTATCGTTGTTTGTTTGATTGGCGGGTTGCTAGGCGTCGCGTTAGGTGTTGGCATCGCGCTGGTTGTTGATGCCTTTGGTACACGCACGATCTTGAGCCTTGCGCCGATTATGATGGCTTTTGGTTGCGCCGTTTCGACGGGGCTTTTGTTCGGTTATCTTCCAGCACGCAAAGCCGCGCATATGGACCCAGTTGCCGCCTTGGCGAGCGAGTAGGGGGCACGCGTGACCAAACTTGATCTTCTGCCTCTCGCCGATGATTTAACCGCGACCATCAAGGACTGGGAAAATTGGATGCGCGGAGAAAAGCGTTTAGCTGATCATACGGCTGAAGCTTACCTTGCCGATCTGCGCGGTTTTTTTTCCTTTCTGGTCGATTATCGTGGCGGGCGTGTGAAGCTTGGAGATTTGTCTGGCTTAAGCCTGACGGATTTTCGCGCATGGCTTGCCTATTTATCGCGCGAGTCTTTGCAGGCCGCATCGCGCGCACGGGCGCTTGCGGGTGTACGGCGTTTTTTCCGTTGGCTTGATAAGACGGGGAGGTTGCATAATCCAGCTATTGACCTTTTGCGTGCTCCCAAGACGCCCAAGCGTTTGCCACGCCCTGTGACCGAAGAGCAGGCCGGTGAAATTCTGTCGCAAGCGGGAGATGTGCTGAGCGAAAGCTGGATTGGTTTACGCGATGAGGCCTTGTTTACGCTGCTGTATGGTGCTGGCTTGCGTATCAGCGAAGCGTTAGGACTCACTCATGGCCAGCTTGCGCAAGGCGACCGTATTGTGGTCACAGGAAAAGGTAACAAACAACGTGTCGTGCCGCTTCTGCCTATCGTCAAAAATGCGCTGTACAGATATCTGGCGGCTTGCCCTTATCCTGCGAAGAATACGACACCCGTCTTTGTTGGTGCGCGGGGGGAGGTGCTTAATCCGGGCGTTGCACAACGCCAGCTTCGCGCTGTGCGGCGGTTGCTTGGCTTGCCGGACAATGTCACGCCTCATGCCTTGCGACACAGCTTTGCAACGCATTTGCTGGCTTCGGGTGCGGATTTACGCAGTCTTCAAGAGTTGCTGGGGCACAGTTCCCTTTCCACGACCCAGCTTTATACGCGCATTGAATCCGTCCAACTGGCGGAAACCTATCGCGCCGCGCACCCAAGGGCAAAACTTACGCGTAAATGTTAATGTAATTATGGAGCCCTTAAGTCCCCGTTGTGCCTTCGCGGAAGAGGCGGCCATTTTGCATGAGAAGAGCGGCCTGCTGATCCATAAAGGTGCGTGTCTGCCCGATGCGCTTTTCACGGATGCAGTTGCGGAAGGGAGCTGCGGGGTTCATCGGTTCAGTGATAAAGAATTGCGTATGAAGCCCTTGTGCTACAACGGTTTGGTGGATGATGGCCGTCAAACCTGTCGCGAGCAGAGATGTTGCGCGTTCGCCTACGGCTTGTTCGCCGAGTTGGAGCACGCCTTCCAGCGCTTCTTCAACGCTTCCGGCGTGAACGGTTGTGATGACCAAGTGACCAGAGGTTGCCGCGCGTAGAAGCTGGTTCGTCGCTTCGGGCGTGCGAAGTTCACCCACAAAGATATAGCGTGGATGCCAACGCAGGCTGCGCTTGAGCATCAGGGCCCATTCTTCGTCTTCCTTGACTTCAACCTGATAGCAATAACCGTGTTCGCTATGACGGCCTTCAAGATCATATTCGACGGGATCTTCGATGGTAAAGGCGACGCCCCCGATATTATTCAGGAAATCTGCGAGAAGCGCGCAAGAGGTTGTTGTCTTTCCTTGACCTGTCGCGCCGCAAAGCAAGATCAAACCATGTCGTTTTCCAAGCCCACGCAGATGCGGCACGAGCTGAGGGATGAAGCCCAGTTTTTCAAGTGGTGGTGGCACAGAATTGATTTTTCTGAGCGAGGCCCACATCAACCCGCCTGCTGTGCGCACTTTGGCACAGCGCATACGAACACCTTCGAAGGTCAGGCCCATTTCATCGTCAATGAATTTCGCACGCAAGTGATTGGCCAGCTCTTGAACGGCGGGCATGAATTCAGGCGGAACTTCTTTGTCGTTGCCGTCGCTTTTTCCGCTCACTTGTTCATGATAATGGGGTTCTGCCTTGCCTTCCAGACAGACATACAAGTCCACAAAGTTCAAATCGCAGAGCTTATGATCAGACATCGTCAGACCCCAAGAGGAGGGAGGAGGAAAGAAAGGAACTTAACCACCAATACTTATATAGGTCGATATGAGCCTGTGCAAGCCAGTAGATACGATTTACTTGCGTCAAAAAGGGGAGAACTTCATCCCGTTCCATAACTTTGAACAAGAGAACCGGAAATAAGGTACCACCCGTCCACGAGAACAAAGAAAATGATCTTGAACGGAAGCGAAATAACTGTCGGCGGCAACATCATCATGCCCATGGACATGAGAAGCGATGCGATGACCATGTCGATGATCAGGAAGGGCAGGAAAACGAGAAAGCCTATTTCAAAAGCGCGCCTCAATTCTGAAATCATAAAGGCCGGAATGACCACGCGCAAAGGCATCGCTTCGCGTTTGGCCTCGGGGCGCGCGTCTTTGGCAGGTAACTCAATCTTGGCCATATCCATGAATAAAATCAAATCCTTCTCGCGTGTATGCTGAAGCATAAAGTCGTGGAAGGGCTGGATGCTTTTGTTAAACGAGGTTTCTTCGTCGATTTCGTTGTTCATATAGGGACGCATGCCGTTGTTCCACGCTTGCTCAAAAACGGGCTGCATTACAAAAAAGGTCAGGAAGAGAGCAAGGCTGATGAGAACAATATTCGGCGGGGTTTGCTGGGCGCCAATGGCTGTACGCAGGAAAGAGAGAACAACAACAACCCGCGTGAAGCAGGTGACCATAATCAGGATAGACGGTGCCAGCGCCAACACGGTCATAAGCAGCGTGAGCTGGATTAAACGTGCAGATGTTGTTGGCCCCTGACCAAGATCAAGATTGATCGCCTGAGCCATCACTTCTGTTGGCATGAAAAGAAGGGCCCCCAAAAAGAGCGGGAGCAAAAACGAAAGGAAGCGGGCGATGTGACTACGACGAAGGGGCATATCAGGTCGGTTCGGATGGAGCAGAGCTGTTTGACTGGGAGGGAATCGGAGATTGCGAGAGGAGGATATCATTATTTGGCCCAAGGAGAAGGAGATATTCCATTCCATCACGTTCCACCACGAGAATGCGTCGCCTTGTGTCCAGCGCCATGGAGGAGGTGCATTTCAGATCGGCCTTGCCAGAGGGGCGAGGCACAAGCCATCCCTTGAGGCTTGCCACTTTTAATAGCCATCCCAGTAGCCCAAGCAGCCCCAAAACGGTGACAGAGGCGAAGATAAAACGAAGCCAAGAGAGGGATTGAACGTCACTTTCCATTGTAAATATCTTTGTTATTCAGCATCTGTGTCGAAAGGCATGGAATGCAAAACGGACTCACAGGAGTTGAGAAGGTTAAGCAAGTTGTTCAACTCGGGCAAATATTGCTCTTGTTGTTCAGGAACAGCCTCTTGAATAATCTTGCAGATTTCGCCGATGCGTTCGTCCATGCCGGACATATCGACAGACAGGCCGTCTTTCAGCTGCTTCTCGGCATCGATAAAAAAGCGGGAAAGAGCGTTCAGTTCTTCAAGTGTTTTTGTCAAAGAGGTCGGCGGAGTCATGGGCACCCTTTCCTTAAACTGATTATTTAGCTTTGGCTTGATCGGCTTGTGTGTCCAACGCGTTATTGGCCTCGTAAACTTTGGCCAGAATTTCCGCGACGGCGACGACAGCTTCGCTTGGGATTGGTGTATCAAGTTCAAGCTGTGCCAGTATTTCGGCCAAAGCGCAATCCTCTCTCACCATGATGCCGTTGGCATAAGCAATATCAAGGATTTCACGCGCAAGATGGCCTCGGCCTGTCGCGACAATTTCGGGCAAAGCCTCCGTTTGTGATTCGTCGGCCTGTAGCGCAACAGCAACCTGTTGCTGCCCAGAGGGTTTGACAGGGCCGTAGGATGGCGTATGATCTTTATCTCTTCTCACCGTATGTCCTGTGCGGCAGTGGTTGATGTAACATAGAACATTCAGGTTTGGCACACCAATTGCAACTATCTTTTTGAAAGCTAATGTTTGTTTTCATCTCGTAATGAAAGGCTGGTACTCAATGTCGTTTGTTGATAGCGGTATTTTGAGCATTATGTCGCAGAAGATGTCTTATCTAGGCCAAAAACAAGCTGTTTTGGCTCAAAATGTCGCGAATGCCGATACGCCGGGTTATAAAGCCAAGGAACTTGTGGCCTTTGAAACCTTTGAGCAAGCGCTCAGTAAAGCACAAGCCGGAACGATGACGGTCACAAGCGACAAGCATATTTTACCGGCCTCGATGTCAGGGGTGAATGCCGGAACGAAGAAGATGCGAAGCTTTGAAACGGTTCCGACCGGCAATTCGGTTGATTTGGAACAGCAAATGATGGAGACTTCAGCAACAGCGGTTGAGTATCAAGCTGATACATCGATCTACCAGAAGTTTATGATGATGCTGCGAACAGCTATTGGTAAGTAAGGGAATAGGGCATGGCTGGTTCTGATTTGACAACAGTGATGGCGATTGCAGGGTCAGGATTGCGTGCGCAATCCCAGCGCATGAAGGTTGTTGCCGAGAACATTGCGAATGCACAAACAACTCCTTCCAAACCTGGCGAGATGCCTTATCAGCGTAAAGTTGTCAGTTTTAAAAGCGAGTTTGATCGCGCCCTCGGCGTTTATAAAGTCAAGGTTGATGGCGTTCGTGCGGATAAAAGCGAGTTTATCAAAAAGTTTGATCCGTCCAATCCTGCTGCGGATGAAAAGGGCTATGTTCTAACCCCCAATGTCAAACCGCTTTTGGAAGGAATGGATATGCGTCAGGCCCAGCATTCCTACAACGCCAATCTGAGCGTGATTGAATCATCGCGTTCAATGCTCCTTAAAACCATTGATTTACTCCGTAACTAGCCGGAAAGGTAAAGCGCCATGACCATTAACGTATCAAATGTGCTTTCGGCCTATCAAAATGTGGGCAAGCGCGGGATCGATGGGCCGGGGCTTGCTGCCGTTTCGGATTCCAAGGGGCAGGATTTTGGCTCGGTGATGAAGGATTTTATGTCCGATGCGGTTGAGAGTGTCAAAGCAGGCGAAGAAATGGCCGTCAAGGGCGCGATGGGCAAGGCTGATCTCCAAGAAGTCATCTTGGCAGTCAGTAACGCTGAAGTCATGGTGCAAACGATCACCAGCATTCGCGACAAGGTGATAACGGCCTATCAGGAAGTAATCCGTACATCGATTTGATTGTCCGCTGCTTAAGCAACTTGCAGACAACTAAAGACAGCTTGGCCAAAAGTCGTTATGATCGTGACGATTGATTCTCCGTTTTCTCCCATCGGCTTGGCGTGATCTATGAACGAAGCTGAAGTTATTGAAATTTGCCGCGAGGCCATCTGGGTCATGCTCAAGATTTGCGGGCCCATCCTGATGACGGGCCTAGTCGTTGGCGTTCTGATTTCGTTGTTTCAGGCTGTGACCCAGATTCAGGAAATGACCCTGTCCTTTATTCCCAAGCTTGTTATCGTGTTTGTTGTGACGGTCTGGTTGTTGCCTTTTATGATGGCAACTTTGGGCGGCTTTACGCGTAGTTTGACGGACCGGATCGTCGAAATCGGCATGAGCGGGTAGTGCTCGGCGATGAATATTGATCTCAACGCGCAACTTTCTGGTCATGTGTTTGGGTTCATGACCGTGTTTACGCGGCTTGGCGCAGGTCTCATGATGTTTCCCGGCATCGGCGAGTCCTTTGTGCCTCAGCGTGTGCGCTTTATGTTTGCGATGGCCCTGTCCGTTTTGATGTATGGCGTTCTTCTGCCGCAAATCCCCAAAATCCCAGAACATCCGGCAGATATGGTTCGTTTCTTGGCCTCTGAGGTTATGGTTGGCGTGTTCTTTGGCGTTGTGATGCGTTTGATGATGGGAATTATCGAAACGGCCGGAGCCATTATGGCGATGCAAATCGGGTTGTCCAATGCGATGATCCTCAACCCGTCGATGGCAACCCAAAGTTCGCTGACTTCAGCTTTTTTGAGTATTGCCGCACTGGCATTACTGTTTGTTTCCGGTTTTGAGCAAGTTCTTTTTCGTGCATTACTGGACACCTACAAGATTTTTCCTGTCGGTCAGGATCTTCCCTATGGAGATATGGTTCAGCAGGTTGTCCATTTGATGAGTTCGACGTTTGCGATAGGTGTCGAGTTGGCTGCGCCCTTCATTATTATCGGCCTGTTGCTCTATACGACGCTTGGCGTCATGCAAAAGTTGATGACGCAGATCCAGCTTTTCATCATCATGATCCCAGTGCAAATTTGGGGAGGCTTTTTTGTCTTTGGCCTAGCTGTGGGCGGCATGCTCGGTGTGTGGCTGACTTTGTCGGACGACATGGTCGCGCGCGTCTTTATACGATAGAGGGCCCGAGATGGTTGAGTCGAATGATAAGGATCAAAAAACAGAAGAACCAACCGGCAAAAAGATAAGTGATGCACGGCAACAGGGTAATCTGGCCGTAAGCCGTGAAATGAGTTCGTGGTTTATGTTTATTGCGATTCTCGTGATGCTCCTATGGTTTTTCCCGATGCTGGGGCGGGCGATGACGCAGACGATGCGAGTTTTTCTTGAAAAGCCAGAGCAAATATCGCTCGAGGATGGGGGGCTCTCCAATGCTCTGTTTGGTGTAGTGGCCGGTGCGGGGTTGCCTACGACACTTGTCCTTGGCCTTTTTCTCTTGGTCGCTGTTTTGGGCACTATGATCCAGACCGATTTTTATATGGGGACGGGCAAGCTCAAGATGGAGTTTAGCAAACTTTTGCCTCACAATGGTTTTAAGCGTCTTTTCTCGCTCAATTCCGTGACGGAGCTATTGAAAAGCACCGTGAAAATGATTGTCCTTGGTTACATGGCGTACCGAGTGATGCTGCCGGTTCTTGATGATTTGCCAACTTTTGTCCAAATGGATTTGGATGGTATGACTTCCTATCTGCATGGCAAGGCTCTTCGACTTTTGATTATGCTGATGTTGATTATCACCGTAATTGCTGTTGCCGATATTTTGTATGTGCGGTGGAGCTATTTCAAAAGTCTGCGTATGACCAAGCAAGAAGTTAAGGATGAGCATAAGCAGATGGAGGGCGATCCGATGGTGCGTGGGCGCTTGCGTCAAATCCGTCTTGAAAAAGCCCGCCGCCGTATGATGGCCAATGTGCCCAACGCCTCCGTGATTGTCACAAATCCGACGCACTATGCGATTGCTCTTGAATATGATGGCTTGAAAATGATGGCTCCTGTCGTAACGGCCAAAGGCGTTGATAATGTTGCGATGCGTATTCGGGCCGTGGCAGAGGAAAATGACATTCCGATTGTAAGTAATCCGCCTCTTGCGCGTACCCTTTATGATACGGTAGAACTGGATGATCCCATTGAGCCGGAACAATATCGGGCTGTGGCCGAGGTCATTTCATACGTCTTTAAGTTGAAGAATAAAGTTAAAACATGATCGATAATAAACCTTTTATCCTTGCCTCATCCTCGCCGCGCCGTTTGGCCTTGCTTCAGGAAATAGGACTTACCCCTGACAAAGTTATCCCTGCCGAGCTTGACGAAACACGCCTGAAAGGGGAACTCCCGCGTGAAATGGCGTTGCGTCTTGCCAAAGAAAAGGCTGCGTATGTATTGGCGCAAGTCCCAGATGCCTATGTGCTTGGTTCCGACACGGTGGTAACCTGTGCGGCACGTGTGTTGCCTAAGGCGGGAAGCATTGAAGATGTTGCGCGGTTTTTGTCTGTTCTTTCGGGGCGACGTCATCACGTCTATACGGGCGTTTGTCTTATCGCGCCGGATGGAAGGTGCCTGCATCGCGTGTCTGATAGCGTCGTGAAGTTCAAGCGTCTGAGCCACGAAGAATTAGCCGATTATGCTCAAAGTGGTGAGGGGATCGGCAAGGCGGGCGGCTATGCGATACAGGGACGTGCTGCCTGCCTCATTCACAGCATGATGGGGTCTTATTCGGGTATTGTCGGTTTGCCGCTTTACGAACTTTCTCAGATGATCAAAAGCGCGAGGCGCGTGCCATGACCGGACTTGTGATCACCTGTGATAGAGCGAAAGGTCTTGTCCGTGCGGCTGTCTGGCGCGGCAAGGAATTGCTTGATCTCTATCTGGATCAAATGGACAAGCCTGATATGACGGGCGCTATTGTGCGTGGCAAGATCATTCGCGTTATGGACGGTGGGGCAAAAGGCTGGGTTGATGCGGGACTCGCGGAACATCTTTATCTTGAAAAAGTCGGTGATTTGCGCACCGGCGCTTGGGTGAATGCCGAAGTTCTGACGACTCTTGCGCAGGGGAAAGCGTGGCCTGCGCGTTTGGCCCAAGAAACGGGCGATGAAGTGAATTGCGTCGCTGTTCTGGTTTCCCCGCCCTTGCCATGGCAGCGCGCTTTGCAACCGCTGAAAGGCCAGAAAAATATTTCTGTCCTCTTTGCGGATTGTGTTGATCTTGCGCTTTTCGAAAAAGAAAAGGCAGGAATGACGGCCAAGCTGAGCCGCGAGCCGGTTCATCCCCAGCTTGAGGATGTAATCGAAAGCTTGGGCGATCCTGTTGTGCCTTTGGCGCAAGGGGGTTCTTTGGTGATTGAGCAGACCGAGGCTTTGGTTGCGGTCGATGTTAATGGTGGCGCGGCCAAGAATCCGACGGATGTCAATTTGCGCGCAGTGCGTGAGCTGGCACGTCAAATCAGGTTGCGTAATTTGTCGGGGCTTATTGTCGTTGATTGTTTAAAGATGAACGAGCGTAGCGATGGCGCCAAGCTGATCAATGCATTTGCGCGGCTGGCGGAAGACGATCCTTGCAGGCCGCGTGCGTTGGGACTGACAAAGGCAGGATTGCTTGAAATTACGCGTCGCCGTGCGGGACCGTCATTGTTTGAGATGATGCATGGGGACAAGAAATGAGTGCGCAGGTGCTTGAGAAGAAATGCCCGATCTGCAATCGTCCAGCGGACGTGAACTTCTATCCCTTTTGCTCGCGCCGGTGCGCGGATATTGACTTGGGCAACTGGTTCGGGGGCGACTATGCTATCCCGATCGATGAAGACCTCGGCAATCAAGAGGAAAACAATTTTTAGTACGCCTGCAAAAAAAGCAGCGTATGTCCCGGTCAACTTACCAATCGTATTTTATTGTTGGTATGCGTGGGAGAGTGGTCGCTTTTTCGAATAGACGATGAGGTTGGGCGGCTTTGTTTTTTTTGTCGCGTGACTTGATCGCTTTATAATCACGATGCCAATAAGATTGGGTTCTTTCCTTGGCATAGGCTTTTTGGATTATTTCAAGAGTTAGGCCTATTTCTTCAAGTTTTTTTTCCAGAGCTTCCCTGTTTTCTTCGCCGATTTTTTTGAGCCAGTTGCTGGGGGCGTCATAACCCCTTTCGAAGCGAATATAGGCGACGTGAGCGCTAGATCCCCGCGCTTCTTCATCGTCTTGAGGGGCGGCCATTAGGCGCGTATGCGTATATTCGACAAGCTTTCCTTGATCGATCAAAAAAGCCAGACACGTCGAATATCGAGCGATTGATTCCGGGCGTTCCCGCTCTTCAAGCCGTTTTTGGCTGAAGAAAAAATATTTAGTTGGTATAGAAAGCTGTTCCATTTTTTTATGAACCTGTAACCTTTTAATAGATCGGATTATACAGAAACGGAATGATTTATTAAAGGACATATTCTTGCTTTTTTCTGTGAAATTGAGGCCAGAAACGCACAGTTTTTTCTTGTTTTTATCCTGATTTTGTTTTTTCGATGAAAGTAAATATAGGGCTGGTGTCGCTGTCGTTGCGGGCTTAAGGAAGCCTTCCTAAACGGCTACGATAGCCGCGAACGGTATAAAGAGCGTCCGTATGTTATTCCCGCTTTCAGACTAAGGCTGAGAGCGGGAATGGTATTCTTCCGCATCTTTTCCGAACGCATTGTCGTGGCCAAGTGAAAGCTACCAAGCATGAGGAGAAGTAAAATGACAGCACTGAAAGTTAAGAGCACCCGATCCATGATGTGGGGATTCAATCCTGTTACATCGGAAAAGAAATTCGACACGAACCATCTTGAGATTGCAGTTATTGGTCAGAACAAAACGGTTCTGATCATGAGCAATGTGGGCAGCATGCTGGCCAATCATGATTTGCGCCATTACACGATCAAGGCTGATCGCAAGCAAGGACTGGTCGAAGCTATCGTCAAATCTGGACTTCCAATTGAGGAGTATACAGATATCGATGGCAACAAAGTTCTTGTTGCTAAGGAGCATATCAAAGAGCGAAAGGGTAACCAGCTTGTCACGTATAGCGGCAATGTAACGCCACGTTTGCGCGAGCTTTCAAAGCGCCTTACGAGCTTTGGCTCTCGCCACATGAAGAATATTCTCGGCGGCTAAGTTTTTTTCTTGGGATAGGAAGAGGGGGAGAAGTGCAACGCTTCCCCCCTTTTTTTTCGTCGTTTTCATTTTACCCTTGTCCTTTTTCCGTGATTTGTTACCCTTTGCGTGCCTGCCGAGAGGGTGGGGCCGTCGCTTGGACGTATCCAGGCGCCTACGAAAGAGACAAAAATGACCGCACGCAAAGTGTCCGGCGCACCGTCGTCCGTTGATCTTCCTACACATTTCCCTCGTATCGAACGCCTCCCGCCCTATGTGTTTAGCATCACTGGTGGGCTCAAGATGGCCGCGCGTCATCGCGGGGAGGATATTATCGATTTTGGGATGGGCAACCCCGATGGCCCCACGCCTAAACATATCGTCGATAAGCTGGTTCAAACTGCTGAGCGCGGCGATACGCATGGCTATTCGATGTCAAAGGGTATCCCCCGTCTGCGCAAGGCGATCTGTAACTGGTACAAGAGCCGCTATGACATCGATCTTGATCCCGAGACCGAGGCAATTGCGACCATTGGCTCCAAGGAAGGCATCGCGCATCTGATGCTGGCGACACTCGATCGCGGCGATAGTGTGCTGGTGCCCAATCCGTCCTATCCGATCCATATCTATGGCCCCGTGATTGCGGGTGCGGATATCACGCAAGTCCCGTTAGTGCCCGGCGTGGATTTTTTTGAGGAGCTTGAAAAAGCCATTCGCATGAGAATCCCAAAGCCCAAGCTGCTGATCATCAACTTTCCGGCCAATCCGACGGCGCAGTGCGTGGAGCTGGATTTCTTTGAACGCATCGTCGCGCTGGCCAAAGAATATGGCATCTATGTCGTGCAAGATCTGGCCTATGCCGACATTTGCTTTGATGGGTGGAAGTGCCCCAGCATTATGCAGGTCAAGGGCGCGAAGGATGTCGCCGTCGAGTTCTTTACGCTCAGCAAAAGCTATAACATGGCGGGTTGGCGTATGGGCTTTATGGTCGGCAATAAAACGCTTGTGAATGCGCTGGAGCGGATCAAGGGCTATAACGACTATGGTACTTTTACGCCGATACAGGTGGCCTCGATTGTCGCGCTAGAGGGGCCGCAGGATTGTGTGAGTGAAGTTTGTGCGAAGTATGAGAGCCGCCGTAATGTCCTTGTGAAAGGGCTGCATGAGGCAGGATGGATGGTGGATACGCCCAAGGCGACGATGTATGTCTGGGCCAAGATTCCTGAGGTCTATGCCCATATGGGATCGTTGGAATTCTCCAAACTACTCTTGTCCGAGGCTAAAGTATCGGTTGCGCCGGGCATCGGTTTTGGCGATTTTGGTGACGACCATGTGCGCTTTGCGATGATCGAGAATGAGGAACGTACGCGTCAAGCCATTCGCGGTATCAAAGAGATGTTCCGCAAGGGCCGTCACGCAGCGTAAAGGGCTTGTTGAAAATGTATCGTTCCAAACCCATCGGTGTTTTTGACTCCGGTATCGGCGGGCTGACGGTTTTTCGCGCCTTACGTGAAGCGTTGCCGCAGGAAGATTTTATCTATCTGGGCGACATGGCGCGCTTGCCCTATGGCAACAAGAGTCAAGAGACGGTTGAAAGCTACGCCCTGCAAATTGCCTCTCACTTTCGCAAGGTTGGGATCAAGCTTTTAATCGTGGCTTGCAATACGGCGTCGGCTCAGGCGCTTTCGGTGCTTAAGGCCCGATATCCTGATTTGCCGGTTTTGGGTGTCGTTCAGCCGGGGGCGCGAGCGGCCGTTGAGGCTTCGGCGAATGGACGGATTGTTGTTTTAGCGACGGAGGGAACGGTGCGGTCTGGCGCGTATCAGCGAGAGATATTGTCTCTTCGCCCTGATGCACAGGTGGAAGCGCATGCGTGCAATCTCTTTGTTGCTTTGGCCGAAGAAGGGTGGGGCGATGCGCCGGAAGCTTTGCCCATTGTGCGTCGATATTTGGCGCAGATCAAACTTGCGGATTATGACACGGTTGTCTTGGGCTGCACCCATTTCCCACTCTTGGTTCCGGCGCTGCGCCAGCTTTTGCCGTCCTCGGTCAAGCTTGTCGATAGCGCGGAGAGTATGGCTACTGTGGTCAAAGCCTATCTTGCCGAAAATGAGCTGGCAGCTTTTTCGATTCGCGACTCGATACCAGATTCGCTGCGAGTCGAGAATCGGCAGGGGCATGAGTCGTTCTGGGTGACGGACACGCCGGAGCGGTTTCGCCTCATGGCTACACGCTTTTTGAATAGAGAAGTGGGCGACAAGGTCGAGCTTATCGCCCTATAAGACTTTATTTTTCTAATATCGACCCCAGACAGTCGCGCTTGCCGAGGCTGTAGCTGAGTACGCGCCGTTGCCGTGAGGCAACGAGAAACAAAGGGAGGCAAGCAGCAAACGTATGGTGAAAATGCTTAATTCGTAATATTCCTAGATCGCAATAATATGGCTTGTGGGCGTCAACGATATGAAGGATATAGTTAATATTTGCGCGAGGGTATATGAGAGACTATGAGGGAAACCTGCAGGATGATTTGCTTCTCTCTCTACTCAATTTTCCCGATTGCGCGTTCGTCCATATGTCTTGAGCTAGCGCTTTGAGCATGTTAAACCAGACCGTTAGCATATTTCGACCCCTTTTTATGAGGCTATAGCTATGAAAATCACGCTTGAGCGCGCCGACCTTCTTAAGGGGCTTAGCCATATTCAAAGCGTCGTTGAGCGTCGCAACACGATCCCCATTCTGTCTAATGTCCTGATAGTAGCTGAGAAGGGCAAGGTGTCGTTCTCTGCGACGGATATGGAAATTGAAGTCAATGAGGTTGTAACGGCTTCGATTGTGGAGCCGGGATCTCTAACGGCGCCTGCCCATACGATGTATGAGATTGTGCGCAAACTACCCGATGGCGCACAGGTGGAACTTGCGGCCACGGGTTCGGGGCAACTTGTCCTGTCGGCGGGGCGTTCACAGTTCAAACTTGGATGCTTGCCTGTTGGCGATTTTCCCAAAATGCCGGATGGTGATTACAAGCACAAATTCTCGCTCGATATCGCGGACCTGCGCGTTATGATTGATCGCACGCGCTTTGCGATGTCCTCGGAGGAGACGCGTTTCTATCTCAATGGCATTTACCTGCATAGCACGGCAGTCGATAATGTCGAGGTCTTCCGCGCCGTGGCCACAGATGGTCACCGGCTTGCGCGTGTCGAGATGGCGGCACCAAAGGGCGTTACGGGCCTTGCGGGGATTATCGTGCCGCGTAAGACAATCAACGAAGCGCGTAAAATCTTGGATGAAATGTCGGGGCAGGTTGAAATTGCGCTGTCGGAATCCAAAGTGCGCTTTACTTTTGATCACATTGTCATCACGTCAAAGCTGATTGATGGCACATTTCCTGATTACGAGCGAGTTATCCCGCAGGGGAATGACAAGGCGCTCAGCACTGATCCGCGCGTGTTCGGCGCGGCCGTTGATCGCGTGGCGACCATTTCATCCGAAAAGTCGCGGGGCGTGAAGCTTTCGTTGTCCGAAAAGCAAATGATCCTGACGGCCAATGCGCCGGAAGCGGGCAGCGCGACGGAAGAGATGGAAGTTTCCTATGATGGGGCGCCGCTGGATATCGGCTTTAATGCCCGCTACCTGATGGAAGTGTTGCAACAGATCGAGGGTGACGGCGTCCGCTTTATGATGGCGGATACGGCGGCTCCGGTGATTGTGCAGGATGTCGGGGACGAAAGCGCCCTTTATGTTCTGATGCCCATGCGGGTCTAAGGGAAAGGGTCATATGCCCGCTCCCTTGGTTGTTTCGCAGCTGACCTTAACGAACTTTCGTAATCATCTGGATTTGCGGCTTCGTTTGTCGCCTGTGCCTGTTGTGATCACGGGCCCGAACGGTGTGGGAAAAACCAATATTCTTGAGGCGATCAGCCTCTTTGTGCCCGGTCGGGGGATGTGCCGTGCTGCGCCGTCCGAGTGGCAGGCGCAAAGTGATGCGGCCCCATGGGCCGTGGTTGCGGAGCTTGAGGGGCCCTCTGGGGGGCTCAAAGTTGCAACGGGCCGAGATCCCGCTTCGGGATCGGATCGCCGGATTGTCCAAATCGATGGGCGGCCCATCAAAAACCAGCAAGTTCTCGCCGAGCATGTGGGGATGGCGTGGATTACGCCCGACATGGATCGTGTGCTGGCGGAGGGGCCATCGGCGCGACGCAAGCTGGTTGATCGCATGGCCTTCAGCTTCGATCCTGCGCATGCGGGACGTGTCCATCGTTATGAAAAAGCCATGCGCGAGCGTTTGCGGCTTCTGCGGGAAGGGATCGCGGATGCGGCGTGGCTTAGCGGCCTCGAGGACGAAATGGCGCGCACGGGCGTCGCGATTGCGGCGGCGCGCCTGCAGCTTTTAAGGCATTTGCAAACGGCTATTGCCGAGACGCAAAGCGTTTTTCCAACCGCAGATCTTTCGTTAGCAGGCATGGCCGAGGAGCATCTTTTACATCAGCCCGCCCTGTTGGTTGAGGATGAACTGCGAGCAGACTTGGCGCGCACACGTGGCGAGGATGCCCAAAGCGGCACGTGCGCCGTTGGCGTGCATCGTAGCGATCTTCGCGTCGTCCATCGCAAACATGGCTGTCCTGCTGAGCTTTGTTCGACGGGCGAGCAGAAAGCGCTTCTTGTTGCGATCATGATGGCTTATGTGCGCACGCTTGCCGCCACGCGCCAGATGATGCCGCTCTTTTTGCTGGATGACATTACGGCGCACCTTGATCGGGTGCGCCGCGAAGCTTTATTCGAGGAAATTTTGGCGCTGGGTGTTCAGGCTTGGATTACAGGAACGGACACAGATCCTTTCCTCGCATTCCTTCCCCGCGCACAATCCATCCAGTTAAGCGATGGGAGCTAGAAGTGTCTTATCTGGGTGTCAGCGTTCTAACAATAGCGCCCAACGGACGATTGCCGTACTTGTCACTTGTTGATAGCTCTTTTGGCAAAAGCGTTTCTGTGTGACGCACTCTGGCATCTGCCACTTCTTGATCGACATCATTGCCATTGCCCAGCGCGTAAGGGCTGTTGAGGCGTCCAAGGGTTGCTTCTTTATCGGCTTGTGTCGGATTTATTATTCTCTCAGTCCCTTTAATCTTATCCATACGAAACTCCCCTAAAAATCAAAGTTGGAATGGTTACCGTATATCATTATAGTTCAAATACAGCAAGATTTTGACATAAACGGGTTTAATTTCATCCTTGTTCAGGATATAGATAGCACCGAAAGAGATTAAATGGATATTTACCTTCCCATAGCCGAAATGTCGGTGGACGCGTTGTGGTTAATTGGCCTTGGCGCGGTCGTGGGCTTTTTGTCCGGTCTGTTTGGCGTAGGGGGAGGGTTCTTGCTCACGCCGCTTCTGACCTTTATGGGGATTCCGGCGACGATTGCCGTGGGAACCCAGTCGAACCAATTAGTCGGGACGAGCCTGTCGGGCGCACTGGCGCACTGGAAGCGACGCAATATCGACGTCCGTATGGGATTTATCCTGACGATGGGAAGCTTTCTTGGGACGGGGATTGGGGTTCAACTTTTTAAATGGCTCAAGCAAATGGGCCATATCAATCTGGTGATCACACTCAGCTACGTCACGCTTCTTTCTGTTGTTGGTTTGATGATGTTTTGGGAGAGTGCGCCGCGCTTGTTCAAGGCGGGGCAGCGTTTCCGGTCGCGCAAGCGCTCCGCTAAGCCGGACGTTACCCCTGATGGCTTGACGCAAGGTTGGGGCGCGAGTGGATCGATGGCGATCGATTTCCCGGAATCCAATTTGCGTGTGAATGTGATGCTGCCGATCGTTCTTGGTATAATCGGTGGTATTCTGGTTGCGATGTTGGGCGTCGGCGGTGGTTTTGTTCTTGTGCCTGCGATGATCTATATTTTGCGCATGCCGCCCGCGTTGGTAAATGGGACGTCGCTGTTTCAAATCCTTTTTACCACAGCTTTTGCCACAGTTCTGCAGGCGGTGACGAACCACAGTGTCGATGTCGTTCTTGCTGTTTTGATGTTGATCGGCAGCGTCGTGTCGGTTCCGTTCGGCGCACGCTTTGCCTCCAAGCTTAAGCCAGAGGTTGCGCGCTTTTTGATGTCGGTTTTGATCCTTTTGGTGGCGGGTAAGCTTGTTGCCGGATTGATCCTTGCGCCTGAACATCTTTTCACGGTGGAGGTTAAGCTTCTACCATGAAAAAGATCGTAGCGCTCCTCATTACACTTTGCCTTATCACGTCACCCGCGTTGGCCGCGAAGAAGCTTTCTGCCGAATTGTCCGAAGATTTTGTTGGCGTGCGAGAGGGGTTTGATGGCGCACGTCTAACCGTTTTCGGCGTTTTAAGAAATAAGGCTGACGTTGTGATCGTGTTGGAGGGGCCACCTGCCGAGATGCAGGTTCGTAAGAAGGAGCGCCATACTGGGATTTGGATCAACGGCACACCCCGCATCATTCGTCCAGCCCCCAGCTATTATGCGGTGATCTCGTCCAAGCCGGTAACCGCGGTTGCGACGACTGAGGCCGTTCAAACATATGGACTGGCACCACAAGCTATGCTTTTTGCCGATACACCTTATGGCTCTGGTCTTGTCGAAGCCAAAACACAAGACGGGCTGTATCGTTTCGAGCCGGATGGGGTCAGGGTTCTTGAAAGCAATCTCTTCCGTGCGGACTTTTTCTTGCCACCCAATGTGCCAATTGGCTTGTTTAAGGCCCATATCTATGAGTTTTCAGGCAAGAAACTGATCGCTTCGCGTACCGAGGAATTAAAAGTTGCACAAATCGGTTTTAATGATAGCCTTTCACGCATGGCGCGGGAAAAACCGCTGCTTTATGCACTGATGTCGTTGTTGATTTCATTGGGAATTGGTGGTGGCTCGGCTTATCTTTTCCGTCGTGTGTCGTAACACACAGCTCTTGATGTGGAGAGGATACTATGAAAGAACCCGTCTTTCTTGTTATGATTGACAAAGCACTTGCCCAAACACGCGCGATTGAATATGCGGCGCGCCGTGCCAAGGTTTTGGGCGGTCATGTTGCTTTGCTTTATGTTGTCGAACCGGTTGGCATCGAAGCTTGGGGTGGTGTGGAAAAGGCTGTTCTCGACGATGCCTTTGACGCCGCACGCAAGGAGATGCTTAAACATGAGGCGTTCGTTCTCAATTTATCCGGTCGTGAGGCCAAAACATATTATCGCAAGGGCGAAAGGATGAGTGCACTTGTCGATCTGATCGAAACACATCAGGATATTTCCTCTGTTGTTGTTGCGGCCAAGATGGACGACGGCTCGAAAAACCCCATGATGCAAAGCCTTTTGTCGGATAAAGGGCTTAAGAAGATGATTGTGCCGATTATCGTGGTTCCAGAGGGATTGCGTTCGGATGAAGCGCCGACCTAACCTGTCCTTTAAGGAGAATGAACATGTTTATCCAGACCGAAGATACGCCAAACCCCCAGACGATGAAGTTTTTGCCTTCGATGCAGGTTGTGGCGGCGCCCATGGAGTTTAATAATGAGGAACAGGCGGCGGTCTCTCCCTTGGCGCAGAGTCTGTTTGCCATTGATGGGGTGCAAAGCGTCTTTTTGGGGCAAGATTTTATCAGTGTTACCTGTGTAGAGGGGCAGGATTGGAGTTTGCTGCGGCCGTCCGTTTTGCAGGCGATTATCAATCATTTTATGTCGGACAGACCCGTTTTGAATGAAGGGGGTGCTCTTTCGACATCAACAGCGACCACAGAATCGAGCGGCGATGTGGAAAGCCAGATCCGCGACCTGTTGGACAAGCGTGTCCGCCCTGCTGTAGCGCAGGATGGCGGTGACGTCGTCTTCGAAAAATATGAAGATGGCGTCGTCTATCTGCGCCTACGCGGAGCGTGTGCCGGATGCCCTAGTGCGACGGCTACCCTTAAGTTTGGGATCGAGCAAATGCTCCGCCACTTTATCCCTGAGGTGCAGGAAGTCCGTCGCGTGGGGTAGGCAACTGTTTCACCTAAAAGCTTGTTGTGTTGATAAGCAAGTGACTGCCGATTCCCGCCAGATAACCGATCAGAATAATCCACGACCATTTAAGATGCGACATGAAGGTATAGGTGCCACGCGCTTGCCCCATCAGCGCGACACCCGCGGCAGAGCCAATGGACAGGAGCGACCCGCCAATACCAGCGGTGAGCGTCACAAGCAGCCACTGACCAAGTGAGTGATCAACCCCCATGTTCAGGACGGCAAACATGACAGGGATGTTATCAATGATCGCGGACAGGAAGCCAACGAGGATATGGGTTGATGTATCCCCCATCGTGCCATAAAGGGTAGAGGACAGGTCGTGTAGATAGCCAAAGGCGCCAATTCCGCCGACGCACATCATCACACCGTAAAAGAACATAAGCGTATCCCATTCAATCCGGCTGAGATTGACGAAAATGTCAAAGGGTTTGGTTTCATCCGCAGGGGAACGGTCAGGCTGTTTGCGCAGTTCATGATGACGAATAAAGAAACCGTAGACTTTGAGGAAGCCAAGGCCTGTGACCATGCCCATAAAAGGAGGGATATGCAGGAACTGGTGCAAAAGAACAGTCATGGCAATGGTAGAAAGGAAGAGCAGGGCAATTTGTTTGCCGCCTTTTTTGATACGAACAGTCTCTTGCATGGGCTCAGGGGCGCTTTTCGGAACAGCCAGCGACATGACAAAAGCGGGAAGGATCCAGCTAATCAGCGAAGGGATGAAGAGAAGGAAGAACTCGCCAAAATGGACGAGGCCTTTTTGCCAGACCATAAGCGTCGTGATGTCGCCAAAGGGGCTGAAAGCACCACCTGCGTTGGCGGCAACGACGATGTTGATAAAGCTAACCGATACAAACTTCGCGTTTCCAGACCCGACAGCAAGCGATACCGCGCCAAGCACGAGCGCCGTTGTCAAATTGTCAGCAATGGGGGACATTATAAAGGCAAGGCCGCCACAAAGCCAAAACAGCGTGCGTAAGGAAAAGCCTTTGCTGACAAGCTTGGCGCGAAGGGCACGGAACAGGCCGCGATCGTCCATGGCGTTCACAAAGGTCATGGCCGACAGGAGGAAGAGCATTAACTCGGCATATTCCAGAAGGGATTCGCGTAGTAAATGTGCACCTTGTTCTTCCTGTCCGACGGCTTTATAGGCCAGCATGACGAAAATCCAGATAAGGCCGGCCGCGATGGTTACAGGTTTTGATTTGCGGAGGTGGATTCTCTCCTCAAGGAGGACGAAGCCGTAAGCCATGACAAAAAAGACCAAAGCGGTCGGGCCATACCAATCCCCTTGCAATAATTCGCCGCTACTTACGGCGGCTTGTGCATGAAGAGGAAGAAAAGATGCGAAAAACATGATTAGAAATATGGGTAATTTTCTCACGATGCCTCTCTTTATGTGAGGGGGGGATGGATTCTGCAATTTGTATCCCGATAGGTGCAAAAAGTTAAATAAGTGTGTAGGCTAGCGACGAATCGTCAGGATATGGTCTTGTGCCCTCAGGGGGGTGAAGTTATCCTGTTGAAATAGATATAAGTTATGGCAGATTATGACCGAGAATGAGCGTTCATCCCGATCCTTAGCCCGCGAAAATCGTGTGGCCGAGGCCTTGCGCGCCAATCTTAAACGTCGCAAAACACAGCAACAGGCGCGACAAGAGCCGGACAAGGCTCATGCGTCAGAGACAAAGAAGGAAAGCTAGACATGCCCGTAATGCCCGATCATTGGATTCGCCAGCAGGCGCTCGAGCATCAAATGATCTCACCCTTTGAAGAGAAACAAAACCGTGATGGTGTGATCTCTTATGGTTTGTCGTCTTACGGCTATGATGCGCGTGTCGCAGACGAGTTTAAGATTTTTACAAATGTCGATAACGCGATTGTCGATCCCAAGCAGTTTTCGGAAGGCAGTTTTGTAAATCGCCAGACCGATGTTTGTGTCATTCCTCCCAATTCTTTTGCGTTAGCGCGCACAGTTGAATATTTCAAAATCCCGCGCAATGTTCTTGTGATCTGCCTAGGCAAGTCCACCTATGCGCGGTGCGGATTAATCGTAAATGTCACGCCGCTGGAACCAGAGTGGGAAGGGCATGTGACGCTTGAGATTTCCAATACAACACCGTTGCCTGCGCGTGTTTACGCGAATGAGGGGTTGTGCCAGTTCTTGTTCCTTAAGGGCGACAGCAATTGCGAGATTTCCTACGCAGACAAGGCCGGTAAATATATGGGCCAGACAGGCGTAACTCTGCCACGGATGTAAGTTTCAGAAGAAAGATAATTATAATGGATCAAATGCGTATTCGCGGGGGGAATCCGCTGAAGGGAAAAATCTGGATCAGCGGCGCGAAGAATGCGGCGCTGCCGCTTTTGACGGCTTGCTTGCTGAGTGATGAGCCCCTTACGCTTGGCAATGTGCCACAGCTCGCCGATATCGTGACGATGGCGCATTTGTTGCGCCAGCATGGGGTCGAGATTACTTTGAATGCTGGCAATGGTGGCGGTCACACGATGGTGCTTGACGCCAAGACGCTCACGAGCACCACAGCGCCCTATGATCTGGTGCGCAAGATGCGGGCGAGCATTCTCGTCTTGGGCCCGCTTTTGGCTCGTGCGCATACGGCCAAAGTCTCTTTGCCCGGCGGCTGCGCGATTGGAACGCGTCCGGTGGATTTGCATATCGCGGCGCTGGAGAAAATGGGCGCGACCATTACACTCGCCGATGGTTATATCAATGCGGATGCGCCCGCTGGACTGAAGGGTGCGGAAATCACTTTTCCCATGGTTACGGTCACCGGTACGGAAAATATCCTGATGGCGGCAACGCTCGCGAAGGGTGAAACCGTTTTAAACAATGCCGCGCGTGAGCCTGAAGTCACGGATCTTGCACAATGCCTCGTCAAAATGGGCGCGAAGATCGAAGGGATTGGCACGGACAAGCTTGTGATCACAGGTGTGGATCGCTTGCACGCTGCGCAGCATGATGTGATTGCCGACCGGATCGAAGCGGGTACTTTCCTGATGGCTGCTGCGATTACGAATGGCGATCTTGAACTTATCGGCGCGCGTAAAGATTGCCTGAAAAGCGCGATTTGCGTGTTGTCCAAGGCTGGTGTCCTGATCGAAGAAACAGCCGAGGGTTTGCGTGCCCGTCGCAGCGCCGACAAGATTATCGGTGTTGATGTGATGACAGAGCCTTTCCCTGGTTTCCCCACAGATTTGCAGGCCCAGATTATGGCGCTGATGTGTGTTGCGGATGGGGCTGCGATGATCACCGAGACGATCTTTGAAAACCGCTTTATGCATGTGCCGGAGCTAATCCGCATGGGTGCAAATATTACGGTGCATGGTTCTTCGGCCATGGTGCGTGGTGTGAAAAGGCTTAAGGGTGCGCCCGTGATGGCGACAGACTTACGCGCTTCGGTTTCGCTGGCTTTGGCGGGACTGGCGGCGGAGGGGGATACATTCCTCAACCGCATCTATCATCTGGATCGCGGTTATGAACGGCTCGAGGAAAAGCTGGGCGCTTGCGGCGCCGAGATCGAAAGGATCAAAGCGGCCGCTTAGTATAAAGAGAGGACGTCATGGATATCGAACAGATTGTGAAGTCACGCTATACCGCAAAAGCCTTTGATCCGACGCGCAAGATTGAACCCGCTCTCGTTGACAAGATTGAATCGATCCTGCGCTATAGCCCGTCTTCGACCAATTCACAGCCTTGGCATTTCTTTATTGTTGGCACGGAAGAAGGAAAGGCGCGGCTGCAAAAAGCGCTCACGGGGCGCTATGCGTTTAATGGCGAGAAGATCCGCGATGCCTCGCATGCCGTTCTGCTCTGCCACCGTGCGACGATTGATGAAACCTATCTTCGCGAAGTTCTGGCGCAAGAAGCCTCGGATGGACGCTTTGCTGATGACAAAGCGATGGAAGGGCAGCATCAGGGCCGGTCTTATTTTGTGAACCGTCATCGGTTCGAGCTGCGTGATGCCCAGCACTGGATGGATAAACAGCTTTATCTCTCGCTTGGCTTTTTGCTGCTCGGCGCCGCGACGCTGGGGATTGATGCCTGCCCCATCGAAGGGTTTGATCAGGTCGCGATGGATGAGGAGCTTGGATTGCGTGCGCAAAATCTCAACAGTTCGGTTCTGGTGGCGCTCGGCTATCACAGCGATAAAGATTTCAATGCCAATTTGCCGAAATCCCGTCTTCCAGCTAATAAACTCATCACGAAGCTGTAACAACTCCCTTGCCATTTGTGGCCGAACAGGTATTTTAGAAGGTATCATGACACAGCCTTTGAAACTCATGGCCATAGATGCCGAAGATGTGCAGGTGATCTCCTCCGTATTGCAGGACGCCATCGTTCCGGCCTGTGACATGACTTTTCACAAAAAAGATGCCAGCTTTGTTATGGCTGTACAGCGGTTTAAGTGGGATGGGATTAATCCTCTCCTACCGCGTGCGGCTAATGATACCGATGTCTATGAACGCATCAGCTGTGCGATCGAGGTGCAGGGGGTGCAGCAGGTTCAGTTTTCCGGCATGAACCCGAATGATCCCGCCGCGATGTTCGAACTGTTGGCGCTAAAGCTTGAGGGTGATCATCTCTATTTTATCTTTGCGGGCGAGGGGCAGATGCGGCTCACGCTTGCGGATTGGTCGATGAAGCTGGCCGATTTCGGCGAGGCTTGGCCTACTACGTATTGCCCCAGTCACGAGCGCCCGTGAGGGATCAGGATAATACCATTACCCCTGATTATGTATGCGTTTTTCAACATAAAAAACGATTTTGCTAGACGACCGTGTGTCAGCGTCATTAAATTGGTCAGAGAGAAAGCAGACATAGTGAAAGATGTTAGATGAAGCCGCCCCGTAAATTGGCGCCGTGCCGTGCCGCCATTCGATTGGATGAGGGGCTCGTGCCCCCCACCCTTATCTATAAAGATCTTGATGTCGAGGCTTGCCAGTTTTTCCCTACGCTGGATGATCAGGGGCAAGAGCCGCTGCTGTACACAGGTGTGACAGCCTATGGCCCTCCAGCGGCGGGTTACCTTGCCTTTACACTTGAAGATGTTGAACAAAACCGGAAAACGAAACGCCCCACGATTTTGGTGGTGGGTTTTGATATACTGTATCATAAGTTTGCTAAAGACAAAAAATTGTTTGAAAAGGTGAATGGCCTTATTCTTGTTACGCCAAATGGTCATTATCATCCTGTTAAGCGACATATCTACGAAGACTTTTGCGATCATTTTGCGGCAACACTGGGCTCAAGGTATCCAGCATTGATTGACAGCTTTACGGATCACCATATTACGTATCCATATGGTGAAGCTTATATCAAATTACGCAATGGGACGATTCTACAAAGAAATGATGCAGTCTCGATTGATCCCATGCGGGGAGCATTGTGGCGAGGTCTTTTCCCTATTAGAGGAATGGATAATTGTAAGATAGCGTTTGTCAGGCAGGCAATTCTAGATCATGACAAAAAAATTACTGAAGTTTTTCTTCATGAACCCGACAGAATATCAAAGTTTTCTTGGGACAACATGTTTTCCAGAGATTTTATGAGTGTTGCAAGCGAGTGCTGCAAAATCGACTATCGACTGGTGGTGAAGGCTTATCCAGCCATCGGGTTGATTAGAAATGAAGTTAAGTTTGTGAGCGCATTTCTTGAAGCTGGGTGCGATATGTCTTTGTCGGAAGCATTCACCAATTTGACAAAGGGAGCGATCCCCAACAGACTTGAATACTTTTTTTCGGCGGGGTTCTATTCTAAACAAAGCCAATGCTTCCGTCTCGTTGATCTCTCACAATTTAAAGATCAAATGCCTGAAGAAATGAAGTCGTCTTTCCAAAAGGGTTTGCACCATATACCGGAAACAAAATCCTTTCAAATGCGATCAACACTTTATGGGCAGCAGGCCTATGCAAATACACACATAGATTTTCCGACCTTCTTATATCGAGTCAAGCCTTCTGATGGCAACACAGCCCCTCAATATATTGTTATCCCTGATGTGACGAACCCGCGAGAGATGGCGGCGATGGCCAAGGTGATCCGTGATAATACGCCGGACGAATACAGGCATCTGGTCAAAATCGCAGTCATGATGGAGCATCCCAAGGCGCTGAAATGGTCCGAGGCGTTGGCCGAGATATGTGATGGCTTTTGTTATGGCACGAATGATTTGACGTCCTATAAAACAGGTCTGGCCCGCACGCCGAAAGATCTGTCCAGTTGGATGAAAGAGCATGGCTATAAGGGGCGCAGCCCCTTTGAGGTGTTGATCCCGCCCGTGGCCGATGATGTGGAAGACAGCTTCCAGCGGGCACGGCGTGTGAAACCCGATTTGTTTGTGAATATGTGTGGACAGCAAACGGCGGGGCAGGATATTGCGTCCATCGAGCGTGTGCTGCGTATGCGCGATCATAACGGGCGCGGTGTCGATCGCCTGACTGTGCCGCCACGCATCGACTATTATTTGCGCGCTCGCCTTGTTGTCGAGCGTTTTCATGCTCGTCAAAATAAAGCTGGGTAAGGAGTGGCAAGAGCGAAACGTCAGCCTTAAATCCCGTTGTCATGCCCGACTTGATCGGGCATTCATACAGCGATTCAGAAGAAGACGGGCGCTTGGTGTTTCTTCCCGCTATCCCCTCACAAAAAACTATAGGGATCGATGTCAATATGCAGACGGATGTTGCGCGGAAGCTTAAGCGGCGCGAGCCAGTCCCTGATAACCTTTGACAGCGCAATCGTTGGGCGCTCGGTCTGGATCATCAGGCGATAGCGCGTCTTGCCGCGCAGGAGGGCAAAGGGCGCTGGAGCGGGCCCAAGGATGCGCAGGCCCTTGGCCTGTGGCGCGGCGGCGGCGATCTTACGGGACACCTCGATAACCTGTTTCTGATCCGCGCCTGCGATGGTGAGGCTGGCCATACGCCCGAAGGGCGGGAGGTGATAATTCTGCCGCTCCTGCAACTCGGCCGCCATAAAGCTGTCGCGCGCGCCAGTGATCAGAGCCTCGATAACGGGATGGTCGGGATTGACCGTTTGCAAAAAGACGCGGCCTTTGTCTTCGGCGCGGCCTGAACGGCCTGCCACCTGTTGCAGGAGTTGAAAGGTGCGCTCTGCCGCGCGCGGATCACCACCCGCAAGACCGAGATCGGCATCAATGACTCCCACAAGCGTCAGGCGCGGAAAGTGATAGCCCTTGGCCATAATTTGTGTGCCGATCAAAAGGTCGATGCTGTGATCTTCCACTTGGCGGATGAGGGCTTCGGCGGCGGCGGGCCCATCCAGTGTATCGCTGGCCATAATGGCGGTGCGGATGTTGGGTAGGCGTGCCTGCACCTCCTCGGCGATGCGTTCGATGCCGGGCCCACAGGCGGCGAGTTTGCCTTCCGCTTCGCAGGTCGGGCACACATCGGGCCGCTTGAGACTATAGCCGCATTGGTGGCAGTGCAGGCGACCGGTGCGCTTGTGTTCAATCAGCCAGCTTGTGCAGGAGGGACATTGCAGCCTTGCACCGCAAGCTCGACACAAAGTTAGCGGGGCATAGCCTCGCCGGTTGAGAAACAGCATCGCCTGCTGGCCTGCTTCAACCGTTTCTTTTAAAGCGGCGAGTAAAGGCTCGCTGATAAACTCCTGCGATGCCAGCTTTTCGTGGCGCAGATCGACGGGGATAATCTCGGGCATCTGGGCCAGACCAAAGCGGCTATGAAGGACAAGGTGCTTGTATTTGCCCTGTTGGACATTATGTAGCGTCTCTAGCGACGGCGTGGCGGTGGCAAGGATGATCGGAATAGCGCCCAGATGCGCCCGCACCACAGCCATGTCGCGGCCATGATAGATGACTCCTTCTTCTTGCTTATAGGCGCCTTCATGTTCTTCATCGACGACGATCAACCCTAAGTCGGGAAAGGGCAGAAAGAGCGCTGAGCGCGCCCCAAGAACAAAACGCGCTTTGCCTTGCGTGATCGCATGCCAGTTGAGGCGGCGTTGCTTTTCACTGAGCCCCGAATGCCAGAGTGTCGGCTCGCACCCAAAGCGTTCTTTGAGACGATAAAAGAGCGCCGCTGTCATTGCAATTTCTGGCAAAAGAACAAGCGCTTGCTGGCCGTTCCTCAAGCATTGCGCGATGGCCTCGGCATAAACTTCGGTTTTGCCGGAACCTGTCACGCCATCCAGCAAGGTCACCGAGAAACGACCTTTTTTCACATCCGCGACCATCTGTGCGGCAGCAATAGCCTGTTCCTCGGTCAGGGACAAATGCTTGTGATCAGGGTTGGGCAGAGGGAAATCGAGTCTGTCTTTTGGCTTAAGGGGACGCAAGCGACCGCCCATGACCATCTTAAGGATAAGGCCGGGAGCCGAAAGCGTATAATCCGCAACCCAATCGACGAAATGGCGCGTGACGTCCGGTAAAGGCGGCAGATCAAGAACGCTATTTATAGCCTTGAGTTTATTGCTTGTTACTTCGCCCGTTCCATCACCCCACACGGCACCGACAGCCTCTGTCCGGCCCAAAGGAATCGATACCCAGTTGCCGTTTTCGATGGAAAGATCGTTTGGAACAAGGTAATCATAACCATGGCCAACGGGCAGATCGGTCATCACACGAACGGTGTGATCGGGGCTGGTCAAAGCTGGGTTGGCAGGGGGCTTGGTCATTCGTTTAGGTTGATTGTAAGTCCGTTGAGAGAATCATTTCTTGGGAGTTCCTTCATGAAGTTCTTTGTTGATACCGCCGATTTGAAAGAAATTAAAGAGCTGGCTGAAACCGGTCTTTTGGATGGGGTTACCACCAACCCCTCGCTGGTCGCCAAATCGGGCCACAGCAATTTTATCGAATTGATCCGCGAGATTGCCGCGATAGTTGAGGGGCCGGTGAGCGCTGAAGTCGCTTCGACCGATTTTGACCCGATGTTGGCCGAAGCCCGTACGCTGGCCAAGATTGCCGACAATGTTGCGGTAAAGGTGCCTTTGACGCCTGCGGGTCTCAAGGTGTGCAAGCTTCTATCCGATGATGGTGTGATGGTCAATGTGACCCTTTGCTTCTCGGCGGCGCAGGCCATTCTCGCGGCCAAGGCAGGCGCGACCTTTGTTTCGCCATTCGTCGGGCGTCTGGATGACATCGGGCAAAACGGGATGGAGCTAATCTCTGACATCTGCACGATCTATAGCGCCTACCCAGAATTCTACACCGAAGTTTTGGTTGCATCTGTGCGCTCGCCCATGCATGTTGTCGAGGCGGCCAAGATGGGGGCTGACGTGGCGACGATTCCGCCATCGGTCATTCGCCAGCTGTTCGGCCATCCTTTGACCGATAAAGGGCTAGCCCAGTTCGTTGCCGATTGGGCGAAGACCGGACAAAAGATACCTGTTGCCTAGGGAGACTTTGGTTCTATGACGTCCACCACCATCACGTCATCGTCATTGTTAAAAAAGCTGACGCCGGAAGAGGTGCGGGCGTATCTGATTGAGCATCCAGAATTCCTTGCGGAGAATACGGCGCTGATTGAATCGGCGGATTTTTCAGGTGCGCTTGTGGACAAGGAGGGCTTGCCCGACTTCCAGCGTTATCGCATGGCCAAGCTTCAGGAAGATTTTATCGCGCTTCGTGTCGAGCATGAAGATTTGATGGATCTGATGCAGGAAAGCCTGCAGCGGCAGAATCGAATCTTCAGCGCGATTCTTGCCTTGCTTGATTCGCCAGATTTTGAATCAACTTTGCGACTCGTTGGGCAGGAACTGGCCGAGATCCTGGAAGTTGAGGCAGTCGGCTTCTTTTTTGAAACCGGCGGCTGGCTAGATCAGGGGGATTACGCCTATCTCAAAGTTGTGTCGCCCGGCAAAGTCGCGCGCTGGCTCAATGGGGGCCATTTGGTGATGGAAGAGGTCGAAAACGGCCTTGAGGAACTCTATGGCGAGCATGCAGACAAGATCCGGTCACAGGCTTTGCTGCTTATCGAGATTCAGGAAGGGCTGCCCCCCGGTTTGCTGGCTTTGGGGCATGCTGATCCGATGTATTTTGCAACAGGCCTTGCGACCGAGCAGGTCGAGTGTCTGGGCGAGGTGATAGCGCGCTCTTTGCGTCGTTTTTTGCGCAAATAGGGTGTTTTTCTTTTAAAAAAGGCTGTTTTGAGCCTGTGATTTTCAATTTATCCCCATGATTCGCAGGTGAGTCTAGGTAAAGCTGTAATGAACCCCTTGCGCCAAAGACCAACCAGTGCGAAAAAGGATCGATTTTCGGTGGAGACTCGCTGGCGTCTTTGGCATTAAATAGGTAATATCACATGTTTTCCAATATCTTAGGTCTTCTTTCTGCGGATATGGGCATCGACTTGGGTACGGCCAACACCCTTGTGTATGTCAAGGGGCGCGGAATCGTCCTCAACGAACCGTCGGTTGTTGCCATTGCGACATCGCGTGGCAAGCGGCAGGTTCTGGCTGTCGGCGATGAAGCGAAAATGATGCTGGGGCGTACACCCGGAAATATTCAGGCCATCAGGCCGTTGCGCGATGGTGTTATCGCGGATTTTGAAGTTGCCGAAGAAATGATCAAGCATTTCATTCGCAAGGTTCACAATCGTCGCAGCTTTGCGAATCCCCAGATTATCATCTGTGTTCCCTCAGGTTCGACGGCTGTTGAGCGTCGCGCGATTCAAGAATCGGCCGAATCGGCTGGTGCTCGCCGAGTCTTTTTGATCGAAGAGCCGATGGCCGCTGCGATCGGGGCAGGATTGCCGGTGACGGAGCCGACAGGTTCGATGGTTGTCGATATCGGCGGTGGCACGACCGAGGTTGCTGTGTTGTCGCTGGGCGGTATCGTCTATTCGCGTTCGGTGCGCGTGGGCGGTGACAAGCTGGATGAAGCGATCATCAATTATATTCGCCGCTATCACAATCTGTTGATCGGTGAAAGCACGGCCGAGCGTATCAAAAAAGAAATCGGTTCTGCTTCCCCGCCTGAAGATGGCGAAGGCCGCGTGTCCGAGATCAAGGGCCGCGACTTGATGTATGGCGTGCCCAAGGAAATCGTGATTACCGAGCGTCAGATTGCTGAGAGCCTGTCCGAACCGGTCAGCGCTATTCTTGAGGCTGTCAAAGTCGCTCTTGAAAACACAGCGCCTGAATTGGCAGCGGATATCGTGGATAAGGGCATTGTCCTGACGGGTGGTGGTGCGCTGTTGCGTAATCTTGACCTCGTGCTTCGTCATGCGACAGGTTTGCCGGTTTCGGTAGCAGAAGATGCGTTATCCTGCGTTGCGCTAGGCACGGGCCGCGCGCTTGAGGAAATGCACGTCCTCAAAAACCTACTCGTTGGCGGATATTAATCCTTATCCAAAAGCATTGAGCGCTGCCGTAGCTTTGCGTAGGCGATAGCCAATACGTGCGCGATCAATCACTTCGGGGCATCTTGTGTTTAGGTGATCAAAAAGGCTGTCCCGATAGTCTCGCAAAAATGGATCTTTGGTCGTGGCAATTACCGTGTTGATCGACTCCAGTTGCAAATGATTTGCAAAAGTCGGCTCAATGCGAAGAATGGTATGCAGGAGCAAAAGAGCGTTTGCGAGATGCTTTGGCTCATGCTTTTCATTGATATAATGCCGCACGATAAAGCTTACGACCTTGTCATTGATGTGCGGCATAAACCGAGCCGCGTGTGCATAGATCACATTTGCGCGGGCGGCCGTGACGGCTCCTTTTTCATTTGGAGCGCAGGCGGTAAATGTCCCTGTTCTATTTTTTTCATAACCGATGACCTCGCGGGCCAAGCCGGCAGATAGAGGGTGTTCAAGCGTGTAGATTGTGGATTGTATAACATCCAACGCTGCTACATCGACTTCCGGCGTGTGAGCGCTTTTGCCTGTATTGACGTCGGTGATGATGGCGTTGATGAACTTTTCGCTAAGGCGGATAGTCGGCTGGGCTATTTTCTTTCCGAGGGTTTGATAGAAGGCGAGTCGTATTTCGGAATCATTACAGGCGTTGAGGCCGCTGATGGCATAGTCTTCGTTCCATGACGTTGCATGAGAAGGGGGGAGGTCTTTTGTCATATCAGGTCGCCTATATACATTTGATTGAATTTATCCTTATTCTAAAGACGAGAATTGTAATATTCAAAGTTATATGACATGTGGTTAATAAGGCAGGCCATTCTATTCCCTTCCTTTCCTGTGTCGTTTTAGGTATTTTCAGAGTTATGAATCAAGATTCCCATATGAAAACCATCGCTCTTATCGTTGCGGCCGGTTCCGGCCAGCGGTTTAAAAGCCCGATCCCCAAGCAGTATCAGGATATCGGGGGTATGCCAATCTTGAGGCGTTCGGTTCTAGCTTTTCTCCAGCACCCTTTGATCGATGGGGTTCAGGTTGTGATTAGTCCTCAGCATCGCGATCTTTATGATCGGGCTGTTGAGGGGCTGGGGTTGCCCGAACCGACGCATGGCGGCGCGACGCGACAGGATTCGGTCCGGCTTGGGCTTGAAGCGCTAGAGAAAGCGGCCTCTGGTAAACCGGATTATGTGATGATCCACGATGGCGCGCGTCCGCTCATTGATGCCATGACCATTACGGCGGTGAGCAAAGCGCTCGGCCCGAACCTCGGCGCGATTGCGGCCAAGCCTCTTGTCGATACGCTCAAGAAGGGCGAGATGAAAGAGGGTGCGGACGCTCCTGTCATCACTCAAACAATTGATCGCACGGCTTTGTGGCAGGCGCATACGCCTCAGGCCTTTCCTTTTGACCTCATACTATCCGCGCATCGCGCTGTGATCGGCCAACAATTGACTGACGATGCCGCCGTGGCGGAGAAAGCGGGCATTCCGGTGACACTTGTGCCTTCCAATCCCGACAATATGAAGATTACAAATCCTGATGATCTAGGACGTGCGGCGCGGTTGCTCGGCCAGAATTTCGGGGATATTCGCACGGGTCTTGGTTTTGATGTGCATCAGCTTGTCGATGGCACGAGCATCCATATGGGCGGCCTTGCCATTCCACATTACAAGACGCTCAAGGGGCATTCGGATGCCGACGTCGTTTTGCATGCGATCACGGATGCACTGCTGGGCACGATGGCGGCGGGCGATATCGGCACGCACTTTCCGCCTTCCGACCCGCAGTGGAAGGGCGCCGACAGCGCAATTTTTGTCCGTCATGTTGTGCAGATGATCAATCAGCGCGGCGGGATGATCGCGCATGTCGATGTGGTGATTATGTGCGAGGAACCGCGTCTTGGCCCGCATCGTGAAGCGATGCAAAAGCGTATTGCCGATTTGCTAGATGTCTCCCTTGATCGTGTTAGCCTGAAGGCGACAACAACCGAGCGTCTTGGTTTTACGGGCCGTGGTGAAGGTATTGCGACGCAGGCCATCGCGACAGTGCGGTTTGAAGGATAACTTTCATTTTGAGGAGGCAGTCCGATGCGTTTTCCAAATGACATTGCTGAGCTTGCCGATAAAGTCCTCTTTGCCTATCGCCACAAAAAGAAGCGCATTGTGACCGCTGAATCTTGCACGGGCGGGCTCGTGGCGGCGGCTCTGACTTCCATCGCCGGTTCGTCCGATGTGTTCGAGCGCGGCTTTGTCTCCTATAGCTATGATTCCAAAACAGACCTTTTGGGGGTCGAGCCGGAAGTGATCCGCCAGTTTGGTGTCGTGAGTCCCGAAGTCGCAGAGGCGATGGCGCAGGGGGCGTTGGATTATTCTCTGGCTGACTGCGCCTTGTCGGTGACGGGGATTGCCGGGCCGGGGGGCGGCTTGCCGAACAAGCCCGTTGGTCTGGTCTATTTTGGCGTGGCAACACGCGAAGGCGTTTGTTTCCACGTTCAAGCTCTTTTCCAAGGGGACCGGGATGCCGTGCGTCTTCAATGCATGATCGAGGGGCTTACGCTTTTGCATTCCCTTGTGGTTGAGGGTGGTACACTTTAAATCGGGATGCTTTTGGGTTTTTTGACCTGTGTCCACAGGGCGACCAGCGTATGCGTCACCATAATGGCCGAGAAGACCGAGGTGATAATGCCGATACTCAATGTGACGGCAAAGCCTTTGATTGTGCCTGAACCAAAGGTAAAGAGCAGCAAGGCTGCAATCAATGTCGTCATGTTTGCATCAATGATTGAGGATCTGGAATTTTTAAATCCTGAATCAAGGGCAACGATGGGCGAGCGTCCAAGGCGCAGCTCTTCTCGGATGCGCTCAAAGATCAGAACGTTCGCATCGACGCCCATGCCGATGGTTAGCACGATACCCGCAATACCGGGAAGCGTGAGCGTTGCCTGAAGTATAGACAAAACAGCAAAGATCAATGCCATGTTGACGAGAAGCGCGATATTGGCAAAGACACCGAACAGCCCATAAAACAACAGGACAGAAATCATCACGAGGCCAAGGCCGATAACGCAGGCCGTTGTTCCTGCCTTGATGGAGTCGGCGCCCAAACCAGGGCCAACCGTACGTTCTTCGATGACCTGAATAGGCGCAGGCAGGGCGCCCGCACGAAGCAAGAGCGCAAGATCTTGTGCCGATTGCGTCGTAAAGCTTCCCGAAATCACGCCGCTACCACCCAGAATGGGCTCGCGGATGACCGGTGCGCTGATGATCTTGTTATCAAGGGCAATGGCAAAAAGACGTCCGACATTCTTTTGCGTGGCTTCGCCAAAACGCTTGGCGCCTAGATTGTCAAAGCGGAAAGCAACGACGGCTTCGGCTTGTTGAAAAGAAGGCTGCGCATCGACAAGCATATCGCCGGAAACCATCACGCGTTTTTGCACCACAAGACTGCTAGGGCCACGGCCGGAACCTTCATCGACCATCGGCAGGCGCTCGGTTCCGGGCGGTGGACGGTTTGTTGTGTCTGCCGATGCCATTTCGTCCACAAGGCGGAAAGTCAATTTGGCCGTCTTGCCAAGCAAATTCTTGATGCGCTGGGGATCCCCTACGCCGGGAAGTTGGACAAGAATGCGGTTATCGCCCTGTCGTTGAATGGAGGGCTCGCGTGTGCCGGACTCATCGATACGGCGACGCACGATTTCGATGGATTGATCCATTGCGGCCCGTTTACGGTCGGCAATCTGGGCTTCCGTCATTTTGACGGTAAAGGCGCCATCGGTTACAGAAATATCAAGCTCGCGATCCATTTCGTGAATGGCATCATGCGCCTCGTTGCTTTGACCATTGTCGGTCATCTTGAAATATACTTCATTGTTCGCTGTGCCGAGGTCTTTATAACCGATCTTTTTTTCGCGCAGGGCCGAGCGAACCTGATCAACCATCCCTTGCATGCGTTCTGTGATGACGTCGTCTGTTTGCACTTCCAGCAAAAGATGCGAGCCACCGCGCAGATCAAGGCCCAGATTGACCGTTTGCTGCGGGGCAAAGGCGGGTAGATGCGCTTGCATCCATTCGACCGTCTTGGCGCTTAGCGCGTTGGGAAGCGCATAAAGGAGGCCGAGCACGCAAATGCCAACAGTGAGATAGACTTTCCAGCGGGTAATATAAAGCATGACGCAACTCTAAAAGAAGGAAGGGGTTAGTTTGATGCGCTACCCTTGGCATCGTCATCATATTTTTCATCGACAAGGGCTTGAATGGTCGCGCGGACAACCTTGACCTGAACGTCCTTGGCGATCTCGACCATCAGATAATCTTCATGGTCGGCTTTGCTCACTGTGCCGATCAAGCCGCCGGACAAAATGACCTTGTCGCCTTTTTTGAGCGCCTTGATCATCTGGCCCTGTTTGGCAAGCTGCTTTTGCTGGGGACGGATCAGCAAGAAATAGAAAACCCCAAAGACTAGAAACAAAGGTAAAAAGCGCATCAGCGTCTGCAGCGTGCTTTGATCCATATTGGCCGTTGCGGGAGCAACTGTTGCGGCGGCGTCTTGCGCCATGGCTGTAGAGATAAAGAGAGAGGCGATATCGAACATAGCGATTCCTTGTCACAATCGGGAAAACGCGACTATAGCCTGATCCCGTTTTGGTGCAAGCAATTAACGATCTTTCGGGGGATTCTGTCTTTCTTCCAAGGCTTTGTAGTACTCGTCGCGAGAGCGGGGCCTATAGGCAGGCGGGTCGACACTGACCAGCGAATCGGGGGAGAGGCTTTGTTGCGGTGCCGGATAGCAGTCGATTTGCCCTAATGTGCGATAGCACCACGTTTCGGCAACAGGGCCGCGATATGCGGGAGCTGGATCCTTCATCCATTTGCGCCAGAAAGGTACGCAACCTGTCAGGGTCACGAGGCAGAAAACAAGCGCAATTTTCGATACGGATTTCATGTTGTCGACCCTATCGGGCGGGACGTTAAATAATTGCTAATGACGCGGCCCCCGACAGAAGGGGTGTGTATAAAAAAAGAAATATAATAACCCAAAAGTCTTGGTTATGCCATAATTCTTCCATCAAGGCCGCCACAATTATAGAGGAAATTCTGACCATCAACGGACGTTCCGTTCGTTGTTTATCCTTTACGTAAAAGGTGCAAACATGAATAAGATTTTCGTTCTTATGGCTATGATGGTCACACTTTCCGCTCCGGCTTTTGCGCAGGAAGCAGCGATGGATCCTGCTACCGAATCCCCTGCTGCGGTTGAAGCGCCTGCTGCAACGACAACGGCTGCCGAGCCCGCAACTCCTGCTGAACCTGCCGCCGAGAAGGCCGTAGAAGCTAAGAAAGAAGCTGCAAAAGAAAAAGTAAAGGCGGCTCACGAGAAGCGCAAGGAAAAGGTCAAGGTTCGCCGCGAGAAGATGAAGGAACACGCAAAACAAAAGATGGAAGGCGCCACAAAGGCCGAATAATCCGGTTTGGCGTCTAACCTTCGCGGTTAGCGAGGCAAGGGTCGGTTCGTCCTCAGGCCGGCCCTTGTTTTTTTCTGTATTCTATTGATTTAAAAAGAATCATTTCCCTGTTTGCCTAAAAAATGGGCAAGTGCTATAGCAGTTCTTCTGGAGCTTCGCTCCTTGAAGGATAAGCATTACATGTTGATGACAAGTGATCTAACCCAGACAACGCTTCAAGCGCCAGCGCTCTCGCCCATCAAACTTGGCCGCGAGGTTATTGATGTGCCTGTTATTCTTGCGCCGATGGCGGGTGTGACGGATCGGCCTTTCCGCAGCCTTGTCCGGCGTTTTGGTGCAGGGCTTGTTGTTTCCGAAATGATCGCCAGCCAAGCCATGATCCGCGAAGTGCGCAAAACGCTTCAAATGATCCAGCCTTCGGGCGAGGGCGATGTGCTGACGGTTCAGCTTGCGGGAAGTGATCCGGTCGTGATGGCTGAGGCCGCGCGTCTGAATGTGGATCGCGGGGCGCGCATTCTTGATATCAATTTCGGCTGTCCGGCAAAAAAGATTGTGAATGGGTTGGCGGGTTCCGCTTTGATGAAGGATGAAGTCAAGGCCGCCAAGATTCTAGAAGCTGTCGTGCGTGCCGTCGATGTGCCGGTCACCCTTAAAATGCGTTTGGGTTGGGATTTTAACAATTTGAATGCACCGCGCTTGGCCAAGATTGCCCAAGAGTGCGGCATTCAAATGATTACGGTGCATGGTCGCACCCGCAGCCAGTTTTACAACGGCCAAGCTGACTGGGCGGCCATTCGTCCTGTCAAAGAGGCCGTGACGCTTCCTGTGATGGCCAATGGCGATATCCGTAGCGAAGAAGATGTCGTACAAGCCTTGGCGCAATCAGGGGCCGATGGCATCATGATCGGGCGGGCGACTTATGGCCGTCCGTGGTTTCTGTCACAGATGATGGCATTTCTGCGCACTGGGTGCGCTACGCCCGAACCGTCTTTGGTCTCCCAATACAAGATTGTACGCGAACATTTTGAGGATATGCTGGCCAGTTATGGTGCCTATTCGGGGCTTCGGATTGCGCGTAAACATATGAGCTGGTATAGCCGAGGCTTGCCCAAAGCGGCGGAATTTCGTGCGGCCGTGAATAAGGCCGGTGAAGAAAATGAAGTGCGGGAGCTGATGGCCCGTTTCTTTGAACCGTTGATTGAGGATGTCGACGCATGACCGAAACGCATACGCAGCATACGGCGCCACCAGAGTCCGCTGGACTTTCTGGATCGATTGAACGTCGTTTACGCGCCTATTTCGAAGCGCTGGGCGATGATCGTCCCTCGGCCGGGTTGTATGAGCGCGTCGTGCGCGAGGTCGAGGTGCCTTTGATCACCATTGCCTTGGAAGAGTGCGGTGGCAATCAACTTCGTGCGGCGGCCTTGTTGGGGCTCAATCGCAATACGCTGCGCAAAAAGATCAAAGAACTTGGCCTTGGCTCGCCAAAGACGCTGCGCCGCCGGAAGAGGGGGGCAAGCTGATGCCCTTGCTTCACCTTAAAATGATGTTCGATCGTCTGCGTTTTGCCGACAATATGGCGATCTTTCTGTCTTTTGCCGCTATTGCTTTGGGAGCGGCAACCTATGCCGCGCTGACGCGCTCGCCCTTTTTTGGCAATGATTTGACGACCGTACGTATCCTGTTGGGTCTGGATATGATGGTTCTTCTGGCGCTCGGGACGCTGGTTACCCAGAAAATATGGGCCATTTGGTCGCGGCGGCGTCGCAATCAAGCCGCGTCACGCCTGCATATCCGCGTTGTTTCTGTTTTCACCATGCTGGCCGCAGCGCCCGCGGTTCTGGTCGCCATGTTTGCGGCGATCTTCTTTTACTTTGGCGTCGAGGCCTGGTTTTCCGAACGTGTGAGTACGGCGCTCAATGAGTCCCAAGCCGTTGCCCGTGCTTATTTGAAAGAGCATCAACAAGTCTTGCGGGCTGATGCTCTTTCGATGGCAAACGATCTGAATCGGCAGGCGGTGCGCCTTTCCGAAGACCCCGTTCGATTGGCGCAAGCTGTTTCGGCACAAGCTTATCTGCGTTCCTTGACGGAAGTCATCGTCTTTGATGGTTCAGGCAAAATTCTTGCCCGTTCGGGTCTGACCTTTGCCTTGTCTTTCGAGCCGATTACCGATGAAATGCGTGAACGCGCGCGACAGGGGGAAGTCGTCCTTGTCATCAGCGATACAGATGACCGTGTCCGCGCCTTGGTAAGGCTCGATAACTTTGTGGACACCTATCTGTTTGTTGGTCGTCTAGTTGAACCTAAAGTGCTCAACCATATGGAAACGACGGAAAAGGCGGTCGAAGAATATCGCGATCTTAAAGCCCATAGTTCCGGCATTCGGGTGATGATCACCATCATCTTTGTGATTGTTGCTCTTCTCCTTTTGCTCGCTGCAGTTTGGTTTGGCCTGAGTTTTGCGAATACCTTGGTGAGGCCTATCAGTGCGCTCATCGGTGCAACAAATCGCGTGCGTGGCGGTGATCTTACGGCACGTGTTGAGGAAAGCGCGGAGCTGAACAGCGACGACGAGCTTGAGCTTTTGGGGCGCGGTTTTAACCGCATGACGCAGCAAATTGAAAGCCAGCGCGCCGAACTGATGGAAGCTAATCGCCAGCTTGATCTGCGCCGTCGGTTTACCGAAGCCGTGCTGTCTGGCGTGTCGGCGGGCGTGATCGGCCTTGATCCTTCATTCAATATTACAATGATGAATAGTCGGGCAATGGAGTTTTTCCAGCTCACTAATGCCGATGCGCTTCAGGGGCATCCGTTGAGCGTCTTGTCGCCGGAAATTGACAATCATCTACGGACTTTGCCGCGCAAGGGTAAATTAGAGGATGGGCAGGTTGAAATCCGTCGGTCTGGCCAATCTTCGCGGACGATCCTTGTGCGTCTGTCATCGGAATTGCAGGGAGGCGAAACAAGTGGCTATGTCCTGACCTTTGACGATGTTTCGGAGCTGGTGAATGCGCAGCGCAAGGCCGCTTGGGCCGATGTAGCGCGCCGCATCGCACACGAGATCAAAAATCCGCTTACACCCATTCAGTTGTCGGCGGAGAGGCTGCGCCGCAAATATCTGAAGGAAATCACGAGCGATACCGAGGTGTTCGAGACCTGTACGGATACGATCATCCGGCATGTCGAGGATATTGGCCGCATGGTGGACGAGTTCTCGGCTTTTGCCCGCATGCCTGTTCCGGTGATCAAGACACAGGAGCTGCGGGAATTGTGTCGCCAGATGGTTTTTTTACAAAGTTCGTCCCGTGCCGACATAACCTATACTCAAAGTTTGCCTCAGGAAAAGTTGATGGCAGATTGTGATGGCCGTCAAATGGCGCAGGCGTTAACGAATTTGCTTAAAAATGCGGCAGAAGCGATTGATGGCCGTCCGCATGCAGAAGGCGAGCCCCCGCTGCCAAAGGGCAAGATCAATCTTTCCCTGACCGTGGAAGGGGATAATGTGATCTTGGCCGTTGCAGATAATGGCCGGGGGCTGCCCGTTGATCAGAGAGAGCGCCTGACCGAGCCCTATGTCACGACTCGTAGTAAGGGAACGGGACTAGGGCTTGCCATTGTCAAAAAGATTATGGAAGATCACAAAGGTGGGGTCGAGCTGGCCGACAATCCATCTGGCGGGGCGGTTGTCAGTCTTATTTGGCCGCGTTTCCAAGAGGTTCAGCGAGGGGAATCAACTCTGGTTTTGGAGGAATCAAAAAATCTGATAGCATAACAACCAACTGATTCTCTTTTCGGTATCGTAAAGTGGTGAAGGCGCAGAATGAGCTCAACAACGAAAGACAAGAATTTGACGCATGACATCCTGATTGTTGACGACGAGGCTGATATCGGCCTTTTGATCGAAGGCATCCTCAATGATGAGGGGTACAAAACCCGCAAGGCAATGAGTGCGGAAAAGGCGTTGGCTGAAGTGGCTGTTCGCCGTCCCAGCCTTGTGATCCTTGACATTTGGCTGCAGGGAAGCGGCATGGACGGTTTGCAGCTTCTTGATCGTCTTGTGCGCGAGCATCCTGAGGTGCCCGTTATCATGATTAGCGGCCATGGCAATATTGAAACGGCTGTTGCGGCGATCAAGCGTGGTGCCTATGACTTTATTGAAAAACCGTTTAAGGCGGATCGTCTCGTGCTGCAGGTTGAGCATGCGCTTGATACGGCGCGCCTCAAGCGGGAGAATGAAGACCTCAAAGTTCGCGCTGGAACCGAGTGCGAGCTAATCGGCAAATCAACGGCGATGGCACAGGTGCGCCAGATCATCGACAAGGTTGCCCCGACCGGAAGCCGTGTTTTGATCGAAGGGCGGTCGGGCGCTGGCAAGGAAATTGTGGCACGTGCGATCCATGCGCGGTCAAAGCGTGCCAATGGCCCCTTCATTGTTGTGAATTGCGCGGTGATGCGTCCCGACCAAATTGAGGTCGAGATGTTCGGCACCGAAGGTGACGCTGCGGGACAGGGGCGCAAGATCGGCTTGTTCGAACAAGCGCATGGTGGCACGCTCTATCTCGACGAAGTCGGCGATATGCCGCTCGAGACACAAGGCAAAATCGTCCGTGTGTTGCAAGAACAGGTTTTTGTTCGCGTTGGCGGCACGATGAAAGTTGAAGTCGATGTCCGCGTGATTGCCTCAAGCAATCAGGATTTGAAGGCCAAGATGCAAGCGGGCGAAGTTCGTCAGGATTTGTACTATCGCCTGAATGTTGTGCCGATCGAGATTCCGGCGCTTGCTGACCGACGTGAAGATATTCCCGTTCTGGCCCAATATTTCCTGTCCCGTGCGGCAGAAGTGGCGGGATTGGCCAATCGTACGCTGGGCGAAGACGCGCTTGCGGCACTTCAGGCCTATTCTTGGCCGGGCAATGTACGCCAATTGCGCAATGCGATGGAATGGCTCCTGATCATGGCGCCGGGGAGCACGAATGAGATTATTCGGGCGGATATGCTGCCTCCTGATATTTCAGCGGCGACCTCCGATGTGTTAAAGTGGGAAAAGGGCGGCGAGATTATGACCCTGCCGCTGCGTGATGCACGTGAAATGTTCGAGCGCGAATATCTGCTGGCTCAAGTCACGCGTTTTGGCGGGAACATCTCGCGCACGGCCAATTTTATCGGGATGGAGCGTTCGGCTCTTCACCGTAAATTAAAACTTCTGGGCGTTCATGGTGGGGCGTCTGCTGAAGCGGCGCAGGACCTGATGGACAAAGCGAGCTGACACAGGGGGGGGCAATGAGCCAAGGACGTTTACAAGGGGGCAGCTTTCTCGGTGGCCTTGGGGATCTTCTTGCCGGAGGTGTGAGCGGATGGCCTCTGAGGAAAAAGGTGGCTTGGTTTATCCTTATCGCTGTGTTCGCCAATTTTGGCTATTTTGCTTATTCTTTTTATCAGGATCGCTGGGGCGGCGAGGAAGATACGGTTAAACCCCGTGACATGGGCTATATTGCCGAGGCAGAAGCAGAACGCAAGCCGCAGAAGCTGGATGTCATGGTCATCGAATTTGTCCGTGCGGATGGACAGGTTGTTCCCTATGAAGTTGAAGTCGCCAAAACCGATCAGGAGCAAGAGATTGGCCTGATGTATCGCGATTATCTGGAGCCGAGCAAGGGGATGTTGTTCGTTTATGATAAGCCGTCCTACCCCAAATTCTGGATGAAGAACACGAACTTTTCCCTTGATATTCTCTTTATTGGATCGGATGGTCTCATTACGGACATTTATGAAAATGTCCAGCCAAATGATCTTTCGTCGATTGGTTCAAAGAAACCTTCCATTGCCGTTGTAGAGATTGCTGGCGGCGAAGCCGCGAGTAGAGGCTTTCGCGTCGGCGACAAGTTCCATTCAAAATAGGTCATATGACAACAGATATCTTGAGTGTCACCACCACAACACCAGATCGCGAAAGCGCGGAGCTTATCGCAAAGATGGTTGTGAACGAAAATCTTGCGGCCTGTGCGAGTATCGACGGTCCTGTCACGTCTGTGTATCGGTGGCATGGCCAGATGCAAGAGACTCAGGAATATAGAGTGGTTTTTAAGACGACCGAAGGACGGTATCAGGATTTGGAAAATCGCATCCTTTCCTTGCATCCGTATGAGTGCCCTTGTGTTGTTGCGCACCCTGTACCTGAGGCCTATTGGCCCTATGTCAATTGGGTTTGCGAATCTGTCTCGTCTCGCTAATCTCGTCGTCTCGCTTCTTTTTTCAGGAGAAATTGTATGCCCCAATCCCTAAAAGAGTATCTTACTTCTTCTGCCGATATTATTCGTCAGGCAGCTGACTATTTGCCGCAGGACAAGATGGATACAGCAGTGGATTTGTGCATCGTTGCGCTCAAACGTAAATTGCCGATCTTGGTTTGCGGCAATGGCGGGTCGGCGGCGGATGCCATGCACATTGCGGGTGAACTTGTGGCGCGTTTTCTCAAAGAGCGCAAAGGGATGAACTGTATCTGCCTTTCGGCTAATACGCCGATGATCACGGCTTGGGCGAATGATTATGACTACGAGTCCGTTTTTGCGCGTCAGGTTGAAGCGCACGGTGCCGATGGCGCTGTTTTGATCGCGTTGAGCACCAGTGGCAATTCAAAGAATGTGTTGCAGGCGCTGGATAAGGCCAAGGAAATGGGGATGAGCACAATCTGCCTGACAGGACAAGGCGGGGGCAAGATGGCGTCATTTTGTGACGTGCTTTTGGATGTGCCCAGCACCGTCACGCCGATAATCCAGCAGGTACATCTGTGCTATTATCACTTGTTGTGCGAGATGATCGAGGATCGTGCGGTCACAGAAGGGCTTGCCTAACTCTACGGCCAACCTTTTCCTATCAATGATGGTTACGCTTCAGGCGTCGCGCTCGTCTGGCGCCAGTTTGTCAGCCAGCGGTTAAACTCTTCGGGCGGCATGGGTTTGGCCATATAGAAGCCTTGGGCATAGTCGCACCCTTTTTCGGCAAGCAAGCGCCAGATGCGCACATCTTCAACGCCTTCGGCGATGATTTTGAGGCCTAGATTGTGGCCTAAATCGATGATGGAGTTGACGATCACGGCGCAATCGCGATTGTTGACCATATCCATGACAAAGCTCTTGTCGATTTTCATTTCACTAAACGGCATGCGTTGCAGTTCGCGCAGCGAAGAATGGCCTGTTCCGAAATCGTCAATCGAAACGCCGATATTGCGAATGCGCATGCGGAGCAAAACATCCATAGTACGCGTTACATCGCGCATGGCTTCGGCTTCGGTAACTTCAAGGACAAGGCGCTCGGGCGGAATCTGTTGTTGGGCGCACATCTCCGTGATGCGATCGGGCAAGCTGAGTTCAAGTAGGGACGAGGCTGTCACATTGATGGAAACCGTCAGGTTTTCTCCAGCATGGTGCCAACGCGCGACCTGATGCACAGCGGTGTTCAACACATGTTCGGTCATGGGCTGCATCAGCCCTTCTTTGACGATGTCGTCCAGAAACTCGGCTGGCGGCAAAACGCCGCGCGTCGGATGTGCCCAACGGATAAGGGCTTCGGCGCCTTTCACGCGGCGTGTCGCCATTTCAATGACGGGCTGGTAATAAAGGATAAGTTGGCCGAGAGCCAAAGCCTGCGCGATATCCACGCCGACGACGGATTTGTTTGTCCCGCCAGACACTTGGTCGAGCGTCGTGCGAAGCAGATTGATGTCGATGGGTTTTTCGAACGCCGCGATAACATCAAGACCGTGGGCGCTGCCAAGGCGTCGGGCGCTGTTGAGAACGCGGGTGTCGCTGCCGCTCATCAGGCATATCTTGGCGTTTTTGACCCGATCGACGAGGACGCGCAAAAGCTCGACACCGTCCGTGCCGGGCATCATGAGGTCGAGCATAATCACATCAGGCGTGAACTCGTCCAGCTTTGCTCCTACATTTTCGGGATCACTGATGGTCGCGACTTCAAAGCCACGTGTTTCGGCGATTTCGGCGATTGTTTCGCAAATATCCTGTTCGTCATCTACAACCAAGAGGCGCATCGTGAGTTCCTTACGTTTTGTCAGACTTTTCTGCGTGGGGAGCAGGGGCGGGCGAATCAACGCTTCCCATATTGCTCTGTGTTTCGTTTTCCTTCAACAATTTAGCGAGCGCTTCCTGTACGTCGGCGAGCTTATAGGGCTTTTCGATCACAGGAACCGGTGTGTCTTTGAGGAAGGCATTGACATGCGGCGAGAGGGTATCTCCTGTTACATATATGATTTTCTTAATATATTGCGGCATCTCCTTGGCTATTTCGGCATACATGGTCGGCCCGTCCATCACGGGCATACGCAGGTCTGAGACAATAGCGTCAAAGGAGTTTTTGCGCAGTTTATCAAGGGCGATCTTGCCGTTGGCGGCCAGATCGATCTCGTGTCCGTTGGGTTCCAGCAAATCGGCAAGGGTCTGGGCCAGTTCGATCTCGTCATCAACGAGTAAGAGGCGCATTTTTCTGCCCACGGTGTCAGAGGTGGCAGCTTCGCCTTCTTTTGCGCTTCCAGTCGGTTTGGATACGGGAAGGCGGATGCGGAAGGTAGCGCCACCGCCGGGCGTTTCTTCAAAGATCATTTGCCCGCCATGTCCGGCGATGATGTTCAGGCAGAGAGCAAGACCAACGCCCGTGCCACCGGTTCCCTTTGTCGTAAAGAAGGGTTCGAAGATTTTGTGACGGATTTCTTCCGGCACACCGGGGCCTGTGTCGATGATCGAGATCAGAATATGGGTGCCTTCGGGCTCAAGGCAGGCTTCGATACTTAAATTATGTGCGCCTTCCCAGCCATGCATGGCTTGGGTGGCGTTCATGGCAAGATTGATGATGACCTGTGTAATTTGATCCACATCGCCGATAACGGGGGGCATATTTTCGGCGACATTAAGTTTGAGCGTAATATTTTCGTTACGAATTTGATACCCAAGGAGATCCAGCGAAGACTGGATAACGATTGCAATATCGATGTCCTTGTGCTCTGGCGGTTTGCGGCGGGCGAGGGCAAGGAAGCTTTTGACGATGCGTGAACAGCGGTCGGCAGCTTTATAAATTTTGTCGGCGCGCGTTTTGATCTTCTCATCAGCCTGTCCTTCGATAAGCAGTGTTGTTTGCCCCATCACAACCGAGAGTGGATTGTTGAGTTCGTGCGCGACGCCAGCCAACAGACCGCCAAGCGCGGCCATTTTTTCGCTTTGTTGCAGAGCTTCTTGTTGTTGGGCGATTTGACGCTCGGCTTCCTTTTTTTCGGTCAAGTCATACAAACCAATGACAATAGCAGACTCATTGCGATAAGTGATCTTGCGTGCGGACACAGCAGCCGGAATAACTTCGCCATCACCCAGAGTCACGTGAACTTCCCTCATATTGATTTCTTCGTTATTCCGGATGGACTCGAAGATATCGGACCTTTCGGGGGACCGCGCGATAAAACGTTCAAGTTTGTGGCTAATCAGGGTTGTTCCTGGCAGACCGAGCAAGACTTCTGCGCCTGGGCTGGCGTAAAGGATTTGGCCATCATTGAGATTGGCGATGAGAACGGGGACAGGGTGCGCTTCTGTAATGCTTCGAAAGCGCACTTCGCTGGCGCGCAATTCGGCTTCGCTGCGTTTGCGGCTTGTGATATCGCCAATCGAGCCGACAAGACGATGAAAACGGCTGGTGTTAAAGTCTTTGACGGCGATCACTTTGCAATGAATCCAGCAGTGATCGTTATGGTTCCGCATCACGCGTAGCTCGAAATTGATTGTCGAAGTTCCCTTGGCATTTTTGAGCTTGTGGAGGGCTTTAAAAACGACGTTTCGATCCGATGGGACGACATGTTGCACCCATTCGCGCAGCTTTTTGGGCGTCAGATCCCGGTTTAGCCCAACGATCTTGCGAAATTGGTCAGAGATATAACTGTCGTCAGTGCGGGCGTTCCAATCAAACAAGCCTTCGTTCGAGCCCCGCGCCGCCAAAGAGAAGCGTTCGTTACTGACCTCAAGTTCTTTTTCTTTTTCTTCCTGTCGTGAGGCGAACTGGACGGCGATAACGATTGCGAACATAAGGGCGGCTACGGAATAGCCGGAATAGGCTATTTTTTTGGCTGTTTCTGAAAGATAGATATAGCCAAGGTCGTGTAAAGGCATCGCCATCGTACCGCCGAGGAAGGAGGTAAAGGCAATTAAATGGCCCAGCGCGCCGCTTGATCCCAGATGAATGGCAATTAGACCGGACAATAAAATGAGGGAAAGTGCGAGAACCCCGACCGGTGGGAGCACCATATAGACCAGCGGCGGCACAAAGGAAGCAAGGGCCAAAAGGAGAAGAAGGATTCCGCCGATGAAGATAAAGGGAAACCGCATAATCGGTGCGGAGAGATCAAGTTCCAAAAAGTAATAGGTAAAAAACAAACTGAAGAAATAAGCCAGAATGGTGCTGTAACTTTGCAAAAGATTTCGCATCGCATGATCGGTGATTCCAAGAAGCTGCATCATGGAGTCGTTTGTTCCGGCCATATTGAAGGCAAGACAGAGCAGCATGAGCATCAGAAAAATCTGGCTGCGGTCTTGGATCACGGCCCAGATAAAAAACAGATACAGAGCGGCGGTCAGAAGAACGCCGATGAAAAGACCGAAAATCAGGTCAGGCGTCTGATTAAAGAGCTGGGGGACTGAGTCGCTCGAAGCAATCGTTGTCGGCAGGATCAGGCTCTCGCCGCCCTTGGGAAGTTGTTGTGCAATGCAAAAAAACGGATCGAGGAACACAAGAAAGGCGACAAGGATCGCTATGCCAATGGTCAAATATTCCGCATTGGCAATTTTGCGCAAAAATCCTTTGATGGCTTCGGTTGGTGATCGTCGGAAAGTCACGGTTGGCCCGATCAGAGAGGGTGAATTCCAAGCCCCTATCCTATGGTTAACTTGCTAAAAACTCACTAATAGCGCTGCATTGAAATCAATTACTTATACGAAAAAAACTGGCCATCAGGTTAAGAACTTGTTACCTTCGCAAACCTTTCGACTTTTCCAACACTTAATCCAAGGATTGATTTCCATGACCGAACAACAAGCGCGCGTAACGGATGAAGAAGCTTTGGCCTTTCATGCATCAGGCCGTCCCGGCAAGCTGGAAGTTGTTGCAACAAAGCCATTGAGGAATGCGCGTGACCTTTCTCTTGCCTATTCACCCGGTGTGGCGGCGCCTTGTTTGCGCATCAAAGAAGATCCATCGAGTGTGTATGAGTATACGGCGCGTGGTAACATTGTTGCGATTATCTCGAATGGCACGGCGGTATTGGGACTTGGCAATCTTGGCGCGCTAGCGTCCAAGCCAGTGATGGAGGGGAAGGCTGTTTTGTTCAAGCGCTTTGCCGATATTGATGGTATTGATCTGGAGGTTTCCACTGAAAATGTTGACGAGTTTGTAAACTGTGTGAAGTTCCTCGGCGCCTCGTTTGGCGGGATCAATCTGGAGGATATCAAAGCGCCGGAATGCTTTGAAATCGAGCAACGTTTGGCCAAGCTGATGGACATTCCTGTCTTTCATGATGATCAGCATGGCACGGCGATTATCGCGGGTGCTGGCTTGATCAATGGCTTGGAGCTGACGGGACGCGACATTAAAAAGACGCGTATGGTTGTTAACGGAGCGGGCGCTGCGGCGATTGCGTGTGCCAATTTGTTCAAGAGCTTAGGCCTGCCGCGTGAGAACATCACCATGTGTGATACAAAGGGTGTGATCTATGAAGGCCGTACGGAGTCCATGAACAAGTGGAAAGAGTCTTTTGCAATCAAAACTGAGGCGCGCACGCTTCAGGACGCGCTTGTCGGTGCCGATGTAATTGTCGGTTTGTCTGCCAAAGGGGCCGTAACTCAAGAGATGGTCAAGACGATGGCTGACCGCCCCCTTATTTTTGCGATGGCGAATCCCAATCCTGAAATTACACCAGAAGAAGTGAAGGCCGTCCGTAGCGATGCGATTGTCGCAACAGGCCGTTCAGACTATCCGAACCAGATCAACAATGTTCTGGGCTTCCCCTATATCTTCCGTGGGGCGCTGGATGTCCGTGCCTCTTGCGTGAATGAGGCAATGAAAGTGGCAGCCGTGCATGCAATCGCAGGATTGGCGCGTAAGGAAGTTCCTGCGTCGGTTAAGGAAGCCTATGATGGTCGTGATCTGGTCTTTGGGGTGGAGTACATTATCCCGACGCCGTTTGATCCGCGTTTGATCTCTTGTGTGCCTGTTGCGGTCGCAAAAGCGGCGATGGAGACAGGCGTTGCGCGTAAGCCATTGCAAGATATAGAGTCCTATGCCCAGAAATTAGCAGAACGGCTGAAAAGTTAACGAGATTGTAACCCTCTTTTTCTAGGCTTTATTGTTTATGGCATGTCTTGGGAAAGGGAAACGATGGGTCTGATCATTCAAGAAGAACTTGAATCGATGATGGCTCTGCATGATCGGTTTTTGAAGGGCCTGAATAATTCACGGCGCCTTGACTTGACTATGGCCAATGCAAAGGGTTTGGATTTCTCGCAAAAGCAACTCAGTGAAGCTGACTTTGTCGGTGCTGTGATGGATGGCTGTTGTTTTACCGAGGCGCAACTCGAACGGGTCAATTTTTTTGGGTCTAATCTGAATCGTTGTGATTTTCAAGGCGCGAATTTGACACAGGCGGATTTGCGCGGTGCGCATATGCGAGCGGCTGACTTTACCGGTGCGACCTTGACCGAAGCGAATTTTGGGGAGGGGTCTTTGCTTCGTCGCGGTTTCGATGGCGATATTTCTCCTGTGCATGACAATGGCAATATAAAATCACGCATGAAGGACACCGTCTTTCGGCATGCGATTGCCGAACGCACCCGTTTTTCCAGTGCTGTCGCTTTGTCGACCGATCTCAGTTTTGCCAATTTTCGCGGGGCGCGCCTTTCGGGGGTGAATTTTGCGGGTAGTAATCTGCGCGGTGTTTCGTTTCTTCAGGCGGATTTAACGAATTGCGATTTCACATCGACCAATATGAATTCAGTTATTCTGAGTGGCGCTATTCTGCATGGCGCAACTTTTGAAAATGCCGATCTGACCGCCAGTGTGATTGACAGTACGGATTATACCACGTTTGCGATGTCAAGCGCGAAGCTTCCAAAGAATATCGAAAACCTTGATATCGAGATTCAGGAAATTCTTGGCAACCATCATTTATGGATCTCGTCTATTGGGCGGCAGGGGCAACAGGCCAATCTGTCCGGCATAAATCTGTCTGGTGTCTTGCTGAATGGTGTGCAGCTGCAAGCCGCTAATATGAAGATGACGCTTTTGCGCAATTCGTCCTTCAGCAACTCGACGTTCTCAATGGCAGATCTTTCGGGCTGCAATGCTTCGGGCGCTTTCTTTATCAAATCCGATTGCCGTGGCGTTAATTTCTCTCAAGCTTCGTTAGAGGAAATTGATTTGCGCAATGCCGATTGCTCGCCGATGTCGATCATGACGGGTTTTTCGGGCGGCCGACCGGTTAGCTGGCCCTCGAACTTTAGCCAGTGCAGCTTGCGCTACGGCAAACTGAACGAAGCGAATCTGAGTTTTGCAAACTTTGAAGGGGCCTTGCTGACGCATTGCGATCTGCGCGACGCGAATTTGGAAGAAGCCATCTTCATTGATGCGGATTTAACTGGTGCTGATCTGCGCGGCGCCAACCTGAATAAGGCTGATTTGCGCGGAGCGATAGGCGTGTAAACCAAGGATAGATTCTATGACGAACAAATATCTCAAACCGATGCTTGATCCCGGCTCCCCTCGTGTCTTCAACTGCAACGAGATGACACGTCGTGTTTTAGAGAAAAACCCGCAGGCCAAGCTTTTCTTTGTCAACAGGGGGCTCAATTCGATTGTGTTGATCAAGGATACAGTTCCTGAGCCGGATCGCAGGCCGGGCATGCCGCCGATCGGCACCAAGCTTTATTTTCCGTTTAACGAGCACACGATTTACGAAGGTGGCCGTACAATCTTTTTGCATGACAAGGGGGTTGAATACGCCATTTCGGAATATTGCGGTGAAGAGTCGGTGACCAAAGAGTCTTTGGCCAAGGATATCCACTATCTCAAGGTTCTTTCTAGCTTACCTTCGCTTGATCCCTTTTTGATGAAGGACGTTTTTATCAAAGAGCATAGCGAGGTTGATGAAGCTTATTTCGAGGTCAGTGAAGAGGTCTGGGAAGAGATCGAGCTTTATATGCTCCAGAAGTTCGAACCCCTTATTCTGGCAGCTTTTCCCAAAGCCGAGTCTTCGGATGAAAAGGCGCGCATGCTGATTGACAAGATATGGGAAGCGCGAGATCTTGAGGCGCTCATGCCTTTGGTTGATGCCTTTAGGCTACCAAAAGACGATGCCTTGGATATTTTTGCATCGTGGAAGGGCATCGTTTATTATTCCTATCAGTTCTCGAAAGTAAACAAGATGTTTATCGAGCTGGTCAAATGGGTCAATCAGGACGTCTCTTCGGTTGGTATCAGCACGGAGGAAATCAAAGCGTCCATGGCCAGACTGACGCTGGTTCGCGATCAGCTTAGGATCGAATGGCAGAAGTCGGACGAGTATATCCGTTCTTATCAGTCGAGTTATGACAAGATGTTCAAGGATAAAACCTCCTCGACCGAGTTCCTCTCTTTCTTGAAGAACAGTAAGGCCATATATTGGGATCTTGGCAACAGCCTTGGTAAAGTCAACACGGCCATTTATTGCTGGGATGTTATGAGTACCCGCTATGACGGGCGAAAGCTCCCATGGGCCCCAAGGCAGGAAATTATAACACTACTTGCCAAGGTTCTTGAGCCCGAAAAGAAGGTGGCAAAAAGCGTCGCGTGGTAAAACATCCAGTCAACACGGAGAGCGTATGGAAGAAGCCGGACAGAAAGAACAGAATAAAAACCTGCCCGTGATCCTTGCCGTCGATGATGACAAGCTGATGCTCCGTATGGTTGAAACGATGCTTGACGGCATTGCACAGGTCATCACGGGGGGTAACACAAACGAAGCCGAAGAGCTTATGCGTCGCCATCAACCAGCTCTTGTTTTGCTGGATGATATGATGCCAGGCGGGATATCGGGTCTCCAGTTTCTTGAAAAGATCAAAGATGATCCTGAGATATCCAAGATACCCATTATTATGGTGACGGCGAGAGATAAACCCGAAGAGGTTGTACGTGGCCTGACAGCTGGAGCCGTGGACTATATTGCCAAGCCCTTTCAGCCAGCGGCGCTGAAGGCGGCGGTGACCAAGCGCCTTACGCGCCGGGGAAACAGGATCTGTCTGGCGCTTTGTGACGAGCGCGTTGCCCGTGTTTTAAGTCAGCGCCTTGTTGATTTGGCCTGTGAGGTTCTTCATTGCGAGCCGGATGACTTTTTAGTAGAGAAAATGGAGCAAGAAAATCTAGCCGTTGTGGTTGTCGATACGCTTGAAACATTGTTTACGGCACGTAAAGGTCAGCGCACGCCGTCAGGATTGCGCCCCGGCGCCTATGCGATTGTTGCGCTGCTGGAGGAAAAGACGATGACATTGGGCGAAGAGCATATAGCCTATCATTCGCCTGAGGCCACCGTGCAGGACATCCTGCACAGTATAGGGCGTTTCCTTAAAAATAGATTATAATTCAACAAGATGGCTTTATTTATCCTTTAACTGTGCTGCATTAAGTTTGCGCAAGTAATAGGCGTTTGTTACGGGTTGAAACGATTTTATACATCATTTATTGGACAAACCATTATGACGATCAAGTCACTGGATTTAAGCCTCCCATGGGATTCGGGGAGTGTGAGCAAGAGCCACAAAACCTGCTCCCAATGCTTGATGATCAGGCAATCAGCGATGAGACTTTCTTTAGACGACGGATCGAGATTGCACAGGCATGTTTATGAAACTTCGCGCGGATAGAGAGAATATGGCCCTCACACCTAAAATTTATGATTTCTTGGCTGAAGAAGATGCGTCTCGTGGCGTCATTGATTTTGATTCACTGGCCCAAAAGGCTGAAGCTGATGTTAGTCTATTGGCAGATGAAGATTCTGTTGCTGAAACCTCCGATCATGAAGGCTACGAGGCTGTCAGAAGGAACGGCTCGGTGAAGGCTCCCTTCGCACCGGAGCACCCCAGATCCTCTATTGAAGCTCAGATATTCTTTGAAATGGCCAAAGCAGAGGTGCTTGCCGCTTCCGATCAAAAAGAACTGGTGCGTTCTATAATTGCCAGCCGTAAGGCAATGATCACAGCAATCCTGTGCGTTCCGGCCTACATCAAGGTTCTCGGCCAGATTTATGATCCGCGCAGTGCTTATAAACTGTCAGATGGACAATTTGGCCCCTTGGGCGAAAAAGTTGATGAAGGGGGAGAATCGGTTGAACGTCATGCAGCGCGCGCAATTATCGCGCAAGCGTGTGATCAGCTTTACAAGGCCTATACGACAAACAATGACGAACAAACAACCCAGCATATGCGGTTTGAGCTGGAAGAGAAGATTAATAGAATGGCGCCTCGCGAGGAGGCTCTGCCCAAATTTATAGCGGCGGTGGCCTCGCTTGATACTTTAGGCCAAGACAAAGCGGTGCAAGCTGTTCACTCGCATTATCATGACTATAAAGAAGGTTTGGAGACGCTTGTCATGACCAATCAACGTGCTGTCATTTCTTTATCCAACCGTTATCTTTCTACCGGCATTTCCAAATATGATCTGGTTCAAGAGGGCCTGATCGGCCTTCGTCGCGGCATCGTGCGGTTCGATCCGGATATGGGCAACAACATGTCAACTTATACTCAGTACTGGATCAAGCAAGCGATACGACATGCCATATCCCGCAAATGGCTCTTAATGAAACTGCCGTCCAAAGAGATTAACAGCTATCTCCAAATCAGAAAAATAGTGCGAGAGCTAGAGTCTTCGAGTGCAGAAGGGCAGTCCGTGGCATATCAAGAGGCACTGAAAGAAATCGGGTTGGATGCGCGGCAGGCTTTGGCACTTGGAAATGCGATTAAGCCGGTCAGTTTGAGTCTGCCTGTCGGAGAAGATGGTAACGGCTCGACCCTTCTTGACCTTCTCGAGGATCATAATGCAGTTAAGGTAGAGGAAGAAGCGCACCAAAATATCCTGTCGCAGGATGTTGCGGGTGTTCTTGACAAATTGGGCGCAAAGAACGAGCGGGATGCCTGTATTGTTGCCTTGCGTTTTGGTATTCAGCATGACCTATATAACCCGGAGGGTTCCGAGCTAACGTTGCAGAATATCGGTGACATGTATTCTATTAGTCGGGAGAGGATACGTCAGGTTGAAAAGAACGTCTTGAAACGTGTGCGCAAGATATTGTCTATGAAGGGATATAAACCAACCGATATCGATTTCCGCGAGCAACCGACCCTCAGTGCTGCGCAGGTTGGCAAGCGAAGGCTGGAAGCGCAAAAAGCAGCGCCCAAGCTCGGTTAGGAAGCCGTTGCTTCTCATTCCAAAGGGTGCCTAAAACAGATTATGCCTATTTCAGAACTTTTGATGCCTGCGGGCTCACTGGACAAGCTCAAGGTTGCCATACTTTATGGTGCCGATGCCGTTTATATGGGCACGCCGGATTTGTCACTGCGCACGCGCTCGACCATGTCACTTGAGGATGTGGTAGAGGGGGTGGCCTATGCCCACGCGCATGGCAAGCGCGCCTATCTCACGCTCAACCTGTTTTCCCATAATCGTGATATCGAAAAGCTTCCGTTTTTTATCGATACGATCCGTAAGGCAAAACCGGATGGTGTGATTATTGCCGATCCCGGCGTCTTTGCCTATGTGCGCGAAGCGGCGCCGGAGCTTGAACTTCATATCTCGACACAGGCGAATGTTTGTTCATGGCTGTCGGTGCAGTTCTGGGAAAAGCAGGGCGCGTCGCTCGTTGTTTTGGCGCGGGAAGTTTCCTATGCTGAATTGCGCGAGGTACGGGAAAAGTGCCCTGACGTGAGGCTTGAAGCCTTTGTTCATGGTGCCATGTGCATGACGTACTCGGGACGGTGTTTGCTGTCCAATTATTTGGCCGAGCGTGGTGCGAATCAGGGCAATTGTGCCAATTCTTGCCGCTGGCACTACAAGCTTCATCTCAAGCTGAAAGATGGATCGTTACAAGAAATAGAGCTGAATGAGCACAATAAGGATTTGTTTGAATTCCTATTGGAAGAAGAGCAACGCCCCGGCGAGCTGTTACCTATCGAAGAAAACGAACGTGGTTCCTATATCCTGAACGCCAAGGATTTGTGCCTGTTGCCCAAATTGCCGGATTACCTGTCGATTGGCATCGATTCCCTCAAGGTCGAGGGGCGCAATCGCAGCGCCTATTATATTGCGGTCACTGCCCGTGCCTATCGTCAGGCGATTGACGATTGGCGGCGTGCGCCGGAGGCGTGGCGTCCCGATCCCTATATGAAAGAGCTGCACACGATTCCGACGCGTGGCTATTCGCTGGCGTTTCATGAAGGGAAGCTCTCGCACCATGCGCATAACTATGAAGACACGCACACGCTCTCGCCGTGGGAATATGCTGGCATGATTATCCGTGTGACGGACGAAGCCTTCTACGTAGATATCAAGAACCGGATCGAATATGGCGATGTTTTAGAGTTTATCCCGCACAATGATCGGGCGTCGATGTTTCTTCGCATTTATACATTCGAGGATGTGCATCATCGCCGCACGGTGACAGAAGAAGGCATCAATGCAGGACAGCGTCCGCTTTTGCGCATTCCGTTTGAATGGTTCCATGAAGAGGAACCCGCCCGATTGGCAAAGGATTTCCCGTGTTTTACGATCCTTCGCAAGGAACGCGCCCTAACGCCTGAAGAGTGGAAGCGCTTGGAATTGGACAGGATTGGAGCGGCGCGCGAACTGGGTCTTGATCAAGAAAGAACCTATCTTGAAAGCCGTGATGCTTTGGCCCAAGCCATAGACGAGGGCCGCGAAGGACGCGTTTTCCGTTCACCGCGGCTGGGTGCCGAGGGGTGCTGTGGGCGAGGCTGTAACGGGTGCCTGCATTTCTGGCATGACCCCAAATATGAAAAGGCACGTGCGAAGCTCACGGCCAAAAAGATGGGCGAGTTGCTTTCCAGCGATGAACGAAAGACCGATATTTAAGAGTGGTTAAGTGTAAGAGGGGAGGCAACAGAGATGTTGTTTTGTTCCCAATTGATTTACGTCAAGGGCTTGTTTATTTTTCGCTTTTAAGTTTGTTGGTGTTTAACATGGAGGTGAAACATGCCGCTCATTCATTGGAAGAGTGACATGAAATTAGGGATACCGATTATTGATGAAGAGCACGAACGGCTCGTTTTATTGATTAATCGGCTTTATGGGGCTGCACAGGATGGCGACAAGCCCTCTGTCGTGCAGTCTGTTTTTGACGAAATGAAGGGCTATGCTGACTGCCATTTCGAGCATGAGGTTAAACTCTTTTCTCTTACTGATTATCCCGACAAATTGGCTCACATACGTGAGCATGCAGAGCTGTCGGAACGTATAGTCGCGCTCGAGAGTGTTGTCCGCCAGAATGATATGGAGAAGGCCGGGTCCGAGCTTATGCATTTCTTGCTGGATTGGCTTATTAAGCATACGCAGGATTCGGATGCCAAATATGTTCCCTATCTTATTAATAAACCGCATCTTTTCGAGTAATTCTCCTAATTTTCCCATCCGTTGAATCCCTCCTTTCCTATTGCTTTCAAGGCATTGGGTTGTTAGTTTCCAGCGAGATAGTGCAAAACATATTGTTTCTGGAGATTTCATGCGTATTGGCAATGCCCATCAAGCAAAAGAGCTTCTTCTTCATCTTTCCAACCGAGCACAGAATGAGGGAACCTGTGCCGTTGGGGCTTTCATGTCGTCTCCTTTGGTCTTGATAGCATGGCGGGCATTTCTGAAGATCGGGCAGGGCATTTCCGTGCACTGGCACTGCCGCAGCTCGCGACACTAAAGGAAAAGGCAGAGGGGACGTTCGCCTATGTTGGGGTCGAGGGCGAACGTGATTATGTGGGCCCTTCAAATCGTCTTTACTCTGGTTGGAAAATCGAAAAGGCTGATGAAGAGCGGCTTTTCAATATCTTTATCGGCAGTCTCTCGGTGCGTGACAAGATTGCAAGCGCGAACGAAGCAAGCGCGTGGCCAAAGCTTAGCCAACTGGAGCCGGAAGTGTTTGACCTTGTTGCCTCACATCTAAACGCGTGTCGGTGCAAGACGTATGCGGACACGAAATATCCCACATCGCCGAATATGTTGGCGGCGCAAATGCAACGCACGGCGCGTGCGTCCCGTGAAAAGGGTGCTGATTATGATGCGGCGGCGGTTATCAGCCCGTATGGCCAGCCTTTGGCAGTGTGCGGTTCCGCAACGGATATTTCCCCGATCCGCACGGCCATGGTGGAGGTTGTTCGCAATTACACGCGGGCACAGGCTAATATTATCCGGCCGCTTAATTCCTATTTGCCAAACTTGCGTGATTGCACGATCATCACATTGAGTGCGCCGGATTTGTCGACAGAGGCCAAGGCCTTGAACAGCCAGCTGATGATGGGCGTTTATGGTTCCTGTATGGAGCAGCCCATCACAAACCGCCCCGATGCACCGCTCAAATACATCAAAACAGGTATAACGGACAGCGCGACGATTGAAACTTGGTACGAAAGCTTCCCGCAACTTTATCGCAACATTTTTGTACCGCGCCCTGAGAGGGCCGATGAAAAGCTTGGCAAAGATTTTGACAAGTGCCATAAGCTGGAGGAATCCAACCACGCCTTGTGTGGTCAGTATCCAACGGCACCACACAGCCGTGTGACAACGGCTCCGGCCTGTACCTTTCCCGGCGTGACGGCGTTGGTGTAGTCTCCCGTTCTGTTGAGTTGATTAAAAACAGGGCCATCCCCGCGACTTGTCGCGTCATAGTTCGCTATGCGAACGAAGACGGATAGCGGGAATCCATTTTCGTCTTTATAAAAAACTTAAATCAACTCCGGCTCATTTCGCGGGTCTTGAGGAAACGCAGGTCGGGATTTTCCTCTTGGGCGCGGTTAAGGTGCCATGCATTGCGCGCAAGGAAGACGAGAGCGCCGTCATGATCCTCGGCGAGCGAGCCGCGATTATTGTCGATAAAGTTCTTGAGTGCGGCTTGATTATCGCTTTCGACCCAGCGGGCGGCGTCGATACCGGCGGTTTCAAAACGGGCGGGCAGACCGTACTCGGCCTTGATGCGTTCGGCCAGCACTTCGAACTGCAGCGGCCCGACGACGCCAACAATCCAATCCGCACCTGTCATTGGTTTAAAGACTTGGCTTGCGCCTTCTTCGGCGAAATGTTCGAGCGCGCGGCGGATATGTTTGACCTTCATCGGGTCTTCAATATGCACGCGTTGCAGAAGTTCCGGCGCAAAGCTCGGAACGCCAAGGAAGTTAATCGTCTCGCCTTCGGTGAGTGTATCGCCGATGCGCAGGCTACCATGATTGGGGATGCCCATAATGTCACCCGCATAGGCATCTTCGGCCAGCTCCCGATCGCGGGCGAGGAACAGGACAGCGTTATTTATGGCGATTTGTTTGCCACTGCGCGTATGAAACAGCTTCATCCCGCGCTTGAAATGGCCGGAGCAGAGGCGAACAAAAGCGATGCGGTCGCGGTGATTGGGATCCATATTCGCCTGCACCTTGAAAACAAAGCCCGTGACCTTGCTTTCCGTCGGATCGATGGTGCGGTTGTCGGCCTTCTGCGGGCGCGGCGAGGGGGCATAGTTGGCGAGTCCCATCAGCAATTCACGCACGCCGAAATTAAAGACGGCACTGCCGAAGAAGATGGGGGTCAGATGTCCTTCAAGGTAAGATTGCAGGTTAAACGGTTTGCATAAACCGCGCACCATATCCACTTCCTCCCGCAGTTTGGCCGCTGTTTCAGCGCCGAGCAATTCATCCAGCTTGGGATCGGACAGTCCTTCACAGGCGATGCCTTCGGTCAGCTTATGTCGATCGGCCTTGTCGAGCAGGACAAGGCGGTCGCGGATCAGGTCATAACAACCCTTGAAATCCTGTCCCATGCCAATCGGCCAGCTGGCAGGCGTGACATCAAGCGCCAGCGTCTCTTCAATCTCGCTGATGAGGTCAAAGGGGTCGCGGGATTCGCGGTCCATCTTATTGACAAAGGTGATAATCGGTACATCACGCAGGCGGCAGACCTCAAACAGTTTGCGCGTCTGGCTTTCAATACCCTTGGCACCGTCGATGACCATCACGGCGCTATCGACGGCGGTCAGGGTACGATAGGTGTCTTCGGAAAAGTCTTCATGCCCCGGTGTGTCGACGAGGTTAAAGCAACGGTCGGCATAATCAAAGCTCATGACCGAGGCGCTCACGGAAATTCCGCGGTCGCGTTCAATCTTCATCCAGTCGGAGCGGGCACGGCGTTGCTCGCCACGTGCCTTGACGGCACCGGCCATCTGGATTGCGCCGCCGAACAGTAACAGCTTCTCAGTCAGCGTCGTCTTACCGGCGTCGGGATGCGCGATAATCGCAAAAGTCCGGCGTTGGTCGATGGGGGATGAAGGGTTCTTTTCGTTCATGAGCGGGGTGATAGCCTTTTTTGGCAGCTTTGTCACCTTTTACGTCGAGAAACAAAGGCATTATTGGTTAATGGTAATTTAAAGAATCATCATCCAGACTGATCGCGCCGTCGCTATCCACAGCTATAGAGTAAAGGGCGTTTGCGTGAAGAAACGGGGTCGGTTCATGGTCAAGTTCGCCGCCTTGCTGGGCGGGGGAATGATTTTGATCTTTGTCCTGACCTATTTGGGGGTTTCCCGCTGCCATTCTGTCATGGTGACCGAGCGTGAACGCGAAATCCGGTATGTTGTCGAGACGGCACTGAGCATTGCCTCGTTCTATGAACAAAAGGCCGAGCGTGGCGATATGCGTGTGCAAGATGCGCAAGAACAGGCCAAGGATGTTTTGCGCGCCATACGCTATGGTCGGGAGGGTTATGTCTCCGTTTATGCAAAGGATGGGCGACTGCTTGTTCACCCGATTTATAAGGAACAAGAGGGAAGGCCGCCGCTTGATGAAAAAGGCAAGGCCTATGTCGAAGGGTTGATTCGCACCGGTGAGGGGGAGCGCAAGGGAGCCTCTTATTTTCCTGAAGGGATGGATGAGAAGGATAAAGACTCCGTCAAGATGTCCTATGTTCGTGTCTTTAAACCGTGGGAGTGGGTCGTCACAACGGGAATAAAAATATCAAGGATCGAAGAAGACTATAACCAAAGGGCGTATCACTGGTTTTGGATATTGGTCCCGATCTATACGATTATTTTTATCCTTGGCCTCTTGCTGGTGCGCACGATTATCGGACCGGTTCGTCAGCTTGAATCTGCCAAGGCACAAGCCGAGGAGGCCTCCAAGGCCAAGAGAGATTTTCTTTCCAATATGAGTCATGAAATCCGCACGCCGCTAAACGGCCTGATGGGGATGCTAGCCCTTTTGCTTGGAACCAGGCTTTTGCCCCAGCAGAAGGAGTGGGCCAAGGTTGCCTATCAATCATCCGAGGAACTCCTCAATCTCATCAATGACATTCTTGATATATCCAAGATTGAATCCGGTCACATGGAGCTTGAGTCCGTTCCCTTTGATTTGCAAACCACGGTCAAGACGGTCACCGATATTCTGTATTTCCGTGCGCATCACAAGGGTGTGGATATGCAAGTCGCCTTTCAAAGCGATCTGCCGCGTTTTGTTCTGGGTGATCCTGTTCGCCTGCGACAGATTCTTCTCAACCTTGTAGGTAATGCGGTCAAATTTACGTCGCAGGGCTACATCCTTATTTCAGTCGAAGGGGCTGAATTGCCGGAAGGCTACGAATTGAAGTTTGAAATCCGGGACACCGGCTGTGGGATCCCGAACGAAAAACAGCATTACATATTCCAGAAATTTACGCAGGCAGAGGAGGCATCGACCCGTTTGAAGGGGGGCTCCGGTCTTGGTCTGGCAATTTGTACCGAGCTTGTGCGTATGATGGGCGGTAAACTTGGTCTGCGCAGCGTGGTCGGACAGGGATCGACATTCTGGTTTACGGTTCGTCTGGGCAAAGCCGAGAACCCGGCCACGGTTGTTCCCCTTGCATCCGATATGTCCGGCGGACGCGTTCTGGTTGATTGTCGCCAAGAAAATATGAAAAAGATATTGTGCGGTTACTTATCCTCGTGGACGTATCAATGCACTGTGGCGGACGAGTCAAAGGGTTTACAATCGTCGTTACAACAGGCGGTAGCTCTGGGCCAGCCCTTTACGCTGGTCTGTCTCGATGTTGAGGGCTATGCCGACAATGCCAAGCATATCGAAAACCAGATCGAGGCGCTTGCCAACCTGTCGCCGACGACCCAGTTTATCCTGATCACGCCGCCGGATCGCGTTTATTCGACGGAGGAAATCCACCTGCGTCGTAGTGTTGGCTTGCTCAGTAAACCGATATTCCCGCAAGAGCTGTTTGATGTCATTGGCCTGCTCTATGAAGAGCGGCAAAAGGGCGGTCAAACGCCGTCTTTCCTCACACCGCATGAAGGCCCCTTTACGGTGCCGATTATCGAGCCGATTGCCAAAGATAAAGAGAGAGAACGCGTCGTCCTCGTGGCTGAAGATCAAAAGGTCAATCAAATGCTGATGAAAACAATGCTTCAGCAAATGGGTTGTGCGGTCGATATCGCGTCCAACGGGATCGAGGCGGTTCGTATGGCCGCTGAAAAAGAATATGATGTGATCTTTATGGATGGCCATATGCCGGAGATGGATGGGCTTGAAGCGACTAAGCAAATTCGCGAGTTCGAGGCCCGTCTGCGTCGTCATACACCGATTGTGGCGCTCACCGCGGACGCCATGAAGGGTGATCGCGATATCTGCATCGCGGCGGGGATGGATGATTATCTGCACAAGCCGGTCAAAGCCGCGCAGATCAAAGAGATGATCGATAAATACGCGGGATAGCTTTGCTTGTTACGGATCGATCTTGAGCGTATGGATCGGAACCTGACGAATGCGGCCTCTATGCGGGAACATATCTTCACGGCCAAAGGTATTGGACGTTTCGACGCGATGCAGCATGTCGGGATGGCCGCTTTGCATGGGGGGATAGGTCTTGAACATATCCTGCCCGCGATAGCGATCAGAGGGAACGACAGGGCGGTCGTAAATCCATTGGCGGTCATAGAACATATCGTTTGACCATTGCTTGCCGTGCCGCGCTTGCGCAGGCGCACCGACACTCAGGATAGCTATAAGGATGAGTAGAAAGTGCCCAAATCTTTTCATGTAGTCCCTTGATCTTCACCGACGACCTTGTTTCGGCCTGTCTCTTTGGCACGATACAATACGGCGTCGCAACGATCAAGGAGTTGGGTAGGCGTGGTATCACTTTCATGGTTAAGAGAGGCTACCCCGAAGCTTGAGGTAACGGTTATCTTGGTGCTTTGATCCCCGACTAATACTGGTGTTTGCTCGAAATTCTCGCGTAAACGCTCGGCAACATTAATGGCTGTGCGTAAATCGGTTTCGGGCATCACAATGGCGAATTCCTCGCCGCCCATGCGCACGACAAGGTCGGATGGGCGCACATTAACCAAAACGCGGGCAAGGGTGTCTTTTAACACCATATCGCCGGCAGCATGGCCATAGGTGTCGTTGACGTTTTTAAAGTGGTCAAGGTCGATGTTGATAACGGACAAAGGTCGTTGTGTCATCTTGCAGCGGGCGAACAGCATCGGTAGATGCATGTCCATATAGCGGCGGTTATAGGCTCCGGTGAGCGGATCGACGAGCGCGAGCGCAAGGTTCTGCTCATAGTTCTGTCGCAAGCGGTCATAGTGATGTTTCTGCCGAAGCTGGGTCCGTGTGCGTGCCATCAGCTCGGAACTTTCGATAGGGCGCAGGATATAATCGTTGGCGCCAATATCCAAGGCACGCGAGATGTGCTCAAGATCTGTTTGTTCGCCGATCAGCAGGATCGGGACATGACGCATGTCTTCGCGGGCGCGAAGCTGGGCGCAAAGATGAAGGCATCGCTCGATCCCGACATGAAGGCTGACGACAAAAAGGTCCCATTCATTGGGTATCGAGACTTGGTCAATGACTTCCTGAAGGGTCTCTGTGTTTTGAACCTGAAGGCCCGCTTTTGTAAAATATCTTGTGAGTGTTTCGCAGTCAAAAGCATCGCTTTCCAGTAAAAGGATATTGCCCTTGTTTTCATCAAAGGCTGTTTCCGGGGTGGAAGGGAGAGAAAACTGCGCCGCTGTGGCTTCGCGCAAGCGCCATTCATCCATGATGCGCTTGAGCCGCAGCAGAGAGCGCACACGCGCGAAAAGCGCGGTGTCGTTGATCGGTTTGGTCAGAAAGTCGTCAGCGCCGCATTCAAGGCCGCGCACGCGATCCTGCACGTCTGACAGGGCGGTGACCATCACAATGGGAATGTGAACGGTGACCGGATCGTTTTTCAAAATCGTGCAGACTTCAAACCCGTCCATCTCCGGCATCATGACGTCGAGCAGGATCAGGTCGGGCACTTCTTTTTTGGCGATAGCAATCGCATCTGGCCCGTTTTCAGACGTGAGGACAGTGTAATAGTCCTTTGCAAGCTTGGCTGCGAGCAGCTTGACGTTAATTTTATTATCATCGACAACAAGGATTCGTGCGGACATGCGTGGACGGCCTTTTTACGTGTTGGAACTATCAGACCGGATAAACTGTTTCACGGTCGAAAGAAAGGTCGAAACGGAAATCGGTTTGGAGAGATAGCCTTCACAGCCTCCCGCACGGATCTTTTCCTCATCACCCTTCATGGCAAAAGCGGTAAGGGCCACGACAGGAATGTTCCGGAGTTCAGGATCATTCTTGAGCCATTGGGTGATTTCAATACCTGAGACTTCGGGGAGCTGGATATCCATCAGGATCAGGTCGGGATGCTCGGCCCGCGCAAGGTCAAGAACCTCCATACCGTCAGCCGTATGTACGGTCCGGTAGCCGTTTGCTTCCAAAAGGTCACGGAACAGCTTTTTGTTGAGTTCGTTGTCCTCGACGATGAGGACGCATTTTCCGGATGAGGCCGTCATATAGGTCTTGATTAAGAGAGGGTTGATTGAAATCGATTGACGGTTCAGGATACCGCCAAACCCTTAGCATCCTCTTAAAAGGTAAAGGGGAAATGGCGGGTAACCTGCCAAAATATAATGAAAATCTTCACCTTTTTTTTACCAAAGGCTGGCCTTCTGTCGCCATGGCAAGCAAATCCAAAAAGACAAAGAAGAAAAAAAACCTTAAACTAAAGGGTTTAAGACGCCTTCTTGTCCCCATTTTGGTTGCGGGAATTGCGTTTGGCGCCCTTTGGCAGTTCGGCGGGCTGCGGTTGCCTTCGGGGATGGATCATTTGCCCGCAAAGGCCAAGGTTCAGGTCAAGATCAATCTGCCGCCGTTGCCACAGTGGCCGGCTACCATCGTAACGCATGCGGATAAAGAGCCGCCTCCTGTCAAAGAGACAAAGTTGTCTCCCGCAGAACCGCCCTTGCGCGATATTGCGCGTGAAGCGGAAGAGGCGGAGGTATCCGATACGACTCAGATTTGGGATCGCGCGAGCCATGGGCCACAGGCTTATCAAATGGAGGAGGCTTTGCCCAAGCCTGCTCCAGAGCATAAAGTGTTTCAAGAAAGCGAAAAGATTGAGCCGCCCGTTGCTACGGGGCCGGCACGCATCGCTTTGATCATTGATGATATGGGACTCAGCGGCCCCCTGTCGGCACAGGCGGTGCGCTTACCCGCGCCGGTTACACTGGCCTATCTTCCCTATGCGCCGCATTTGCAAGATCAGGTCAATCATGCGCGGACAGCAGGTCACACTATTATGTTGCATATGCCGATGCAGCCGCGTGGAAACGAGAATCCGGGGCCTTTGGCCTTGCGTAATGGGCAGGAGCCCGATGAATGGGTGCGAATGCTGGACGAGGCGCTTTCCCGCATGGAGGGGATTGCGGGTGTCAATAACCATATGGGTAGCGCCTTTACCGAGAATCGGGCCGGCATGGCCTATGTGGCCCACGCTCTTAAGGCGCGGGGGCTCTTTTTTGTGGATTCGCGCACGAGCGGCAAGTCCGTGGCCGGTGACGTGATGGATGAGGCTGGTGTTCCGTTGGCCGAAAGAGATATCTTTCTGGATCATACAATTAGCGATCAAGCCATCCGTGCGGCGCTGGTTCAGGCTGAAAATCTGGCACGGCGCAAGGGTTTTGCCGTGGTCATCGGGCACCCCCATTCCCAGACGCTTCGTGTCCTGCATGCCTGGTTGCCGCAAGCCCAGAAGCGGGGGGTCACGTTGGTCCCGGTTGAGACGGTTGTGGAATGAAGCGGATAAGATACGGCCAAGCGGCCCTTGCAAGCGGGCGGATAGGTCGTCATAGTAGCGTGGCGCGGTTTAGCCTGATTCCACTTTGTGAGGGCTGGGTGCGGCGTGGTCATTTGAGGGAAAAGCACATGATGGGATATGTCATGACAGTGTATAGCCGCCTTTTCAAAATGGTGATGGTCCTCCTCCTTGCTGTTGCAGGGTTTGGGTTGGGGAGTGCCTTCTTCGCCACGCACGAAGCTTTGGCCGCGCCGACGCCAACGGAACTCCCGACAGCGGCGGGCTCGCCGATTGCGGGGATTAATTTCGATGATCGTCCTTTTATCCTTCCCTCCCAACGTAATTTCCAGATGGCGATGATCACGGCCAGTAGTGAATTGGGGCGCAGTTGTGGGCGTATGGAATCTTATGGCTGGCGTTTGGACAAGGCCGAGCAAACACGGGTCAATCTGATTTTTAACAATACGGTCGACCGTTTGCGGGCGCAGGGCTTTGCGGTTGAGTCCAAGGCCCCGCAATCTGTTTCCCCCGATATCACGCTGTTCACGGCGGATCGCGCCGACAAGCATCTGATCTTTTTGTGGTCGGCGGGCGATGTCGGCCTTGTGATGGTGATGTGCGAGACATCGGCACCTCTATCGCCGATCGCAAGCCCTTATGCGAAAGCGAAGGAGGCCGAACCGGCTTATTTCGGACAGGATTCGCTCAAGACAGCGCAGACGGTGCGTGCGGGGCTGGCGGCTTCTGCTGCCGCGCGTGAAAAAGCGATAAATCCTCCATCGTCTTTACCCACGTCTCCGCGAACCGAGCGTCCTGTGGACGAGGCGTTTACGCCACAAGGTAAATGGACAGGCTCTTATACCTGTTCACAGGGAACAACCGGTGCGACGCTTACGATTAAATCCTTGAAGGGCGAAAAGTTTGATGGCGAGTTTTCCTTCTATCCGACTTCACGCAATCCTCTTGTTCCCAAGGGGCGCTACAGGGTTTTCGGTGAATATGATAAAGAGACGCAGCGTATCCTGATCAATCCGGGTCAGTGGATTGACCGACCCAAGGGTTTTTACAACACGATCATGATCGGCAGTTTTGACTCGGTTGCCAAGACGTTCAGCGGTTTCTTCCAAGGCATCACGGGATGCACGAGCTTTGAGGCTTCCTTCCAGGAAGGCACAGCGCCTGCCGTGAAGGAAAAGGCGAAGCCCTCTAAAAAGAAAGTGACGAAAAAGAAGGTTTCCAAGAAGAAAGAGACAGTGAAGCCAAAGGCTGAAAAAGTTGATGCTCCCAAGCCTGAGGCTAAGGCTTCTGACAAGCCTGTCGAGGAAAAGGTCGAGCCAACGTCTCTGCCAGTGATTGATGAGCCAGCGCCAACCATTCCTGATGTTGCACCAGAGGCTAAATCGGAAAACAAGACACCTGCGGCGCCCGCCAATCCTGCTACGCCAGAACCAGCCGCAGACGGCATTGTGATCGACCCTCTTTAGTGGACAAAAAAAGCGGGAGGATAAAACTCTCGCTTAATCCTGACAGGGGTGACGTGCTGAAATCATTCCGGGCAGAAATGTCTAAAACCGGCGCTCGACGCGGTCATTTTCGACACGATCTTATTTCTGATTGGCCCTTCCTCAAGGCCTGTTGACATCATGCTTCCTGCCAGATTTAAGCGGCTTTCCGCTTTTGCGCATCCCTCTGGGTCCTCGCCGATGCCGCCGCGAATGGCGTATGTGCTCGCGTCATCGATTGTCCTGAGGATTATATTGGGGTCGGGTTTAAAGGTCGCGGATTCCGTTTTTAGCTCGTTAAAATGGCCGGGTTCATAGGATCTGGGCATGGCAGCCTCAATTGTTCAAATTTAATTTAAAAGATGTCCTTAACTCTGATCTACATTTTATGTCCAAAGTGTTTTACAATTGATAAAATTCGAGCTGATTTGGAGCAAAAATGTCCTATCTTGTTGAAACAGATGAACTCTTTTTTGGCCGCACAGGTCTGGATCCAGCCTTGACCCAGCGGATTGTTGCGGATGCGCTGAGCGGCGCCGACGATGGCGAGCTTTTTCTGGAATATGTTCAGGCCGAAGCCTTTATTTGGGATGATGGCAAGCTGAAATCTGCCAGCTTTGAAACGGAGCAGGGCTTTGGCCTGCGCGCTGTGGCCGGCGAGACGGTCGGCTTTGCCCATAGTGTCAATCTGGACGAACATTCTTTGCGCCGTGCTGCGGGTTCCGTTGCGGCCGTGAAAGGGGGGTATGCGGGCACGCATGCGCTTCCTCCTCAAGGGACAAACCGTCATCTGTATAACGAGGACAATCCGCTTGGCTCGCGCAGTTTCGAAGAGAAGGTTGAGCTTCTCAAAAGCATCGATGCTTATATCCGCAGCAAAGATCCGCGTATCGCGCAAGTGAGCGCCTCGCTGTCTGGCAGCTGGCAAGCGGTGCAGATCATTGGCGCTGGCGGCTGGCGTGCAGCGGATATTCGTCCGCTTGTCCGCTTGAATGTCTCGGTGGTGACCAAACAGGGCGAACGGATGGAAGCGGGCTCGACGGGATACGGCTTTCGTGCGGACTATCTTGATTTTTTCAATCCGGAAAAATGGCATGGTGTCGCGGATGAATCCTTACGCAAAGCGCTGGTGTCGCTTGAGTCCGTTGAGGCACAGGCGGGCGAGATGCCAGTGGTGCTGGGCCCCGGCTGGCCCGCCGTGTTGTTGCATGAAGCCGTTGGTCATGGGCTCGAAGGCGATGCAAACCGCAAGAAAGCGTCGGCCTTTTGCGGCTTGATGGGCCAGCGCGTTGCGGCAGATGGTGTAACGGTGGTCGATGATGGCACGCTGGAGGGCAAACGTGGCTCGATCACGATTGACGATGAGGGCACGCCGTCCCAGCGCACGATGCTGATCGAAGATGGCATCCTTGTGGGTTTTATGCAGGATCGTCTGAATGCGCGTCTGATGGGGATGACGCCGACGGGGAATGGACGGCGGGAATCTTTTTCATGCCAGCCTTATCCGCGCATGACCAACACGATGATGCTAGGTGGGAATAGAGAACCTGCCGAGATTATCGCGTCGGTGGACAAGGGAATTTATGCCGTCGATTTCGGTGGAGGACAGGTGGACACAACTTCGGGCAAGTTCGTCTTTTCCGCAACGGAAGCGTATGAGATCGAAGGCGGCAAGATTGGCCGACCGGTCAAGGGCGCTTCGTTGGTCGGCACAGGTTTTGATGTGCTCAAACAGGTGAGCATGATCGGCAATGACTTTGCTCTTGATCGTGGTGTCGGCTCGTGCGGCAAGAATGGTCAGGATGTGCCAGTCGGTATTGGCCAGCCCACGCTCAAGATTGATAAGATGACGGTCGGCGGCTCCTCAATGGGGTGAGACCAGAACCTTTCTTGTCATTTTCCTTCGTCATGCCTGCGACTTGTCGCGCCACAACAGGCAGGCGCTAAGTTGTGTGACTGTTCTATGAAATTACAAGAAGTAACGACCCTACCCCAAGGGAAGGGTGGTTGTAGGAAACACTTTAATACAAACTATAATTCTTATGCCCGACTCTTGTCCCGCGAAGCTCTAGCAGGAGTGTAGAGGGATGATCGGGCATCTATACAGCGTTTCGGCAAAAAGCGAACGCTTGGTGATAATGGAGAGGGCGAATAAGAACTCCATCCCCCTCACGCGTAAACGCCGGTTTCGTTACCACAGTGTTCGCGGATAAAGCCATGAACGACGGGCTGGATGACATTGCGCCACTTGCGCCCCGTGAAAGCGCCGTAATGCCGTACGCCGATTTGCATATAGTCCATCTTTTTGGCGTCGGGCAGGCTGGTGCACATATCCAAGGCGGCGCGGGTATGTCCCGGCGGCGAGATTTCGTCGAGTTCGGCCTCGACGGTTAGAATGGCTGTGTGTGTGATGGCGGCGGGATCGACCTTTTGCCCGCGCCACATAAAGGAGCCATTAGCCAGCGCATGGTTTTGATAGGCGCGCTCAACAAATTGAATATGGAATTCTTCCGGCACGTCCATCACGGACATAAAGATTTGATAGAGCTTTTTGTGCGCTTCGGGCGAGTCTTCGTCGCCGCGTGTGAGGTATTGAAAATATTTGAGCTGTTCTTTGACGTCCTGATTGACGACCATCGACATGCGATCAATGAGCTGCATCATACCGGGATAGACTCGACGCAGGGCGCCGGGGTAATAGGCGGGCACCATCTGGATTTGTTCTTGGCGGTACCATGACAGGGGGCGCTTGTTCGAAATTTCAGTAAACGGACATTCGATCTTGCGTGCATCGATGGGGCCACCGATCAGGGTGAGCGAGCCGGGCTGAGCCTTTGGGTTCTCGGCAGCAATCAGGGAAACGGCAGCCAGAGCTGACAGGGATGATTGGCCAACGGCCAGTATATGCACATCCTCGCCCAGTTTTTTGATGGCTTGAATCAAATAGCCTATTTGATCCTCAAGATCAAAATAGCCTTTGCACAGCGGCACCATTTTGGCGTCGAGCCAGTCCGTGACAAAGACATTGTGCGAGGGAAGCATGGCCTCAACCGTGCCGCGCAAAAGGGAGGCAAAATGCCCGCTCATCGGCGGGATAATCAATAACGTTGGATCGTTGGCAATATGCTCGTTGACGCTTTTGACTTTACTCTCGCGTTGAAAGGAGACGAGATTGCAAAAAGGCATATGCTCGATCACTTTTTCGCGGACAGTTACGTCCTCGCCGCGAAACTTGGTGGCGGTAATGCCAAAAGTCGGTTTGCCGAAATTGGGGACGCTCATCTCGATAGTGGACGCCCCGCTAGCAAGTGTGCGACAGACGGGCAAATCCGTAAATGGGCATAACGACGAATTCAGGTACTGCTCGAAAAGCTGGGCCGGATAGCGCCAGGGCAAGAGCATCATTTTGTGAAGGTCGTGCAGCGAGTAGTAATAAAACATCGAATCTCGGTTCCCAGACTCAAACTCGCAACATCTTATGGTTAATGAATAAGGTTAACAAGCGAAAGACTCAGTCGGCGGTATTTTTTTGCCCCTTGTTTCAGGATGCGCACAGGTGGGTATTTTCCAGATGTGTAATAAGCTTTTTAGAAGTGAAGCGACTGGGAATTAACAAGTTGGGTCGGAATGTTCGATAAAGCCTTTTGCACGGCGCAGACCCTTGGTGTTGAGTCGTACGGATATCTTGCTCGTTCGCTTTGGAAAAACAAGGCAGGCCCCATCTGTGCCGAACGGTCAAGCAGAGAGTCTTTCCCATTGATATCTGTGTTTCAGGAAAAACTTTAGTTCAACAACTCGTCGAGCTTGAGGTCCACGAGAAATTCGATCGCGCGCATATAGTCCTTGCGCTGGATTTTGGCGACATTATCGACGCCGAATTCGGCTTCGACGATCATCTGGATGGTTTCTTGGCGGACATTTTGATTATAGGCGACGTAGGCGAGGAGGGCATAGATCGAGGTGAGTTCGCGTTCATTGATGCGATCCGTCGGAGAGGGCATCGGCGCCGTATCGACGGAGAAATTGGGATCAAGCGCTGTGCCGCGCAAGGTGTCGGCGACCTCTGACATATGTTGGCGATGAGAGGGGACTCTATCGTCATGTGCAGTGCGAGGCTCTGGATAAATGGGTTTGGAAGGCGTCGTTTTTTTGGATGTTATTGATTTTGTCATGGCCTTCTCCCTTAAAGTGTAGGGTCCCTCTAATATCGTATAATATCAAATCTTTCCGCTGCCGGACCAGCAAAATAAGCTGACGGGGCTTAGGAGGCACCCTACAAAGTGTAAATACTTTCATCAAGACAAAGATGTATATAAAAATCAGAACTTTATATTATTTTCAGCCTTTCGTGTGCGTGTTAACCATCCCTTGATTGATCGTGCGGGGAACGAAGCGTCATTCCCGCGAAAGCAGCAGTCCAGTGTCAAACGGACCTGATTATTTCCGTCCCTTAGCGGTACACGGGATGCCCAGAGTCGTCATGGTTTCGCATAGACGGTCGATATCATCGGGCTTACTACAACCCATCATCCGCACCGTAAAGCGGGGCGTACCTCCGGGAGCCGAGACTTCCGGTAGAACCATGGGTTTGTAATTGCGCTTCATCTTGCCCATCTTGGATTGCAGCCTTTTGACCTGCGCCACGGCCAGATCTTTAGTCGCATAGGCTCCCAGCTCGGCATAGGGTGCGGTTACGGCCTGTTCGGCGCGTTCACGGCGATAATAGTTGAGCGTCTCTTCAACTTTGGCGGGGGGCAAATCCATCGCGGCGACGCGACGCGCATCGGCCTCCATGCCGGATAAGCCATAGGCCAGTGCAAGATTTTGCCGCAGGGCCGGTGTTGCGGACGGATTCTTGACATGTGGTTCAAGCAGCTTGATCGCCTTGCTATAGTGGTGGGCGAGGATGTGGGAATACGCCAGATTGTTGAGTGCGGCGAGATTCTGTGGCTCCTTCTCAAGAACAACTTTATAATTCTCCTGTGCCTTCTTGTGTTCGCCCAGATAATCAAGCGCAACGCCCAGCGCGCTGCGCGCTTTGATGTTATCGGGATTGATATCGAGCGCTTTTTCAAACTCGGTTTTGGCGGTTATCGCATCGCCCGCATTCAAAAGAAGCCGCCCATAGCTGTGGTGAAGGTCGGCATCCTGCGGATGTGTCACGACACCGTCGCGATATAAATTAAGGGCGGCATCTTTGTCGCCCCATGTTTCAAGCATGGCGCCAAGGCCTTTGGTGGCGCGAAGATTCTTGGGGTCTTGTTGAAGAGCGCGGCGATAGAAATCGATGGCAGGGCCGACTTCACCCTTCTTTTGCATTTGATCGCCCAGATGCGCCATTCCCGCGCCAGCCGACTCATAATCATCATCAATGGGGGCGTGGCAGGCGGTCAGTAGGGCAAGAAGAGCTATGAAAACAAGGGGACTTGCTCGAAAGTTCCGCATAGGGAATATCCTTTTTTTCGATGGGCGTCATGACGGCTGATTGTGACATATTCAGCATCTGGCTACAAGGAAGCACAAAACATTTAACCAATTTTTATTGTGTGAGGATTACACTTTGCAGTTATGAGTGAACCCGAATCCAAAGTGTCGAACGTTCGTTTGATGCAAGAAATGCCGCGCCAGATCGAGCGAATGCATCGCCGATTTTTGGATGTTGTGCGTCTGGAAATGGGACGCGTTGGCGTGCGCGATATTAGCCCGGTGCAAATCCTGATGCTCAGCAATATCGGGACGGAGACTATCTCGGTGCGCGATTTGATCGAGCGTGGTTATTATCTCGGATCCAATGCGTCGTACAATCTCAAGCAACTCGTTGAAGGGGGCTATGTGGATCGACAAGCCTCCAAACGCGATCGCCGGTCGGCTCTTTTGAAAATCACGAGTAAAGGGACGGATGTACTTTCCAAGCTGTCTGCTTTGCAAAGCCAATGGGCCGAACCCATCTTGCGCGACAATAACGGTGAAGCGGTCGAGACGACCTATAAGATGCTGCGCACGCTTGAGCGCTGTTGGTCCGATGCGGTGCGTTATGCCGAGCCTGCCGCAATTGACGATTTCTGAGTCTTCGGTTTTTGGCTCTTTCTTGTTTATAAAATACCTGTCACTGTTATGAAATGAACACTCATGCCTATGTGAGTGTGGTGTGGGAAAAGAGGAAAGGCTTACAAACGCCGCGCTTATTCTCTCTTTAGCTCTTCGGTTTTGCTTTTGCCGACGCGCCGTCCCAGATTGCCGACGAGTTGCTCAAGGATCGTCGTTTCGTGGCCATAGGTCGGTGTGCGTTGGTCACTCGGCGAGATTTCTTGAGCATCGGCGGGATCAAGCTCTTTTAATTCCGTGACGGTTCCCATGTCGTTAAAGGCGACAACAACGGCTTTTTGTTGAACCACTTCGGGATTGAAAAAGGAATATTGCTTGGTTGTACGGCCAAAATAGTACCACTTGTTTTCATCAAAGGTTGAAATCTGTGTTGGGCTGCCAAGCTCGCGGATCACATCTTCGCGCGTGCTTTCGCCAGTCTTGATCTGCGCCAGATGATCGGGATCGACAATCTGGCCACGATTATTGACCGTGGGAGAACAGGCCCCCAACCCGGCGACAAGCAGGCAGGCAGCGAAAAGACGAAGGGCGACGGTACGAATCATGGCCACACTATGCCGCGAAATTTGGGCGAAATGAAGAAAAAAAGGAGGGGGTGCTTGTCAGCTTCAAAGGGAGCAGGGGGGGAGGGTTGCATCCCCTGCCGCTTGTCCTTATAGTTTCGGGCCGTATCTTTTTGTTATAGGAACAAGAATGGTTAAACGTTTGCCTGATTTTGAACTTTCCCGTCCCTTAAAAACGGACAAGATCCCCCAAGGGGGTATCAAAGAACATATCATAGCGCGGCCTGAGGAGCGTGTGGCTCTGGCTAAGCGGCTCAAGCTTTTGGATCTTCTGCGTTTTGAAGCCCATGTTGATGTCGATCACGAGCGTGACCAGATGCTCGTCGTGAGTGGCAGCTTGTTTGCCGAAGTGGTGCAACAATGCGTCGTGACCTTGGAGCCTGTAACGGAAGAGGTGCGGGAGCGCTTTGATTTACTCTTTGCACCAGCCCACACGCTCAAGCATGACGTGGACGGGAATCTCGGTGATGCGGAGGCGGAACTGCCGGAGCCGATCGAAAACGGCCTTCTCGATTTGGGGGAGATCGTGTCGCAGCAGCTTGCCATGGCGATCAATCCCTACCCGCGCAAAGAGGGGGCGGTTTGGCAGGATATCGTGGTCGGCCCCCCGCCTGAAGACCTTGAAGTGAATAAGGCTAAAAATCCTTTTGTGAAGCTTCGACTCGTCCAAAACGAGAAAAAAACAGACTAATCAACTGTTTTTAAAACATTTTGCAACTTTTTTCCTGTGCGGAGCCTGATGCCACAGTAGGGAGAGGGCTTCAGGAAAGAGGGCAAGAATATATGATTTCTTCTTGCATTTTGCTGTTATTGCCCTAAAACGAGAGACCGTCGCGCAGCCTTCCGGATACAGAGGGCGCGCACTAATTTTTTCGTGAGTAAGCTATGGCAGTTCCAAAAAGAAAAACCTCTCCGTCGAAGCGCAACATGCGTCGTTCGCACCATGCCCTTTCAGCGACCAATGTCGCCGAGTGCAAGAATTGCGGCGAGCCCAAGCAGCAGCACAATGTTTGTGCGGCTTGCGGCCATTATGACGGGCGTTCCGTCGTCAAGACAAAGGCAGCTTCGTAAAAACGAAACACACGGGAAGGGCCCGTCATGAGCCTTAATCGAATCGGTGATGTGCCTACGGTGATCGCCCTTGACGCCATGGGTGGCGACGCAGGGCCGGAGATGATCATCGCTGGCGCGGCGCTGGCGCATGAGCGTTATCCCAAGATCACCTTTTTGATCTTTGGCGACGAGGCCAAAGTCGCGCCTGTCCTTGACAAATATCCCTTGCTTAAAACAGTGAGCGAGCTTCGGCACACGCCCGATGCCGTCTTGGCGACCAGCAAGCCTTCCATTGCGCTTCGTCAGGGGCGTAAATCCAGCATGCGTCTAGCGATCAATTCCGTCGCGCAGGGCGAGGCACAAAGCATCGTCTCGGCCGGCAATACGGGCGCGCTTATGGCGATGGCTAAGTTTGTGCTCAAGACAATGCCCGGCATCGACCGTCCGGCGATTGCGACTGTTTTCCCGACCCAGACAGGCGAATGCGTTGTGCTCGATCTTGGGGCCAACCTTGAATGCGATGCTGAAAACCTTGTGCAGTTCGCCTTGATGGGGACGATATTTTGCAGCGCTGTTTTGGGCGTTGAAAAACCATCCTTCGGCCTTCTCAATATCGGTGTAGAAGAGATGAAGGGCCACGATGAAGTCCGCACAGCCGCCGCGATCTTGCGCGAGCGTCCGGTGCCCGGCAAGTTCGTCGGCTTTGTCGAAGGCAACGATATCACGGCCGGTCATATCGACGTCGTTGTGACGGATGGCTTTAGCGGCAATATTGCGCTCAAGACTGCCGAAGGCACCGCTAAGTTGATGGCGCAGATGTTGCGTCAGTCTTTGCAAAGCTCGTTGATGGGCAAGATCGGTTATCTTTTTGCGCGTGGTTGTTTGCAGCGCATGCGTCTGCGCGCTGATCCGCGCCGTTATAACGGCGCGATGTTTTTGGGGCTTCAGGGCGTGTGTGTTAAAAGCCATGGCGGCACCGACCCCGAAGGGTTCGCCAATGCGATCGGCGTGGCCTATGACCTTGTGACCCGTCGCTTTAACGAGCGGATTGGGCAGGAATTGTCCCGTCACTATGGTTCGGGCGAAGATGCCGAAGCTTCGATGAGGGAAACAGCCTGATGGTCATGCGGTCTGTGATCCTCGGATGCGGCGGCTATTTGCCGGAGCAGGTTGTGACCAACGCCGATCTAGCGGCGCGTGGTGTTGAGACATCGCACGAATGGGTTGTCCAGCGCACAGGTATTGAGCAACGTCATATCGCACGCGAAGGCGAGTTTACTTCTGATCTGGCGACGCGTGCCGCGCAAAAGGCGCTTGAGCAGGCGGGCCTTTCGGCGGCGGATGTTGATATGATCGTTGTGGCGACAACAACGCCCGATAATGTTTTTCCTTCGACGGCAGCGCGCGTGCAGGCCAAGCTTGGCGTGACCAAGGGTTTTGCGTTTGATCTGCAAGCCGTGTGCTCCGGCTTCATCTATGCGCTGACGATGGCGGACAATGCCATCCGTTTGGGACAGGCCAAGACCGCGCTTGTGATTGGGGCCGAGACTCTTTCCCGCCTTTTGGATTGGAACGACCGGACGACCTGCGTTTTGTTTGGCGATGGCGCGGGCGCTGTCGTGCTCGGTGTGCAAGAGGGTAAGGGCACAACAGAGGATCGTGGAATTCTTTCCACGCATCTGCATGCCGATGGGCGTCAGTATGATCATTTGTATGTTGATGGCGGGCCCGGCTCGACTGGATCGATGGGTTTTATGCGCATGGATGGCAAGGAAGTTTTTCGCCATGCGGTCCAGCGTCTGTCTGAAGTGGTGGATGAAGCTCTTGCGGCCAACAATCTTGGCCACGAAGCGATCGACTGGCTCGTGCCGCATCAGGCCAATCGCCGCATTATCGACGGGATTGCCAAAAAGCTTGAGCTTCCGCCCGAGCGCGTTGTCCTGACGATTCCGCAGCACGCGAATACGTCGGCGGCGTCTATTCCTCTGGCGCTCAGCGTGGCGGTGGCCGATGGCCGCATCCAAAAGGGTCAGATGATCCTTATGAACACCATGGGCGGTGGCTTCACATGGGGCGCCGCGCTCGTCCGGTTGTAACGCGATTCAAACCCGATCGCGCATCTATACAGCGAGTGCGGAAAGATGCGGGTGGCAATGGTCGTCGCAGGGGCGTTTCCCTGCAACCTGTACACTTCCCTTTGTATTTGAAATGGTCTAAAACCTCTTCATCATGATTCCTCTTCTTGCGTTCCATCCCCCTGTCATTGCTCATCGTGGAGCCGGTCTCATCGCGCCTGAAAACACGCTTGAAGCTGTTAAGGAGGCCAAGCAACAGGGGGCCCGCTGGATCGAGATTGACGTTAAGATCACCTATGATGGTGTTCCCATTCTGATGCATGACGAGACGGTGGATCGGACAACGACGGGTACGGGACTGATTGCTGAAATGACGTGGGAAGCTGTTCAGGCGCTTGATGCGGGGATCAAGTTTGGCAATGCCTATCGCGGTGTCAAGGTCCCGTCGTTGTCCGACACGATGAAGGCCGTTGTCGAAGCAGATATGGATATCGTTGTAGAAATGAAACCATGCCCCGGCCGTTCAAAGGCCACAACGATGGTTACGATGTTCGAGATGTCGAAAGTCTGGCCTGAGAAAGACCGTTTGCCGGTTATCTCCAGCTTTGATGTCGAGAGTCTGGAAATTGCGGCCCAGCTTGAGCCGCACTGGCCGCGCTGTCTTTTGCTTGATTCGTGGGTTGAGGATTGGAAGGCGCGATTTGAACAAGTGGAGGGGAGCGCTGTTGCGGTGTCCGATGCGGCCCTCACGCCCGAAAGAGTCGATGAATTGAACCACTTACGTATTCCCCTTTTGGCCTATACGGTTAACGATCCGCAAAGGGCCAAGGAATTGCTGGCATGGGGCGTGGCTGCCGTTTATGCTGGGAGCCCCCGCGCCATTCTTGACGTTTTGTAAGAAAATCGTCTGGCGCACCTGAACTAAAAAGAGAAAGGATCACCTGCGTGAAAGCTTTGAATGCTGTTGTAATGTCTGGTCGTGAAGTTTTGCCCCTCGTCGAAGGGGGAAAGGGCGTTTCGGCAACGAATGGCATAAGTTCTGGCGCTTGGGCTGCTGCGGGCGGCATTGGTACGGTGTCGGCTGTGAATGCTGACAGCTATGACGCGCAAGGCAACGTTATTCGCCAGATTTATCACGGCGCGACGCGCAAAGACCGTCATGAAGAGCTGGTAGCCTATGGCATCGCGGGCGGTGTAGCACAGGTTAAACGTGCACATGAAACTGCAGGCGGCAAGGGCGTAATCCACATCAACGTCTTGTGGGAAATGGGCGGGGCTGAGCGTATTCTTGAGGCCATTTTGGAACAGACAAAGGGCCTTGTGCATGGTGTGACCTGTGGCGCGGGTATGCCCTATCGCGTTTCGGAAATTGCTGCGAAATATAACATCTATTATTATCCCATCGTCTCGTCGTCGCGTGCGTTTCGTGCGTTGTGGTTGCGCGCTTTCAAAAAGGTGCCAGAGCTCTTAGGCGGCGTGGTTTACGAAGATCCGTGGCTGGCGGGTGGGCATAACGGCTTGTCGAACAGCGAAGATCCCTTGAAACCCGAAGACCCGTACCCCCGCGTTCTGGCTTTGCGTGAGCAGATGTGCGAATACGGCCTCGATAACGTGCCCATCATTATGGCGGGTGGCGTCTGGTGGCTTGAAGAGTGGGAGAACTGGATCGACAATAAGGAACTGGGGCCTATCGCTTTCCAGTTTGGCACGCGCCCCTTGCTGACACAGGAAAGCCCGATCCCTGATAGCTGGAAAGCTAAACTTCTGACCGTGAAGAAGGGTGATGTTGCACTCAACAAGTTTTCGCCAACGGGTTTCTATTCTTCGGCGGTGCTCAATCCGTTCTTGCAAAAGCTCTATGACCGTTCGGCACGCCAGATTCCCTATGCGACCGAGGCGACGGAGACGTTGACGGCAGCCTTTAAAACAGGGCCCGTGGGTAAACCCGTTTTCATTGCCGAAGCCGATTATGAAAAGGCGAAGGCTTGGATGGAAGCTGGCTTCACCAAAGCCTTGCGTACACCGGACAGCACTTTTGTGTTTGTCGATCCCGACGAGGCGCGCGCTATCCAGACGGCACAAGCGGCTTGCATGGGCTGTTTGTCGCAATGCCAGTTCTCAAACTGGTCGCAGCATGGCGAAGGCTATTCAACGGGTCGCATGGCCGACCCGCGTTCTTTCTGCATTCAAAAGTCGCTGCAGAATGTCGCGCATGAAGGCGATGTTGAAAATTACCTGATGTTTGCGGGGCATAATTGCTATCGCTTTGGTGAAGATCCGTTCTATGCCAATGGCTTTATCCCGACCGTTAAGCAACTCGTCGACCGTATCGTGACGGGTAAATAAGAACGCCAATCCGTTTTAATCCATGTCATACCTGCGCTGATGGGAGTGACATGAGAAGAATGGAGCCGGTGATTTCATAATATATTTTTTATGTCCGCGAAAGCGGGCATCCACACAGCGTGCATCGTAAGAGGTGCGCGCAAAGTTTTGTGAACTTTCTATAAAGTTATGAACAGTAACCACCCTCCCTTTGAGGGAGGGTCGAAGTTATTTGTGAACGGAAGTGAACAAAAACTTCGGGGAGGGGTATCTAATCGAATATTGGATATGGCTTATCGTCACCGTTTGTTCCCCGAACCCTCCCCGAAAAAGTCTATTCGCTGTTGAGCCTTTGGCGCTATGGCACGATAGGGCGACTTTTTCGACCCTTCCTCAAGGGAAGGGTAGTTAAAAGGAAATCGTCAAAACAAAAACTACTCGTCACTCCGGTGAAAGCCAGAGTCCGTTCAGCGCTGCCGCAAGAGGCGCGCGCTGGTTGTTTTTCCCTAATCGTTCCGAAGGGTGCTGCGGAGCGAGGGTTCGTGGCGGCGACGACCCGTGAGCACCCCCAGAATAAAAAAGAAGATCACACTGCTGGCGATTGAGCGCGGTGGCTTGGGTGCAGGCTCATCTTCCATCGCGGGGAATGTAGGGTGTTTCCTGAAGAAGCTGGGAAGTTGTCCTGTTGCGCGCAGGGCGGCATGGCGCTTTTCGATGTCCGTGATTTTGGACAGGATGTCGGCTTCTTTTTTCTTGAGGCTGGAAAGCTGTTCCAGCCAGCGTTGCAGGCGTGCGAATAAACTGGGCTTGACCCGCGCCGGACCTTCAGTTTCGCGGATGCGGCCGCCCAACTGCTCGATATCCAGATTTTTGTCGTTGAGTTCTTTGGCGAGCGTCGCAACCCGTTCTTTATGGCCTAACATTAAACACCTGCTGTTTTATAAACTCGTCCTAAAGAAACAAGCTATAGCACAGGCGTCTGAATATTTTGTTAACAACCAGAAACAAGCTTTAACCCCTTGCGATCAAAGAGCCTTACGGCATTGCTGCGATCAGGGAGGCGGCGGCCTGCGAGTTTGTCGTGACTGAGCGGCGGACAAGGATATCACGCGGCGCGACCTTGGGCTGGTGATAGAAGGCCTGATTCCAAGTATGACGTGGTGCGATGACCGAGCCTTCTAAGGAGACGCCGACATAAAGACCTTCGGAGCGAGCGAAGGCATACATATCCGATTTATACCCGATGCCTGTGGCGGCACGCACGCCACGGCCCAGCTCGCCCACGGCAACACCGGCATCGCCACCCAATGTGACTTTCCGATCCATGATGGCGTTGAGTCCTTTTTCCGTCATGATGGCAATCACGATCTCGGAGCTATTGCCGCCGAACTGGAGTCCAAAGCTCAGACCCCCGAGGGTATAGAAAGCCGGATTGCTCCATTGGTTGTTTTGATTGCGCACAACCAACACGGCGTTGCCGCCATAACCGCCCACGAAAAAGGCGGCGCGCAGATAATTGGGGACGATCAGGATCGCACGGGCGCGTGTGGCCAGATCGACAAGACCCGGATATTGCCCGTCGCGCATCATGCTTTGGAACGAGATCATGGATTCGCTGATGAGGCGCTCATGCTGTGTGCCCAAGTCATCGGCGCTGTGACAGGCGCTCAGCCCCAGCAAAGAAACAGCAAGCAAGCACACGGTCATAAGGCGAGTAAGAATAGAACGCATCAGAAGACTCTCCACGTTGGATCAAGACGGTACAAAAAAACTCCAATAAAATGGCGCCGCGATGGCAGGGGATGCCAAGCTTTTGCCCCCATGTTGTCTTGTCGTTACTGAACCGCGAGAATAACGCCCAGAATGGTGATCTCGACGATTTCCTGCATCGATCCCATCAAGGCGCCGTTGTACCCGCGTAAATGATTGGCTCCCAAAAGGGTGACCAGCAATCCGGCCCCGCCGCCCAGTACGATGACATAGGGGGCATAGCTGCCCAAAGCGAAATAGACGATTAGGAGACCGATGCCAACGGCCAGCAGCATGCGCATGGCTGGCGGTTGTTGAAAATAATCTGCGACGGGATCGCCCGCAAGCGGCCGCAACCATGAGGCCATGACGACCATCATCGCACGCGACCAGCAGGCTGAGGCGATGAGGGCCTGAAATACGACATTATTGTCGCTTAGTGAGGCGATCGCGCCGATTTTCATGATGATGATAAGAATGACGGCCAGCGTGCCATATTGCACCGAACGCTCTTCCTTGAGCCAGCTAATGCCTTGCTCTTTATCCTTGTCAAAGGCGAGGCCATATTGGTTGGCCATGGTGGCGAACTCTTCTTCATGCAGGGCACGTGTGATCCACAGCATTGAAATGACGGCAAAGGCAGAAGTCACAATTCCGGGCAGGCCGATCTGGGTCATAACCCAATCAACGCAGGCGCCAAAGGCGCCAATACCGGCACCGACCAGCGGGAACCACATCATGGATTTGCGGACAAAGCGGGGGATAGGGTCGGCCCCGATTTTAATATTAATGCGGGTCAGATAATTGACGGCGATCGCAATTTCCTTCCACATAGCCTCAGCAGATGGCGCCTTGACGGTAATGGCGGGTGGCGATTTCAAGCCGGGGCCAGAGGAAGCTTGCGGCTCTCCGGTCGGCGAATCGGAAGGGGTAAGGTCGGGCTGATCAGTCATGAGGTTAACGCTAGTCGAAACGAGGTTGAAACGCAATGAAAAGGGACAAAAAGGGGTAATCGGGGCCTGATTTTTCTATCATAAGCGAATTATGGCTTGTTTCAAGCGTTTGTTATGGCTATAAGACGGGCCTCAACATTTTATGCCTGGGTAGCTCAGTTGGTAGAGCAGGGGACTGAAAATCCCCGTGTCGGCGGTTCAATTCCGTCCCCAGGCACCATAAAACAAGGGCCCCCTTGCGGGGCCCTTATTTTATGGTATGTGGAACAGAGCATTGAACCAGCCCGAAGGGCGGTTCACGACCGCGCTTTAGTGTGGGCGCCACGAGGCGCGAAGCGCCGAAGTACATTCCGTCCCCATTAAAAAAGGCCACATAAAGCGAACTTAGCAAAGCGCCTCGCAGCAAGCGCCTGAAAGGCGCCTAGCGAGAACATTCCGTCCCCTTTCCCAAAGTCGGTTCACGACCGCGTCTTGGCGCGGGTAGCGAAGGGGGCAAAAAGTTCGATCCAGACATCATTGAAAATATGAGTCAACGTATAAATGGCTAGTTGTGAGATACACCTCACTTTTTTTCTAATCTGATATAGGTTTTACCTATTCCTTCAACGTAAGTAACGTCTGTCTTGGAAGGATCTGGCATGTTGAGATTATATTTTTTCAATGCATATAATAGTTCAGGAGTTTGGAAGTGAAATAAAAGCAAATTATCCTTCATGATGACGATTGATAAAAATGACACAAAATTGAAAGCAGCAAGTTGACTCTTTATCACTAATTTTTCTTTATGCCTTGGATCTTGTCTGCTGTCCGTTTCCTCAAAAGTATCTATCTGCTGTTGTTCATCGGGAGTGGAAACAGCCACGCCGGGGAGCTTATCTTGCTCAATGCCGCGAATTAAACCTTTTTGAACAATCGGATTTGAAGAGTACGAGATCAATGTTTTAAGTTCGTCCTCACTATAGGTATTTGCGAAAAATGGATATGCCCTTTCTAACATTATTGGAAGAATCCGCCTCTCGAAATTTGCGTATGCTTCGAAAATCGCTTTGTCAATTTCTTTGATTTTTCCGGGATTAGTATCTAACAGCTTTACGCGCAGAGTGCCTATCTTGCCGCCGTCGCTTTCCAAAATAAGGGCTGGATCTACTTGTTGTTCAAACACCTCAAGAGGAGTATCCATTTTAATCAGTTTTTTGAAGTACTCTTCGACGTGTATGATATCTACATATTGTTTCACGAGGGAAAGTTTTGTTGCTTCCGCAGGCGCGGTAGTAGAAATGATACTAAGGCAAACAATAACAGCAAAAAGGAAAAATGGGCGAGCCAAGAGATTATCCTTTCGATACAGGGTAATAAATATTGCTTGATAGCCTAAGCGAATTAAAATCTAGAAGCAATAAAAACCAGAAGTTCTTGTCGTTTGAAACAATCAACCAATGCAGATAGTCTGCTTTGATCGGTAACGTGCGTTCACAATGGGTGGAGATAGCCATGTTTTTTAAATCCAATAAGCCAACTTTGCTCACTTGGATTCTGTGTCTTTCGGGTGCAGGTGCTGGTTGTGTCGTCATACTTAGTAATTATAACAAAATACAACTGCCTCCCATAAACGCCTTTGGTCCCGTGCTTTACATCTTTGCGTTCGCTTTTGTGATTTTGGCCTTTTTCTCCATTAAGATGTTTATTAGGACTCGTTCCATCCGCGCAGCCTTGAATAGCATGGCGGCAAGGGACCCAAAATGGAAAGAGGCAACATTAATAAAAGAATGCGAACAACTTTTTTTGGTTGTTGAACAAGCCAGAAGCACCGCTGATCTTGAGGCATTAAAAACAAATCTTACACAGCAATTGTATGAAAAGTGGTCCTCGGAGCTTATTAAAAATGACCCCTTTCCTGTTGCAAGTGCAGAGGTCTATTCTGTCAAGATAGCTTCAATAGAAAACTATATCGATAATGGACGTGATACCTTTACTGCCTGTATTCAAGGTTCACCAAGAACAAAACAAAAAGATGCTGATGAATCTGATGTCATGGAATTTTGGACATTTTGCTGGGACAATAACCGATGGAAAGTGGATCAGGTTATCCAAGTGGAAGAAGGGTTCGGCATTCACTCAACACCCATAGTAAATGAAATTGAACGAAACAACTTTGTTAATGGGTGACATGCTCTATCTTTTGTGAGTTCAGTGCGATATGGCTGTACAATCCGTGTATGCAATTAGAGTATTGAACCAGCCCGAAGGATGGTTCACGGCCTCACTTTTATCGTGGGCGCCACGAGGCGCGTAGCGCCGAAGTATATTCCGTCCCCCATTAACCACCACCCCATCCTTGCATTCCGTTTTATTGTATTGCAGAGTGTGAAATGAAGTAATGAACGGATATATAACATGAAGACATTAGAAGAACGTATAGATGAAAACGAAGATAACCTCGTTCAAAAGAACATAGATCTTCTCGATCTGAGCATTGAGACGTTGGAGTTCTTGCGCAGGAAACATTCACGAAAAGAAACGCGAGATCGGCTCAAGGCACTGGAGCCAATCGGAGCGAATGTTTTCGACTTAATGATCGAACGCAATGACTTGATCATTAAGAGTCTGGAGAAGAAGGGGTACGACGATCTTGATTTCGCCAGCTGGGAGCCTTACGACCTTGTTTCTGAAATCCGCAGTGATCTCAAACAGGATTTGAAAGGGAGGGCAACGGGTAATTGGGGCGTTGTGAGGGATGTGCTGTTTTTGATCCCAACCGGTTTGATTGTACTGGACTTATACGAGAACAGAGAGAACCTCGCTGCCACCAATGACCTCTATGCTCTTGGCTATTTTGGTTTCCTCATTTTTTGGGACAAGCTGGATCGCGCGTTTCTTGCGGTAACCGACAAAATTGATGATACAGAAATATTACCGAAAGCTTGGACTGGGTTTAAACACGCTGCCTCATCTCTTCTTCGCCCAATAAGGAATGAAAACTCATTCATGATAACTGGCGAACCCAGCCGGATGACAACAGCAAAACAGATCGAACCAATGAAGGCTGAACTGGGTTAAGTGTTTTGATCGGAAGCAGGTGAGGGATCGTGCCCTTGAGCCCCAAAGGGGCGAAAGAAACTCCGTTCTGCCCTAAAGTCCCTTTGCCTGCGAGGGTTTCTCACAAATTATTCGGGTCGTTGATGTTCATGATGATATGGCGAAAACGATCGGGCTGGATGTTGGGAAGCATGTCGGGCGAGACGCTCCATGTGTTCCATTTCAGCTGACGGGCGATATCCAAGGCTTCCATCGCGCGGATTGCGGGGTAGTCAAAGGAATAGTCAGTAAACATCCGGCTTTCATAGGCACCGGTCAGGTCATCCCTTAGCGTGGCGCAATCCTCGATGTCTTCTTTGGCAGACCCATTGGCAAGACTTTGCGCACAGGCATTAGCTTCCTTCATTGGAATGTAAAAGGATGTCGGATACCCCGCCTTGATCAGGTCGCGAGCGCACATGACAAGCGGCCTGTCCGAAAACAGGACGGTCGAGGGAAACTCGATCATGATACGCTGGGCAGGCACGGCTGAGGCCTTGAGCCCTTTTTCAAGTATACGACAGTTATTCGCCGTCGTGAGGTTTTTCGAGTCAATCCACAAAGACAAGTTTCGTTCCTGAACGATTTTTAAAATGTCGGACAGGGTTAAGCCCGTTGACGGAACCGGCGGATGCGTAACGCTTAGCGTGCCGTCTTGCTCGACAACAAGATCGATTTCCAGACAGTCGGCAATCAGAGCGCCGCGCAGCGCCTTGGCCAACGTGTTGGCGCGATGATAACAGATGGATGTTTTTTTGCCCTCGGCGCTGTGCGTTGCGCGAAAAATGCTGGTCGCTTCGTCCATGTTGTCGGTCAGTTTAACAGCAAGGAGCGGGGCGGTTTCAAGCGGACCGTCCGTCAGGCTGGTATAGCTTACACCCTTGCTGGTTTCGCGGACTAGAATGGGCGAGGGCTGGGTTTTTACGCCGATGATATCAGGCACTGGCAGGTCGATCTTGATCTGAAACAGATCAAGAATCGTCGAGGGGAGCTGTGCAAGGGTGGCCATATTTTTCTGGGCCGCAAGGCTTTTGTATTTTTCGTACAGATCGGGATAGGCCTTTTGTGCGCTTTTATTGAAATAGAGGATAAAGGGCACACGCGCCATGGCGTGCATAAAACGCGCGGAGTCATGTCCGCTGTTGGTGAAAACGGATTCCCCGTGATCGGAAAAATAAATCAATATGACGGGCCTGCTTATGTCTCGTATGTCTTCAATGCTATTTGCGACGCTGTAATCGACATAGCGGATGGCGGAGTCATAAGCTTCGATTTGTGTGAGATCGGCGCGGGCCTCGCCAATAATCGCCTGCGGTTTCAAGCGGTCAAAGGTATTATCGACAGGCTGTTGGAAGGTTGAGGGTATGAAATTTAGATAAGGCCCATGACCCGCATAGGAATGCAGGAAAATGGCCGCGCCCTTGTCTTTGTCAAGGCCAAGAAGAACGGGCCTGAGATTTTCACGAAAGTAGATGTGGTCAAAGGGTTTGCGTGTGTCTCGCCCGTTCCCTTGCATCAGGCGCGTTTCATCGCTGTATTTGATCTCTGATGGTTTAAAGACCACGGTCGGCAGGAAATTGCCAAGTTCGGCGCGGCGCTGGTTTTCGAATAGATAGGTTTTCAGGCCATGAGCGTCCAGAAGATCTGTCAGGGCGAGGCGCTGGCGGTTATCGATGGGAAGAACGTTTTCGTTTTTATCCAGCCCCAAACTCAAGGCTTCCAAGAGGGACTGGTTGGTGTGGGTATGCGTTGAAAAAACTTTATGCAGCTGGATAAAACCACGATCCGTTGCGGCAAGTTCGGACAGGCGCGGGGTCGTGTTGCGTGGATAGCCATAGAGCCCCATATTCATACTCGTTGTCGACTCGCCGATATAGGTGACAAGCACAAGATTCTCGCGTCCGGCTTTTCCTTGCGGCGCGGGGTGGTCAAAGTTGGCGATGAGTCTTTGCAACGAAAAGGCGTCTTTGATAAACATCCCCGCCAAGGATATTGTTGTTATACTTATCGCGGCCAACAAGAAAACATACCCCGTCAGGCGTGAATATTTGGCGACCTTGTTTTGAAAATGAAAGACGGATGCCGCCCATTGCATCGAGACGAAGAGGAACCCTGCGCCGGCCGTATAAATGATGATATGGGATTTGGCGGTCAGAGGTTTTAAATATGACTTCAGAGTCGAGGCATAAAACCACGCTTCGTTCGTATCGAAATTCTGGGTTTCGGCAAGGGAGTCGATCCCAAGAACGCTCAGCCAGCTAAAGACGGCCTTGAAATAGAAAGCCCACAAAAGAGCAATGAAGGCTATGGCCATCGCTCGCCAGTTCTTCTTTCGTTTGATGGAATAGCCTATCAGAAATACGCAGCCTGTCAGGAACGTCGAGATGGGGGCTTCGTCAATCAGGACATCAAGCGCATGATGGCCCATTTCTTTCAGTTCGGCCAGTGGGGGGATGTTGCTCCCGATGAAAAGACAAAGCACCGAAGCATAAAGCACGCCTAGTATCAGGATGGCCGTTTCGGATATTCGGGGGATAGTCGGGCGTGACATGATCACACAGGATTTCGATGGAGGTGTTGACCGCCTCCACGGCAAGAATGAACAGCGAAAGCAGGAGCAGCGCAAAGGGGTACAGGGTGGGGCTTTGGTAAAAAAGACCCAAAGAAAAAAGGATCAGAAGAACTTCCCGTTTGGCGGCGTTTTCCTTGTAGAGAA
>JAVEZQ010000002.1:0-186882 GCA_034002905.1 Alphaproteobacteria bacterium
TAAGTGAACAAACTAGATTACGAAAACGCATGATATTTCTCCGTTTCGTTAGGGTTTAGATTCAAGATTTGAGCTGTGAGCCCAAGTAGAATTATGGCTAATGCATCCCGCAGTATGTAGCAAGAGAAATATTACTGTATAGCTTAAACTACTGTATGTATTATGCAATTATTCAAAATAGTATCATGACTCAATTAAGTGATATAACAGGCATAATACAATATAACAGCATGTTATTACTTCTATGTGCAGCGCAACATGTATAAACTATTATAGTATGAATACAGACATATGCATTATTGGAATAATAATATTTAATCCTAATCTTACTCCAAAGAGTAAAGCGCAGGCTCTCTCATAGTTAATGCTCAGTGCTTAAGCTGATTCAAGACCGATCTTTAGACCCTCGGTGTTTAGGTTTAATCAAAAAAATTATTGTTAATATTCGAAATGATCCTTTAGCTTTCTTCTTTAAGCTAGATAATTACTTCTTTCGAATGGCAGTTAGGTTATCCCGATCCAAGTGCTAAAAAGGGAGATGTTTTTAAAAATTTTGAGAATGACAGTCAAATCGAGAGCAATTCACGCATGGATAAATCGAAAATTGTAGAAATAGTGTCAAAACAGATACACTAGCCTCGCAAAATTACTTATAAATTTTGCAATGTTTATGTCGTGAGCTTTCCCCTAAACCCTAGCGCAACAAGAAACATTTCAGCCGAATCTGAGCGGCTGGAAGGCGGCTTAGCATGGCGTACTTTCGTAAAGTTCTGCTTGAGTGTCGTAAGAAGCTCCTTCTCGGCGCCACCCTGAAACAGCTTGCAAACAAAGGCGCCATCGGGGGCGAGAACTTCCATTGCAAAATGAGCGGCATTCTCGGCCAAGGCCATAATACGCAAATGATCCGTGGCCGTGTGACCAATCGTCGAAGGAGCCATATCACTGAGGACAAGGTTCGCCTGCCCGCCCAGCTTGGCTTTAAGCACGTCAGGCGCGTCGTCGGACAAAAAATCCATATGCAAGATATCGGCCCCTTCGATGGGCTCCATCGGCAGGATGTCGAGCGAGACTAACTTGCCATTCTTGCCGATTTTACGGGCGACAATCTGCGACCATCCACCCGGCGCAGCCCCCAAATCCACAGCCCTCATGCCGGGTTTGATAATATGGAACTGCTCATCCAGCTCAATGATCTTAAAAGCGGCACGGGAACGATATCCCTGCTCTTTCGCCGCCGCAACATAGGGGTCATTTAACTGTCTTTTCAGCCACTTAGTGGATGAATTGGACCGTTTCTTGGCGGTTTTGACACGTACGGCCTCACGCCGCTTTTGCGGTCCCTGCGCCTGCCCTTTTGTACCCTTAGGCTCCTTCATGCTCAATTTCCCATAATATTCGATTTTTTTTACGCTACACCCTACACAAATGGAAATCGATATGATAGGAAAACCACTCACAAGGTTGCTGGGGGATCGTCTAGCGGTAGGACAGCAGACTCTGACTCTGCTTACCTAGGTTCGAATCCTAGTCCCCCAGCCAAGTTCTCAAGGATAATGAGTAATCGCCACACACAACAATCGTTCTATAGGCCGGATATTGACGGGCTACGCGCGATTGCTGTTATTTTCGTTATCATATTCCACGCGTTTCCGTCCCTAATCCCAGGTGGATTTATCGGTGTCGACATCTTTTTTGTTATCTCGGGCTTTTTGATATCCGGCCTTCTCTATAAAGAAATTCAAAAGGGAGGCATCTCTCTTCGAGATTTTTACGCACGGCGCATACGACGAATATTTCCTGCACTCATTTCAGTACTTATCTTTACGCTCATCGTCGGCTGGTTTCTTGAGTTGCCGAAAGATTTGAGCCAAATCGGTAAACACACAATCGCCGCTGCCTTTTTTGCATCAAACATCGTTCTGTGGCGGGAGGCTGGCTATTTTGATTCTGACTCTCTCCTCAAACCATTGCTACATTTATGGTCACTTGGCATTGAAGAGCAGTTTTATCTTTTCTTCCCACTGTTTCTTCTCGTACTCGGCAAAACACGAAAAACATTAGCTGGTATACTCGTTCTATTGGTAATTTCGTTTCTGGTGAACATTTTATTAGTTCACGAACACCCTAAAGCTGCTTTTTATCTCCCATTCACACGAGTCTGGGAACTTCTTGTCGGATGTGCAATTTCATATATCATTTATTATCAGCATGTTATTACCCCCCCCCCGACAATTTCAAGAGGCCTTGTCATTCTTTGGCTTGGTCTTAATCGGAGCATCTGCCTTTCTGCTCAATGAAAACATGAATTTTCCAGGATGGGTGGCGCTTGTGCCCACGATAGGCAGCGCCCTTATTCTTTCAGGCAATATGGGAAGTTGGATAAACAAGTACTTTCTGGGAAATAAGCTGGCTTCTTCTATCGGGCTTATCAGCTATCCTCTATACCTTTGGCACTGGCCAATCCTTGTTTTTCTCAAAGAACTGCGCGTCACCCCGACGACGATTGAAAAAGCTCTTGCCTTAGCACTGGCTTTCATTCTTTCGATTGGCACCTACTGGCTGATTGAGAAGCCTATACGATTCAAAAAAGCCGTGCGTATTCGCACGCTTGTATTTGCCATGTTCCTTTGTGTTATTGCAGGAGCTGTTACTGTTCGTACAGATGGGCTCACCTCACGTTACATCGGATTTGATGCCATCGACCTCACTAACTTTGATCAAACAAAATATTGGCCATTTCACAGTTGTTATATGCAAGCCGATATGGGCGACACAGATATTCCGAATAGAGCGGCATGCATCAAAGGACAGGGTAATAAGACAATACTCGTTTGGGGTGACTCCTTTGCCGCAGCCTTCTATTCAGGACTTTACCTCCAACCTGATTTGCTAACCATCCGACATGTATTGTTAGCTGCAAATTCCTGCCCGCCACTTATGAACTGGGGATCAATTAACAATCAGAACTGTCCAGAGATTAATAAAGGAACATTAAGCTTCATTCGGGAACACAAACCTGACATTGTCATTTTACACGCCAATTGGGCTTCCCCAGCGCCGTCAGTCTATCCCTTAGAACAACTCAGGGGGACAATCCGTAGTCTCAAAGAAGCAGGCATCTCTAAAATCATTCTTGTCGGAATGACGCCGACATACACTTCACCCTTAAGCAAGATTCTTTTGAATGAAACGCGCAAAAATAATGTAGTTCCCGAACGCATTAGCATAGGTGTTGAGAGGGAAAAGGCAAAAGAAAATGATATACTACTCTCAACGATTGCGCATGATGAGAAGATCAATTTTGTCTCTGCCTTTGATCAAATGTGTGATGCCACTTCTTGCCTTGCAAGAATTGGCAACGCAAAGTGGTCTATAGCCAGTTTCGACGCAGGCCATCTTACGCCAACGGCGTCGGCATGGCTTATCAAAAAAATTGAACCATTTGTTTTAGAAAAGTAGAGAGCTGCATTTTAGACTCATAAAAAAGGCGCCCATATAATTATGGGCGTCTTTTTTCGATAACGGATAACAGAAGCTTAATTCGGTTTCTTTGTCTGGAAGTTCATGACAACCGAATCCATATTGGCATTGGCGCGGGATTTACGGCTTACGGTTTGATAAGCAACACGCGCATGCTCCACACAATAAGGCAAGCCTTCATGCACTTCGCAACCGCAGAAGCGGAAATCAGGCGAGCGAGGATCGCCGATAGGCCAGCGGCAGTGACGTTCCCCTGCCTTTGTAACAGGAATACCCTCTGAACGCTTGGCCACATCAATCGGCCGCAGCAAGGCATCAAGCGAACGTGCCTTTGCGCGCGGCGGCAGCGTCGTATCGATAGGTTGTGCAGGTGGAAGCGTGCGTAGCGCATCGTGACGCTTGCTGACTTTCTTGATCGTCGTCATGACGACACCGCTTGTCTTGGACGGCGGAGTAACGGCACTACGCGGCGCAGAAGCTCCGGCAGAGAGTTTCAAACGATGGGCCTTGCCAATCACGGCATTGCGTGTAACGCCGCCGCCCAGGCTCTTGGCAATTTCACTGGCGCTATAGCCATTGCCCCACATCTTTTTCAGCGTTTGGATTTGTTGCTCGGTCCAGGCCATGTGATGCTTGCTCCCTTAGATAAGGTTAAGAATAGCGGTCGGTGGACATGGAATTTTGTTTCGTGCCCAAAATCGCCCTGCTCCCGGTTAGCCAAACGGTGTTTCTGAAGACACTAGATGTTGTGGCTGACTGAATGAATGGATACCAGATAACCGAATCAGATGCTAGAATCATCTGCATAATGTGGATAACAATTCATTTGTTTCAAGGCATTAACCATCAACATCCTGATAATAAGCAAATTTTCGACTTACACACATGTGGACAAAGGATAAAAATTGGTAAAGATCCGTCTATTCTGAGTCGATTATCCACAACTTTTTGGCTATACTGCGGACAGTCAGTGAGCTCAGGACAACTCACACTCAAAGAAAAAGGACAAAACATGGGTAGCGCTTATCAAGTGTCTGCCTCGCCACCACCGGAACCCAAATACAAATTGACGGTTGCTCAGAAAGAAGAATTGCTCAGCAACGCCGAGTGCCTGTCTATTTTAGTTCCCAACGGCGACCACAGCCCACTTCGTATACCGACCATTATAGGAAGCCGTAATTTTATGGCACCCTATCACTATGGCCGTTATCGCAAGACAGATGGGACGCTTGAGGAAACTCATGCAATCGAGGCAATGGATTGGGCATGGAACTATGGCGAAATGCAGAAGTACGGCAAAGAAGTTGTTTCCTGCATTCTCTATCTGCACGATGCCCCCGAAAACAATCCTGGGCTCAGCGCCTCACATATTCTCGATCCAAACTTTCATGGCAACGCAGAAAGTAAGCTGTTTACGATTAATTTAATCAATCTGTTTACCGACTCCTTTCACCTCAAGCGAAGGCACAACAAGAAAGCACTCCGCTGCGAGCAAGTCGCACGAGCCAATGCAGAACCAACAGGGATCCTCGCCCGAGGCCGTGTGTGTGAAAAAACACCGCCACTTCTGCGTGACTATCTCAATGCGCGCAATGGGATGATGCCTATGGGCGACGCCAAGAAGTACCATAACTATATTGTTCAACGGGTCGGCATGATTGAAGCTCTAGATAACAAAAAGGTTCCCGGCCATTTGAAGGAGTTCTATTTTCATCTAGCTCAGGCAACGCTCGAGGTCGTTTCTGCCCTTGATCGCGGTGAGAAAATCCCTAGAAGAGGATGTCAACCTTTTGAAATGACGGGTTTTGAGTGCGCCCTGTAAGGCTAATCTTGCCTTGTCCTTGATTTCAGAACGTTTTAAACTCAGCGCGCCTTGCGAATCAGGGCGTTGTTCCCGTTTTTTGTTTTAGAAGTGTTTGAGCCAATGTCCGATTTGTTCCCCTCACGCAGCAGTGCCGCCCAAGCCAAAGAAAGCTACAATGCTGACTCGATTGAGGTTCTTGAGGGGTTAGAACCAGTCAGGCGCCGCCCCGGCATGTATATCGGCGGGACGGATGAAGCTGCCCTGCACCACCTCTTTGCCGAAGTGATCGACAATTCGATGGACGAAGCCGTTGCCGGTTACGCAAACAAAATTCAAGTCGAGCTGAGCGACAATAACGTCATCACGGTGCGCGATAATGGGCGAGGCATTCCCGTAGACAACCATCCCAAATTTCCCGGCAAGTCGGCACTGGAAGTCATCCTGACCACACTGCATTCCGGCGGAAAGTTTTCGAATAAAGTCTATCAAACCTCTGGCGGATTGCATGGCGTTGGCATCTCGGTCGTGAATGCATTATCCGAGGAAATGACGGTAGAAGTCGCTCGCGACAAACAACTTTATACGCAAACCTACTGTCGTGGTGTTCCGCAAGGGAAGCTCAAAAAGATGGGCGCCATTAATCGGCGGGGAACCTCTATAACATTCAAACCGGATACAGATATCTTTGGAACAAAGGTACGTTTTAAGCCTGCTACACTTTTCCGCATGGCCCGCTCTAAAGCCTACCTCTTCCGTGGAGTCGAAATATGCTGGCGATGCAATCCCGATCTGATCAAAAGCGACGATCACACACCGACAGAAGCAACTCTTCACTTTCCGGGCGGTTTGGCGGATTATCTAACGTCGTCTTTGGATGATCGAGACACCTTAACACCCCAACTTTTCAGCGGCGCAGCCGACCTCCCCGATAATAAAGGCCGCGTTGAATGGGCCGTCGCATGGCCCGTTGATGGTCAGGGCTCGTGCCACTCCTATTGCAACACCATTCCAACGCCCCAAGGCGGCACCCATGAATCCGGGTTACGCTCTGCCTTATTACGCGGACTGCGGACACATGGCGAGCTTCTAGGCAATCGACGTGTTACAGCGATTACAGGCGACGAAGCCTTTAGCGATGCGACGACCCTGATATCACTTTTTATCAAAGATCCGCAGTTTCAGGGCCAAACGAAGGACAAGCTCGCTACGGTTGAGGCAACACGCCTTGTCGATCAGGTTGTCAAAGACCACTTCGACCACTGGCTTACCGCCGATCCGGTCAGCAGCAAGGCTCTGCTTGACCATCTTATCCTCAAAGCCGAAGAGCGCGTCCGTGCAACACATGCCAAAGATCTTGCCCGCAAGACGGCGACACGTAGGCTACGCCTTCCGGGTAAGTTGGCTGACTGCTCGCAAACAACCGCTGAAAATACCGAAATCTTTCTGGTTGAAGGTGACTCGGCTGGTGGCTCGGCCAAGCAAGCGCGTAATAGAAATACACAAGCCATTCTTCCTCTGCGTGGCAAAATTCTCAATGTCGCGAGCGCGAGTACAGAAAAACTCAGGAACAATCAGGAAATCTCAGACCTTGGACTTGCCCTTGGTTGTGGGATTGGCAGTGCGTTCGATCTAAAGAAACTACGCTATGAGCGCGTGATTATCATGACCGACGCTGATGTGGATGGCGCGCACATTGCTTCCCTTCTCATGACCTTCTTCTATCGTGAAATGTCGGGCCTCATCAATGCTGGTAAACTCTATCTTGCCCAGCCGCCGCTCTATCGTATTTCTCAAGGCGATAAGACAGCTTACGCACGAGACGATGCGCATAAAGAAGAACTGCTGGATAGTACCTTTAACGGACGCGGGAAGATCGATATCAGCCGTTTTAAAGGTCTGGGCGAGATGATGCCTGCCCAGCTTCGCGAGACGACAATGGACCCCGCAACACGTTCTCTTCTGCGCGTTGTCATCACTGAACCGGACTCACCAGACCGCATGGCTGACATCAAAGAGACTGAAAATCTTGTTGAAAAACTAATGGGACGCAAGGCTGAAAAGCGTTTCGAGTTTATTCAGGAAAACGCCAAGTTCGTTCAGGAAATCGATATCTAGCGCGCTGCTACCATTATTCATTCAACGATCTGCAGCATGTCACCATACATATGCGACCTTTTTATGTGCATTAAAAAAGGCGCGGTAAAATCCGCGCCTTTTTAAAAATTGATTATACTTAGATACTATACTGACTCGTCTTGCCATTTGTACGGATCACGTTCTTGCCTCCATACCCCGGACCATTGCGGTTTGGCGCACTATAGTCAGCTGATTTCTGAAGCGCTGACTTATCAATAGCTCCCGAATTAGGTGCTGAAACTTCCTGTTTCGTACCTGATGGGGCGGCCTGCTTAAACAATTCCGAAGCACTTTCGTTATCTTTTTGACGTTCGTTATTGCCGGCCTCTTCCCTTGCCTTAACTGCCTTTTGGCGTGCAGCTTCGTTTTTCTCGGCTTGTCCCGGATGCTGCATACGCCACAACAATGAACTTTCTTCTTTGCGGTGCTTTTCAGCCATTTCCCCACGTACACGTTTCTGCTCGACTTCGAGGTCCTTGATCGTCTTTGGAGGTTCCTTCATAGGCATAAACACACCGTTTGGTCCCGTTTGACGTCGCATAAGGTCCTGATGATCACTCCAATGACCAATCCCCTTGAAACCAGCAATAATGAGTGCTGCAATTGTAGCAAAACGTCCAACCCATTGCACAATTCTTATGCGCTGGCTCTTAGCTTCAATTCGCGACCAGGCATAGTTGTCAAGTGTAAATAATTGCTTACGGGGACCATAATTTGCCGAGCTACCCGCCGAATTAGATGGATGAACCGCAAGGTCAGTTGAAGATGACGGTGGAACTGGCGGAATGTCATAGCCCATAGCAGAAATCTGATTTATAAATAAATGAGCAGGTTTCTTCGTAATTAATGGTGTACCTGACGCTCCTAAATAAATCGGACTATCCAACAGGGTAACGTCCATTGAAGATTGCCCCTGCGGGAGGGTAGATAGAACATTCTTAGGACCATCTTTATTTATAATTTGTATCCAATTTTTTATCAAATCAGGAGCCGGCAACTTACTTTGATCGTCTGGATAGCATGGCAAGTTGTATGCTCTTATTATCAACTCATCTATTGGGCCATAGCCCTTGTTATTTACATTTAACCTGTACTTACGATAGATAGTTGGATATTCACCATCCAAAACTAGATCATTTGTAGTAGGATCAATTACAAGTACACCATTTTGATCGCGAACATATTTTTTTGTCTGGACAGCATCTGTTGTACCGATAAACTCTAAACTTATGTCAATTTCTTTTGTACGTATTATGTCTTTTAAACCCTGATAAAAATATTTCGGACGAAATAAAGGAGACAAAGGCTTCCCGATTTTTGAACCGAAGAATTTTTGTGAGAGAGTAGATTTAACCTGCTGTTGAGCCTTCTGCTTAACACTTGGCGGTCCAAACATCACACGGAGTGAATCTTCAACGACACGACCAATAGCTAAGCCTGCGTTAACACCTTTTTTTAGAAAATTCTTAAAAATGCTCATGGTTTCCTCGAATGACTAAACAATGCGATATGATACCACGATGCTGGTTACCAAGACAATTACTTGCAATTTATCAATTGTTATTAACCATACTTTGTCTTTTATCTCTAAGAACTAGGAAATCCTCATCCGCATGGTAAGACGAGCGCGTCAGAGGGCTGCAAGAGGCTAACAGAAAACCCTTGGCCAAGGCCGTTTTTTTGTAGGATTCAAACGTGTCTGGCTCTACATAGCGTGTTAAGGGAGCGTGTTTTGGTGTTGGTTGGAGATACTGTCCAATCGTTAGAAAATCGACATCCGCGGCCCGTAGATCGTCCATCACCTGATAAATTTCTTCATCTGTCTCCCCCAACCCGACCATCAGGCCAGACTTTGTAAAAACTGAGGGCTGAAGCTCCTTCACCTGCTGCAAAAGGCGTAAAGATGTGAAATAACGTGCGCCGGGACGTATCGTAGGATAAAGGCGCGGCACCGTTTCCATATTATGATTGAAAACATCAGGCGCAGCAGCCGTCACAATCTCGGCACCATTTGGTTTGTTTTTAAAGTCAGGTGTCAAAACTTCAATCACACAATCGGGCAGGCGCGCGCGAATGGCCATGATCACTTCAGCAAAATGCCCCGCCCCACCATCTGGTAAATCATCACGATCGACCGAAGTAACAATCACATATTTAAGACCCATCAGCTCGGCGGCCTCAGCCAAGCGACGCGGCTCGTCAGAATCCAGCGGACGCGGTTTGCCCGTCGCCACATGACAAAAGGCGCAGGCGCGCGTACAGACATCGCCCATAATCATAAAGGCCGCATGCTTGCGTTTCCAACACTCACCTATATTCGGGCACCCTGCCTCCTGACACACAGTATTGAGCTTAAGGCCTTTAACGAGATCAAGCGTCTTGGCATAACCAAAGCCCGCAGGTGCCCGCACCCGCAACCAGTCCGGCTTAGGCGGCCCCGAACTGTCAGTGTTCTTCTGCTTTTCAGGATGGCGTCTCTTCGGGTCTGTGATAGTCATGCTTCACATATGCATCACACGCCCATAGGCGTCGAGAACAGCCTCATGCATGCTTTCGGATAGGGTCGGATGCGGGAAGACCGTGTGCATCAGCTCCGCCTCGGTCGTTTCAAGCACGCGGCCAATCGTGAAGCCTTGGATCATTTCCGTGACCTCCGCACCGACCATATGCGCCCCCAGAAGCTCACCCGTCTTTTCATCAAAGACCGTCTTGATCATCCCTTCGGCTTCGCCCATGGCAATCGCTTTGCCGTTCCCCATGAAATTGAAACGCCCTACGCGAACACTATAGCCCGTCTCTTTCGCCCGCGCTTCGGTCAGGCCAACACTCGCGACTTGTGGCGTGCAATAGGTACATCCCGGAATCTTGGTCGGATCAAGCGGATGAACATCCTTCACTCCGGCAATTTTCTCGACACAGATCACACCCTCATGGCTCGCTTTATGAGCCAGCCATGGCGGCGCGGTCAAATCGCCAATCGCATAAACACCAGCCTCGTCCGTCGCACACCATTCATTGGTTTTAATATGCCCGCGATCCAGCTTGATCTTAGTTTTCTCGAGGCCAATCTCTTCAACATTGGGAACAATCCCAACGGCCATAATCACCCGATCAACGGTGAGAACCTGTTCCTTACCCTTTTGATCGATCGTAGCCACAACGCTGTTCTTGCCTTTCAAAAGCGACTTAACCGTTGCACCCGTGATAAATTTAAGGCCACGTTTGACCAGCGCCTTCTGCGCGAAGGCGGAGATTTCAGCATCTTCGACGGGCATAATGCGATCAACGACTTCAACAACTGTCACATCAACGCCGAGTGCATTATAAAAACTGGCAAACTCGATCCCGATCGCGCCGGATCCGACAACCAGCATCGTCTTTGGCAAAGCATCGGGGATCATGGCCTCACGCGAGGTCCAGATCAATTTGCCATCAGGTTCCATTCCGGGGATCACACGCGGACGTGCGCCGGTCGCCAGAATGATGTGCTTGGCGGCTAGTTCCTTGACACGCTTTCCATCGACAAGAACCTCGACCTTCCCGCCGCCCAATAACTTGCCGTGCCCTTCGATAACCTCGACCTTGTTTTTCTTCATCAGGTGCTTTACACCCGCCGCAAGCTGTGACGACACGCCACGTGAACGCTCAACAATCTTTTTTAGGTCAAAGGAAACATCGCTGCAAGAAAGGCCGAACTCGGCGGCATGCTTCATAGTCGTATAAGCCTCAGCACTGCGCAAAAGCGCCTTGGTCGGAATACAACCCCAATTCAGACAGACGCCGCCCAGATGGACTTTTTCAATCAGCGTGACCTTCAACCCCAGCTGGGAAGCGCGAATGGCTGTGACATAGCCAGCGGGGCCACCGCCGATAATAATGATATCCGTCATGCGTTAGAGATCCTCTTCACCGTTATTGAGTATATTGTCGTCTGTACGGCGCTTGACCCAAAGCTGTCGGATCATCGGCAAGGAAAGGGTCGAGAGCAAATAGCCAAGACACGGGATGATGGCATCAAGAAACGCGCCTTCGGGATGAATACGTCCTAAAATCAACACGACAACGGCATAGGTAATAACAAGGATCAGGCCACGCCGCACCCAGCTAACCTCCCATGCCTTATCGAGTTCGACACGGCGATTACGCTCCTCAATATCAAAGACGCGTTCTTCTAAAGATTTCATGGCCACCTCCCCCTTATAACAGGTCGATCCAGTATATGCGGGTTGTATTCCCCTGAATAAAAATACTGGGCAGTGTCGATGTGAGAACTCCCCCATTAGATTCAATGGCTTTCCACGACCCTATATTCTCAGCATCTGCCGTTAACATGACTTTTTTAAGTTCTGCTAATTTTGCCTTTTCAAGCAGCAATGATAACATATTGGTTGCATAGCCTCTGCGCCACATAGATGGACGCACCCCATAGCCAATATGCCCGCCATGCTTTGCTAAAAAGTCATTGAGTTGTATGCGCAGGTTAATCGCACCGATGAACTCTTTATCATCCACCAGCCAGTACGTATTGTCCTGAACGCGAGGGTAAGTCATGCCATCTACGGCTTTAAAGGTTCCTCCTTGTCGATTGAAGCTCTCGAAATGATCGAAGGCGTCTTTTTCGATAGATTGAATTTCCTCTTCAGAAGGAATGGCGCGAACACCAATCCTAAACCCTTCGCGCAAGGCGGCAATATAGGATGATAGATAGCGTGTATCAGGGAATATTAAGCGTAACATTTCATAGCACCATACTTAGTGGCTTTTGTATGATATCCTTGAAGGCCGAGAGGAACTGAGCCCCCACGGCGCCATCAACCGCCCGATGATCGACAGAGAGCGTGCAGCTCATCATCGTAGCGATAGCAAGCTGACCATGCTTGACAACGGCACGCTGTTCTCCCGCGCCAACCGCAAGGATACAGGCCTGAGGCGGGTTGATGATAGGCGCGAAGTCCTTCACGCCAAACATGCCCAAATTGGAAAGCGAAAAACCGCCGCCTTGGAACTCGTGGGGCTTCAATTTTCCTTCACGCGCACGTGCGACAAGGTCTTTCATTTCGGCAGAAATCACTTGAACAGATTTCAACTCGGCCGCCTGAACAATCGGCGTAATCAACCCCGTTGGCGTTGCTACAGCGACCGAGATATTGGCGTGCTTATATTGAAGGATCGCCTCATCCGTCCATGACGCATTCGCTGCAGGGACTTTTTGCAAAGCTAACGCAATGGCACGAATGATAAAGTCATTGACCGAGACGCGTACATCCAGAATCTCGTTCATCTGCTTACGCATTTTGACAAGTTCATCGATTTCGCAATCGACAGTCAAATAAAAATGCGGAACGGTTTGTTTGGACTCACTCAATCGTTTGGCGATAACCTTGCGCATCGTGCTGTTTGGAATCGCAATATAAGCTGATGTATCGGCTGGGATGGCAGCACGAGCTGTGTGACGTGTCGCGCTACCCTTAAAACCTTCCACATCCGCGCGAACAATTCGTCCATTCGGGCCGCTGCCCTTGATGAGCTTCAGATCAACACCCTTTTGTGAAGCAATCCGCTTGGCAAGGGGGCTGGCAACGATACGCTCTTTGGGTAATGCGCTCATATTTATCTCACTTCCTGCACAATGTTAAGCTGCATCACGATAGCAAACTTTGCGAACTGCATCGACCACCTGCTCTGGCGTGGGCAAGGCCATCTTTTCAAGGTTCGCGGCATATGGCAACGGCACATCGGCACCATGCACACGGATCATCGGCGCATCCAGATCATCAAAGGCCAATTCCATCAATTGGGCTGCGATTTCGGAGCCAATACCCGCGAAAGGCCAGCTTTCCTCAACCGACACCAAACGGTTTGTCTTGCGCACCGATTTGATAATCGACGCCATGTCGAGTGGTCGAATGCTGCGCAGGTTAATAACCTCAGCCGATATCCCTTCTTGTTCCAGCAGCGCCGCTGCCTCAAGTGCGACACCAACCATGCGCGAGAAAGCGACGATGGTGACATCCGTTCCCTTTCGCATGGTTCGCGCCTTACCGATAGGAACAATAAAGTCTTCAACATCGGGAACCTCAAAGCTCTGACCGTACATAATCTCGCTTTCAAGGCAGATGACGGGGTTCGGGTCACGGATCGCGGCCTTGATCAGGCCCTTGGCATCTGCGGAGTCATAGGGCGCAACAACCTTGAGACCCGGCACATGGCCATACCAGCTTGCATAGCATTGCGAATGCTGGGCCGCCACACGACCCGCCGCGCCATTGGGCCCACGAAAGACGATGGGACAACCCATCTGGCCACCCGACATATAAAGCGTCTTGGCAGCGGAGTTCACAACCTGATCAATCGCCTGCATCGAAAAGTTCATGGTCATAAACTCGACAATTGGCACAAGGCCGTTAAAGGCAGCGCCAACAGCCATACCCGCAAAGCCCATTTCCGTAATTGGCGTATCAATCACGCGTTTTTCGCCAAACTCGGCCAACATACCCTGCGAAACCTTATAGGCGCCGTCATACTCCGCGACTTCTTCACCAAGCAGGATAACATTTTCGTTCGCCCGCATTTCCTCGCTCATGCCCTCGCGCAACGCTTCGCGGACGGTCATTGTTTTGAACTTATCATAAACCTCTTCATCGACATCTGAGTCATCAATGACGGGCGTGTGAACATGCAAAGAAACAACCTCAGCCTTTTGTTCCTGTTGCGCAGGAGCTTGAGGAGCAGAGGACGTAGCGACCTGAACAGTCTCAAGCACTGATGCATCCTCGCCTTCCTCTAACAGGATAGCTATTGGCGCATTAACAAGCACACCCTGCGTTCCAGCGGGAACAAGGATTTTTCCCAACATGCCATCGTCAAAGGCTTCGACTTCCATCGTCGCTTTGTCCGTCTCAATTTCAGCAATCACTTCGCCGGACTTGATGGTATCGCCCTCATTCTTGACCCAGCGCGCCAGAGTTCCATCAGTCATCGTCGGCGACAAGGCAGGCATTAAAATCTGAATAGTCATATCGTCGTTCCCCTTAATTCCTTAAGCGTCAATTAGGACATCCGTATACAGCTCGGCAGGATCGGGCTCCGGGCTTTCCTGCGCAAAGACAGCGGCCGCATTGACAATGTATTTAATCTCTTTCTCGATCCGGTTCAGCTCTTCCACATCGGCAAGGCCACCATCCAATATCCATCCTTGAGCCTGTTCGATTGGATCGTGTCCGTTCTTCCAGCACTCGACTTCTTCTTTGGTGCGGTATTTGCCGGGATCGGACATGCTGTGACCCCGATAGCGATAGGTCTCCATCTCCAAAATCACTGGCCCCTTCCCGCTGCGGGCATGGTCAAGGGCTTCACAAGCCACCTCGTAAACTTCAACCACATTCATGCCATCAACCTTGCGACCGGGAATACCATAGGGTTCACCTCGACGGTACAACTCGCCAATCGTGTGACGTTTCTTAGCTGTCCCCATCGCATAAAGATTGTTTTCGATGACATAGACAACAGGCAGCTTCCACAGCGCCGCCATGTTAAAGCTTTCATGTACCTGCCCCTGATTAAGCGCACCATCGCCCATATAGGTGACGCAAACGCCGCCATCCTTTTTGTATTGATGCGAAAGCGCAAGGCCTGTGCCGATAGGTACCTGCGCACCGACAATGCCATGTCCGCCGAAAAAGTTCTTTTCGCGGCTAAACATATGCATGGAGCCGCCCTTGCCTTTGGAATAACCACCTATGCGCCCCGTCAGCTCGGCCATCACCCCTTTGGGGTCCATACCCGTAACAATCATCTGGCCGTGATCACGATAGGATGTAACGATGGTATCCACTTCTTTTTGCGCAAGCTGAAGACCGACTGCGACGGCCTCCTGCCCGTTATAGAGATGGCAAAAACCATGAATAAGCCCCATCCCGTAGAGTTGAGCCGCCTTTTCCTCAAAACGACGAACCATGAGCATTAAGCGCCATGCTTCCATAAGATCCAGATCGGTTACCGCTTTTTCATTTGGGGAAACTGACTTGAGCTGAACTGAACTTTTCATCTTTTTTTTCCCTTTATTCATTTAGACACCTGAGAGTTACGGATTTCTTGAATGAGCGAAATTGAAGATAGCTAGCAAACTAAGATGCTATGTATACTACAGGTTGTATTTCGGATTTAGTCGGCAGAGGGATACATAACTGGATACAGAATAAGGGAGCTATTTGGGAAAAATCAAACCCTTAGTAGTGCAGCGCAACATTCTTAGAATTTACGGCCGAATATTGTTTTTAAGTGGCACTTTATCCACATCATTTGGCGTTAATATTATGATTTCATTGGGCTTTGAGTAATTGAGCAGCGCACGCGACCTCTCATCCAACAAATCGGGGTCCATGCTGTTATTCCGCAAGAGCTTTGTACGATGCTCCAAATCTTTACGCTCCGTCTCAAGTTTGGCTAAAGTCGATTCGGCTTTCGCAATCTCGCCCTCCATCCGCATCATGGCAAAGAGCCCGCGCTCCCCCTGAATTGAGTGATAGAGGAAATAGCCAACGACCAAGGCGCCCAGACAAGAGAGAAGTGTCTGGGCTAGCCAATGGTTTTTCTTGCGTTTATGGAGCACACGCACGCGCTTATCCCATTAGAACAGATGTTCCGGCAAAACGAGACACACGGCCAAGCTGTTCCTCGATACGGATCAATTGGTTATATTTTGCCAAACGATCCGAACGCGAGAGCGAGCCTGTTTTAATCTGACCACAATTCATCGCAACAGCCAGATCGGCAATGATCGAATCCTCAGTCTCCCCTGAACGATGTGACATCACAGTGCGATAGCCTGCCTTATGCGCCATTTCAATGGCTTCCATCGTCTCGCTGAGAGTCCCGATCTGGTTGACCTTGATCAAGATGGCGTTAGCAATCCCGCGTTCAATTCCATCAGCAAGGCGAACCGTATTCGTTACAAAAATATCGTCGCCAACTAGCTGGATACGATCCGAAAGCTCTTCGGTCATAACCTCCCAGCCATGGAAATCATCCTCGGCCATACCATCTTCGATCGAGACGATCGGGAACTGGTCACAAAGCTCAACGTAATAGCGAACCATCTGTTCGGACGAAAGAACCTTGCGCTCGCCAGTCATATTATACTGGCCATCCTTAAAGAACTCGGTCGAGGCAGCATCAAGGGCGAGGACGATATCTTCGCCCGGCTCATACCCAGCTTTTTCGCAGGCTTGAAGAATATAGGTAATTGCCTCCTCCGCCGAGCGTAGATTTGGCGCAAAGCCCCCCTCATCCCCGATATTTGTGTTAAGGCCATTATCCTTCAAGAGTTTCTTGAGTGAATGAAAGACCTCTGAACCCATACGAATAGCATCGGCGACACTTTCTCCGCCGACCGGCATGATCATAAACTCTTGGATGTCGATAGGATTGTCGGCATGTGCGCCACCATTGACAATATTCATCATCGGTACGGGCAAAAGCGAAGCCGCTGTCCCACCGATATAGCGATAAAGCGGAAGTCCGACTTCATTGGCCGAAGCCCGCGCCGTGGCCATACTCACACCCAAAATCGCATTCGCACCTAAACGTGACTTATTGGGTGTGCCATCCAATTCGATCAAGGCACCGTCGAGGGCAAGTTGCTCCAATGACTCAAGACCGATCACCGCATCGGCAATCTCACTATTCACATTCTCAACAGCTTGTAGAACACCCTTACCAGTATAGCGATTGGCATCACCATCGCGAAGCTCGACCGCTTCATGTGCCCCCGTGGAGGCTCCCGAAGGAACAGCGGCCCGTCCAACAGCGCCGGATTCAAGCGCGACATCAACCTCAACCGTAGGATTTCCACGGCTATCCAAAATCTCTCGAGCGTGAATGTGTGTAATGCTGGACATGAGGCTCTCCGTCAAAGGGGGTGTCTTTGACGGTAGAGTACCTATTAAATCATGAAAAAACAACGGGCTTTATACGAGCACACTCTGCTTTTTTGCGGCACCGATAAAAGAACGGAAGAGCGGGTGCGGATCAAAAGGCTTCGACCGCAACTCTGGATGGAACTGAACGCCAATAAACCATGGATGATCTTTGCGCTCGACCACCTCCGGCAATAATCCATCGGGAGACATCCCCGCAAAAACGAGGCCCGCTTTTTCAAAAGAATCTTTATAGGTCTGCAGATTAACTTCATAGCGGTGACGATGGCGCTCCATAATTTGATCAGCGCCATAGATATCATGGAGCTTTGTACCCTTTTCAATCTTGCACGGATAGGCCCCAAGGCGCATGGTTCCACCCAGATCGCCGTCCTTCTTGCGCTTTTCAAGCTGGTCGCCTTTGGACCATTCGGTCATAAGGCCAATGACAGCGTGCTTAGCAGGGCCAAACTCACTTGATGTAGCATCGGGAACCCCTCCCAAATGACGCGCTGCTTCGATGACCGCCAACTGCATGCCAAAGCAAATCCCGAAATACGGGATTTTATGCTCGCGAGCATATTGCGCCGCTTTGATCTTGCCTTCCGTGCCGCGCTCACCAAAGCCGCCGGGCACAAGAATGCCGTGCACGCCCTCAAGATAGGTTGATACATCCTCACGTTCAAAAACTTCGGAATCGATCCATTTCAATTTAACCTGAACATTGTTGGCAATGCCGCCATGAAGCAAAGCTTCATTCAATGATTTATAGCTATCAAGCAGGCTTGTATACTTACCGACAATCGCAATAGTAACTTCGCCTTCCGGCTCGCGAATGCGCTTCACGATGTCGCTCCATCGCGTGAGGTTGGGTTCCTTCTCGCACTCCAGATTGAAATAGCGCAGAACCTCGCGATCAAAGCCTTGTTCATGGTAATTAATCGGCACCATATAGATGGTATCGACATCCATCGCAGCAATCACGCGGCTTTGCGAAATGTTACAGAACAAACCGATCTTGCGGCGCTCATTATCAGGAATGGCGCGATCCGTTCGGCAAAGCAGCATATCGGGCTGGATACCAACGCTCAAAAGCTCCTTCACGGAATGCTGTGTCGGTTTGGTCTTCAGCTCGCCAGCCGTTTTGATATAGGGCAGCAAGGTAAGATGCAGGAACATGGAGCGTTCCTTGCCAAGCTCGTTGCCCAGCTGTCGAATGGCCTCAAGGAAAGGCAAACCTTCGATGTCGCCAACCGTTCCACCAATTTCACAGATACAAAAGTCCTCGTCCGTCAGATCGGCGAGGACAAACTCTTTGATCGCATCGGTGATATGCGGGATGACTTGCACTGTCGCACCGAGATAATCCCCACGGCGTTCTTTCGCGATAACATTTGAATAGATGCGACCCGTTGTCACATTATCGCTTTGACGCGCGTGAACGCCTGTGAAGCGCTCATAGTGGCCGAGGTCCAGATCCGTCTCCGCGCCATCATCGGTAACGAAAACTTCGCCATGCTGGGTCGGGCTCATCGTACCAGGATCGACATTCAGGTAAGGATCAAGCTTGCGTAAGCGAACCTTGTACCCATGCATCTGCAGCAATGAACCCAACGCTGCTGCTGCCAACCCCTTACCCAATGAAGAAACGACACCCCCCGTTACAAAAATAAAACGTGTTGGCATCTTTTTTCCTCCGTCGGCAAAATGGGTCTGGGACTATGAACAACAAATTATTTTGAAACAGGCACGGCTGGCGCTTCACTCGGAATGCTTGTATCGGCTTTGGGATTTTCATCGCTAGCAGGCGCTGTTACCTCACCCGTCGTTTGATCCAGATTGACCTGATCGACAATGCTCGCGCTTTTGTGGCTCTGACTTGCGATAAAGCCGAGAAGCAGGCTTAAAAAGATAAAAATCGTGGCAAGAATGGCCGTTGTACGTGAAAGCAGATTGGCAGAGCCACGTGCTGTGAACAAGCCACCCATGGTGCTGCCACCACCGCCACCACCAACAAGGCCGCCGCCGTCTTGGGCTGTTCTCTGCAGCAGTATGACGCAAATCAGCGACACAGCGACAATCAAATGAATGACGAGCAAAACGGTTGTCATAACGTCTCCTAACAGTTAAAGCACACGTGAATCTCCCCCGGGCTATAAGCCTCGGTTAAAAGAACCGTGTTTTGGGCTGGAACAAGAACTTAAACCATGCCGTATCAAAAATCTAGCCTATAATCGAGTTTCCGGCTCAAGAATTGACAAATTCTAAGCCACCCTGCATTCCATAAAGCCTTGCATAAACACCTTTTTTGGCCAAAAGCTCGGTATGAGTGCCCTGCTCGACCACTTGCCCCTTATCCATGACAACGATAAGGTCGGCATCAACGATGGTCGAGAGGCGATGGGCGACTACGATCGTCGTGCGCCCTTTTTGGAGACGTGCCAAAGCAGCCTGAACCGCCCGTTCAGACTCATTATCAAGCGCCGAAGTCGCTTCATCCAAAAGAAGGATCGGCGCGTTACGCAGCATGGCGCGTGCAATCGCGATACGTTGGCGCTGACCACCAGAAAGCTTGACGCCGCTCTCGCCCACGACCGTATCGTAGCCATACGGCAACTCGCGAATAAAACCGTCGGCAAACGCGTCTTCCGCCGCTTTAACAATGTCCTCAAACGAGGCGTCGGGACGTCCATAAGCAATATTTGTACGTATGGATTCATCAAATAACGCTGTTTCCTGACTAACCAGCGCGAGATTTTGGCGAAGGCTGGACATCGTCACACTTCGGATATCCTGACCACCAATCGAGATATGCCCTTGCTCAATATCATAAAAGCGCGGGATCAAATTGATAATCGTTGATTTACCGGCCCCGGACGGCCCCACAATCGCGACTGTCTGGCCATGGGGAACCGCGATCGTGACATGATCCAGCGCCGTGGTGCCGTCTGGATAACGGAACAGCACATTTTCAATGGCGATATCGAACTTTTGGGCATGCAGAGGCACGGCCTGCGGCTGGTCGACAATCTGTGGCTGAATGTCAAGAATATCAAAAATGCGCTCGGCAGCGGCGAGACCGGCTTGAAGCTGGGCATTGACCTTTGCCGTACGCTTCATGGGATCAAAGGCGAGAACGAAAGCTGTAATAAATGACAAGAGTGCCCCTGTTGTCGTCAGGCCAGCCTCGACGCGCCAATTCCCATAGACAATGACAGACAGGATCGCGATACCACTCAGAAACTCGGCCATCGGGTTGGCAAGCGCACTGACATGGTAGCCCTTAACAGCAAGCTTATAGACCGCTTCGGTTACATCCTTCACGCGGCCATGCTCGGAGCCTTCCATGCCATAGGCTTTAACATGACGCATACCAAGGAAAATCTGGCTGAGTAACGAGGCAAAACGCCCCGTCTCCTCCTGCGACTTGCGCGAGTATCGACGCATATGTTTGCCAAGCATCGCAACGAAATAGGCCGACAATGGAAAAACAAAGAAGGCGGTAATCGACATCCGCCAGTCCTGATAAAACATAACGCCCACAAGAAAGGCCAGCGTTAGGCTTCCCTTAAACGTGCTAGTCATGCACTCGCCGACAGCTTGGCGCATAATGCCTACATCATTTGTTAGGCGCGATATCAGCTCACCAGACGAGTTAGCATGAAAGAAGGACAAATCCGAACGAAGCAAATGAGCATGAAGATGCTGTTGAACATCGGTCACGATACGCTGACCTACGCGGTTCATAATGACGGTGTGATAATAGGTCGAAATGCCGCGCGCGGCAAAGATCACGATGACCATAGCTCCAAGCGACAGAATGTAGAAATCCGATCGGCCTTTTCCCAATTGATTGACAATCGGCTCGATCATCTTAGCCAAAGCACCCGTTGTTGCCGCCGCGATAGCCATATGAATCGTGGCTATAACAAACGACCGCACATGCCCGCGAAGATAATCACGAAACAGGCGTTTGAGCAGCACGTACGAGCTTGTTGCCTTTTTGCGATCTGCATTCATCAATAAATATTCGACTTATTCGGGTTAAAATAAAAGGATATTAATCCTGAATCTTGTGCGTAATCCGCTCGACTTCCTTCAAGACGATACGCTCAACGATCGACGGCAAATTTTCATCAAGCCACGCTTTTAAAAGCGGCTTCATAAGCTCCTTTACCATCGCTTCGAGAGTCATAGCACCATTCCCAAGCATGGGGCCGCAGTTTGCAGAAGCGACACGCTCCATTTCAACCCGGTTTGCCAAAGCCGCCAAAGATGAAGCCGCAGCCGAGGCCGCCATACTTGATATTAAAGCATCATCAGCGTGCGCGGACGCAGCCGCCACTGGCGGCGAAGGAGCCGCCGCGACAAAAGGTTCGGCAAATTCCAAATCCGTATCTTTGGGCTCAGGCGCCTTTTCTGGCTCTGGGAAAGGATCCGTGACCTCAACAATAGAACCATCATCGCTGACCATTTGCGTTAAGTCGACAACATCTTCTTTCGGCTCTTCGGGAAGGGCCTCGATGATGGGCTCATCCTTTTCATCAGCAATGATCCGGCGGATGGACGCCAGAATCTCTTCCATCGAAGGCTCTGCGCCTGGTGTACTGTCTTGAACGTCTGTCATTTATCGAATCATACCGGTTAAAGATTGCGATGGGTGAGTCTAACGCTCTGGCATACTTATGCAAGAAAGTTTAACCATAAACCCGAATCAACATAATCACTTTGAACCACAAGCGCAAGAGCGACCTTCCCGCTCCTACCGCCTATACCCTACCCGATATTGTGGTACTTCTTGTACCACGCAATAAAGTTGGGGATACCCTCACGGATTGTTGTTTTCGGATCATAGGCAAAGTCACGCTTCGTTGCCTCGATATCTGCAAACGTTTCAGGAACATCGCCGGGCTGCATCGGCAAGAAGTCGTATATCGCCTTCTTTCCCAAGGCCTTTTCTATTTCTCCTATATAATCCATCAACGTTTCGGTTTGCGAATTACCAATGTTATAGACGCGTGTCAGTACTTGGCCTTCGGCTGGCTTCATCGGATTGTCGATAACCCCAACCACACCGGCAACGATATCATCGATATAGGTAAAGTCGCGGCGCATATTCCCGTTATTGAAAACAGGAATTGGCTTGCCCGCGATAATGTTCGTCGCAAAGAGGTAGGCAGCCATATCGGGGCGGCCCCACGGCCCATAAACCGTGAAAAAGCGCAAGCCTGTGCAGGGCATCTTGTACAAATGTGCGTAGGTATAGGCCATCAGCTCATCGCAACGCTTGGTCGCCGCGTAAAGAGAAATGGGTTTCTCAACGGGGTCTTCGACCGAGAATGGCGATTTGGTGTTACCGCCATAAACCGATGAGGAGCTGGCATAGACATACTGCTCAAGCTTGGGCAATAAACGGCCAAGCTCCATCATCACCACCATACCCATGACATTTGTTTCGACATAGGCATATGGATTAGTCAAGGAGTAGCGAACACCCGCCTGCGCCGCCAAATTGACGATATGGGTGACATCCCCCAAGCTTGGCGCAAGCGCTAGAATGGCATCCTTGTCGGCAATATTGAGCTGATGAAAGGTAAAGCCCTTGTGAACCTTAACCCTTTCGAGGCGCGCCTTCTTGAGGTTGACATCATAATAGTCATTGAGATTATCGATCCCGACGACCTCATCCCCGCGTTCGAGCAACTTAAGAGCCAAGGTCGAGCCGATAAAACCCGCTGCACCCGTAATCAAAACTTTCATCTTACAAGCTCCAGTATGTCACGCCCGAAGGAACCCGTGACGGTGAAATAACAGATTTAATGTCTACCAGAATACCGCCAGAAGCTATGTCCGCCATGTATCCGGCCAAATCATCCAAAAAAGCCTGATGCGACACGGCAAAGATCATCGCATCCACATTTTTCAGATCAGAACGGCTGCATAGGTCAAGCCCGTACTCATGCTTGGCATGGGCGGGATCAGCAACGGGATCATAAATTACGACCTCAACACCGAAGCCTTGCAGTTCCTTGACGATTTCAGGGACGCGGCTGTTGCGCAGATCGCGGACATTTTCCTTAAAGGCTAAACCAAGAATGCCGACTTTAGCGCTGGGCTTCATGCGCCCGCCATTGACCAACATCTTCATCACCTTTTGGGCAATAAAGACCGGCATATTGTCATTAATCCGGCGTCCCGAGAGGATGACCTGCGGATGATAGCCAAGCTCTTCCGCCCGCGATGTCAGGTAATAAGGGTCAACGCCAATACAGTGACCGCCGACAAGTCCCGGGGTGAAGTTTAAAAAATTCCACTTGGTTCCGGCAGCCTGCAAAACGTCATGGGTACGGATGCCCATCCGCTCGCAGATTAGGGCCAGCTCGTTCATCAAGGCAATGTTGATATCACGCTGCGTGTTTTCCAGAACCTTGGCGCATTCGGCGACCATGATATTCGGTGCGTGGTGAAGCCCTGCGGTGATGACAGAGGCATAGGCAGCTTCCACACGGGTAAGGCTCTCTTCATCCTCAGCGCTGATAACCTTGGTGATGGTCTCAAGGCGGTGAACCTTGTCGCCGGGATTGATACGTTCGGGCGAGTAACCCAGCTTGAAATCGACACTTTGCTTAAGGCCGGAAATGCGTGCAATCTCGCTGCCGCACAGCTCTTCGGTCAGACCGGGATAAACCGTGGATTCAAAGACGACAAGCGGTGTCGGGCTCATCAGCCCTTCCTTTTTCTTTTGGACAAGCAGCTCGCCAATAATCTTGCACGCGCTCAGAACAGGAGTCAGGTCAGGACGCTTAGCTTCATCGATTGGCGTGGGAACCGTGACGACAAACAGGCTACAGGCCTTCATCTCCTCGACCTTATCGGTGATGAGGCCCTTTGTTTCCTTCAGCTCGGCGCTTTCGACCTCTCCTGTCCAATCATGCGCCTCGCGAAGCGCGGCCACGCGGCGGGAGTCAATGTCAAACCCGACAACCCCGTCAAAATGACGGGCCATACCGATCATCAGGGGAAGACCCACATAGCCAAGCCCCAGCACTGCAATTTTTTCAGACATCTATAAGACCACTTTTTATATGATGGATTATGACTCATCTGGTCATGTCCCTTTCCTAAAACACTTATCAGGACTTATCAATGGGTATAAGATGCCCGCGCCGCGACCCTATCCACTAATAACTAAACCTGCGGCTAAAACGTTAGAGATATGGAATAATGACACCATCTGCCCGCCTCTCAGCTCTTATAGAGCTCCTTGATATTATTGAGAACACGGCACGACCCGCCGATGCGCTGGTCAGCGCCTATTTCCGCCAACGGCGCTATATCGGATCAAAGGACCGTGGGGCCGTCTCACAAGAGCTTTATGCCCTGCTACGTCACTATGGGCGGCTTACATGGTGGCTCAATTATCTTAAAGCCGAGCGGACAGGTCGAAACCTCGCGATTGCATACCTCTTTTTCGTAATCAAGCAATCTCGCTCCGAGATCGAGGCGCAGTTTAACGGGTCCAAATACGCGCCAGCCGCACTGGAAGCCCCTGAGAACAAACTGCTGCGCGATTTAAAGGGACACACGTTTAGCCATCCACAAATGCCGCCTTCTTTGGCGAATGAATGTCCCGAATGGGCCTATGACACGCTTAAGCAACGCTTTAGCAAAACGCTCGAACGCGAGCTTGCGGCGATGTTGCAGCCTGCCCCCCTCGACTTACGCGCCAATCCACTTAACATTACGCGAGATGAAGCCCTTGAGCAGCTCAAAAAACTGGATCTGGTTGTCAAGCCGACAAGCTATTCCCCCTATGGTTTGCGCGTGATGAACCGTCCGGCCTTGGGGAGTATAGCGCTCCTTAAAAACGGCTCGCTTGAGATACAGGATGAAGGATCACAACTCGTTGCGCTTCTGTGCGAAGCCAAACCGGGCGAACGTATCGTCGATTTTTGCGCTGGGGCTGGCGGCAAGACGCTCACCCTTGCAGCATGCATGGAAAATAAGGGACGTATTACCGCCTGTGACGTGCTCGCCAACCGCCTCAAACGCGCCGAAGAACGTTTCCGCAAGGCAGGTTTTCATAACATCGAAACGCATGCGCTGGAAAGCGAGCGATCACCTTGGGTGAAACGTCACAAAGAGTCTTTTGATCGTGTTCTGGTCGATGCACCCTGCTCCGGCACGGGGACGTGGCGACGCAATCCCGATGCACGATGGAGAAACCTTGGTCCCGGCCTCGATATCCTTGTGCCGCTTCAGGGCAGTATTTTACAAAGCGCAAGCCGTCTGGTTAAAAAAGGCGGCCGCTTGGTCTATGCGACTTGCTCCCTCTTGCCTGACGAGAACGAGCAACAAGTACAAAAGTTTCTGGACAACAATCCGGACTTTAAACTCGTGCCCGTTCAAAGCTGCACGTCCTTCATTGCCTCGCTTCCCGACACGGGGGATATGATGTTACTCTCGCCCGCACAACATGGCTCGGATGGCTTCTTCGCCGCCGTAATGCAACGCCAAACCTAAGAGAACGACAATGCTGAGACTCCAAAATGCCATCGAACTTGTCAGCAAGGGTACAGACCTGACGAAAGATGAGACGACGCATCTGTTCAATGAAATCTTTGACGGTGACGCGACAGAAAGCGAAATTGAATCCTTTCTTGTCGCTCTGCGCAACAAAGGCGAAAGCGTCGCCGAACTCTCCGGTGCCGTAGCCTCCATGCGCGCCCACATGAAAAGCATCATAGTTCCATCGGATAGCATCGACATTGTCGGAACAGGTGGTGATGGGCATGGCACCTTAAATGTCTCGACAGCTACAGCGCTTGTCGTCGCAGGCTCTGGTGTGCCCGTCGCCAAACATGGCAACCGCGCCGCCAGCAGCCAGTCTGGCTCTTCAGATGTGTTAAGTGAACTGGGCGTGAACTTGGAACCCGCATGGGATCGACTTGAAAGCAGCATCGAGAAAACGGGCATCGTTTTCTTTTTTGCGCCACGCCATCATCCCTCCATGAAGTATGTAGCGCCTGTCCGCAAGAAACTCCAAACCCGCACAATCTTTAACCTGCTCGGCCCGCTGACCAATCCGGGGAATGTAACCAAACATCTTATCGGTGTGCTCGATCCGGCGTGGAGCGTCCCCATGGCCGAAACGCTCCACACACTTGGAAGCGACAGCGCATGGGTCACACATGGCGCCAACGAGCTCGACGAGCTATCAACAACGGGCGATAATCACATCGTCTCCCTTAAAAACGGTTCGATTGATACGTTGTCGCTTTCGCCTGTATCCTGCGATCTACCGCTCGCTACACTCAAAGACATCAAAGGGGGTAACCCTACCGAGAATGCCGAAGCCATTCGGCAGCTTCTGAACGGCGTGAAGGGTCCCTATCGCGACATTGTTCTGCTGAATGCCGCTGCGGCGCTTATCGTTGCGGGAAAAGCTTCAGCCCTGAAAGACGGAATAAAAATGGCGGCCAAATCCATCGATAGCGGTGCGGCGAAGGAAATTTTAGCAAGATTGGTCGAGCACACAAACCATGGCTGATATTTTACAAGAGATTTGCCAAGAAAAGCGACGTCACGTCGCAGGACTCAAGGCTATTACCTCGCAAAGCAAGCTCGAAGACATGGCCAAGACGGCCTCGCCAGTGCGTGGCTTTGAAAAAGCGCTAGCTGAAAAGGCATCACATCACGAAGCGGCCCTGATCTGCGAACTCAAAAAAGCTTCGCCATCTGCGGGACAAATACGGGATCACTATGATCCCGCCACACTGGCCAAAGATTACGAACGCGGCGGTGCGACTTGCCTGTCTATCTTAACGGACGGCCCCTATTTCCAAGGAATCAACGAAGATATGGAGGCGGCACGCGCGGCCTGCTCCCTTCCCGTCCTGCGCAAGGATTTTATCATTGATCCATGGCAAGCTTATGAAACACGGGCAATCGGCGGTGATTGTCTACTGCTGATTATGGCGGCTTTGTCGAACGTGCAAGCCGCCGAGATCCATCAAGCGGCTCGGTCGCTTGGACTTGATGTCCTTATTGAAACGCATAACGAAGAAGAAGTTGAACGCGCGCTTGCCTTACCAAACGGCATGATCGGCATTAATAATCGTAACCTGAAAACGCTTGTCACAGATTTGGAAACAACCGCGCGCCTTGCGCCGCTTGTGCCCAAAAATCGCATGATCGTGTGCGAAAGTGGCCTGAAGACCTCTGGTGATCTGCAACGCATGATGGATCTTGGCGTCTATAGCTTCTTAATTGGTGAGTCTCTAGTCAAACAGGATGATCTTGCTCAAGCCGTCAGAAACATCATCCCCTAACGAACCAAAGCTTCTAATCGGCGAGCGCTTTGACAATATTCTCGCACATCGCCTTGGCATCGCCAAAAAGCATCATCGTGTTGGGACGATAGAACAGCTCGTTCTCTACACCCGCATAGCCCGTCGCCATCGAACGCTTGACAAATAAAACCGTCTTGGCCTTCTCGACATCCAAGATCGGCATGCCGTAAATTGCCGAAGACGGATCGGTCTTGGCGGCAGGGTTCGTGACGTCATTTGCGCCAATGACAAACGCCACATCCGTCTGGCCAAAGTCGCGGTTGATTTCTTCAAGCTCCAGCACCTCATCATAGGGGACGTTGGCTTCGGCCAATAGTACATTCATATGGCCGGGCATACGCCCCGCAACGGGATGGATCGCATAACGCACCGTCACGCCATTCGCCTTAAGCATATCGGCTATCTCGCGCAAGGCATGCTGTGCTTGGGCAACGGCCATGCCGTAACCGGGCACGATAATGACAGAAGAAGCATTCTTCATGATAAAAGCGGCATCGTCGGCTGATCCGGCTTTAACAGGTTTGTCTCTCGCACCCGCACCAGCAGCCACTTGAGAAGTATCTGCGCCAAAACCACCGAGAATGACGCTCAGGATCGAGCGGTTCATCCCCTTGCACATAATATAACTCAGGATCGCACCCGATGAGCCGACAAGCGCGCCAGTGATAATCAGAAGCGGACTTTCCAACGTGAAGCCTGTAGCAGCCGCAGCCCATCCCGAATAGCTGTTAAGCATCGAAACGACGACTGGCATATCTGCTCCGCCAATCGGCAGGATCAACAGGAATCCAAGAAGCATTGTGACGGCGACAATGGCCCAGAAATAGGTTGACGTCTGCATGACAACCAGACCAAACACCAGAAGCAGCGTCAATACGCCAAGGCCTAGATTGAATTGATGCTGAAAGGGAAAAATGAGCGGCTTACCGGACACAAAACCCTGAAGCTTGGCAAAGGCGACCAAGGAACCCGTAAAGGTAATCGCACCAATCGCAACACCAAGGCCGATTTCGAGAAGCGACGAAAAGAAAATTCCATTTGCATCCGCAATGCCGAAAGCATCAGGCTGGTAATAGGCTGCGGCGGCAACGAACACAGCGGCCAGACCGACAAGCGAATGAAAGGCGGCCACAAGCTGAGGTAACGCCGTCATCTTGATCGAACGAGCTACAAACCAACCAATAACTCCGCCAATGAGAATGGCCACAACGATTGGCAGATAGGCGGTAACCTGCGGCAGCAGCAGTGTTGCGGCGATAGCAATCGCCATGCCCGCCATACCAAACCTGTTCCCCTGCTGGGCGCTTTCGGGGGATGAAAGACCCTTAAGCGAAAGGATAAAGAGCACGCCGGAAATGAGATAGGCAATAGAGAGAAGCGACATGAGCATCTTATTTGCCCTTCTTTTTGTACATGTGAAGCATGCGTTGAGTTACAAGGAACCCGCCAAAGATATTGACGGAAGCCAGAACCACAGCAACAAGGCCAAACATGCCGGAAAGGCCCGTTGCCTTGATCCCCGCCGCAATGAGCGCTCCGACAATGATTACGGACGATATGGCGTTTGTAACAGCCATCAATGGCGAATGCAGCGCGGGTGTCACACGCCACACAACATGATATCCAACGAAGCAAGCCAAAACAAAAATCGTCAGACCTGTGAGGAAAAAGCCATCATGTCCTGTCGCCGCGCTGTTCAGCGTAAGGGACTCAGCCTGCTGGGCAAGCGCTTTGGCATATTCTGCAAGTCGCGTATTCTCTGCGGACAAGCGCGCAAGTCCATCGATCAGGTCTTTCTCCATCGCACACCTCCTTAATTCCCGTCTTTGAGTGCAGGAGCGGGATCCGTAATCACAACGCCCTTTCCTGGCTGATCAATCTGACTATCCAGCTTAGGTTCTTCGGGTTTTTGGGGCTCTGACGTCGGCTGCGCGACAGAAGCAGGAGCTGGCGACGTCTCGGTTGCCTGTGCCTGAGCGGCAGGAAGCGGACGCATACGAAGGGCCGTAATATCCATCGAAAGCTGATTGATACGATCTTTCAACATCTCAACACGCACTTCTTGCAGATTGGCCTTGTCGTGCAAATTGACGATATAACCCGCAAAAACGATAAACAGGATGGCACAGCAAATCACAGAAATTGCCAAGCTCGTGATCCATTGAGCCACATCCCGCGAATGCATTCCATTTCTTGATAATTCCCAGTTACCTTCGTCGCTTTCCTTGATTTTACGCATTACATCACCCCTTATTATTGGAACCGCTCGTGTACGACCTTCCCGCCAAAGGTCAAAAAGACGTTACGGATAATTTCATCTTCCCAGTTAATCGAAATTTCTTTCTCTCCTGCCGTGAGCAATGTAACAAAGCTCAGGACATTGCGGGCATAGAGTGCCGAAGCATCAACAGCGATACGACTAGGCATGTTACGATACCCCACAATTTTGACGCCGTTGAAGTCAACGACCTTCCCCGCTTCACTCATTTCGCAGTTACCGCCCTGCTCAACCGCAAGATCAACAACGACGCTACCCGTCTTCATGCTTTCCAGCATCTGGCGCGTGACAAGACGTGGCGCGGCGCGTCCGGGGATCAGCGCCGTACAAATGACGATGTCCTGTTTTTTGATCGTTTCGGCGATCAGCGCAGCTTGCTGGCGCTTGTAATCGTCGCTCATTTCCTTGGCATAACCGCCCTCATTCTCAGCCTGCTTGGTTTCGTCATTTTCGACCATCACAAAGCTTGCCCCTAGGCTCTGCACCTGCTCCTTTGCGGCAAGGCGCACATCCGTCGCACTCACGATCGCGCCGAGGCGACGCGCCGTCGCGATAGCCTGCAGACCAGCTACGCCTGCCCCCATCACAAATACGCGCGCCGGAGGTACCGTTCCTGCCGCCGTCATCATCATGGGAAACGCACGCCCGAACTCGCTTGCGGCATCAAGAACAGCCTTATAGCCGACAAGATTGGACTGACTAGAAAGAACGTCCATTGCTTGCGCGCGCGTAATGCGCGGGACGAGCTCCATCGCAACCGACGAAATATTCATCTCGGCATAAAGGCGGATATCCTCAATAGCGGCATAGGGATTGAGCATACCAATCAGCAACGCGCCATCGGGAACCATAGACAACTCGTCCTGCCCCTCGCCTTCTGTCATTGGCCGCTGGACTTTCAGCACGATATTGGCGTTTTGCAGGGCATCATACGCATTGCCCACGACCTGAGCCCCGGCAGCCTGATACTGCGCATCCGTATAGGAGGCCTCAAGCCCTGCGCCCGTTTCGATGGTCACGTCATAGCCCATCGCTTTGTATTTCTTGACCGTCTCTGGCGTTGCCGCCACACGCTTTTCATAAGCGCGTCGTTCTTTAAGAACCGCAATCTTCATGGCTTGAACTCACACGATAAGAAACGACGAATCAGTAGTTCTACTGTGCCTTATTTGCCGCTATCTGTGAAGAAGTTTATAGGTCAGTTTGCGCGAGGATTTGTGTCTGCAGCTCTGATAACCTTTTCACATCAAAGCCTTCTGTCAGTCTATGAAAAACGCTGAACCAATTCACTTCAGCTCTCAAACGAATAAACAGCGCGCCAAGACCGACCGAGGCGCGATCAATAAGCACAAATTCGGGCGGAACACTCACCCCCTTCATACTTTTCAGGGCCTGATACACCTGTCCGGCTATAGCGCGTCCAGCTTGGGTGCTGTTGGTCGTATCGATGGTTTGCACACGATCCTCAAGCAAAGGCGCATAAACAAACCGCGCCCAAAGAGTCAAAGCCTCCACAAGCTCTGGCGTAAGGTCTGTAAAACCCCACGCCCTAAAACCTTCGGCTAATTTATCCATGTCGTTATCGCGCAAGGCCTGATAGACCGAGATAACAGCTTGAACAATCTGCGGCTCGAACACACGAATACAGCCAAAATCAAGCAGGTTAATGCTGTTATCGTCACACACCGTATAGTTCCCCATATGGGGATCGCCATGTAAAATGCCATAGCGATAAAACGGCAAGTACCAAAGCGTGAACATGTTGATCGCAATCTGATTCCGTTCTTCTTGCGATCTGTTTTCGATGGCTTCCACCATCTTTTGCCCCTTAAGCCATGTCATAGACAGAAGGCGATGCGTCGTGAGTTCGGGAATAGGTGTAGGCACATGAACGCCAGCAACACCGTCGAGCATGTGACGATAAAGATTCATATTGTGCGCTTCGCGCTGATAATCCAGTTCTTCACGCAACCGCGCGGCCACTTCCTGATAAGCCTTGTCGGTCTGTACCGCGCCATCAAAGGTATCAAAGAGGCGAAAAATGAGTTTAAGTTGTGATAGGTCCGCCTCAACAACCGAGTCCATATCGGGATATTGGAGCTTGCAGGCAAGCTCTGTCCCGTCTTTGGCTATCGCATGATGGACCTGCCCAAGCGAGGCGGCAAAGGAAGCATGCTGATCGAAAGACCGGAAATTCCCCTGCCACTCAGCACCAAGCTCGGCGGCCATACGCCGCCGGACAAAGGGCCAGCCCATCGAGGGCGCATCGGCCTGTAACGCCAGAAGCTCGCGTGTATATTCGGGAGGTAAGAGATCGGGAATATTGGCTAAAAGCTGGGCAATCTTCATCAGCGGCCCCTTCAGCCCTCCCAAGGCGGCACGCAGGAGCAACGATGTCTTTTCGGAATCCTTCTCTTTCGAGAGCACACGCCCCCCAAGAGCACGGGCGCCCACATGAAGTGCAGCGCCCGAGACTTGAGCATAACGTTTAGCCCGTTTTGGCAGGGTGTTGTGATCCACTGCCGCTTTTCCTTACACCATGATCATGCCACCATTGACATGGATCGTCTGACCGGTGATATAGCGCGCTTCTTCGCTGGCCAAAAAGGCAACGCTCGCAGCAACATCCTTGGGCTCGCCCAAATAACCGAGAGGGATATTGGCCAACATCTTCGCCTTTTGCTCCTCGTTCAGTTTGTCGGTCATGGCCGTGATGATGAAGCCCGGCGCGATACAGTTCACCGTAATGTTGCGCGAGGCGATTTCTTGCGCCAGCGACTTGCTCATGGCGATCAGTCCACCCTTTGACGCGGCATAGTTGAGCTGACCGGCATTGCCCATCACACCAACAACCGAGGCCATATTGATAATACGCCCCCAACGGCGGCTCATCATCCCCTTGAGCACCGCGCGAGAGAAACGGAAGGCTGCCGTCAGATTGACTTGCAAAACAAAATCCCAGTCTTCGTCCTTCATACGCATGGCAAGGCCATCGCGTGTGACACCGGCATTATTGATCAGGATATCAACGCCGCCACCAAGCTTTTCCTCGGCTTCCTTCAAAAGGGCCTGCGCCGCATCCGGCGCGGTAATATCCCCGCAAATTGTGAAGACCTTGTCGCCAAGTTCGGCTTTCAGCTTTTCGATATTGTCCGGTGTCCGGTCGGAAAGGACAACGCGTGCGCCCTGTGCGACCAAGGTGCGGGAAATATCCGCCCCCAAACCGCCGCCAGCGCCCGTCACAAGAGCGTTCTTTCCAGTCAAATCAAACATCGTTTATCCTTTCTTCTTCCTTGATCTCTTTCAAACGTGATCTTCAAATCACGCAGCAACTTACTTGATCCGCAGGCTCATCCTCTTTCCGAAGGACTGAACCCTGCGCCTCGATAAAAGCCTCGATATCCTCGGGTGTCTGCAAGGCCACTGACGCAACAGACTTGTCAATGCGTTTCGTGAGCCCTGTCAAAACAGAACCGGCACCGCACTCGACGAGCTGTTCGATCCCCTGCTCCTTAAGATAGAGAACCGTTTCACGCCAGCGAACAGAGCCACAGACCTGATCGACCAGCATCTTGCGCAATACCGCCGGATCGCTTTCTGCCTGAGCCTTTACATTAGGGACAACAGGGATGCAAGGCACCTTGAGCACGACATCGGCCAGCGCCTCTTCCATCACCTTGGCCGCAGGCATCATAAGGGGCGAATGGAAGGGAGCGCTGACGGGCAATTTAACGGCCCGCTTAAAGCCTCGTTCCGCTGCTATAACGATTGCACGATCAATGGCTTCCATATGGCCGCTGATGACGATTTGACCATCGGCATTATCATTCGCCGCCACACACACCTGATCCTGTGCGGAGAGCGCTGCAATCTCGCGGGCCGCATTGATATCGGCACCAATCAGGGCCGCCATGCCGCCAACACCGACAGGCACGGCCTGTTGCATCGCAAGCCCACGCTTCCGCAGAAGAGCGGCGGTATCATGCAATGTCAGGCTCTTAACCGCGCACAAGGCTGCGTATTCCCCTAGACTGTGTCCGGCGACAAAAGAGGCCATCTGGCAGGATCGGAGGTTTGCTTGCTTGGTCAAAACACGAATCACGGCCATGCTCACGGCCATCAAGGCTGGCTGGGTGTTGGGGGTGAGTTTCAGCTCATCCTCATTCCCTTCAAATATCAACTGGGACAGCTTTTCATTCAGGCTGTCATCCACTTCCTGAAAGACTTCCTTGGCTTCAGGATAGGCATCATAGAGCGCTTTGCCCATGCCGATTTTCTGACTGCCCTGCCCCGGGAAAATAAATGCTCTTTTCATAGTGTTATCTCCACGTCTTTGTAACGAACAGCAATAAGCCGCTTGTCAAAGGCGCGTCAAGTCGCTTTAATGCGCCTAACGAAAAAGGTTAACAAATTCAGGCTTATCATGATCCTCATCACTGGAGGGGCTGGCTTCATCGGCTCTTATTTGGCGGCGAAACTCGAAGAAAGAGGCGAGCGAGTCATTATCTGCGATTGGCTTGGAACCGACGACAAATGGCGCAACATTTCCAAGCGCGACCTTGAACACATCATCGCGCCAGAGCAAATGATGAGCTATCTGGATGAACAAGCCGGAAATATCAAAGTCATTTATCATATGGGCGCGATCTCCGCGACGACCGAACGAGATGCAGACGCCATTGCCGAAAACAACTTTCGCCTCAGCCGCAAGCTCTGGGAATGGTGCAAGGATAACAAGACGCGCCTCATCTATGCCTCATCAGCCGCCACCTATGGCGACGGCTCAGCAGGCTTTATCGATAACGAGTCTATTGAAGGACTTGCCAAATACACCCCCCTGAATGCCTATGGGTGGAGCAAGCATCTCTTTGACCGCTGGATTGCGCGGCAAAAGGATCGTGGCGTTGCGGGGCCGCATCAATGCGTGGGCCTCAAATTCTTTAACGTCTATGGGCCAAATGAATATCACAAGGGAGGCATGCGCTCTGTCGCACACCAGATTTACCCCGTCGCTGTTCGCAAGGAAATCTTCCGCCTCTTTAAATCACATCATCCCGATTACGAAGATGGAGGCCAGCTTCGTGACTTCGTCTGGGTCGGTGATTGCGCCGATGTCATGCTTTGGCTATTGGACAATCCCAAAGTCAATGGCCTGTTCAATATGGGAACGGGACAGGCGCGCAGCTTTGCAGATCTTGGCCGCGCTGTTTATGATGCCGTCGGCACACGCCCCATGATTCAGTATCGCGATATGCCTGAGGAATTACGCGGCAAGTACCAGTATTTCACCCAAGCGAATATGAGCAAGCTCCGCGCTGCCGGTTACAGCAAGCCCTTCTCCTCATTGGAAGACGGCATCAAGGCCTATGTTCAGGACTTCCTCGCCAAAGACGATCCCTATATCTAACCTTTTGGGTAAACCCATGCTTCAGCATCTCCACAGTAAAATCGAAGAACTTTCGGGCCACCGCATTTTGTGTATCGGCGATATCATGCTCGACCGCTTTGTCTATGGTCACGTTGAGCGCGTTTCGCCCGAAGCGCCGATCCCTGTCTTGCGCGTGCAGCGCGAGGAAACAACGCTCGGCGGCGGCGGCAACGTTGTGCGAAACATCGTTACGCTCGGTGGCCATGTCGATGTGATCGGCGTTATCGGTCAAGATCAGACAGGCTATCATGTCACCGAGAAATTTTCGGCCATGGAGGGCGTTGTCCCTTATCTTTTGACAGACAACACACGCCCGACGACAGTCAAAACACGCTATGTCGCGGATGGACAACAGCTTCTGCGTGCTGACCGCGAGATTAGTGCCCCGATGTCCTCCAGCCTTGAGGAACAGACTCTGTTGCGCGTACGCGGCGCCATTGACTCCTGCGAGATTGTTGTCCTGTCAGACTATGCCAAAGGCGTTTTGACAAACAAAGTCATCTCAGAAATCATCCGCCTTGCTAAATCCAAGAACAAGCCTGTGATCATTGACCCTAAGGGACGCGACTTCAGCCGTTATCGCGGGGCCTATATGCTCACGCCCAACCGCAAGGAACTATCCGAAGCGACGGGTCATTTAATCAAAACCATTCAAGAAGCCGAAAGTGCCGCACGTTATTTGATCGAGGCCTACGAACTCAACGGCATTCTCGCAAAGCTCAGCGGCGATGGCGTCTGTCTCGTGATGAAAGATTTCCCCGCACAACATTTTAAAGCCAATGCCCGCGAAGTCTATGATGTCTCGGGCGCAGGCGATACCGTCGTCGCGACGATGGCGCTTTGCATGGCGGGAGGCCTGACGCTTGCCGATAGCGCAGCATTGAGTAATGTGGCTGGTTCCGTTGTTGTTGGCAAGATCGGCACAGCCACCGTCACGCAAGAAGAACTGGCCCGCGAACTTCTCTATGATCAATCACGTGCAAGCGATGAAAAAATCGTGCCCTTGCCCGAAGCCGCGGAAACAGCCGAACGCTGGCGCAAGCAAGGGCTCAAGGTCGGCTTTACGAATGGTGTCTTTGATCTTTTGCATCCGGGGCACCTCTCATTGATCCGGCAATCACGCGCCGCCTGTGACCGATTGATTATTGGCCTTAACAGCGACAGCTCCGTTAAACGCCTGAAGGGCGAGAACCGCCCTATTCAAAGCGAAGAAGCACGTGCTGCTGTTCTGGCCTCGCTTGCCGATGTGGATGATGTCGTAATTTTTACCGAGGACACGCCGCTTGAACTCATCAAAGCCATCCGTCCGAATGTCTTGATCAAGGGGGCCGATTATACTGTAGATACCGTCGTCGGTTCGGACCTTGTGCAGGGCTGGGGCGGCGAAGTGGTACTTGCCAATCTTGTCGAGGGGCAAAGCACGACCAACACGATCAAGAAAATGCAGGCCTGAATTTAAGCCTTTGCACGAACATAGCGGCGCAAACCTTTATTGAAAATAAATATTGCCAGCCATGCGTAGAAGATCGTTGCCAGCACGATTTCGCTGAACGTGACCCAGTCAAAATGGCGCAACAGCTCGATGGGCAGGTAGGAGATAAACCCAGCCGGTATCAGTGTAAAGACCACAGCCTTCACGCCCCACGGCTGACCATGCAGCACATTACAGGAAAAGATAATCAGCATCTCGAACAGTTGCCCTGAAAAGCGCGGATTCCCTTTGAGCCAAAAAGACAGCGAAAAGAGAAGGCACATCGTCGACATAAACAAAATGGTCGACAACACCGTTAGCAATAGAAACAAGGGAACCATCGAAAACGTGAAGACAGGAATACCCAGCACACCTTGTATCAACAAATAGAGTGTTGGCGCGTAAAACACATCCCCCAACGATGCTGGCGACGAAGAACTTAACATGATCGCCGGGAGCGGATGGCGTGGCTTGGTAATATAAAAATCGATAGCGCCGGAACTCACCTTATAGGGGATCGTGCGCAGCCCGTCGAAAAAGAAAAGTGACAAACCGCAGACCGATGCGACCATGCCAAACATACGCGTGACATCGACAAGGTCCCAACCTCTGATCGAGCCGACATGATTGAAGAAAATCACCCAAAGCACGAAAAACATCGTGTTCTGCAGGCACATGGCCAGTGACATCACGTAAAGGCGCTTTTTGTCGATGGCATATGTCCGCACATTCGCGACAAAAAGAGCGGCCAGAGTCTTAAGCGTTGACATCATGCGGCCCCCTCGCCCTGTATCCGGCGCAAAACGATCCGCTCGAACTTCATCAGGGCATAAAGAATCAACACGGCCCACACAACCTGATGGGCAAAGGCTGCCCCCAACTCAAGGGCGGAGCTACCCAACACCCACTTGCCGCAAACAGCCAAGATGGCAGGAAACGGCGTAAACCAACTGATCGCGCCCAGCCAATCAGGATAAAAAACAATTGGCCAAATCATTGCACCAAGAAGGAAGATTCCCTTATGCACGACCCAATAGGCTGGCTCGGATTGAACCACCCACAGACAGGATGTCCCCACGGCATAATACATCACAAGCGCCATAAAGAGACTAAGGGGCGCACAGGCGATGATCCCTAAGAGATCAAGAAGAGATGGCTCAAACGCTTCCGCGAAGTAAGTGGCGGTCAGGATGTAAAACGGAAACAAAACACAAAACCTGACGATCGCTTCGCCATACCAGAACGCGATGCGCAATAAGGCCGGTGAAAACGGACGTATAATATCCAAATGCACCTGCTCCGTATTAATCTCGTTTTGTATATCCTTGAATCCCCAGCTTGGCGCTGCGAACAGAATAAACTCTGTTGTTGCGATGTACCAGATCATCTGGCTTTGTGTCAGGCCAAGGGGCGCAATGTCAGCGGGCGGGATCATGCGCATAACGCCGGCATAAAGCATAATAATCACGCCATAGACCATCAACGTACCAAGCAGCACGAGCTTTTCCGACCATCCATCGCGTAGGCCCATAATCATGGCCGTCATCAGAACAGATAGGTTGTGTCGTGTATTCATAGATAACACACCCTCTGCTCGTAGAGCATTTTGATAATCTCATCGAGCGGCAAGCCTTCAATCCCGATATCATGCAGCTTGAAACGGTTCAGGCAATCTGCCACAACAACTTCAATCGGCACCTGTGTGACATCGACCTTGAGTACCAACATATGATCCCCTTGCTGCTCGACAACAACATGGGGATGGTCATAATCCGGTTCTTTTTCTTCCGTCGCCAATCGCAGGATTTTCGATTGGGCATAACGGCGCTGAAGCTCCATCAGGCTGGTGTCGATGAGTTTCTGCCCATGATCGATCAGGATCACACGCTGACAGATTTTCTCGATATCTTCCGTATCATGGCTTGTTAAAAGAATTGTAGTATCAAACTGATCCGCCAGTTTATTCAAGTGATCTCTTAAAAGGGACTTGGCCGTGACATCAAGGCCAATCGTCGGCTCGTCCAAAAAGAGAACCTGCGGCTTGTGCAAGAGCGCAGCGGCAATATCGCATCGCATTCTCTGGCCAAGAGACAGGTTCTTGGCATACTGCCCCAGAAACTCTGACAAACTGAACAACTCGATCAAGCGGCTCAGTTGCCTGCGATAGGCTTGTTCATCCAGATCATATATCCGCGCAAGCAGATCAAAGCTGTCCTGCACCGGCAGGTTCATCCACAAATGAGATTTCTGGCCAAAGACGAGTCCGATATGGCGCGCAAGTTCACGTGTCTGATCCCATGGGACGAGGCCGCACACGCGCGCGGTGCCCTCGCAAGGCATCAACAGACCGGAAAGCATCTTGAGCGTTGTGGATTTACCGGCGCCATTTGGCCCGATAAAGGCGACCTTCTCGCCTTGATCAATCGAAAAAGACAGCTGCGCAACCGCGTCCAGCTCTTTATAAATTTTCTTGGAAAACCAGCCCCGCTTTGCGTCGTCATTGACGCGAACCTTGAAACGACGGGTCAGCTTTTCGACCTCAACAGTACCGCTAATCATCTTTGTCCCCAAAGATAATGAATTTATACCGTGATTTTCCCTGCCCGCAAGAAGTTTATTTCACCAAATACTTTCCAAAGAGGATAGGGAAAGATATATTTTGCTCTAAACGAGCCTGATGGACGCACATGACCTATGCAATTGACTACCTCCATACTGACGCAGCGAACCGGCATGGGATCAATGTTGCGATACAGGAGTTCATGAAAGCATGGCTTCGTCATAGTAGTCAGAATACAGCTCTGGCCCATGTCACAGACCAAGCCAGCCATGATGGTTTTCTGGCCTTGGCCAAAAAGTTTGGCAAGAAACCGCAAGATGCCTATCAAACGATCCATCCCTATCATCAGCGGGAAAACCTGGCAAAACTGGGCTGCCTCTTCTTGCCTGACCCGGATATCAACAAGTCGGCATGGTGGCGCGCTCAGATTAAAGGCTCCCATACCCTGTGCGGCCTTGTTCATAGTCTGAGCGGCGATCAAGTTGCGCGGGTTCTCAGCGACATGCTGCTCGCCCCGCTTGGGGCAAACGATGCTTTGATCTGTCCCTCCCTCGCTATTCGCGATGCGGTGCATCAGCATTGGAGCCTTTATAGCGAGTATCTAAGCGCACGCTTTAAAACTGATTTCACCCCAAAGGTTCAAACACCCGTCATCCCGCTGGGCATTGATAGCGCCGCCTTTCAAGAACGCGTAACGCCGGATAAACGGGCCGCGCAACGACAAACTTTGGGCATCGAGGACGACGAAGTTGTTATCCTGTTTGTTGGGCGATTGAACTTTGCGACCAAGGCCCATCCCCTCCCCCTCCTCCTCGCCGTCGAAAAAGCCGCCAAGCAAACGGATAAGAAAGTTCGGCTTGTCCTTTACGGCTATTTTTCACCCCGCGAGGAGATGTCTGAACGCTTTCATGCACTGGCCAAGGATTTTGTTACAAGTTTCCGTTGCGACATTATCGAAAATACCGACAAGCGCTTTCCCGACGGACTCTGGGCCTGTGGCGATATCTTCACTTCTCTGGTTGACAACATTCAGGAAAGTTTTGGCCTGACACCTATCGAGGCGCAGGCTTGCGGCCTGCCCGTTGTTGTTACGGATTGGGACGGCTATCGCGATGGCGTCATTCAAGGGGAAACGGGATTTCTTGTCGAAACCTATGCCCCGCCCGGACAAGCGGGACAGGATTTAGCCGGTCGTTATCTGTTCGATCAGAATTATGGCTCTTACCTTGCAACAACAAGTCAATCTACGCCTGTCGATATCGACAGCGCCGCGAAAGCTTTTGCGACCTTGATCCTTGATTCAAATATGCGCCAAAAGATGAGCCAGAGGGCCAAGGCACATGCCTCTACGACTTATGACTGGTCAGTAATCATAAGGCAATATGAAGCGTTATGGGCCGAGCTTGCGGCACACAAAGCAACGAACCTGTATCCGGCCATTCCAGAAAACTGGCAGGCCGTTACACCTTGCTATCCGAATCCGCTGACTGTTTTTCGCTCCTTTCCGAGCCGCGAAATTATGGCGTCTGACAGCCTTTCGCTTGCCATCCCCCCAGAACAACTCTCCACTGTCATGCGACATGATATGAATTGTTTTGCGACAGATTTGCTCCTGCCGCTGTCCTTGTGCCTCTCCCTGATTGAAACAATCGGAACAAATGCGCCTCTGCCCGTCTCTGCGCTTCTAGCCATAGCACCGAACGAAGAAAAAAGCCGGATGTGGCGCACGATCGGCTGGCTCCTCAAACACGGTATCTGCCGTCTTCATAGAGGGGATTAAAAATGGGAGACTATGATATTTTTAGCCTTGGGCCCGTACGCATTGTGACAGGCGTTGTCTTCGGTCTCGTTTTTGGCAGCTTTATCACAATGCTGAGCTATCGACTCCCGCGCCGCCTATCAATTATCAAGCCCAGTTCACAATGTCCGCTTTGCCACACCCGTTTAAGGCCGCTCGACTTGATCCCCGTACTGTCGTGGGTGTTGACTAAAGGTAAATGCCGACATTGCAAAGCGCCCATTAGCCCGCGCTATCCGCTGATCGAGCTATTTACCGCAGCCGCAACGGCCATCCTTTTTTATGTGCTAGGACTCAGCCCAACACTACTGGTGGCGCTATTCACGGAAATTGTAATCATCACCGCGATTGTCATGAAAATCGAGCGCTAAAACGCTGAAGCAAAACGCTTAGTTCACCTTGATTTAATTTATCTTGATATCAACGCGATCCATATCGCCGCTGGGGACATTAGCACCCATGGGACGGACATCAACACGGCTGGTCGCCACGCCCTTCATCGCTAGATAATCACGAACAGACAGAGCACGGTTCAACGAAATGCGGCGCGCCTGACGCGGAGAAATATCCCCGCCGGTGTCGGAATAAGCGATGAGCGTAATCCGTGCCTTGGGATTAGCCTTCAAGATCGCGGCAAGTTTTGCAAGGCTGTCGAGGGAATCCTCGTCAACTTTCTCAATACCACGATCAAAGCTGACGGTGGCAAGATCCGGCTCCAGCACAAGCTGTGAACCCGGAACCGTCACACCGCTATCATCAACGATTGGGTCCTCAAGGCCATCCAGCGGCCTCGAAGCGTTTGCTTGTTTGACAGAGGGTGGCTTGAGCGACGAAACCTCGCCGCCGATGTCTGCCGGAGCATCCGGCACAACCGGAGTCGATAGGATATCTTCGGCTGGCTCGATCTCTTCCTTCGTCACCTTAGCCTTCGGCTTGCTGTCCTTTTTAGACTTGCTCTGTTTCGCAGCAGCCTCTTTCACAGGCTTGGACGGCTTGACCTGAGGCATGGCCCCGCGTTCAAGCGGTGGCAAAGACGAAGCGGACAACTGCGGCGTCACCAACGAACCAGACGACGGCTTGGCCGGAGCAAACGGTGCTGTAACAGGCGCTTTCATCACAGGGTCACGTGGTGCCGCCGAAGGTACAGGCTGTTGCCAAGATGGCGTCGAAGAAGAAGGAAGCGGCTGGGGCATCGAAGTGCTTCCACCGACGGGGGCTACGCAGCTCACCGCACCACCGCCATTTGTACCGGAACAACTCCACGTCCACGGACCACGACCACTCACCGCACTGGCGATACCCGACGAACAAAGACCGGATTTAGGCGCCTCTATAGCCATGGCGCCGTGCGCCCCGCCACAGCGGCCCACAACAGGCGGCGGCGGCATAAGTGGGGCCGTACAGCTGACTGTCATACCGCCATTTTCGCCGATACAGGCCCAATTCCACGGCCCGTCACCACTAACTTCCGTGGGTGTGCCCGCAGAACAGAACCCAGCGCGCGGACGCGAGACAAAGGCCACGCCATTGGACGAACCGCATACACCGTTGACGAGCGGCCCCGGAGGCGGTGGCGCCTTGGACACGACTTTAGAGGCCGAGCAGGTGCTTGCGATGCCGCCATTCATACCTGAACAGGTCCATGTCCACGGGCCCTCGCCATAGACGGCGCTTGGCATGCCGCTGTCGCACAGATTGGTGGTGGGGCCAGCCGTCAGAACAGCATTCGCCGAAGAGCCGCAGGTTCCATCCACACGCGTCTGCGCCTGTGAGGTTGCCGAGCAGCTCACACTATTTCCGCCGCCCGAACCAACACAGCTCCACAACCATGGGCCCTGTCCACTTACAGTGGTGGCGTTTCCGGCTTGGCAAAGGTCTTCAACTGGCTGCGCCGTCAGGATGGCGCCATTTGCGCGACCGCAGATTGCATCCACAAGCTTTTGGGCTTCGCATTTGACCATGACCTTCTTGTCACCGCAGGTCCAGCTCCATGGCCCCTCGCCTTCGACTGCTCCAGCCTCTCCTGACTTACAAAGGTTATCAAGGGGCTTGGATTTATAGCTGCCTCCAGCCGCAATACCGCATTCGGCCGAGGCCATATTCTGAGGCGCAGAGGACAGCGCTGCACCATTGCTGCCTTTAGCCGCAGACATATCGCTATCTACCTTGGGCGCACTGCATGAAGCCTTGTCGCCACCAAAGACGCCTTCACACGACCATGTCCATTTGTCACCTACGAGGATGGCTTTGCCGGGGGTACCCGTATCACAAAGATCATAGATTGGCTCTTCGGCAGAAGGTTCTTTGGTCGCCTTGCCACACGCACCATCTTTCTTACTTAAAGTCTCGCAAGAAACCTGATGCCCCGCATCGTCAGAGCAACTCCACGTCCAAGGACCGGAGCCCGATACATCGCTTGCTGTGCCGGTTGCGCAAAGGCCGGCTGATGGTTTTGATAGAACCAGCGTATCCGTCGCCTTGCCGCAAGATACTGTATTGGCAATGGATTCTTTTGTTCCAACCGAAGCCGTACAGCTTTCGGTCATGCCGCCCCTTTCACCGCCGCAAGTCCAGTTCCATGGCCCTGTTCCCGTGACACGTGAAGGACGACCCGTCTTGCAAAGCCCGACCGTCGGCGCTTTAAGGTACTGGTTGCCATGAGCAGCACCACATTGTCCGTCAACAAGCGTGAGAGCCTGACAGGCAACACTGGCACCGCCGTTTTCTCCCTCGCATGTCCAACTCCACGGCCCGCTTCCTGTTACCTTGGTAGACGATCCGACCGCGCACAATCCTTCTTCAGGTGCCGAACGGGCGCCGTTGACGCTTGCCTTGCCGCAAACGGCATCGACCTTGCGCATCGCGGAGCAGGTTGCCGCCTCACCGCCATAAAGGCCGGAGCATGTCCAGTTCCACGGGCCCTCGCCAGATACCGCACTGGCATACCCCGCATTGCAGAGATCGCTCATCGGCATCGTATCAAAACCACGCTTGTCCGCACGTCCACATTCGCCATTAGTTTTGCGCTGAGCCGTACAGGCAGCCGGAGCCCCACCATTCAATCCGCTGCAAGCCCATGTCCAAGGACCAGCACCGTTCACACGGCTCGGCGCACCCTTTTCACACAAATCGGTGACAGGCGGGGTTTCTGTTCCCTGACCTGCGGCCGCACCGCACTTACCATCTTCAATCTGGATTTCAGTTTGCCCCGACGCTTTGGCGGAATCGATATTAGCTTTTTGCTTTTCATCTTCCTGTGTGACTGGCGCGGCACAGCTAATGCTCATACCACCATTGATCCCTTCACAGGTCCAACGCCATGGCCCTGTACCAGTCAGGGCCGAAGCCCGGCCCTTCGTACACAAATCAGCCGAAGGGGCTACAGAAACGGCAAGGCCATTTGCCACACCACACGAGGCATCGACAGGGTTCGTGCTTGCTTCGATTGACACGGGCGCAACTTCAGCAACGGCTGGAACGGATGATGCTGCTTTTACCGCAGCGTGATCTTCAAGAGCTGCCGTTGGCGGAGCCGTTAAATCCTTCATCGCCGTATCCGATGCAGCTTTCGAAACGGGCGCATAGATATTCGCACAACTATTATTCAGCCAAATATCACGCTTAGCTCCAGAGGGGCATTCAATGCGCGTTTCCCCGACGACCTGTCCGCGATAGTCAACGGGATAGCCGATGTCCTTGCAATCCTTTGTCCATTTGGTGACGCTTGGCACACATTCGGACGACTGGGAATCCAGAACGGGGGACGCCGCCTCTGGGGTGCTTTCGCGTGAAGGGGAGGATGCAGCACCAGCTGGTGCAGACTCAGCGGTTTTGGCTTCGGCTTCATCTTCAACCGAACTGCCAAAAACACTCTCGAAAGGCTTGGCCAAACGATCAAAGAAACCAGTTTCTTCCTCTTCCGTCTTTTTGGGCTGTCCGTCCAGATCAGCTTCATACAGAGGAACAGGCGGAACCGTCAGGTCCGTAGCCTTGTCCACACCCGTATACCCAGTTCCCTTGGCCTTTGCCATTTCAGGAGGAAAAACGATATCATCTTTATGAACTTTTACCGACGTTGCTCCGGCTTTGTCTGGAGAAACCCACGCTTTGGGTTCTTGGCCGCTGACATAGTTGCCGTCATCCTCTGCCGTCGCCGTCACAGACAAAGACTGGACGGAATCGTCGGCTTTGCCAACGGAGGCAGCCGTTCCTTCGGCGTCATCTTTGGTTACCATCATGCCACTGGCGGGAACATCGGTATTTTGTCCGGCCCGACGCAGGATGCTCTTCATCCCCTGCATGAGCATATCAGCCGTAGAGCTTGTATTTTTAGCATCTATTGCGGGCGGGTTTGTCGTTTCCTCTACCAGCTCACCCTTTCCACCAAGAAGCGGAGCCTTAAGCCCGCCGACCGACTTTTGAGGCAAAGGATGTTGGCTGGTGCTTTGCACCTTTTTCTTTTCGTTGTCTTGGTGACGCGGCAGCTTCAAATCGCCTGCCTTGAGCGGACGGTTCCAGATTACACCTTGTGGAAAGGTGCGCTCATCGGGCACAGACTCCGTTTGCGGAACGCCATAAACCTCGACAGACGAAGTCGAAGCCGTTGCAGAGAAGCTCGGAGTCGGATGACAAGCGAGCAAAACCGCAACCAGTCCGCAGAAAGAAAAGATAAAGTGAGAACGTTTAAACACAGACATAGGCGGGCGTACCCAAGATAGAATCGCGACAGTTAAGTTCTAAAGGGTAAGATGGCAATAGTCGATAGCTATCAAGGAGATGATTGCAAATTCTCCTCATTTCTGCCGCGAGATGCGACATAGAGGCAACGCCTCGTTTAGAGAAAGCAAACATTAGGATGCATTATTAAGGGGATACAACCATCATTAAGGGGATACAACCATCCTGCAGTCGATACGAATCAGGCACTACGGATCACCCGCACCAGCTGATCATGGATCGCTGCATTACTGGCAATCATGCCTCCCGACTTGACGGGGTCTTCCCCCTTGCGCATAGGGGAAATAAATCCGCCCGCTTCCTTAACCAGAATAGACCCACCGGCAACATCATATATGCCAAGGCCGGTTTCCCAATAACCATCATAACGGCCAGCCGCGACATAGGCCAAATCAAGGGCGGCTGCACCAAAACGGCGAATACCGGCGACTTGAGACATTATACCGGCCACTTCACGCATAACAGCCGCATCGTTCTTTTTTGATCCTTTAAAAGGAAGTCCCGTCGCAATCAGGCACTCGGAAAAGTCCTTGCGCCCCGAAACGCGCAGGCGCTTGCTTCCACAATAGCAACCGATGCCTTTCTCGGCCCAATACATCTCGTCCGTAATGGGATTATAGACCATGCCCGCGACGATCTCACCCTGCTTCTCGACACCGATCGAAATCGCAAAGTGGGGAATGCCATGTAGGAAGTTTGTGGTGCCGTCCAAAGGATCGACAATCCATTTTTCAGGACAAGAGGAGCTGTCGGCGATACCGTCATTCTCTTCCATAATAAAGCCGAAAGACGGACGTGCTTTGCCTAGTTCTTCGCGCAAGATCTTCTGCGCTTGCAAGTCGGCGTTGCTAACAAAGTCAGCCGGACCCTTACGCGAGATTTGAAGATGTTCGACTTCGCCGAAATCACGACGCAAAGACTTTCCGGCCTTTTCGACGGCTTTAGCCATAACATTGATTAACGCCGGACGCATGACCATAGCTACTATCCCTTAAACTTTACCCAACTTTATACTCAATCCTTCGCGCGCTCGACATAGGTACTGTCGGCTGTCGCAACAACAATTCGCGTCCCCGCCTCGACAAAAGGAGGCACCATGACGCGCACACCGTTCGACAGTTTCGCAGGTTTGTACGAAGACGATGCCGTCTGACCCTTGACGACCGGGTCCGCTTCGACAACTTCCAAAATAACCTGTGGCGGCAATTCAACAGAAAGCGGTGTCCCTTCATAGGTCTGGACATTACAAACCATGCCATCCTGAAGATAAACAGCCGAGTCGCCGATCACATCGGCAGACACGACATACTGTTCATAGCTTTCCTTATCCATAAAGGTATAGCCATCATCCGCAGCAAACAGGAACTGCATCTCGTGATCCATAAGCTGGACACGCTCGACCGACTCCTGTGTACGAAAACGCTCATTGGTCTTGATGCCTGTGCGGACATCCTTCATTTCGATCTGGACAATGGCGTTGCCTTTGCCGGGGATCATGATCTCACTCTTAATAACAACCCACAGCTTGTTATTATGATCAAGGACATGGCCTTTGCGGATGGTATTGGCGTCAACTTTCATAGGACCTGCTCATAAAAAATGTATGTTTTGCTGCGCCTCTTTCCTGCCAAGCGCAAAGCGAGGCCGCAGTGTGGCCTCGCTTTACCAGAAGTTCAAGAAAAATCAACGTTATTTGTTGCAATCAATCCGGATCCCAGATTTCCTGCAAGGACGGATACGCCTGGATCAGGAAATCAGTGACCTTATCGATGGGGCGATACACGCCAATCCACGGGATAAGCTCTTCCGTAATAATCAGTTTTTCAACATCTTCATCCGTTATGTGGATACGATCCCAATACAGATAATAGAAGTTCTCTTCCCCTTTGACCAAGACGGCCATAATCGTCTTAGGGAATGCGGGATCATCAAGCTGAACAAGCAAATAATTCTGATCGTTATGCGTCTTTTTCATCCACGCAAAGCCGATGTCGTGATGAAAGAGCTCCTCACTATCGTTATGCATAACGATATATTCCGGCTCTCCCGGATTCTTTCGATAGGGATTATCCTGTATCTTCGTCCGACACTTAAAGTTAAGCGTCGAAATCTGGCCGACATAAATGCCATCGATCAGTTCGAACACACCAATACGACGCATAAAGCGGCAGCGCGAGGCTTCCTCGTGCGATATCTTCTTTAAAGCTCGATTTTCTTTAACGTTGAGAAAATCAGCAGCAGCGATCAATCCCATAACACACCCCCAGTTAAGAGGGGAGATTAACTCCCAATTCCTTGCCAAAGACAGCAAGAGGTGCCATAGGCCGAGCGCCAAAAAAAGTCATAGGTTCTTGTCGGAGCTGAAGCACTTCGTACCCAGTCACGATTCACACGTGTGAGTCATCCGTACCGGCAACCGGCCCTATTTTCTTTGCCACCAACCAAAGCCCCTTTCCAAAACACACACGGAAAGGTACCCTTGCTGTTATACCACATACTCCTGCTCCCCCATGACAGGGAAACCGAAGAGGCAAAGCGTCGTTACATAAACCAGTGGGGAACGTACTAGGTGGTAAGCCACTACATCCTTGGGCCAGTGGTACGTGCGCTTTCGAGGGCAACATGACCTATAGCCCCCCAAGATGCAATAACTATTTTACAATTCTGAATATTTTCATATCCTATTGTGACACACCTGCACCTTGCGGCGAAAAACGCGCGGACCTGCGGAGGATTAACCTTAACACAAAGGAAACCCATGATGCCGGAAACAGACCACAATATCTCGCTAATTGTCGCAGGAATTATCTTGGCAGGCTTTGTCCTGATGATAGCCCCCGGCGTTCTTCTCAGAAATAGGGGCGTCATCCTGCGGAACATTGCCATCTGGCTGGGTGTCTTCCTTTTGCTTGCCGTGGCCTATCGCACCATCGGGCCGGGCAAGGCCATCCTTGAGCCGACAGTCGCCCAACAACAACCATCTGGGAGCGCTCCAACGCCGCTTTCACCCTCTTCACGAGAGGATGAAGGGATTCTGACGGTTAAATAGAAGGGCAAAAGGGACGCCAGCAGCCCTCTTCCCAGAATCACCTCCCAGAAGGCCTCTAAATAAGCCATAGAAGGGGCATAAACAGCTTTTCTCGACTAGCCTCTACTCCCCTAGCCTAGGATCTTGAAGCCCCTCACGCCTCATTTATAGGCTTATATGACTATATTAAGAAATATAGTTAATTTTTCCCCATTTTCAACTTTCTTCAAGCCTCAAAAAAACCCCGCTACCAAACGGCAGCGGGGTTTTTGATTTTCAGATCAAGCCGATTAGGCCATCGCGTGAAGGATTGCCAAGAGCAAGATCGCAACAATGTTGATGATCTTGATCATCGGGTTGATGGCGGGGCCAGCCGCATCCTTGTACGGATCGCCCACGGTGTCACCCGTCACAGCGGCCTTGTGAGCATCGGAGCCCTTGCCGCCATGATGGCCTTCTTCGATGTACTTCTTGGCATTATCCCAAGCGCCGCCGCCCGATGTCATTGACAAGGCAACGAACAGACCTGTGACAATCGTACCAAGCAGCATGGCGCCCAAAGCCGTAAAGGCTTCAGCCTGACCAGCAACTTGAGACACAATGACATACAAGACGATTGGCGCAGCAATCGGAAGCAGCGAAGGCACAATCATTTCACGGATCGCGGCCTTGGTCAGCATATCGACGGCGCGGCCATATTCCGGCTTCGCCTTGCCTTCCATGATGCCTTTGATCTCGCGGAACTGACGACGCACTTCCTGCACGACCGAACCAGCCGCACGGCCAACAGCCGTCATGGCCATCGCACCGAACAGATAGGGCAACATGCCACCGATGAACAGACCAACCACAACATACGGATTCTGAAGATCAAACTTGATATCCAGATCCGCAAAATAGTGGCGCAGGTCTTCGATATAAGCAGCAAACAGAACGAGCGAAGCCAACCCCGCCGAAGCGATGGCATAGCCCTTCGTCACAGCCTTGGTTGTGTTGCCGACAGCGTCCAGAGCGTCCGTGGTGACACGGATTTCCTTGGGCATTTCCGACATTTCGGCAATACCGCCCGCATTGTCTGTCACGGGGCCATAAGCGTCAACTGCAACGATCATACCGGCAAGAGCCAGCATCGTTGTAGCTGCAATGGCAATACCGAACAGACCGCAGAACATGTACGAGACAATGATACCGACGGAGATCACGATAACCGGCAGAGCTGTCGCTTCCATCGAAACGGCCAGACCTTGGATCACGTTTGTGCCATGGCCGTTAACAGAAGCCGCAGCAACGCTCTTAACAGGGCGATACTGTGTCGAGGTGTAGTACTCGGTGATCCAGACCATAAGGGCTGTCACACCAAGACCCGTCAACGAACAATAGAACAGGTTCATGCCCGTGATGGAGAACGCGTCGATCTTGGCGATCTCGGTGTCCAAACCAACCATATAGTTGATGGCAACGGCAATCAAACCAGCCGAGATCACACCCGTGGCGATCAGACCCTTATAAAGGGCGCCCATGATGTTTTGCTTGGCGTTCAAGCGAACAAAGTATGTTCCGATCACCGAAGCGACGATACAAACACCAGCGATCACCAGCGGCAAGGTCATCATGACATCGCGTGTCCCACCGACGAAGAATGTCGCGGCCAACAGCATCGTGGCCACAATCGTTACCGCATAGGTTTCGAACAAGTCAGCTGCCATACCAGCACAATCACCGACATTGTCCCCAACGTTGTCAGCGATAACGGCAGGGTTACGTGGGTCATCCTCGGGGATACCGGCTTCAACCTTACCAACAAGGTCCGCACCGACATCAGCACCCTTTGTGAAGATACCGCCGCCAAGGCGTGCAAAAATCGAAATCAAAGAAGCGCCGAAGCTCAAGGCAACAAGGGCTTCGATGATGGGGCGAATGTCGGCCCCTTCCATACCCTTCCACTGGATCAAAACCCAGAAGTACCCGCCGACAGCCAAGATGCCGAGACCGACAACCAGAAGGCCTGTCACAGCGCCCGAACGGAAAGCAATGCTCAGCGCTTCTTTCATGCCGACCTGTGCCGCGGCAGCCGTGCGGACATTGGCGCGGACGGAAACGTTCATACCAATATAGCCAGCCACACCTGACAAAACAGCACCGACGATAAAGCCTAGCCCGACATGAACGCCTAGGAAAGCGCCAAGAGCCAGACAGATAACCACGCCGACAATGCCGATAGTCAGATACTGACGGTTAAGATAAGCCTGCGCGCCTTCTTGAATGGCGCTGGCAATTTCTTGCATGCGAGCGGTGCCGGCTGATGACGACAGCACGGATTTGGCCGTAACCAACCCGTAGGCCAAGGCCAAAAGACCGCTGGCAAATATAAGTATGAACTCAATACTCATTTCTGGTTCCTCACTAATGTCTGAGACAATGCAGGCGTTGGGTATCAAAGAAGCCTACAGGGACACGCCACCGTTAACTCTGTTAACGACAGGCCGAAAGAGAATGCCGAAAGAAAACGCCAAACGCAAGGGGGGAATAGGAAAGAATCAGGATTTTTTACAATTTACGCTGCGCGATGCCCTGAATATAGACTTCCGTGACATGTTCTTTTTCAAAATTGTTATTTATCGTATTGATAATCTTTCTTTTTATCATGGGGATATCCAAATGCATGGGCGTTGGCTCTTCATCAGAAATGAACCCGTACAAAGCAACAATAAGAGAGTCTTTTAACTTGGGCATTTTCTTTTGAAGACTTTCGGCCGACGCTCTGTCTTTCATTTGCAAATCTACGAGCATGGAAACCAACTGCTCCGAGCCATATTCGCCGATAATCGGGAACGTAATCGGCGTGAGATGCAAGTAGATTTCACCATCACCTTCGCCACTCGTGATGGTTGCAAACTCCTCTTTCTTGGGTGGCTTTTTTTTCTCGCTGTGCCCCCCTGCCTCGGCATTATGGCCGCCACCGCCGCTCGCCAAAGCCGGAGCACTCGGCACGGTTAGGAAAACCGCCAATACAGCCAGAACCAAAAAAGAAGAAATTTTACGTACATCCATGGAATTACACCCACCATACCGAGTGTAATTTTATCAAAGAGGCTTTGAGAATCCGTTAAGCTCGTAACTTCTTGCCAATACGGTCAAGCAACGCATTGACAAGTTTAGATTCTTTCCCTTGAAAAAAAGCGCGGGTTACATCCACATAATCATTAATGATAATGCCAGACGCGACTTCCGGGCAGTAATAGAGTTCATATATACCGGCAATCAGGATCGTTTTGAGCAACTTTTCCATACGCTCTTTCGATCGATCTTCTCCCAACGCGGCATCCAGAACTTCTTCCAAAGCCGGCTGATGCTCGACAACTCCTAAAACAAGCGCACGCATCAAATCGATATCCGGTGTCTCCGGAATGTCCTCACCCTCAAGCTCCTCGTCATTCAGGAATGTTTGCCCTTCCAACGCCATGCGTGCGAGAATTTCATCAACGCTTTCTTCTTCATACGCCGACTGAAACAGTGCTTGCACAGCCGAGAGGCGCGCAAGACGCTTTGAAAAGTTTTTATTCTTATGAGCTGACATCAACGCCTACCACTTTACCGACCGACCCAGCGGCGTTTGGGAATGAGTTTAAAGTTTTGCTTGATCTCGATCATCGAAAGGCAAGCTTCAGCCGCCGCGCCGCCGCGATCAAGCTGTTTGGGATCGGCACGCTTTTGCGCCTGCTCCAACGTATTGACTGTGAGAATACCGTTGCCGATAGCGAGCGTATGCTCCAGCGCAATTTGCTGAAGGCCTTGAGCACTTGTCTCGCCGACAATAACATCATGATGCGTCTCGCCCTTGATTACACAGCCCAGCGCAACATAGCCATCGAAACGACGACGAACCGGATCAAAATCCAGAGATTTAACCGCATAAATGATACAGGCCGGGATTTCAAGCGAACCGGGAACCGTGATCACCTCATAGGTCGCTCCAACACGATCCAAAACCGCCTTCGCGCCTTCAAGAAGATTGTCGGCGATATCGTCATAGAAACGCGCCTGCACAATCATGACATGAGGCTTTTCCGCAATGTTGAATGCTTTTATTTTCTTGGCCTTTTCCATCGTATACCCCGTCACTCGTTGTGCGCCAAACGATAGGCTGCGAGATCTTTAACCGTGCCTATCTTTAAGCCATGTTTTTCAGCAAAGATCAACAAATCCGGCAAACGTGCCATATGGCCGTCCTCTCCGATGATCTCACACAGAACACCGGACGGGTTGAGCCCTGCCAATCTGGCGATATCAACCGTCGCTTCTGTGTGACCACGTCGCTGTAAAACGCCACCTTTGCGTGCAATGAGTGGAAAGATGTGTCCAGGCACGACAACATCCTCGGCCACCGCCTTTGGATGGATGGCGACAGAAACCGTCTTGGCACGATCAAAGGCCGAGATACCTGTGGTCACACCTTCCCTCGCCTCAATCGAAAAGGTAAAGTTTGTCTGGAACGGAGATTCATTCTCGCCACGCACCATCAAGGGCAGATTAAGGCGCTGCGCCTGATCTTCATCAATGGCAAGACACACCAGACCACGCCCATGGGTAATCATAAAATTAATCGCCTGCGCATTCGCAAACTCGGCCATGATGATAAGGTCGCCTTCATTCTCGCGATCCTCATCATCCACAAGAATAAACATCCGGCCCCGTCGAGCCTCGTCGATAATTTCTTGCGTCGATGCGATGGACATTAGACAATGCCCCTGTTCGCCAGAATACGCCCGACATAGCGGGCGATCATATCAATCTCAAAGTTCAGAAAATCGCCGGGCTTGGCCATACTAAGTGTTGTTACATTCTGTGTATGGGGAATGATATTCACGCCAAAACGCGGGCCGATCACATCGTTGACCGTCAGCGAAATACCGTCCAAGGCAATCGAACCCTTTGGCGCGAGATAAGAAGCAAACTCGTCGGGCAGTTCAAAGACAAGGCGCAAGGAGTCATTTTCAGGATCATTTGAAAGAAGGCGGGCCACACCATCCACATGGCCAGACACCATATGTCCGCCAATATCATCTCCCATCAAAAGCGAGGATTCCAGATTGATCTTTTGCCCTTCTTGCCATCCGGCAAGCGTCGTTTTGGAAAGCGTTTCAGTAGACACCTGCACATCAAAGCTGTGGTCCGTCATACGAATGACCGTCAGACAGACCCCGCTGCACGCGACAGAAGACCCAATTTTGAGTGTCGGGATGATGTCCTTTGACTCGATTGTAAAAACCCAGTCACCCTCTTTGACAATCCGCTTGATCTCGCCTTGATGCTGAATGATACCGGTGAACATGACTAACCGATGGATGTTTCGCTTTTAAGAGTTTCGACAAAGTCGTTAAAATCAGCGGGCGTACGAAAATCGCGATAAACCGAAGCATAACGAACATAGGCAACGTGATCCAGACGCCTGAGCGTGTCCATCACCATCTCGCCAATCTGTTTGGTTGTAATCTCGCCCTCGCCCATCGTCTCCATTTGACGGACAAGGCCATTGATCACCTGCTCCAAACAATCATCATCGACGGGCCGTTTGCGCAAGGCAATGCGCATCGAACGCGCAAGCTTGTCGCGATCAAAGGTTTTTTTCGTACCATCGCTTTTGATCACGGTCAGTTCACGGATTTGCACCCGTTCAAAGGTCGTGAAGCGTGCGTCGCAGTTTGGACAAAAACGGCGACGACGAATGGCCGCATTGTCTTCGCTAGGACGGCTGTCCTTCACCTGTGTGTCGTCAAATCCGCAAAAGGGACAACGCATGCACTAGCCTTTCTGCCCATAGATCGGGAACTTGGCGCAAAGTTCGATCACACGCTTTTTAACGTCCTGCTCGACAGCACTGTTATCGCCATTTTCGCCAACCTTGGCCAAACCATCAAGAACTTCGGCAATGTAATCGCCGACAAGAACGAACTCTTTCGTTCCAAAGCCACGCGTTGTTGCCGCAGGCGAGCCAACGCGCACACCAGATGTAACAGCGGGAGGCAGCGGATCAAAGGGAATGCCGTTCTTGTTACAAGTAATATTTGCCATCTCAAGACTGTGCGAGCTGGCTTTGCCCGTCAGGTTCTTGGGACGCAAATCAACCAGAAGCAAATGCGTATCCGTGCCGCCCGAAACAATATCCAGACCATGCTTGATCAGCGTTTCGCCCAGAACTTTCGCATTCTCTTTAACGCTCTTGGCATATTCTTTAAAGGAAGGCTGAAGGGCCTCACCCAACATCACAGCCTTGGCCGCGATCACATGCATCAGCGGCCCACCCTGCAAACCGGGGAACACGGCAGAGTTGATCTTTTTGGCCAAAGCTTCGTCATTGGTCATAATCATGCCACCACGCGGACCGCGCAATGTTTTGTGCGTTGTCGTGGTTACAATATGCGCATGGGGAATCGGCGAAGGCGTCACGCCACCGGCCACAAGACCCGCAAAGTGAGCCATATCGACCATCAAATACGCGCCAACCTCGTCCGCAATCTTGCGGAAACCGACAAAATCAATCTCGCGTGGATAGGCCGAGCCACCCGTGATAATCAGCTTGGGTTTATGCTCACGCGCCATCTTGGCGACTTCGTCCATATCAATCCGGCCATCTTCAGCACGAACGCCATAGGGAACCGCGTTAAACCACTTGCCCGACATGCTGACTTTGGCCCCATGGGTCAAGTGACCGCCCGACGCCATGGAAAGCCCCATAATTGTGTCGCCGGGTTGCAAAAGCGCGAGGAAGATGGCTTCGTTTGCCTGCGCACCTGAATGGGGCTGTACATTGACATAGCCACAGTTAAAAAGTTTGCACGCGCGGTTGATGGCAAGGCTTTCGGCAATATCGACCATCTCACAACCGCCATAGTAGCGCTTGCCGGGATAACCTTCGGCATATTTGTTGGTCATAATCGAACCCTGCGCTTCCAACACAGCTTTCGAGACAATATTTTCCGATGCAATCAGCTCGATATTCTCTTGCTGACGTTTCAACTCAGAACTAATCGAGGCATAAAGTTCAGGATCGTGCGCTTCCAGTGTTTCCGTAAAAAATCCGCTCGTCATCGTTTTCTTCCTTACATTTTCAAACGTCTTACAATCCGCCAAGATCTGTCAGAATCTGGCATCTTTCGGCATAACGACCTCCAAGGGCCTTGGTTTCCATAAAGGTCTGCAAACAATCGACAGCAAGCCCTTCCCCCACAATTTCCGCACCAAGAACCAACACATTCGCGTCATTATGTTCGCGGGAAAGTCGTACTGTTGTCGTATTCGTGCACAAAGCGGCGCGAATATGGGCAAAGCGGTTAGCGGTCATATTCATGGCCTGTCCCGTGCCGCAAATCAAAACGCCGCGCGCTGTCTCGTCCTGCCGCATGGCCGTTGCCAAGCGGACAGCAAAATCCGTCGCATTCACGCGCTCAGTCGTCTCGGGCCCCAGATCCACCGCCTCGTAACCGTGATCCTTTAACCACTTCACAAAAACGCTCTTAAGGGGCAGGCCTCGATGGTCGGAGGCTAAATATATGGTGTTTTCACTCATGGCCCCCACAATACTGGCCCTTTGGGGAAAAGCCAAGAAACTTTGTTTCTTTTATTATCTTAGAGAGGGTTAAGAGATACTCTTGATCGTTTCGAGCAGGGCTTTGCGGCGGGCTTGATCGTTTTGGCCGACCTTCATCATCGACTCTTGAGCCTTCAGGCCGAGATTTTCCATATCCATCTGAGCGAGCAGCATTGTTGTAAAGGGCGCGTTCGTCTCGGCCAAGGGATAACTTATACTCCTTAACGAAGAAAAGCTTGGAGAGGAAGAAGATGACGTCCCCGCCAATTCGGCCAATCGATAAGCCGGCTCCGGTATTGTGAAGGATTGTGGCAACGCAGATGTTGGTGCAGAAGGAGACACCGAGGCCACGCTGACAGCCTCGCCTCCAAGATCCGGCACCGTTTCAAACTTGGCGGCAAACTTCGCATAAATCTCTTTAACCGTGCGGGCCCGTCCCGTTGACTGGTCGTAAAAGACGGATTTGTTCGCGCCCGCGGCCGTGGGAAGATAGTCGGCAGCTTTGGCATTTGGGTTTTCCTTGAGCTTATCCAGAAAGAGCGCCGCACCATTGGCCCCAAGAAAATGCGCCATATAAAGCTCAGTCGAGCCAATATCGCCACCAACACGTTGTTCTAGCGTCGCTTTATTGGCTTTGGCCAGCTCCGCCGCCATATAAGATGAAACCTTAGGGTCATGACGCAAAGCCAAAATGGCCTTTTTGTCTGCTGCATTCGCCACACGAGCCACGCCATCTGAACCAACGGATATCTTGTTCGCCAAATCCCCTAACCCATACTTATCCCCTGCCGTCTTCATGGTTTTTAGCCATGTCTGGTCAATAAATTGGTAAAGGCCCGTCGCACTGCTCGACGAAGCCTTGGCCGTTGGGTTCAAGCTACTTTCCTGATTGGCTTCATTCAGCAAATAGGCAAAATCGACCCCGCTTTTGAGGCTGGCGGCCTTAATGGCGGCAATAACGCGCCCCTTGCTCGACAGGTGAGCCGTGGATTGAACGTTGATTATGTTATTACTTTCAAGCAAGATAGACTCCAGAACATAACGACGATTTTATCTTGTCACAGAATGTGCAAGCACTGTGCCAAAGCGGGGCCATATGTTAGAGATTACACAGAAAGAAATTACGGAAACGGATCGAGCGGCTCAGTTTGCACGTAATGCCAGAGACAGAACTACAAACACCAAACAGAGTCGCTTTTATTGCAACACTTCTCCGGCCATACGAGGCCTGATTGATGACGTTATCACCGCCGGTGAAGCCGCTGCCACACTGACCTTGTTGGCAAGCCGTACACTCAAGCTAATCAAAACAACCTCCTTTGCGCCCCATCCTGTTGACGATGCTTCAAAATTCAGCAACGTATCAACAAACGTCAAAGCCCGAAATCAGATACTTGATACGATGTTAACGGAGGCCACAACGCCTGATACGCAATCCAGTTGCGAACGGGAGCTTTCTGCCAACAAAAATATGATGCTCAAATCCATCTCAAGTGTCAGCGCGATAGCAAAGGGCATTTCACGTCGCATACCTTCCTATTGCGAAAAAGACAGGGGTGATTTGATCTTTAATGACACCTACTATCTTGGACAAGCTAATGACAATCTTGCTATATCAATGCTTAGTTTAATAAATGCGGTTATCAAACATATTCCACAGGAACAGAGCTCCCATCAAGAGCTCCAGAAAATCCGGCAAAAACTGCATTCCTATACACCCGTGAATAAACGAGAGGCCGGATTAGTAGACACGCAATATACCGACAGTGAAGAAAGCTTAGCACGGAAATTTGATGCAAGCTTCGCACGCTATCGTATAGCGATGATGGAATATGCCAGCAGACAACAAGATCCTGCCATTGAATCAAAACTAAATGATCTAGACCAAGCGATTAAATTATACAGTGCCCAAGCCAAACATATGGCACAAGGACGGGATATTCTCAGCAAGGGCGTTCAGCTACGCATATCTAATCAATCTTATAAATCATATGTTCGAGACAACGGATCACATAAGCCTATCTCGACCCATTTTATAGATGTTCGCACAGGCTCCGCTCAGTTTTGTAACAAGACATCTCAGGATCTCTTTATACAGGAAAAAAACGAGCGACATGCGATTTACCTGACCCATAATACAACCGCCACACAAGTGCTCATCCATTGCTTTGACTTGGCAGCCATAGGCCTAACGCGCAACGAACCTCAAGAAATTAGCTTGGCGGCAAAAACCTTGCGACACCACGTCGAAAATTACACGATTGCAGCGCTTGGATATCACGGTATGAAACTGTTGGAAACCAACCTGCCAACAGTGGAAAAGTTGAATTTCAGAACCAATCGTGCACAAGCCGGAGCCCGCATCAGACCGCACAAGACGCCTCGCCTTTCCTAGCTATGGCTTGCTCATTTTGCCCAAACATGTAAAGTGTTCGGCATGCCTGATTTATCTTTAGAAATGGCCCTTGGGGCAGCCGACGGCCTGCTGATTTGCGGTGTTGACGAGGTTGGACGCGGTCCTCTTGCCGGACCCGTGGTTGCCGCTGCTGTGATTTTACCTGCCGGCGGTCTGCCAGAGGGCCTAGCCAACAAAATCAACGACAGCAAAAAACTATCGGAAAAGCAACGCGAAGCTCTCTATCCCGCTTTGGTTGAACACTGCACCTATGCCGTGGCCGAGGCCACCGTTGGTGAGATTGACAAAATAAACATCCTGCACGCCTCTTTGCTCGCCATGACACGCGCTGTGCGACAGCTTGATCCGGTACCGCATCACGCCCTTATCGACGGCAATAAAATCCCCAAAAATCTTCCCTGCCCCTCTACACCCGTTATCAAGGGTGACAGCTCGAGCCTTTCCATTGCGGCAGCATCGATTATTGCCAAAGTGACACGTGACAGGATTATGAAAGCGCTTGGCGCAGTTCATACCGTCTATGGTTGGCAGAAAAATGCGGGTTATGGCACCAGCCTTCATCTTGAAGCCCTGAAAACGCACGGCGTGACGATGTGGCATCGCGGCTCTTTTGCACCAGTTGCTCATGCCAAAGAACTAACTAAATGATTCACATGACTCTTTTATTTTTCTATTAACTTCCCATTAAGGGGTTGTCGAGATAATCCAAGGGCCATGCCGAAAGCTCAAAAAGACCAGATGAAAAAGCCTGCCGCCACGCACTCCGCCAAGAAAAAGGGCGGCGTTTCTGCCCTGCCGCTCAATCAAATCATGCTGGGCGATAGCATTGAGTCCATGCGCAGTCTGCCCGGCGGCTCGATCGACACAATCTTTGCCGATCCGCCCTATAACCTTCAGTTGGGTGGCGAGCTGTTACGTCCAGACCATTCCAAGGTCGATGCGGTCGATGACGATTGGGACAAGTTCACCGATTTTGAAGCCTATGACAAGTTCACCTATAACTGGCTGAGGGAAGCCAAGCGCCTCCTCAAGCCTGATGGCGGGCTGTGGGTCATCGGCAGCTATCACAATATCTTTCGCGTTGGCGCGATCCTGCAGAATCTGGGGTTCTGGATTTTGAACGATATCATCTGGTGCAAGACCAATCCGATGCCGAACTTTCGCGGCACACGCTTCACCAATGCGCACGAAACGCTGATCTGGGCCGCGACATCGCCCGATGCACGCCCCTGCTTCAACTATGAAGCCATGAAGAATATGAACGATGAAAAGCAGATGCGCAGCGACTGGCACCTGCCGATTTGCACGGGCAAGGAACGGCGCAAGGATGATGACGGCAACAAGCTGCACCCTACGCAAAAGCCGGAGTCCCTGCTCTATCGTATTATCAACTCCTCAACCAAGCCGGGAGATATCATCCTCGATCCCTTCTTTGGGAGTGGCACAACAGGTGCGGTTGCCAAGAAACTTGGTCGTTCCTATATCGGTCTCGAACGCGATCCGTATTATGCCCAATATGCTGAGCGCCGCTTGGCCGAGATCAAGGGCCCCGCGCAAACAGAGTTCCTGATCACGCCCGCAAAGCGCGAAGAGCCACGCGTTCCCTTTGGCGCCGTTCTGGAGCGCGGCTTTCTTCAGCCGGGCGACAAGCTGTTTGATGAGCGGCAACGTTTTATGGCACGCGTCAAATCCGACGCGACATTGATCGCGGCCAATCGCGAAGGTGAAGAAATACGCGGCTCGATTCACAAAGTCGGCGCGACGATCCAAGGCCTGCCCGCCTGCAACGGCTGGACATTCTGGTGCTTTGAAGCCGAGGGAAGCAAGCTGGTTCCGATTGATATGCTCCGCCAACGCATCCGCGCCGAAACCGGCGGAAAAATGGGATAGCCATAACAACACATCCCTCCCTTATAAGGAAACGATATGAATAGACATCTCAAGAAGTTGCTTCATATTGACCCGATAAAACTAAACCTGCTCATCATATTAATGATCATCTGGACAGGCTATTTCGCCTGGAAGGTGGCGTGGCCATTCACGTGGTTATCAATTCCCATTCTTCTTTGTTATGGCTACATCATCTTGCGCCTTGCCTATGAGCAGATTTTCAACAAGGGGCATGCACCGACAATGGCAACGGGTTACGCCGCGCGACACAAGATATCGGAGATACTGGCAAAAGATGCCGCACGGAATCCCAAGACGCCCTATAACATTCTTGATCTTGGCTCAGGGCGCGGTGAACTAACTCGTCGTTTAGCCCTTGATATTCCCAACGCTGTCGTTGTCGGCATTGAAAAGGAGTACTTTCCCTTTCACGAGTCAACTTGGGTTCAACGGCTCTTGGGTCCCCAAAACCTATTTTATAAACGCAGCGATTTCTGGGATTATGACTGTTCAGGCTGTGATGCTGTGATCCTGTACCTTATGCCCGCTATCTCCGAACGGCTTGGGGAAAAACTCGCAAAAGAGCTCAAGCACGGCGCCTTGATTATCTCACATGACTTTCCCCTTCATGGCAAATGGGAACCTATTGAAATATACAAGCTCCACGCACCATTCAAGGATACGCTGTACGTCTACAGGAAAGAACTGCCCTTGAACCAATAAGTTCGTGTCATCCCCTGATGAGCGGACGATTGTGATATGTTTTTTTGCGTCCGCGAGGTTGAGGTACTGAAGCGATTTGGAGCCGAACTTTCGAGATTCCATCTTCGCCCAAGCCAAGAAGCTGGCCACGCGATTGGAAATGATCCGATCGAACTCTCCCTTTATCATCTCTCCACGACAAAGTGATCAGCTTTCCATTGCGCGCAAGACTATCAAGCGTATTGTAAAAAGCATATGAAAAAGTACTGCCTGTCCAAAATCCGTTTTGATCGATAATCTTGGCCATTCGTTTTCCATACTGTCCCTTGACAGATATATAGGTGGTGTTATCCGAAATCGCGATATCAAATGTTGGTGTCTTTTTAGGATTAGCTCCTAAAACACACATGATTTGCTTCATCACCAAAGTCAGTTTGTGCTGTAAAGGATGCATTATTCTCCCCGCTTATTCGATCGCTAGAAACTCGATCTAGTCTTTCTTTTCCGCAATCTTTGTAGCCATTTGTTGCAAGACATCCTCAACACCTTGATGAGACACAGCCGAGATGGTATGAATTGTCTTGCGGCAAACTTTCTTGAGCTGCGTCACTTTCTTTTGAATTTCCTTATCCGTCAACGCATCGCATTTGTTAAGCGCGACAATCTCCGGCTTACGGCCAAGCCCATGGCCATAAGCTTTGAGCTCATCTCGAATTGTTTTATAGCTTGCAGCAACGTCATCAGACGTCGCATCAATCAGATGGAGCATAACCTTTGTCCGCTCCACATGGCCAAGGAAACGATCGCCGAGCCCCTGCCCCTCATGCGCGCCTTCAATCAAGCCGGGGATATCGGCTAGCACAAAGTCAAAGCCTTCCTGCCGCTTGCTGCCACGCGCACCGATATGCACCACGCCGAGATTGGGCGAAAGGGTTGTAAAAGGATAATCCGCAATCTTGGGTTTGGCCTTGGAGCAAGCCGCAAGGAATGTCGATTTCCCCGCATTAGGTAGACCAATAAGCCCCGCATCGGCGATCAGCTTAAGACGCAACCAGACTTCGCGCTCTTCACCCGGCCATCCGGGAATAATCTTACGCGGCGCTTGATTGGTCGAAGATTTGAAATAGATATTGCCAAAGCCACCATCGCCGCCCTTTAGAAAAACAACGCGCTGCCCCTTCTCAGTCAGGTCCAGAAGGATGGTTTCCTTATCTTCAGCCAAGATCTGCGTCCCGACAGGAACGCGCAGAACCATATCCGCACCATCCGACCCCGTACGATTGCGTCCAGCGCCGGGCTGGCCGTTCTTGGCCGTATAATGTTGCTGATAGCGATAGTCGATCAGCGTGTTGACGTTATCGACCGCTTCGAAAATGATATCACCGCCCTTGCCGCCATTGCCACCATCAGGGCCACCAAACTCGATAAATTTCTCACGACGGAAACTCAGACAACCGGCCCCGCCGTTTCCGCTCTTTAAATAGACTTTTGCTTGATCGAGAAATTTCATTCCATTGTTCCTATACAAAAAAGCCGACGCAGTTGCAGTCGGCTTAATTGTCAATCCTGTTCTTCTATCTCACCCTTCTCGCAAAGGGCACCGAGAGCCATTACTCGGTAACGACAGAAACAAACTTGCGCTTCTTCACTTCGCGGAAGGCAACCATGCCCTCAACCTTGGCGAACAACGTGTGATCCTTGCCCATACCGACATTCTCACCGGCGTGGAACTTTGTGCCACGTTGGCGAACGATGATCGCGCCAGCCTTGGCTTTGCCATTGACTTTGACGCCAAGACGACGACCGGCGGAGTCGCGACCGTTACGTGATGAGCCGCCTGCTTTTTTATGTGCCATTGACTTTCTCCTTCAACGTGCGAAGCGTGTGCTTACTTCGCTTTGATCTCTGTAATCTTCAGCACCGTAAAGCACTGACGATGGTTGTTACGACGACGATAATTCTGGCGACGCTTTTTCTTGAAAATGATCAGCTTGCGCGTGCGCTCTTGCGACACAACCTCAGCCAACACCTTGGCACCAGCGATAAAGGGCGAGCCAACGGCCACTTTGCCATTGTCGCAAATCATCATCACATCATTCAGATCAACGGTCTTTCCAGCCTCAGCTTCGAGCTTTTCGACCTGAACCATATCACCTTGGGCAACCTTATACTGCTTGCCGCCTGTCTTTACGACTGCGAACATCTTTGACCAGCCATTCTTCTTTTAAAGTTAAACACAATACACGGCCACGCCATAGACAGGCGCGCCGTGGAGAGGCGTTTTTGCCGGATTCTCCCTCTCTTGTCAAGCAAGTGATTTGCTTTTCATACAGTTTTAAAAGCTCCGAGGCCTTCTACAGGCACTAAAACAATCAATTAGTTAACAGATAGACATAATCAAGGCTTGATTTAGATATATTTTCATAATTAGATATAAAACGATAAGATTTTGATCAACGGAGGCACCATGACAAAAAATAAGGTTGAAGAAAAAATTCTTGGTCTAAACCTTACCCCGACAGAAACTAGGCTTTTAGCTACAGTGAATTGTCTGGGAATAGGCGGTCGAAAAAGCCTCTATGAAACAAATGTCCTTCCGATGACACCTCATACCAATGAGAGTAACGCTCCGCTAAAGCCATTAGTTCCCAAAAAGAAATATTTTTACGATTCTGGTGCACCAACAACACCTTACATACATTAAGGCATGGGCTGCGAGATCATCAGCACAAACGCAAGACGTGACAATACGCTCAGGCGAACTTGCGCTGTTGTGTCTCGATATTTCCCTGAAATCGCGTCAAAAATTGGTGGCAACTTCCAACAGGTCGTTCAAAAAGAACCCTTTACGATCTATATTGTCGATACAACGAGGGTCAAACCGCCAAGCTATACTTATGACGATATGCCCAAGTTCGCCTCGATAGAAGGACTGAACGGGGTGAGAAAAGTTGCCCTCAGGCGCAACGACCTCGTTTATGCCCTAAGCGCCTATGCTCTTTCGACGAACGAAATGGTGCTTTACCTCAATCCAAAGCATCCAGACTATCACCGCCCTTATATTATTCGACTCATTGCAGCCACTTTGGCGCATGAGATCCACCATAGCGCCTGCATGCTCAATAATGGTGAATGGTACGACAGAGACACCACGAAAAAAAAAGTGGCGGCCCCTTACGTCAAAGATGCTTATTGCACATCAATGATCAACACCCTCGCCTCCGAGGGTCTAGCCCAGATTTTCGAGAAAGAAATAACAGGCTATTTACCCTATTGCCCTTACAATATTACACCAACACTTTCAGCGCAGTTACCACATGTCTTTAACAAGAAATTTCTTTTAGATCGCTTTAACTGGAACACATATACCAACTTTTTCTTTGGCATGGGAGAGCAAACGCCCGTCTCGGGGCTTGGTTATCAGATGGCAACGCTTCTCATGCATAATTATCTGTCCGACACTGGCAAAACAGCCGCCCAATGCACTGGTACGCGAAGTAAAGACATCTATGACTGGCTTGAGGCGAGAAAGTTTGTGCTTAACGATATTGATGTTGTTTACCGTCAGTCAGCGCGCCTCCTTACGCGAACAGACTACCTCAATCTCATCACAGCAAAAACACCCAAACCCGCCGAGGCCCCACTGTTCGGGGGATAGGGTTGGTTAGGATTACAAAGCGCTAGTGCCGGGAATGATTTCCCTCTGTTTACGTGGAAAATAGAGGATGATGGCGATAAAGGTATCTATAAAAACGGCATAGAGGGGATAAGCCATTTCGGCAAAGCTCCAATCCTTGATTGCAAACAAGCCCAACACATAGCTGAGCCCACCAATGGCATAGGAAATCCGCGTTTCGCTTTCTGGATGAGAGATGGACTTCTTGATGGTCGGGATCGCGGCCATGATATCCGCCACTATCGCGAAAAAGATAGCCCAATTGGCATCTGCCGTCGCCCACCACGCCAACAGCGCCGTAACAGACATAGCCCCGCACAACCAGTCAAATAGGGTGAGCTTCCACTGGGCCTGTTTTAACGTCAGCGCAAGGACAAAGCCAACCATAGGACATAAAAAGGCGCTGAGCACGGGAATGTTTGTGAGAATAGCCCCTTCCGACCACGCCGCCACAAGCGCAATCCCGCTTTCAAAAGCCCATAGACCAGCCGTAATCTGATTGGGTTTTGTCGTACCCTTGAACATATCCCTGTAATAGGGAAGCGCAGCCGCGATACCCATCGCCAAACCAACAAAAGGAAGCCATTCAAGCATATTCTATTATCCGCGTAATAAGTTTTCGGGCCAGAATTCTTACATTAAAATCATCTGTCATCCCCGCGAAAGCGCGGATCCATATAACGATTCAGAAAGAAGCAAGCGCTAAGTTTTTACCGACTGGCCACATAGACTCCCGCCTACGCGGGAGTGACATAGATTTCTTATTGTATAGTCATCCCCATCAACCCGTCGTTTACGTTCATTACCGCTCGATTGGCTTGTACTTAATCCGGTGAGGTTGATCAGCATCAGTTCCAAGGCGGCGATGGCGATCAATTTCGTAATCCTGATAATTACCTTCAAACCAGACAACTTGGCTGTCACCCTCAAAAGCAAGGATATGCGTCGCGATACGGTCAAGGAACCAGCGATCATGGCTGATTACTACGATACAGCCGGGGAAATCCACCAGCGCATCTTCAAGTGCGCGCAGCGTTTCGATATCCAGATCGTTGCTCGGCTCGTCAAGAAGCAGGACATTCGCCCCAGACTTGAGCATCTTGGCCATATGGACGCGGTTACGCTCACCGCCTGACAGATCGCCGACTTTCTTTTGCTGATCCGGCCCCTTAAACCCGAAGGACGCGACATAGCCACGGCTGGCCACCGTGCGCTTGCCAAACTCAAGCATATCAAGCCCGTCGGAAATCTCTTCCCAGACAGTCTTGGTTGCGGCAAGGGAGTCACGGCTTTGATCAACATAGCCAAGCTGAACCGTCTCGCCGACACGGATCGTGCCGCCATCTGGCTTCTCCACACCCGTAATCATTTTAAAGAGCGTCGATTTACCCGCGCCGTTCGCACCGATGATGCCAACGATACCACCCGGCGGTAGCTTAAAGGTCAGATCGTCAATCAACAAACGATCACCATATCCTTTTCGCAGATGCTCGACCTCGACCACGACACTGCCAAGACGTGGCGGTGTGGGGATCAAGATTTGTGCTGTTTCTGGAGCCTTATCCGCATTTTTGGCCAACAAATCTTCATAAGCCGTAATACGCGCCTTGTTTTTGGCTTGGCGCGCCTTGGGCGCTGTGCGCACCCATTCAAGTTCGCGAGACAAAGTCCGCTGACGCGCCTTATCATCACGCACTTCTTGTTCGAGGCGTTTTTGCTTTTGCTCAAGCCACGAAGAGTAATTCCCTTCATAGGGGATGCCATTTCCGCGATCGAGCTCCAAGATCCAGCCCGTGACCTGATCAAGGAAGTAACGATCGTGGGTAACCAGAATGACGGCCCCCTTATATTCAACCAAATGGCGTTGAAGCCACGCAATGGATTCCGCGTCCAAATGGTTGGTTGGTTCGTCAAGAAGCAACAAATCAGGCTTTTGCATCAACAAACGACACAGGGCCACCCGACGCCGTTCACCGCCCGAAAGCTTGGTCACGTCGGCATCACCCGGCGGACAGCGCAAAGCATCCATCGCGATTTCAACACGGCGGCTGAGATCCCACGCATCGGCGGCATCTATTTTTTCCTGAAGTTCACCCTGCTCTTCAAGTAGCTTTTGCATCTCGTCGGGATCTTCGACCTCGCCCAGCTTCATGCTGAGTTCTTCAAAACGATCAACCAGAGCTTTGATCTCGCCAAGGCCGGTCAAGATGTTTTGCTCGACAGTTAGAGCCGGATCAAGCTGAGGCTCCTGCTGCAAGTAACCAACCGTTGCGCCGTCCGCAACAAAAGCTTCACCGCTAAAATCCGTGTCCAGACCCGCCATGATTTTCATAAGCGTGGATTTACCCGCGCCATTAGGTCCCAGAATGCCAATCTTAGCATCAGGATAAAAAGAGAGTGAAATATTGTTCAAGACCGTTTTCCCGTTGGTAAAGGTCTTGGTTACGCGATTCATCACGTAGATATATTGATAAGCAGCCATGCGGTTTTCTAACTTGGATCGGTGGAAAAGTCTATATGTTATCTGGGCTTGGCGCGCTCGACAGAGACAATGGCGCTATTCGAGCGGAGGGCGGCGATGACGTTGAGGAGATGATCCGTGTCATTGACCTCGACATCCACAAGAATGTCAAAGAAATCAATCGAGCGATTGGTAATCTTGAGGTTTGTAATGTTGGCATTACTCTTGCCAATAATTGTCGTAAGAGCGCCAAGTGAATTCGGCTTGTTCGTCAGAACGACATTCAGGCGCCCGACAAGAAGATTCCCCTTGTCCTGATTATCACCCCAATCCACATCAATCCAACGCTCTGGCATATCGCGGAAGGATTCAAGCGTGTCGCAGTCTCTCGTATGAATGGTCACGCCGCGTCCTGTTGCAACGATGCCGACAATCCGATCACCGGGCAACGGATGGCAACAGCGGGCGAAGTGAACGGCCATTCCCGGAATAAGCCCCTTAAGCGTGAGGGGAGTGCCCGATTGTGGTGTGGCCTTTGTTTTGATCTTTTGTGCGGCAGCCTCAACATCGGCGGGAAGCTTCTCGACAGGTTTGGCTTTTTGTTCAGGATAAGCGGCATAAAACACATCACGAGCAGACTGGAGCGACGCCCCGACATTCGCGAACAAATCCTCGATGTTCGAGGCTTGAAAGTTTTTGGCAATCGCTTCAAACGGCTTTTCGCCGAAATCCACATTTTCCTGTCGGCAAAGTTTTTCCAGCATCGCACGGCCCAGCGCGATATATTCTACCCGCTGTTGAATACGCACAAAGCGACGAATCCGCGAGCGCGCCTTGCCTGACACAACAAAGCGTTCCCACGCGGGAGATGGTGTCCCATTCTTTTGCGTGATAATTTCAACCTGATCGCCATTGTGAAGCTCGGTGCGCAAGGGCACCATACGACCATTGACTTTGGACCCGACGCACTCGTCACCGATGCGGCTATGCACAGCATAGGCAAAATCAACCGGCGTCGCACCACGTGGCAGGGCAATCAAATCGCCTTTCGGCGAGAAGCAAAACACCTGATCCTGAAACAGCTCAAGCCGCGTATGCTCAAGGAACTCTTCAGGCTTTTGAGCATGTTCGACAATATCCAGAATATCGCGCAACCACCGATACTCTGATGAATCCGACGCTTGTGCGCCTTGTTTATAGCTCCAATGAGCGGCAACGCCTAACTCGGCCACCTCGTGCATCTCGTGCGTACGGATCTGGATCTCGATGCGATGACGCTCCGGTCCGATAATGGTGGTATGAATGCTTTGGTATTTATTGGGCTTCGGTGTGGAGATATAATCTTTGAAACGACCGGGGATGCCATGGAAGTGATTGTGGATGATGCCGAGCGCCTGATAACAATTCCCCACGGTATCGACGAGAATACGAAAGGCCATGATATCCGACAATTGCTCAAAGCTAATGTCTTTTTTGTTCATCTTGCGCCAGATAGAGTATGGCTTTTTCTCACGCCCTTCAATTTCGGCGTGAAGCCCCTCCTCCTCCAGCAACTGGGTCAACGCGACACGAATACGCTCGGCGATATTGCCGCCCTCGGACCGCAGATAATTTAAACGCGCCACAATACTGTCGCGCGCGTCCGGATTGATTTCTGCAAAAGCAAGATCTTGAAGCTCGTCTTGCATTTTCTCAATACCAATGCGCTCGGCCAATGGTGCGTAGATATCAAGAGTCTCGCGCGCGATACGCGTGCGTTTATCAGGATTCTTGACGAAGTGGAGCGTTCGCATATTGTGCAAACGATCCGCGAGTTTGATCAAAAGGATGCGAATGTCCGTAGACATCGCCACGACCAGTTTGCGAAAGTTCTCGGCCTGTTTGGCCGCCTGATCATTCTGAAACTCGATGCGCGAAAGCTTTGTCACACCATCGACAAGGCGAGCAATCTCCGCACCAAAATGTTTTTCAATATCGGCAAGCGTTACACCAGTGTCTTCGACCGTATCATGCAAAAGCGCCGTAGCAATTGCCGCGCTATCCATTTTCATTTCGGTCAAAATGCCGGCGACGTCCAGCGGATGAGAAAAATAGGGATCGCCGGATTCACGCGTCTGGTTGCCATGCGCCTGCATGGAAAAGACATAAGCGCGGTTAAGAAGGTCTTCATCAGCCGTCGGGTCATAGGATTTAACGCGCTCGACAAGCTCATATTGCCGCATCAGGCGAACCGGGCGAAGCTTCGGCTTGACGTCATCCCCCAAAGCGGAAACAGTTAGGGTATCAGATGGTGTAAAGGAATCCATGCCCAGCCTACCCTTCAATCCGGGGGCCGATAAATAAAAGTGTTCGTCGTGATGTTGGCTGGGGAAGTCTCACTTTATCAGTACGCCAATCCATCTTGCTTCCCCGCCTTTGACCTCAATCTCTTACATCGACGTCTTCAAAGGCTCCGGCCCCTCCAAAATCGGCATCACTGCCCATACCATCCTCTTCCTCATCCTCGTCCATGTCGAGGGAGAAATCATCATCACCTTCACCGATATCGGCAGCGCCGATCCAGTTCTGTTGTTCGCTGCTCATCAACTCGACAACCTCGTCTTCGGGGCGATCCGGTTCAATGCGCTTCTGCAACCCTTTAATCAAAGATTCCTTCACGACGTCGAAATCCAGCTTTTCTTCGGCAATCTCGCGCAAGGCTACAACAGGGTTTTTATCGCGATCGCGTTCCACGCGAAGCTCGGCGCCAGAGGAAAGCGCACGGGCGCGGTGTGATGCCATCATCACAAGCTCAAAGCGGTTGGGAACGAGCAAGACACAATCTTCAACTGTAACGCGAGCCATTAAGCGATCCTCTTTTGACTTTCAATTCACAAACATGCAGCGCTCTTGGCGCTACGGAAAACGTAAACTACCCCTTTTCGCCGGATTGGCGCAAGGGCTTATTCTCTGTCCGAAACCTTATATTAACCTTGAAAGTATTTCCTTGTAAAGGGTTGCTTATATGAAACGATCAATATTCCTCCCGTCTTGCAGAACTGCCTCTTGCGCAAGGGTTCTGCATGCCGTATCAAGCTCCCCACACAGCCGGCGGGTCCACGACTTTTCATTGCCTTTTTTGGGTAATACAGCTAAGCTCAGCTATACAGTTGTGAAGTATCGTAGAAGGGTTGTTATAGTTAATCGTCCGGTACGTATCAGAAAGGGATGTTATGATTTTTTATAAAGAAGAACGAATGGCGATGTTTATTGACGGCGCTAATCTCTATGCGGCCTCCCGCGGACTTGGGTTTGATATTGACTACAAACGTCTTTTAGAGCTATTCGCCGGACGTGCGCGCCTTGTCCGCGCTTTCTACTACACAGCCCTTGTCGAGAACGAGGAATACTCACCGATTCGCCCACTCGTGGACTGGCTAGACTACAATGGCTATGCCATGATCACAAAACCGACCAAGGAGTTCACGGACGCCTTTGGCCGTCGCAAGATCAAGGGCAATATGGATATCGAGCTTGCCATCGATGTCATGGAAATGAGCGATAATGTCGATCACATCATGATTTTCTCTGGCGACGGCGATTTCCGCCGCCTCGTCGAGGCCGTACAACGTCGCGGCAAGCGCGTCAGCGTTGTCAGCACCATGCGCACGAATCCGCCCATGGTTGCAGACGAGTTGCGCCGTCAGGCCGATAACTTTATCGAGCTGCAAGAGCTGATGCCGCACATTGCGCGCGCCCGTGATCCGAACGCTCCCGCAATTCAAACCGCGCCCGCCGCCCAGCAACCTTCCCTTGAGGAAGTTACAGAGTCCATCATGGCAACACAGGAATCGATGAAGGAAGAAGCTGACACAACGCCGCGGTCCAAGCAGGACGTTGCTTAAAGCCTTTCTTGGCACAATCCATAAAAAAGCGGCCAAATGGCCGCTTTTTCTATCCGTTCTTGTTACGCATAATACGGGCCTGATCCCGGCTCCAGTCGCGATCCTTAATAGCCGCACGTTTGTCGGCTTGCTGTTTACCTTTCGCAAGCCCCAAATCAACCTTGGCTATTCCCCTTTTATTAAAATAAATACTCAAGGGAACAATGGTCAGCCCCTCTTTTTTGACGGCGCCAAGCAACTTGTTACGCTCGCGTTTGTGCAGCAAAAGAATGCGCGGACGGTGGGACTCATGCTGGAGATGTTGGCCCGCCTGTTTATATTCGGCAATATAGGCATTCATGAGTTGAAGCTCGCCATCTTTCATGACGGCAAAAGACTCCTGAATACTGACTTCGCCACGGCGCAACGATTTAACCTCTGTGCCGGTCAGGATAATGCCAGCCTCGTAATTATCGATGATGGCATAGTCGTGCCGCGCGCGACGATTGAGCGCGACATACTTCTGAGCCTTTAATCGATCTGCCTTGTCACTTGACATAAAAAATCCATACTCGTTACTTACGGTGGCATCCTATCGAAGATCGTTTATAATGCGTTCGCACCGCCTTCCCAAAGGGATTCTTCTATGCTTCGTCTGATTTTTGCTATTTTTGCCTTGTTTTTAGCAGGATTAACGCCCGCTCAGGCCTCCCACGGCTATCTTGACGCCTTTGTTGCGCTGGACAAAAGAGAGACTGGACCCGCCAAATCCCTTGTTTATCGGGGCGGTAACGCAGTCCTTAACAAAGTTCTGAAAGCCGAGTTGATGGCCCAGCCGGGCAATGACTATTCTTTTGATGAACTCGCAACCTTTATTACCGAAAATCCGAACTGGCCCGGCCTCAACGGTATCCGCATGATCGCCGAGCAAAAACTGCCCTCCGGTGCAAACTCACAACGAGTCATCCGCTGGTTTACAAGCTACCCTCCCCTTACACTGGCCGGTTTTTTTCGCTATGCTGACGCGCTTGAAAATAGCAGTGGTCGCAAAAAGGTTGTCGAGCTTGCGCGTGAACGCTGGATCAATAAAGATATGTCCAAGGCCGAGCAAACAGAATTTCTTGGCCGTTATCGTCACCTTCTGACAAAAAAAGATCATGAAAAACGTCTAAGCCGCCTTTTATGGGATAACCAAATCGCCGGGGCACGCGCGATGTACAGCTATGTCAGCAAAGACTGGCAAGCTCTGGCCGAAGCCCGCATAGCCTTGGCCAACCAGACCAACACAGCGAATGGCTTGCTCAGCAAAGTCCCAGCTTCGTTACGCAAGGATCCGGGGCTCTTGTATGACCGCCTCAAATGGCGGCGCAAAAACGATCTGGATAAGGAGGCGCTGGATATCCTGCTTAATCCACCCAACGATCCGGATCATGCAGACAAATGGTGGGACGAGCGCAATATCATGATCCGCCGTGCGATGGAGGGCAAGGATTTCAACCTTGCCTACCGTTTGGCCTCCAATCACGGCACGATGAAAGGCTTTGACTATATTCAGGCCGAGTTTCTTGCCGGATGGCTTGCGTTGCGTTTTAAAAACCGGCCTGATATCGCCCACAAACATTTCTCGCATTTTATTGAAGAAGCCGGAACCCCGATCAGCCGCGCACGCGGGTACTATTGGCTAGGCCGGACCTATGAAGCCGCCAATCAGCCTCATGACGCGCGGCAGGCCTATGAAACAGCAGGCACTATCAACACCACTTTCTATGGGCAACTTGCTCTGGCCCGCCTTGATTCGAGCCCTGTGATCCAAGCTATGCCGGAGCCCGCCATCCCTGAAAATATCCGTACCGCCTTTTACCGCAGCAGCCTTATTACAGCCGTTGAGCAACTCTATAATGCTGGCGTCTATGGTCGCGCTGAAAAGTTCTTTAAAGCCGCAAGCGATGTGGCCACAAAGCGTGTTGACTTTGCCCTTCTCCTTGAGCTCGCCTACCAGCTCCAGCGCCCTGATTGGGCCGTCAAGGCTGCAAAAGCGGCCAACCAGCACAACATCATCGTGCCGGGTGGTTCTTTCCCTGTTCTCGACATCAAAATACCCCAACCACCAGAGCTTGCTCTAACACATGCCTTGATCCGTCAGGAAAGCCAGTTCCAAGCCGATGTGGGCAGCCCTGCTGGTGCCAAAGGCCTGATGCAACTTATGCCCGGAACCGCCAAGGATGTCTGTAAAGAGCTGGGCATCGCCTATCGCCCTCAGTCTTTGAGCGATCCCGACTATAATGTCCGGCTTGGCACGACATTTATTCAAAAACAGATCGATTCTTTTGATGGATCATATGTTCTGGCACTCGCGGGGTATAATGCAGGACCTCGCCGTGCCCGCCAGTGGATCGATCTTTTTGGCGATCCACGCACCGCCAATGTGGACGCCATCGACTGGATCGAGCTAATCCCTATCTATGAAACACGCAATTATGTTCAGCGGATTATAGAAAATCTCCAATTCTACAGGGCCAAGCTCAATGGCGGACAAGCTCCTTTGCTCATTATGCAGGATCTCAAGAGATAGAACCGAATGCTGCTCGCGCATGGGGGATTACCGTCGCTTCAGTTCATCCAAAACAAACAGGCGCAGGGCGCTTGAAAGATTGCCACGGCGTGCATGATCGATCTGGGTTACGAGGTGGTTGATCGATACGCCGCGATCCAAAGCGATCCTACACAGCTCGTCCCAAAAAGCGGGCTCGAGCGAAATCGACGTGCGATGACCCTCGATCAAGACAGAGCGCTTGCGGCAGCCATCCAGCGTTTTATCCGGCTCAGTCAAGGGGCTTCACCATATCGGCTGGACGGATCAGGCGGTCATAATCTTCTGCGCTGAGCAGGCCCAGCTCGACCGCCACTTGTTTGAGCGTTTTCTTTTCGGCATGCGCTGTCTTGGCGATCTTGGCCGCATTATCATACCCAACATGCGGGTTAAGCGCCGTGACAAGCATCAGCGACTGTGAAAGCAGGCTTTGAATACGATCTTCATTCGCCGTGATGCCCATCACACAATTCTTTGTAAAGCTGTCGGCGACATCGGCCAGCAGGTTGATTGATTGCAGGACATTATAAGCAATGACGGGCTTAAAGACGTTTAGCTCGAAATGGCCGTTTGATCCGGCAATCGTGACCGTTACATGGTTGCCCATCACTTGCGCCGCAACCATCGTCATAGCCTCGGACTGTGTCGGGTTCACCTTGCCGGGCATGATGGACGACCCAGGCTCGTTCTCTGGCAAGTTGATTTCGCCAATTCCGCAATTCGGCCCCGAAGCGAGCAGCCGGATATCGTTCGCGATCTTCATGAAGCTAACCGCAATCGTGTTGAGCATCCCTGAAGCCTCAACGAGCGCATCACGCGAGGCCAGCGCCTCAAACTTGTTTTCAGCGGTCACAAAAGGCTTGCCCGTCAATTGTGCGATTTCCTGAGCAAAAGCCTCGGCAAAATCCTTCTTGGCATTAAGGCCGGTACCGACAGCCGTACCGCCTTGAGCGAGCGGGTAAAGCCGCTTCATCGCATCGCGGGAGCGTTCGATGGAAAGCTGAAGCTGGGCGGCATAACCGGAAAACTCTTGCCCCAAGGTGATAGGGGTCGCGTCCTGCAAATGCGTGCGTCCGATCTTCACAATGCTATCGAAAGCCTGAGCCTTTTCATCCATGGCCGTGTAAAAACGCTCAAGCGCAGGAATCAATTTATCGGAAATCTCCGTAACCGCCGCAACGTGGATTGCGGTCGGGAAGCAATCATTCGTGCTTTGTCCCCTATTCACATGATCATTCGGATGAACGGGCGACTTGCTCCCAATGGTGCCTCCCAGAATCTCGATAGCGCGGTTGGCGATGACCTCGTTCACATTCATATTGGTTTGAGAGCCTGAGCCCGTCTGCCAAACAACGAGAGGAAACTCGCCATCCCATTGGCCATCATAGACTTCCTGCGCGGCCTGAATGATCGCATCACCCAATGCCCGATCAAGAACCCCAAGCTTTATATTGGCAAGGGCTGCCGATTTCTTAACGGCGCCGAAGGCACGGATCAGGGGGCGTGGCATCTTTTCTCCACCGATTGAAAAATTGCGCAGGCTACGCTGGGTTTGCGCCCCCCAATAACGGTTGCTTGGAACATCTATCGGCCCCAAAGTGTCTGTTTCAACGCGTGTTGTGGATTCTTCTACGAGTTGTAGGGACATTTCGAGAGCCTCCATGTCAGGGATGGATTTTTTTTCAATACCTATCTATAACATCCAAGGCCCCTTTTTGGCCATCATGTTTTGTTATCTGTTTTCGTCATGTGGATCGCAACAAAATCTACTTTTTGCACTGCAATAACCGTTTCCCTTTTATGCCTGAGCACTCCAGCTTTGGCTTCGGAGCAGTCACAAACTGCGCCTGAGGGAAAGATTGCAGGCGTTCCTTATGTTCAAGATTCAGGTGTGCTCTCGATCAATGGCCGCGATGTCAATTTGTGGGGCATTGAGCGGCTGGCTCCCGATCAACAGTGCTGGCAAGCCGAAATGGCATGGTGTTGCGGTGAATATGCCGCCATGGCCCTTAAGCACTTTGTGCAAGGCCGCATGGTAGAATGCGAGATCAAAGAGCCCGCAGCGGAAGGACTTCCCGCCTTTGCCGTTTGTACACGCAATAAAGGTCAGCACAAAACGGACATCGCCGAACATCTCGTCTCCTTTGGCTGGGCTTTGGCTAAAAAAGATATTGTCGACAACCCTTACGAAGAGTTCGAAGAAGACGCACGGGAAAACAAACGAGGCGCATGGTCAAGCCGTTTCCAAAGCGCGCAGGACTGGCGCGACGGCATACAACGTTATATTAGTGAGTCGAATGATGACTCGGCTCAAACGCTAGAGCCACCGGCAGAAGAACCTGCTGACGTAGGAGCCGCCGCCGAAGTGGCGGAAGAGTAATCTACCTTACGGGAGCAGTCTCCTTACGGGGCTGGTCAGGTGTCGGCTGGGCCAGATTGTTTGGCGAAGGCACAGATTCATTTTGCGACTTACTCTTGGGTGCGCTTGGTTGTGTCGAGGACTCGCCAGCATCACCCGAGAAAAAGATATTCCGCAAAAAGCCCGGCGTCAGTAGAGAAACAGGGTTCACGCTAATATCAGGCTTTGACAAGTCACCTTTCACATCAAAAGAGGCAGCGATGACCCCCTCTCCGCTCCCCCCGGTAAGCACATCACCCAGCAAAGGGATAGAGCCAAGAATACTGTTCACAAAACTAAACGGCACAACGGTCCCGCGCAGATTGGCTGTATTGTCTTCAAGATTGATACGGCCATCCATATTAATCCCCACGACGGAACCAGCCGTACGCACATTGCGCAGATCAATCCGGTCATAATCCCAGATAAACTCGCCCTTGAGGCGATCAAAAGAGGCGTTCCCCGTGATCAGATCGATAAAGCCAAAGGGTGAAACAGCGCTAAACAATCGGGCAAGAAACGGCATATCGACAACAGTAAAAGATGTGACCTTAAGCTCGCCCTTAATCTCGTGGGGCTTTTCCACGGTACTCTCTCCCTCAATCGTAACCTTGCCGCCACGTATACTATTACCAAAGCCAAGACCTTGTACCATCATGCCGAAATCATCGCTCGCGACAGAAAGCACCTTTTTCCCAAGTTGAGGCGTCAGCTTAATGGTAACGGGCACAGATGACTGCGCAATCCCGAACAGATCTACAGACTCCCACCCTTTTGCACTCCGTGACGCCTGTAGTTTGAAACTCCCAATCACCCCGTCTTCGCTCGTATAAAGTTTGACAACGCGTGCGGAGATCACCATAGGTGTCGGCGGCTTTTTTTCTTCGGTCGGCTTAGTCTCTGTCAACGGCTTATCGACTGTCTCGGCACCTGCCTTGCCTGAATCCAGTCCTGAAAGATCAACAGACTCGCCGGCAACATTAATTGTACTGCTTCCATCCCGCGCAATAGAATAGGCAATATCGGCATTGGTACGGCCCAACACAAACGGCGAAAGAGCCACACTCTTTAACGTGCTCGTGTTGGCATCCAGCGAGGCGCTGCCTTTGACGGTCAATCCCGCCCCTTGCAAATTGATGTTTGTAAACTGGGAGTCCTTGCCGTCTTGCATATAAAGGGTGAAGGACACGCGCGCGCTTTCTCCTAACGGTTTGGTCCACGCAATGTCAGGGACCTTTACTTCGGCAGCGTTGAGCGTCGCCTTGACACCGACACTATGACGACCCTTTGCAACATTCTGATAATCGACTGTTACGGGTGTCTCACCTTTGACGCTCATATAACGGCCAAGACCATAAAAACGGTTCCACTCGTCATCCTTGACGACAGCCTTAACATTCGCCTCGTTGATGGGTTTTGATTTACCGCCATCTGGGCCAAAGCGGCTCGTCCACTTAAGCTGCGAGGACACATCGTTCATGCTAACGGTTCCCTCAAGACCAAATCCGTTTTGTGTCAGATCAAGCGCCATCGCGCCTTTTGATATCTCGATTGAAGGGATCAGGTTTTTCGCCGCAAAGTCCTTAAGCTGGGCCTTCGCTTTGACATCGATATCTTCAAGCAAAAGATCACTTAACAAGGGCATCGAAAGAGTGACGATGCCTTCGGCTTGCCCGCTGCAATCATCGGGAACAAGCCCCACGGCTTTGGCATAGCCCAAGGGCGGCAAATCAATCAGTTTCAGAACATCCCGCACCGGCCCCTTGACCTTAAGGGGAATCTTAATTGTCTGGGTTTCTTTCTGAAAAGCCGCCATCACGATGGTAAAAGGCTCCAGCGTGATCGGACCCGTATGGCCCTGCTCGATCAACACCTCCATATGGTCCAGATCAAACTTTGCCTTAGCACTCGTATTTTCAACGGCAGGCATACCGTCAAGATAGGTCACGCGTCCGCCCTCGGCCTCGATATGACCGCTGCCGGATTCGAGGATAACATTCTCTATGTCATCCAGACGTAAACGCCCATGAAGAGTTACCTCGCCCTGCTTGAAAATACCCTTTGTCATATTCTCCGCGATCCAACTCCGCGCATTCGGCACAACCGGCTTTGGCCAGATTGTGGTAAAAGCATCCATCGGCAAATCAAACAACTGCAGCTTGAGCACAAATTTATTATTTTCCTTTTTCCGGCTCTGCCAGAGCAAATCTTTGGGAACCGGCGTATTCGCCTCAAGAGACAGCTTCATTCTGGGCCCGCCGAAATCAACATCGCCCTTGGTAATTTTCAGCTTCTCGTCTTCTTTGTCATAGGCCACAGCCAGAATAGCGTTTTTAACCGTACGCGGTTGTTCCCAGAGATCCGGCGCATAGATTTTCCCTTCACCAAAAGAAAGATCCAGCGAGGCTGTCGCAATATCCAAGCGGCGATCCGTTCGCACCGAAAACGTTCCAGAAGCCGGCATATCCATCTGTTGAAGGAAAGTGGCTTCTGGCGCAAAGGGTTGAAATGTTGCTAACCTTATATCTTGAAAAGACACCGACACATTGTGCAGCGCCGTACCACTTTCATGTTTATAGGTTAGTTGCAGCGCAGATTTGCGTTCTCCTTCTTGCAGATCTACAACAGCGTGCCCAATGGCCTGTAGCTTGTTGTGCGTGAGAGAAAACTCGCGGACATTCAGGTCCCAGATCTGATCGGGCTTATCCATATCGCTAATCGCTAGCTTAAGATTTTTGATTGCGATATCGTGCTTGGTAAAGGGACTGGCGATTTCGTCGGCAATGGTTTGCAACACATCAAAAATGCTGATCCAGTTCGTCTTGCTTGCAACACGCGGCAAAGGCGCAACTTTTTGAAGCATCGACGGCGCACCGACGCCCAAAAGAACCTGTCCATCTTTTGTCCGAAACAGACGGAACAAAGCCTCGTCGGCCTCGAACGCACGTGGCAAGACCCGTCCTCTTAAAATGCTCCAGACACTAACCTGTACACGCGCACGCGGGAAGTTGATGATCGCATGGCTCTGCACATCACTGATCACGACATTCTCGCACTCCAACGCGAGCGTAAATTTGGTATTGTCCCACGCGACCGTCGTCTTCCCAATAGCGGCATGACTGTCGGGTACAAGGCGCTCGAAATAACTGACAATATAGGGGGTCCATGCGTTAGAGTTCATCTGTGCCGTTGAAAGCGACCACACGCCTAGAGCAATCAACACCGTCGCCAAAGCGAAGAGTGAAGCCATAACTCGTGTCAGGATACGCAGCATTCGGGTCATGATATCACAGGGTATCCAACTAACTCGTTGATGTCACTAGCAAAGGGCCTCCACTGGCAAAGTGCGCACGAAAGTGATCGCGGGATTGATCCTTCGCCGCTTCTATGGTTTTATCCCAACAATTTATAATAAACAGATAACAATGGCTATATCCTCTTCCATCCTTACCGCTGACGATACGACTATTGCGCAGGCTGCTACGCTTCTTCGTCAGGGACAGATTGTTGCGTTCCCGACCGAAACGGTTTACGGGCTTGGCGCCGATGCGACCAATGATACGGCCATCGCACGAATCTATGAGGCCAAAGGCAGGCCCCAGTTCAATCCCCTTATTATTCATGTGGATGATGCGGCCAGTCTTGATCGCTACGTCGCGGTGAATGATACGGCGCGCACGCTGATCAAGGCCTTCTGGCCGGGACCATTGACGCTTGTTCTGCCACGCGCTGCGGCTTCGCCCATTGGGCTACTGGCCAGCGCCGGTCTAGAAACGCTGGCTGTGCGTTGCCCCGCCCATCCGATTGCGCGGGCCCTCATTCATACGCTTGGTAAACCGATTGCCGCGCCATCGGCTAACGCCTCCGGCACGATCAGCCCGACACGCGCCGAGCACGTGGCGCTTTCGCTTGGCGACAAAGTGCCAATGATCCTTGATGGCGGTTCTTGTGATGTTGGTCTGGAATCCACAGTGCTGGATCTAACCACAGCGACACCGACCATTCTGCGCCACGGGGCGATCACAAAAGAAATGCTGCAAGAGCTTTTGGGTACGATCCAAGAATCCCTCGACCATCCCACGCATCCCAAAAGCCCTGGCATGCTGCTCAGTCACTATGCCCCGCGTCTTCCCTTACGGCTTAATGCAACCGAGGCAGGCGATCAGGAAGTCCTTTTAACTTTTGGTGACGATGCGGGTTGCACAGGTGGGGCGATGCGTTTTCATCTAAGCCCCAAAGGTGACTTGATCGAGTCAGCGGCCAATCTCTTCGCTATGCTACGCGAGGCCGATCAGCTTCGTTTTTCCGGCATAGCCGTAATGCCCATTCCGATGCACGGGTTGGGTGCCGCGATCAACGACCGCCTTTCTCGCGCCGCGCATTGAGATATTGAGAAACGATCGTCCTAGGCGTGCCCGACATCGGTGGACAGCATGGTTGGGCTGACACCGATCTTTTCAAGCGCGCGTTTCCATTTGCTATCCATATCCCCATCAAAGAGCAAAGCTTCATCCGCTGGTACGGTCAGCCAGCCATTGCCCTGTAACTCGCTCTCCAACTGGCCCGGAGCCCATCCGGCATAACCCAAAAGAAGAATAGAGCTTTCGGGCCCGCAGCCTTTGGCCAGATCTTCAAGGATCTCTACCGTCGCAGTGAGGCAAAGACGCTGCGTGATAAGAGTCGTTCCCTCTTTCTGATAGTCCGATGTATGCAGAACAAAACCGCGCACTGGATCAACGGGCCCACCATAATGCACAAGACGATCCGCAACACCCAAATCAGGCTGAATATCGAACTGGGCGAGAAGCCCCTTAAAATTCAGTTCACCGAACAAACGATTGACAACGAGCCCCATCGCCCCTTCGGGCCCATGGGAGCATATAAACACGATTGACTTTTCAAAGCGGGGGTCAAGCATCGATGGCATGGCAACGAGAAACTGGCCCGTCAGCCACGGACTGTTACGAGGTGGTTTTGGTTCTTTGCTTTCCGCCATCTTGAATCCACACATTTAAGATCTACTCTTGATCCTATAATATGTTAGGCTTTAACGCAAAGCCTGAATCGTTTTGACCGAGCCACAACATGCCCCGCTTTTTGATCCGTTTTGCTGCCCTGTTTGTTCTTTTCTTTTTGGGGGCTATTAACTCTGGCCAAGCAAGCGACAGCTTTACCGCGCCAGAACTTAAAGCCCAACTCAAAATAGCGCCCTCGCCGCGCAAGGATTTTGATGCAATCGTGGGACTTGACTTACAATTGGCCGATGGGTGGCATGCCTACTGGCGTTCGCCGGGCGACACAGGCGAGCCAATCGCAATAGACTGGACGGGCTCAGAAAATATCGAAAACCCGACACTTCTCTTCCCCGCACCCCAACGCTTTCAGGTCGAAGGGGGCGAAATCATCGGGTATGACAGGCAGGTTGTCTTTCCCATAGGGATCAAAATCCCAATTGCGGAGCAAAGCATCACACTTAAAGCCGATATCAATATCCTTCTATGCAAAGATATCTGCCTACCTTTGATGTTCCAACTGGATCTAGCAGCTCCCACTTTACGAGATGTCGAAGAAGTAACGTGGGTCAAAGACGCCTTGCGCGCTATTCCATCAACGGAAAATGCAGTAGGCCTTGCCATCAAAGCCATCCGCAAAGATAATCACGGTTATACCATCGATGCGACAAGCCCTACTGCCTTGAACGATCCCGATCTCTTCCTTGAAGAAGGGGACAACCGAACCGTCTTTTTAAAACCAGAGATAAGCTATACGAACGAACGCAAGGACGCACAATTTGTCGTTGCCTACGCAACACCCCCAGAAAAGCAATCAACAAGTGATGTGCGCGCTACGCTTGTCGACAAAACCGACACGGGAAGCAAGCGCGCGTTGGAAGTCACACTCACGCCGACAGCGCAAGCCACAAAAGCGCCCAGCTACACAACACGCTCCCCAAGCGAGGATACAGCGCCGCCATCCCTTCTTTTCATCTTGCTGCTTTCTATTCTCGGCGGTTTTATCCTGAACTTGATGCCGTGCGTGTTGCCTGTTCTCTCCCTCAAAATCATGGCGGCCATCCGTCATCGCGAACTAGAGCACAGAGCAATTCGTCACAGCTTTCTCTCAACCGCGCTAGGTATTGTCTGTTCCTTTCTTTTGCTCGCCCTCTTGACGATTGGGCTCAGGCATATTGGCCTGTCTATCGGCTGGGGCATCCAGTTCCAACAGCCCCTCTTCCTCATTCTGATGATTATGCTGCTCACCTTCTTCGCGGCGAATATGTGGGGTTTTTTCGAACTCAATCTGCCCCGCTTTATTATGGACAATCTGGATACAACCCAGCATCCGCGTCTGGCTGGCGACTTTGCAACGGGTTTTCTAGCGACGCTGCTGGCCACACCATGCACCGCGCCGTTTCTGGGCACGGCAATAGGCTTCGCGCTTACAGCAGGAGCTTATCAAACGCTGGCCATCTTCGCCCTTCTTGGCATCGGCATGGCTACGCCCTACCTGCTTATTGCGGCGGTTCCGCGCTTAGCAACTGTTTTGCCCAAACCGGGACGCTGGATGATGGTCCTGACCCATCTTCTTGGCGCTGGCATTCTGGGCACCGCGCTTTGGCTCACCTATGTCCTGCAGGCCCAGATTGGGCAGCTTGCGAGCCTCCTTGTTTTGGGCGGCGTCCTTCTTGTCTTGCTGCTAAGTTACTGGCGTCATCACGCAAAAATCAAAACTTTGTTCACACCACTCATCGCCACGATTATGGCAGGAGCAATATTTCTTGTGCATGTTTCATCGATCCCTGCCCCGCTTCAAAATCAAAGTGGCCTGTGGCAACAGTTCGACGAAAGCAAAATTGAACAAGCTATTAAAGACGGGAAAATCGTCTTTGTCGATATCACGGCGGATTGGTGTTTGAACTGCAAATACAACAAGCGCTTTGTTCTGTCTGACCCGCAGATTGTGGATCAGCTTGCCGACAAGGATCATGTCCTCGCGATGCAGGGGGACTGGACAAATCCCGATCCGGCCATTACGGCCTATCTTCACAAGCATGGACGATACGGCATACCTTTTAACGCCGTCTATGGCCCACGCGCACCTGATGGAATCCTACTTCCCGAACTTCTAACTAAGGACGCCGTGCAAAAAGCGATCGACAGCGCGGCCGCGCCAGCCTGTAGCCGCGATCTGCCGCACGGCAAAACCTGTTAGTCTTAACGGTTGAGGGGGTCTGACGATCCGCGTGCCGGGTATGGTCTGGCCGGGAAAATAGGAACCATTTGAAACCTAGAAAATCCGATGCTCTGGCTCAAGCTCAAAGAGAGGGCGTGCGCTTTCAAGAACGGTGGCACGGCGGCCTTGATCATGAGGTTCTAGATAGATTCTCATATAACCTCTTTGTAATTATCCGTTTTAATACAGATATTCCATCCTGCGGTTCGCGAGAATAACAACGTATGAAGAATAACAAAGAATAAAGGTACAACTTCAATAAAATTCTTTTATTTCCTTGGCACAGCCTCGACAGCAAGGCGATCGACGCGCTCGTTTTCCTCATGGCCGTTATGGCCGCGCACCCAATGAAATTCCACATCATGGCGCGCGACAGCGGCGGCGAGGCGTTGCCACAGATCGACATTCTTCACGGGCTTGTTATCAGCAGTTTTCCAGCCGCGCTTGATCCATTGCGGCATCCATTTCGTGACGCCATCCATGACATATTTGCTATCCGTCGTAAGTTTGACCTGAGCAGGCTTCTTGAGCGCCTCAAGCGCCATAATGGCCCCCGTCATTTCCATACGATTATTGGTGGTTTCGACTTCACCGCCTGAAAGCTCTTTTTCTACGTTGCCATAGCGCAATAAAGCCCCCCATCCACCGGGACCGGGATTACCGCTGCACGCACCATCTGTAAAAATCTCGACGATTGCTTGATTTGCCGTTTGTTCTTTTGACATCAACGCCTTTTGCCCTGTACATTTACGGCCTGAACCATAGACCAATCGACTGCCATGCGCATCCTTTTTATTACAGCCAACTGTATCGGCGATGCCGTCCTGACAACGGGCGTCTTGTCCTATCTGGTCGACAAATACCCGCAAGCACTGTTCACCATCGCTTGCGGCCCTGTCGCAGCGGATCTGTTCCGCGCCGTACCGCGCCTTGAGAAATTGATCCTTCTCCAAAAGCAAAAGCGCCATGGTCATTGGCGGCGTCTTTGGCGCGAATGCGTGGGAACGAAGTGGGATATCATAGTCGATCTGCGCAACAGCTTGATCACACGTTTTCTCTTCGCGGGGAAAGTCTATTACCGCCTGTCCCATAACACGGGCGCGCATAAGGTTGTCGATCATGCCCGTGCGCTCAAGCTTAATCACATTCCGGCACCTCATATCTGGATAGACCCTCTAGCCGAAGCCAAAGCCAAGGCGATTTGCTCCAACAACATGACCCCGATCATCGCCTTTGGCCCTGCCGCCAACTGGCCGCCTAAACAATGGCCCATCGAGAATTTTGTGGACTTGGCACGCGCCTTGGTTGGCCCGCATGGCCCCTATGAAGGCGCAAAGGTGATGATCATCGCCGCACCGCATGAACGCGAACAAGTCGCATGGTTGATGGGGGCCTTCCCGCGTGAACAAGTCCTCGACCTGATCGGCTTTGACTTGTTGAGCGTGGCCGCCTGCCTCAAGCGTTGTCAATTGTTCGTCGGGAATGACAGTGGCCTGATGCATATCGCCGCCGCCGTGGGAACACCGACCATCGGACTGTTTGGACCGGGCTGGGAAAAAGTCTATGGCCCATGGGGCGAGCACACACGCGTCGTGCACACGCCCGAAGGTTCACAAGAACTACTTGATCAATTGCCAACTGTCGGGGCCAACGCGCCGAACCTAATGGGGTCGTTAACCGTCGAATCCGTGCTGGATGGCGTTCAAGAACTGATAGAAAGCGCACCCGCTCCTAGAAAGCCTCAAAAATCGCCACAGAGAGGCCGTGAGTAGCCTAAAACGACTCACATGCCACTCTCACTTAGCCCAAGATTCTTTGCTTATCCACAGCTCGTTTTTAGTGATTTATGACTATGGTGCGAATTTAGGTTAACGCCATCTCTTTAGCAGTACCACATGCCGGAACTTGTCTGATTCCTCGGCACCCTTTGCCAATCATCTCGCGACCAATCGTGACGAGCACATCGGCATGCTCCTGCGGTAAAGTTACACTATAGACGAATTCATGGGTCATAGGATTGAGATCGACCTTCGTAGCGTCATGCGGATCAAAACCATGGCCCTTCACCGTCTCTTCCACCGCACGCCTGAACGCGTTCTTATACGTAATAGATGTATAGCGCAAAAAACAATTGCTATCATCGACATGAATATTGCGGTTCATAACCTTCTCCTAACTCAACTCTTATGCTGCATTCAAACGCGCTTGCACGTCCTTGTCGGACTCAATCGCAGCCTGCGCAGCGGCAAGGCGAGCGATAGGCACGCGATAAGGCGAGCAAGAAACGTAATTCAATCCGACGCGATGACAGAAACGAACCGAAGCCGGATCGCCGCCATGCTCGCCGCAAATGCCGAGCTTGATATCCTTGCGTGTGGCGCGTCCGCGTTCCGTCGCAATCTTGATCAACTCGCCCACGCCATCCTGATCGATGGTGACAAAGGGGTCCTGCTCCAGCACGTTATTGCGATAATAGTCCGGCAAGAAAGAACCTGCGTCATCACGGCTGAGACCAAAGGTGGTCTGCGTAAGGTCGTTGGTGCCAAAGCTGAAGAACTCTGCCGTTTCAGCAATCTTGCCCGCCTGAAGCGCTGCGCGCGGCAGCTCGATCATCGTACCGACCATATAGGCAAACTCAATGCCCGCTTCCTTCATCATCTCTGACGCAACGCCACGCACCAACTTCTCAAGCTTATCCAGCTCGGCCTTGATCGCAACAAGCGGGATCATGACTTCGGGAAGAACCGTCTTGCCCTGTTTCTTCATGGCGATGACCGCACCAAAGATCGCACGCGCCTGCATCTCATAAATCTCGGGATACGAAATACCGAGGCGGCACCCACGATGGCCGAGCATCGGGTTGGATTCATGAAGCGCGGCGGCGCGTCGCTCAACCTGCGCGACATTAATGCCAGCCCCTTTCGCAACGTCGGCCATCTCGCTTGCCGTCTTGGGAAGGAATTCATGCAATGGCGGATCGAGTAAACGGATCGTGACGGGCAAACCATCCATGATCGTGAACAAATCCTCAAAATCCTTTTGCTGCATCGGCAAAAGCTTGGCAAGCGCGGCGCGACGACCAGCTTCATCCGAAGCGATAATCATCTCGCGCATTGCAATGATACGATCGGCATCAAAGAACATATGCTCCGTACGGCACAAGCCAATGCCCTCGGCCCCAAACTTGACCGCCGTACGCGCATCAAGCGGCGTTTCCGCATTGGTGCGGACCTTCAGCGTACGCACAGCATCCGCCCATCGCATGATTGTCGCAAAATCACCGGAAAGCTCGGGCTGGATCGTCGGGACTTCACCCAGCATGATCTCACCTTTCGAACCATCGATCGTGATCTTGTCACCCTCTTTGACGGTCACGCCCTTGACGCTCATCGTCTTGGCTTTGTAGTCGATGGAAAGTTCACCCGCGCCAGCGACACAAGCGCGACCCATGCCACGTGCAACGACGGCGGCATGGCTTGTCATACCGCCACGGCTCGTGATGATTCCCTGCGCGGCATGCATGCCGTGAATATCTTCTGGGCTTGTCTCGATACGACAGAGAATGACTTTGTGACCCTTGTTCGCCATGTCTTCGGCTTCATCAGCGGAAAAGACGGCCATACCCGACGCCGCACCTGGCGAAGCGGGCAAGCCCTTTGCAATAATGTTCCGCTGCGCCTTCGGATCAAGCATCGGGTGCAAAAGCTGATCGAGCGACGAAGGCTCGATCCGTTTGATCGCTTCTTCTTTTGAGATCACGCCTTCTTCGACCATCGACACGGCAATTTTGAGCGCGGCGGGAGCCGTACGCTTGCCCGTGCGAGTCTGCAGCATATAAAGCTTCTTTTGCTGCACCGTAAACTCGATATCCTGCATATCGCGATAGTGCGCTTCAAGCTTCAGGCGCACATCATTCAACTGGGTAAAGACGTCCGGCATCACTTCTTCCATCGCAGGAAGGTTCGAGCCATTTTCTTGTTTGCCCTTGATGGTCAAATGCTGCGGCGTGCGGATACCGGCAACGACATCCTCGCCCTGTGCATTGACGAGATATTCACCATAGAACGCATTCTCACCCGTCGAAGGATTGCGCGTAAACGCAACGCCCGTGCAGCAATCTTCGCCCATATTGCCAAAGACCATCGCTTGGACATTGACAGCCGTGCCCCAATCGGCGGGGATATCGTTCAAACGGCGATAGGTGATGGCGCGTTGGTTCATCCATGAACCGAACACGGCACCAACCGCCCCCCAAAGCTGTTCGTGCACATCTTGCGGGAAAGGCTTGCCAAGCTCTTTTTGAACCAAGGCAAGATAAGATTCGATCACCTCGCTCCAGTCTTGCGCTGTCATCTGCGTATCTTGCGTATATCCGCGTGCGCGTTTGACATCGTCCATCACATCTTCAAACTTGTGCATGGAGATTTCGAGCACGACCGAGCTGTACATCTGGATAAAGCGACGATAGCTGTCATAAGCGAAACGCGCATCGCCGCTACGGGCGACAAGGCCTTCGACAGTCTGCTTATTCAAACCAAGATTGAGAATAGTGTCCATCATGCCCGGCATTGAAGCGCGCGCGCCCGAACGCACGGATACGAGCAAAGGATTAGCCGCATCGCCAAACGTGCAACCGACGATTCCCTCAACCGCTTTGATTGCCGCGGCGACCTCATCCTTCAGGCTTTCGGGATAACTGTTGTTGTTCGCATAGAAATAGGTGCAAACCTCAGTCGTGATTGTAAAGCCGGGAGGAACGGGAAGACCAAGGCTACTCATTTCGGCCAAGCCAGCCCCTTTACCGCCAAGCAGATTGCGCATATCGGCGCGACCTTCTGCTTGACCATCACCAAAAGAATAAACCCATTTGGTTTGACCCGTCATTGCCCCTATCTCCTTTGAAAGGTTGGTGTCGTAATGCGCGGGACGATAGCCTTTTTGCCGCACAGACTCAATGGCAATCCGATTGATACCAAAATTAACTATTAGCACTCTTTCAAATACTGATTTCACCGATTATTTATTTACATCTTGTCGTTTTCAGAGACTCAACTTAGCATTCGCGTGGCTTCATTAGATTCTCACTTTAAGAAGAAAGGCGGGGTAATGAATATGCAGATTGGCAAGGCTTACACCCTTGCCTCCAAGATGACTGAATCCTTCCCCTATGACCGGGTCCTCATCTCACTCGGCGCCTGTATCCACACTCAATCGGACTTGTTTGAACAAACAAACAAAAAATATAGAAGTGCCAGAACAACAGTAACGGAAACCGTCAATATCATGCAACGGGTGGATACTGATGCCTTTATTAATTCGATCCCGAACCCCTTTTCTTCTAAACAGCTCTCCCTTTTGCGCTACAATCCAAACCGCAAAGAAAACAACAAGAATCCTGAAACCAGCTGGCTGCAGGCTCTAGAACAAACGCTCAACCAATCCCATGCGCATGTCGCAGTTGGTCTTTTTGAAGCGCTCGAATGGTTCCAAGAACAGAAGATCACCCCGTATATCCTTTCGCATCGGCCTAAAGAAGTTATCAATTTATACCTGACGAAAATCTCCGGTTCTGATCGTGACAGCCTTTTAGGACTGATTCCAAGTGACAGGCATATCACATGTGATCTGGTTGAACCCTCTCGCCGTAACGTCGTGCTCAATGGCGCTCGAGTCCATGCTGATATCTACCCTGATCTTCAACGGATAAAGGGGTTCAAACCGGAAACAACGCTTGTCATCGAAAATCATCTCAAATCCACGCTGGATGCAACTGAGAATGGTTATACAACAATAGGTTACACAGATGATCGCTGTGATGTTGTTTGTGCAGACGGCATTCGCTTTGCCGGAGCTGTAACCACTTTTACCATGTGGGACGAGGTTCAGGATGCCGTCAGAAGCAGCCTTTACAGCCAAAAGACTGGCCCCGCCCCCCAAAACGCCGCCCCCTGTTAAGGGGTTTAGACCTGAAATTATTCGGCTTTAGGCTTGCATTGCCTGCTTGAGGGCGCTATAGACCCCCTCATACCTCCTTGCTGGACGTATAGGACGTTCAGCTTGGTCAATGCGGCTGATGCTTTGGGGTGGGCCCAAACCAGCGGTTGACCGCCCAAATCCATAGGGAGTGTGGATCGATGCCATACTATGAGTCTATCTTTATTGCGCGTCAGGATGTTCCTGCGACGCAAGTTGAAGCCCTCACCAAAACATTCAGCGAAATCGTGACGAACCACGGCGGCGCGGTCAAAAAGACCGAGCAATGGGGTCTGCGTACCTTGGCCTATCGTATTCGCAAGAACAAGAAGGGCCATTATGTCCTGATGAACCTCGACGCGCCGGCTGACGCCGTTGCGGAGATGGAGCGCAATATGCGCCTGAACGAAGACGTGCTTCGCTATTTGACCGTCAAGGTTGAAAAGCTGGAGGACGGTCCCTCGGTCATGATGCGCCGTGACGAACGCGACAGCAACGAACGGGTCGCCCGCGGTCCTCGCGCACCTCGCAGCGCCGCCATTGAAGAATAACCCATTTTGATGATCAGGAGATAATCCCATGAGCACTGAAAGAACACCAAGCAGCAAGCCAGCTTCCGGCGGCCGTCGTCCCTCAGGTGGGGGCGCCAGCGGGGGCGGTCATTTCTGGGGCCGTCGCAAGACCGATCCTTTTGAAGGGGCCGAAGGCATCAAGATCGATTACAAAGACGTCCGGACACTTGGCCGCTTTATTTCCGAGCGCGGCAAAATCGTCCCTTCGCGCATCACGGCCGTTTCAGGCAAGAACCAGCGCAAGCTGGCGCAGGCGATCAAGGTCGCCCGCTATCTCGCCCTGTTGCCTTATGTCAATGATCGCGCCGGCGCCTAAGATTGCCCGGACTGAGAGGAGAACACCATGATTGAAGTTATCTTGTTAGAGAGAATTGAACGTCTGGGCACGATGGGCCAGACGGTCAAGGTTCGCCCGGGCTACGCCCGCAACTACCTCCTGCCCCAGAAAAAGGCGCTTCGTGCAACGAAGGCCAATCTGGAGCTGTTTGAAAAGCAACGCGCCGAACTGGAAGCAAAGAATGCCACCAAGCGCGTCGACGCCGAAAAGCTTGCAACGACAATGAACGACATGAAGGTCATCATCATTCGTCAGGCCAGTGAAATGGGCATGCTTTACGGTTCTGTTTCCGCACGTGACGTGGCTGATGCTTTGAAGGAAGCCGGAAAGCCAGCCGATCGTTCGATGATCCAGATCGATACACCGATCAAGACGCTGGGCCTGTTCCCCGTCAAAGTGAAGCTTCATCCCGAAGTATCAATCAAGATCACGGTCAACGTTGCCCGTTCACCTGAAGAAGCCATTATTCAGGCTGAAAAAGGTATCGCTATTCTGAAGGCTGCTGAAAAAGCTGCACAAGAAGAAGCCGAACGCGCGATGATCGAATCCATCGGCGTTCCTTCGAACGAAGCGCAGATGATCGCCGAGGCTGAAGCAGCTAAGGAAGAAAAGGCGAAGTAATCCCTTTTCTCATACGACACAAACGGGGCGTCTTTCCCAACGAAAGGCGCCCTGTTTTTTTGTGTTGTAACGCAGGATCAAAACATAGCCGAGGGCTTGGCTCCTGTGGATTGGATGTTTGGATACCCGTCCGCGCGGGAATAACAGAGCTTATATAGAAATGACATCGCCCGATTCACAGTTGTCACTCCCACGAAAGCGGAAGCCCATACACCGCTTCAATATAAAGCAGGCGATAGGTGTATTTGCGGAAAGTCACAGACCATATTCCCTTTGGCAACAAAAAGGACTAGTCTATACGGATGACCATCTCCTCCCAGCCTAACCATTTTATTCTTCCCGATATGCCGACCACGGACGATCTAATTCCGTATCTGCGTGAGATTGATCACAACCAATGGTACACCAATTTCGGCCCCCTATCACAACGCTTTGAAAAGCTGTTTGCCGAAAGAATGGCGCAAGCGCATGGCACGACAATGCCCCATTATTGCGTCGCCATCAATTCCGGCACGCGGGCGCTTAGCCTTGGCCTACGTTTTCTCGGGATAAAAGCTGGCGATAACGTCCTTGTGCCAACCGTGACCTTTCCGGCTTGCCCGCTTGCCGCACTTCATATCGGCGCTAATGCGATACTTTCGGATGTCGATCCCGAAAGCTGGACGCTCACCCCTGCTATTGCACGCGCGGCCGCTGCTCATAACAAAATCGATGCGGTGATGCCCGTTGCAATCTATGGCATGCCCATCGATGCCGTTGCATGGGATGCTTTCACCGAAGAGACGGGCATTCCCGTCCTGATCGATGCCGCCGCCGCTGTCGAGTCTCAACACTATCTGAATAAAGGACTTGTGGCGCACAGCCTGCATGCGCTCAAACCTTTTGGTATTGGAGAAGGCGGCATGCTTGTAACGTCTGACCCACAGACAGCTGAAAAGGCCCATCAGACCATCAACTTTGGAATGAAAGACCGCATTACCATGCTGGATGGCGAAAACGCCAAAATCAGCGAATATCATGCCGCCGTAGGTTTGGCGCAACTTGAACGCTGGGTGGGGATCAAAACACGGCGACGTAAGGTGATGGCCCTTTATCTTGATGCTCTTGCCCAAGAACAGCGCCTCGGCACGCTTCCCGCTTTCAAATACTGCATCCCTGGCAATCTGATGATCGATCTTAAAGCTGGCGGCGCAACGGCGCTTTTAGAAAGGCTTAAAGCGCGCGATATCGCCGCACATCGTACCTATCTGCCGCCTCTTTACGATCATCCCTATTTCATGTCACTGACCTGTCTAAACGCCAAGGGCGAGACCGTGACACCGGATCAAATGACTGGCGCCATTTTTATGCAGGAGCACGTGATTGGCCTGCCGTTTCATCCCTTTATGACCGCAGAGGACATTGCCCATACGGTCATGATCTTGTCGCAATGTCTTGATAAAAATTATTTGTAAAGGGCCTTTTTCGGGAGAATGCGTATCATGAACGTCAAGACTCTGTTCCTCATTCCGCTGTCGGCCATGCTTCTTTCTGCCTGCACCCATTACGCATGGGTCAAGCCCATCGGAGATCCGGCCACTTATCCTGCCGATCATTACGCCTGCAGTCAAGCGGCCATCCAGTCCTTGCCCCCTGTTTATAAGGTTTACGACCCCTACCCCGCCTATTATGGCTGGCATGAGCCAAGGCCTTGTTTCTACGAATCACATCACCTGCGTTGCCCGCCACACCTACGACCGCTGGACTTGCCCCCACCGCCACGAACAATCGATTTGAACCGTTCGGGCCGCGAAGACCTCTATAATTCATGTATGAATGCCCATGGTTGGTACCTGCAGCCTATCGACAACGAGCCCGCAAACCCTTAAAGTCATATTGGCGCCTCGCCGCAAACGTGAATCACTAAGGATCGTGAAATGATGAAACCTTTTCATCTCGCTCGCCTATTACGTCCAACCCTCTTTCTTTTCATCGGCCTACTCAGCATTCCGGGCTGTTCGTCCGAGGAAAAGGTGATTGATGATCGTCCGGTCGAGGAGCTGTATGGCGAAGCGCAACGCCTTATGAAAGAAGAGGACTACAACGCTGCCGCCAAGCAGTTTGAAGAAGTTGAGCGCCAGCATCCCTATTCAGCTTGGGCCACACGCGCGCAGCTCATGACTGGCTATGCCTTTTATGAGGCTATGGACTATGACTCGGCTATCGTCGCCCTCGACCAGTTCGTCCAGATCCATCCGGGACATAAAGATGTCGCCTATGCCTATTATCTGGCTGCCCTGTCCGAATATGAACGATTGGCCGACGTCCGCCGCGACCAAAGCAATGCAAAGAATGCGCTCACGCGCTTACAAGCCGTTGTCAATCGCTTCCCCGACACCGCCTATGCCAAGGATGCGCAACTTAAAATCGCGCTGGTCAATGACCACCTCGCTGGTGCGGAGATGGAAGTTGGCCGCAACTACCTGAAGCAAAAACTCTACACCGCCGCCGTGGGGCGTTTCCGCACCGTTGTTGAAAAGTACCAGACGACAAGCCATGTTCCCGAAGCGCTGCACCGCCTTGTTGAATGTTACCTTGCGCTGGGGATTACCGAAGAAGCCAAAGCCGTCGCGGCCGTTCTGGGCCACAACTTCCCCGGCTCGTCTTGGTATGAAAACAGCTATAAGCTTCTTGTCAAAGAAAACCTCGCCCCCGAACGCAGTGACAAGAGTTGGGTCTCTGGCCTGTGGGATACGCTTTAAGGCTTGCCCATGCTTGCGCGCCTGACGATCCAGAATGTTGTCCTGATCGACAAGCTCGTTGTGCCCTTTAAAGAAGGACTGAACGTGCTGACAGGCGAAACAGGCGCAGGCAAATCCATCTTGCTGGATTCCCTCGGCCTCGCGCTTGGCGGACGCAGCGAGGCAGCCCTTGTCCGCAAAGATGCCGAACAGGCAACCGTGACGGCCGAGTTCACAGGCCCCCTGCCCGCTTCGCTTGCCACGCTTTTACGCGAACAATCCCTTGAAGTCGAAGAACCCCTGATCCTGCGCCGTATTGTAGGCAAAGACGGCAAAAGCCGCGCTTGTCTGTGCGATCAACCAGTCAGCATTGCTCTTTTGAAAAATATTGGCGAGAGCCTTGTCGAAATCCATGGGCAATTTGAAACGCATGGTCTGCTCAATCCCGCCAACCACCGCATGATCCTTGATGCCTTTGCGAGTGTCGGCGCGCTCAAACAAAAAGTCGCTCAAGCCTATGAGGCATGGCATACGGCGGTGACAGCGCACCAAACAGCACTTCAGGAACAAGAACGCGCACAAGCGGAAGAAGACTTCCTCAAAGCCGCTGTCGCCGAGCTGAATAACCTTGCGCCCCAAGAAGACGAAATTGACAAGCTGGCGCAGCAACGCACAACCCTTCAGCATCGTGAAAAACTTGTTGAGGCCTTAGAGACAACCGAAAGCGCCTTGTCAGGCGAACGCGGTGCGGTCGCTTCGCTGTCACAAGCTGGCAAAACACTCTCCCGCATCGCGGACAAAGCCCCGGATGCCCAAAAAATCCTTGAGATAATCGATCGCGCAGCAAGTGACCTTGACGAGGCCACGCACCAACTCAGCCGCATGATCCGCGATATCGGCAGTGATACGACAACGCTTGAATCGATTGAAGAACGCCTCTTCAAGCTTCGCGCTGTGGCGCGAAAGCATAATGTGCCGGCCGAAACACTCCACAAGCTGCAAACGACGCTCGCGGCGCGGCTCGATTTGTTAATGGATCAGGGTGAACATATCGCGGCATTGGCCAAAGAAGCGATGAAAGCGCGCGCAGCCTATCACGAGCTTGCGCTCAAACTGAGCAACGAACGAACCAAAGCCGCAGAGAAACTCGCGCAAAAGATTATGCAAGAACTGCCGCCGCTCAAACTCGAACGCGCGATCTTCAAAGTTGAATGCACCCCTATGGATCAAAACCAGTGGAACGCGGAAGGGATGGACAAAATAACATTCACCGCTGCCACCAATCCGGGGCAAAGCCTTTCGGCGCTCAACAAGGTTGCTTCGGGTGGCGAGTTGGCGCGCTTTATGTTGGCGATCAAGGTTGTCTTGGCCAAGAGCGATCCTGTCCCAACCCTTGTCTTTGACGAAGTTGATACCGGCATCGGCGGCGCGACCGCAGCTGCCGTCGGACAGCGCCTTGCCCAACTTGGCAAAGATGTTCAGGTGCTTGTGGTCACGCATAGTCCGCAAGTCGCGGCACGAGCAAACGCCCATCTACATGTGCAAAAACGGATCAAAGGCAAAGCCGCTTGCACGGATGTGCGTCCACTTGATAAAGAAGAACGCGTCGAGGAAATCGCCCGCATGCTCTCCGGCGATGAAACGACCGATCACGCCCGCAAAGCTGCCAAGGATTTGATCAAAGGATAAGCGCACATGGCCAAAGCCAAACGCACCAAAGACACGCTTGAAATCACGCCGTTGGAAGCAACGGCGCGGATGGCTGTCCTTGCCAAAGAAATTGAGCGGCACGACATTCTGTATCATCAAAAGGACGCGCCGGAGATTTCCGATGCCGCCTATGACGCGCTGCGCAAGGAATATCAATCCCTGCATGAGTACTATCCGAATCTTGCCCCCAAAGGCTATAACCCTGAGAAGAAAGTCGGCGCGCAACCAGCCGTCGGCTTTACCAAGATCACGCATGCCGTTCCCATGCTCTCACTCGGCAATGCCTTTACCGACGAGGATGTCGAGGATTTTATCCTGCGCATGCGGCGTTTTCTCAATCTCGATCACGATGCGCCGATCTCTCTGATGGCCGAGCCGAAAATTGATGGCCTTTCCGCCTCGCTCCGCTATGAAAAAGGAAAGCTGGTGCAAGGGGCAACGCGCGGCGATGGTACCGTGGGAGAGAACATTACGACGAATGTAATGACGATCGCCAGCATCCCCCATACACTTACCTCTTCGACCAAATATCCAGTGCCTGACGTGGTGGAAGTGCGCGGTGAGATCTATATGAACCGCGACGACTTCATGATCCTGAATGCGCAGCGCGAAGCCGCAAACGAATCGCCGTTTGCCAATCCACGCAATGCGGCAGCGGGAAGCGTCCGGCAGCTTGACTCATCTATCACCGCCAAGCGTCCCCTCTCCTTCTTCGCTTATGCCTTAGGTGAAGTCTCGGACATGCCGTTTACCTCTCAACAATCTTTGCGCAAGCATATGAACCATTGGGGCTTTGCTCTCAATGAACCCTCACGCTTGTGCCACAATGCGCTGGATCTTCTGACCTATTATCACGAGATTGAGAGCCTTCGTCATACGCTACCCTTTGATATCGATGGCGTTGTCTATAAGGTCGATGATTTCGCGCTTCAGCAAAGGTTGGGTTTTGTCTCGCGGGCGCCACGCTGGGCAATTGCCCACAAATTCGAAGCCGAACGTGCACAGACGGTTCTCAAAAACATTCTCATTCAGGTAGGCCGCACAGGCGCCCTCACACCCGTTGCCGAGCTGGAACCTGTCAATGTCGGTGGCGTGATGGTTAGCCGCGCGACCCTGCACAATGAAGATGAAATCAAGCGCAAGGATATCCGCGTCGGCGACACGGTGACTATCCAGCGTGCGGGCGATGTCATCCCGCAAATTGTTGAAGTTGACACGAGTAAACGCCCCAAGAACAGCAAACCGTTTATATTTCCGACGGTCTGCCCCGAATGTGGGTCCCATGCTCTGCGCGAAGATGGCATGGCCGTCACGCGTTGTACGGGCGGCCTTGTCTGTCCGGCGCAGGCGGCTTTGCGTATCATCCACTTTGCAAGCCGTGACGCCTTTAATATTGAAGGTCTCGGCGAGCAACGCGTCCTTGAACTTTGGGGCGATGGACTTATCAAGACACCTGCCGATATTTTCGCGCTTCACAACCATCAACGCGACTTGGCCCAACGGGAAGGCTGGGGCGCAAAATCAGCGCAAAAGCTCATTAATGCGATCGAAGCGCGGCGCAGCATTCCTTTTGACAAGCTGATTTACGCCTTAGGCATTCGTCAGGTCGGCGAGGCGACGGCAAAGCTTCTGGCGCGTCATTACAAAGACCTGCCCACATGGCGCACGGCGATGATCGCGGCGCAAAATAAAGAAGGCAGCGAGACATGGCAAGCGCTGACAGATATCGACCAGATCGGGCCGCTGGTGGCCCGCGATATCGTCGCCTTTTTTGATGAGGATCATAACCTCAAGGTGCTCGCAGCCCTTGAGAAGGCCCTCACAATCCAGCCACCCCCTGTACAAAAGAAAACCAGCGTCCTTTCGGGCAAAACAATCGTGTTTACCGGCACCCTTACGACGATGGGCCGTAGCGAAGCCAAGGCCAAGGCCGAGAGCCTTGGCGCGCATGTCTCTGGCAGCGTATCTAAGAAAACGGATTATCTTGTAACCGGCGAGGATGCAGGCAGCAAAGCGGCAAAAGCCGCCGAGCATGGTGTAAGCGTCCTAACCGAGCAGGAATGGCTCAAGCTGATCAGCTAAGCTCAAGCGACATTGACCGGAAGGAAGAAGGAACCTCTAGGATAAACTGTCCAAAAGGTTACGCATTGCCGCAACATCCACCGAAAGTCTAGATTGCAAGGAAGTCACGAAACTGGTGATAAACGGCACCAATGTCATATGATGCGCAAACCTCAGATCCAGAACAAGCTTTGACAGATCAATCGGAAAAAAGTTACTGGTTTATTCGTGGTCTTAAGGGGCCCACCTATGAAACAGATGTCTAAAACCATCTTAGATATTCCTATATCGATACAATTTGGTAGGATTAGCGGCATCGGCCTTTTAAATGAAGAATTATGTTAGTTAATATTTACAATTGACTAGAGGTATCCCTCTGTACAAAGACAGGATTTTCCCCTAACTTCCCTCTATTATTCCACGAATCGAGCATACGAAGTCTGTGAGGCGCCGTGACCGAAGCATCTAGTCAACAAACTCCCGAACTTTGGGCCAAGCAGGCCATGGAGCTCCTGGACAAGCAAGAGCTCCCGCCAACGCCGGATAACTTCGCCGTTTTCTATGCTTATGCCTCAAACTCCAATCCAAACTTAAGAATGTCTTTGGAAACTCTTTTTCAAAGAGGCGAGATCTTAAGACAGGAAGAAGTCACAGGTTTGTTCCTGACTCATCTAAGCCTTGAAGCAGAAAACAGAATCCTGAAAGAGACCACAGACACGATCCAGAACGAGATTAACTCTGTGATGGGTGCCTTAACGCAAACAGTCGGCGAAACAAAAGAATACGGCAAGACTCTGTCAACCTTCAGCGGCTCGTTAGAGGGCAATGTTTCGCTTGATCAAATCAGGGCTGCGGTTGCCAAAGTCGCGAATGAAACGCGCATCATGGCCGAGCAGAACCAACGACTTCACTCCCAGCTCAGCCTCTCGACGCAAGAACTGACGGAGATGCGCTATAACCTTGATGAAGTGCGCAAAGCGACGCTCATCGACCCGCTGACTAATGTCGGCAATCGTATGTATTTTGATACAGAAATGGTCAAGGCAACCGCCGAGGCCGTCGATAATGATTTTCCGTTATCCATGCTTATGTGCGATATCGACTTTTTCAAGAAATTCAACGACACTTATGGCCATCTGGTCGGTGACGAAGTGCTCAAGCTAGTCGCCAAAACACTGGTTGAAAACTTGAAGGGCCGAGACATCATTGCCCGTTACGGCGGTGAGGAGTTTGTGATCCTGCTTCCCCAAACAACCCTGCTCGATGCCGAGCGCGTGGGCAACCAGTTGCGCAATACCCTTTCGACTAAACAAGTTCGTCGTCGTCGCACCAATGAAACACTGGGCATCGTCACGATCTCACTCGGCGCGACACAGTATATCCCTGGCGAAGAAACGGATGCTTTCATCGACCGCGCCGACAAAGCGTTGTACGAAGCCAAGCAGACAGGCCGCAACAAAGTGGTTGGCAAGACATCAACCTAGGTCCAATCCTCCATCCAGTTCTCGACACCAAAACTCGAACCCATAACCTGACACACACAGGATGAACAAAATAGCAACATTTGAAATGCCGTCTTATTGGGATGGCCTCAATGAATCGCAACGCAAGGCCGTCGAAGCGCTGGATGGCCCTGTACTCGTGCTTGCAGGCGCGGGAACGGGCAAAACACGCGTATTGACCACGCGTCTTGCGCATCTGCTTTCAACCGGGCGCGCCATGCCGGGACAAATCATGGCCGTGACCTTCACCAACAAGGCCGCAGCCGAGATCCGCGAACGTGTCGCCAATCTGTTGGGAAAACCTTCGGTCGAGGGCTGGTATCTCGGTACTTTTCACGCGCTGGCCGCACGGTTGCTACGCCCCCATGCCGAGCGTGTGGGCCTGAAACCCAGCTTTACGATCCTTGGCACAGATGACCAGCTCCGCCTTATCAAACAACTTTTGGAAGCCGAGAATATCGACACCAAGAAATCGCCGCCACGCCTTGTCCTTGGTTGTATCGAACGCTGGAAAGATCGTGGCCTTATGCCCGACGAAGTGAGCAATGATGTTGGCGAGATTGCAAACGGCAAGCTGCCCAAACTCTATGCGCAATATCAGGAGCGGCTGAAAGAACTCAATGCCTGCGACTTTGGCGATTTGCTTTTACATCACCTTACCCTGATGCGACGCGACCCCGAAATTCTTGCGCAAGTCCAAAACCGCTTTCGCTATATTCTGGTCGATGAGTATCAAGATACAAATGTCGCACAATATTTGTGGATACGCCTGATCGCCCAGCAAAACCAGAATATCTGCGTCGTCGGCGACGAAGACCAGTCCATCTATGGCTGGCGTGGGGCTGAGATCGGCAATATCCTACGTTTTGAAGAAGATTTTCCCGGCGCGAAGGTCATCCGCCTTGAAGAAAACTATCGCTCGACGGGGCATATCCTTGGCGCGGCGGCGCATCTAATCGCGCATAACGAAATGCGTCTGGGCAAAACGCTTTGGACATCCTCCGATCCGGGCGACAAGATACATGTCCACACCCTGTGGGATGGCGACGAAGAGGCACGTTGGGTCGCGGATGAGATTGAGTCACTCCAGCGTCGCGGCATCGCCCTTTCCGATATTGCCATCATGGTGCGGGCGGGTTTTCAAACGCGCCAATTCGAAGAACGCTTTATCGCGCTGGGCATCCCCTATCGCGTCCTTGTCGGCGCGCGGTTCTATGAGCGACAGGAAATCCGTGACGCGCTCGCCTATCTCCGCCTGACACACTCCAGCGACGACGACCTTGCGTTTGAACGCATCATCAATTTACCCAAGCGCGGCGTCGGACCTGCGGCCTTGGCACATTTCCACGGCTTCGCGCGACAAAACGCCCTTTCCCTTTTCGAAAGCGCCCTGCATCTGTGCGAAACGGACGAGATTAAACCCAAGCTTCGCACGACGTTGCAAAACTTCACGCAAAGCGTACTACGGTGGCGAGGTTTGCTTGACTCCATGCCGCATGGCGAAGTCGCGCAGATTATTCTGGATGAGTCTGGCTATACCGGTATGTGGCAGAGCGATAAATCGCCCGACGCCCCTGCACGCCTCGACAACCTGAAGGAACTTGTCAGCGCTATGACAGAGTTTGACAATCTGCCCGCCTTTCTGGAACATGTCGGCCTCGTCCTCGAAGTCACCGACACCAGCGAAAGCGCACAGGTCAGCCTGATGACTCTCCATGGTGCCAAGGGGCTTGAGTTTAACTACGTCTTCCTGCCCGGCTGGGAGGAAGAGATTTTTCCAAGCCGCTTGTCGCTCAGCGAAAACGGTCAAAGAGGCCTTGAGGAAGAGCGCCGCCTCGCCTATGTCGGGATTACGCGCGCCAGAAAAAAAGCGTGGATCAGCCACGTTGCCAATCGTCATATGTATGGTAACTGGATTAACGCCCTACCCTCACGTTTTTTGCAAGAACTGCCTGAGCAACACATCGAACGCGCCTCCACCATCGGCAATCATGGCCATGCGCAGTCCCTCAACCGCCCTTCATCACACGGCGAATGGGACAGACGTCCCCACCAGAAACCCCCAAACCTCTGGCAACAAATCCGCGCCACATCGCACAGTAAGACTTTACAGATTGAGGGCACGGCCCGTGTAATCAGCAGCGCATCACCTTTGTCAAAACAGAACGGGTTTCAGGCAGGACAGCGCGTAAGCCACGGAACCTTTGGCAACGGCACGATCCGCCGTGTCGATCATGACAAGCTTGAAATCGCCTTTGATCGCGTTGGCACAAAAAAAGTGATTGCAACTTTTGTCAAACCACTTAGCGGAGACTAAGCCCATGCTTCCCGACGATCCCAATAATCTTTACACGCTTCGCATCGTTTGCTCGCTCGCCGATGTCGAGAAGGCCGAAGCGCTTTTCGAAGACAGGTCCCTTGCAATTTCAAGCTATGCGCCCCCACCGACTGACACGGCGATTGTGGAGATTCTCATTGAAGGCAAACCGGAGATCGAAGCTTTACGTCCACGTCTTCCTTTTGCCTTGTCTATCGAGGCCGAACCAGTCGGCAATCTGGATTGGATCAAAAAGGTTGCCGCCGATTACCCACCTTTTTCCGTTGGGCGATGGCAGATCTTTGGTGGCGCGTACCGCGACAAAATCACTGATTTTTCGCTTGCTATTCAGGTCGACTCCTCTGCTGCTTTTGGGACAGGAGAACACCCTTCTACACGTGGCTGTCTTGAACTGCTCGATGATGTTTTGACACGCGCAGGTGCTGCCGCCAAAAAATGGCGCGTGCTGGATATGGGCTGTGGCTCTGGCATTCTCTCCATGGCGTGCGCCAAGGCAGCAGGATGTCATGTTCTGGGTGTGGACATGGAGGAGCCGTCTGTTGAAGTCGCCCGTGAAAACACACAGATTAATGACGTGAATACTCTTGTCCGCATCGAGCCATCCCTCGGTTTCGCCAATCCGGTTGTGGGAGAAAACGGCCCCTATGATCTGATCATGGCGAACATTTTTGCCGATCCCTTATGTGCGATGGCTGCCGATTTTAAAAAGCATCTTGCGCCCGGCGGCACCATCATTCTTTGCGGCATGTTGAATCCGCAAGCCGATACGGTCATTGCGGCGCAAACGGCACAGGGTTTGATGTTGCGCACCCGCAAACAAATTGCCGAGTGGTCTATGCTTGAACTCACCCACGCGCTCAGGGCAATATAAGCTCCATGATTCAGACTCATACTCAAGAGCTCGCCAAGCTCAATGCCCTACGTGGCCTTATGAAGGACAGGGGATTGGATGCCTATCTCGTCCCCATAACAGATGCCTACCAAAATGAATATGTCGCGCCCCATGACAAACGCATACGGTTCCTGAGTGGCTTTAGCGGCTCGGCAGGTTTTATTGTTGTCACGGAAACAACCGCTGCTTTCTTTACAGATAGCCGTTATACGCTACAAGCCGAGCAGCAACTGCCAGGCACGCTTTATTCCATCCATGATGTCGCTAAACTCACGCCTTCCAAATGGATGGAAGCTAACATCGCACCGGGCATGGTTGTCGGCTTTGACCCGTTATTGCACACGGCAAAACAGGTGGAACGTTTGGAACTTGCTTTTAGCACGCACAAAATAGCCGTGCGCGCGATTGAGGAAAACCTTATCGATATTCTTTGGACAGAAGACCGTCCACCTCAATCCTGCGCGGAAATTTTTCCCTATGAAACAAGCTATGCCGGAAAGGCTTCTGTTCTGAAGCGACACGAACTTGCCGACGTGATGGGGGAAAAGAACATCAACGCCCTCGTGATCACCGATCCGGCCTCTGTGGCTTGGCTTCTGAATATTCGCGGCGATGATGTACCCCATACGCCTTTACCTCTTTCTACGGCCATTTTGCGTACGGATGGTTCCGTCGATTGGTTTGTCGATCCGCGAAAAGCATCGACCAGCCTTGATCGCGAACTGGGCTCGGAAGTCAAGCGTTTTGCCGAAGACGAGTTTACCAACGCCTTACGACGCCTTGGTGAATCACAGGCACGGGTTTTGATCGATCCTGAACTCACACCCTATCAATACACAACGACGCTCAAAGAAGCCGGAGCTAAACTGATCTATGAAAGTGATCCGATCGCCCTACCCCGCGCCTGTAAAAACCAGAGAGAGATCGACGGTATGCGCGGCGCGCACCGCCGCGATGGCGCAGCGCTTGTTCGCTTTCTCGCGTGGCTGGATGCGCAAATGGACGCGGGACAAACCGTCACCGAACTTTCTGTTGAAGAACAACTAGTCGCCTTCCGCGCCGAAGGCTCCCTCTATAAAGGCGAAAGCTTTGCAACGATTGCCGGCTTTGGCCCTAATGGCGCGATTGTGCACTACCGCGCCAAAGAAGAGACAAACAAGACCTTAGAAAAAGGGTCCTTCCTCCTGCTGGACTCTGGCGCGCAGTATCTTGACGGCACAACGGATGTCACACGCACCATCCCGCTAGGTGATATCTCCAAAGAAATGAAGGATCGCTATACACGTGTACTCAAGGGGCATATTGCGTTGGCCTCTGCACGTTTCCCGCACGGCACGTCTGGCGCGGAGCTTGATGTTTTGGCGCGACAATATTTGTGGGCGGCTGGCCTTGATTACGGACATGGCACAGGGCATGGCGTCGGTTGTTATCTGTGCGTGCATGAAGGGCCACAGAATATCTCGCGACGCGGCACGACACCGCTTGAGCCCGGCATGGTGCTTTCGAACGAACCCGGCTATTACAAGGCGCGCCACTATGGTATCCGCCTTGAAAACCTGCAGGTTGTTATCGAACTGTTCGAGATTAGCTCCAATGAAACAAAAATGCTGGGCTTTGAGCCCTTGACTCTTGTGCCCTTTGATCGTCGGGCGATCTGTACCGACATGCTGACACTCGATGAAAAATCGTGGCTCAATGCTTATCACACCCGCGTTTTCAAAGCGCTCCGACCACAGCTGGATGAAGCCTCCGGCAAATGGCTGGAAAAAATGACACAGGCCATTTCGTAAAGCGAAAACCCTTTGCCCGTCATGGAAACAGCCTGTTACATTTCATCAACGAACCCTTTGTGAATGGAATAAAGGGTGATAAAGTGAAGTGGTTAGAAGGGAGTGAACAACATGAATATATGGCCCCTTGTTTTCATCTTCTCGACACTTGTCGCCGCTGCCGGTTTTGTCGTGGTCGCGATATTCTGGCTTAAACGACTGCGTCAAACAATTGCCCTTGCCCTAGGCGAGAATGCGAGCCAGCAAATTCGCACAACACAGCGCATGGGAGAAGCTCTCGCGCAGCTCCAACGCAAACAGCATTTCTATGAACAACGGCTTCAAACGCTCACCGAAGCCAACATTCATATGCGACAAGAGCTCAATCTTCTGGCTGGCAAGGTGGAGATTATGGGCGATGAGGATCGTAGTGGCCCTCCCTCGCCTCCCACACGTATGATCCATTAGGGCGTCAAGAATAATAAATACTTTCACATTATTTATTAGCATTTTATCATGAAAGTATTTGGCGTTAAGTAGTCCTTAAACACCTTCGGCTACCTTTTAAGTTATAATGCAGATGTGGCTATATGACTATTTCAAAGCCACCAAAAGGAGGAGGTCAGCAAATGACCACCAACGAAAAGACAAATGACGCTGTCTATGAAATGACTGAAGACCAAATCAAGACGTTGGTTCGTAACAGTCTGCTCGTCGCCGGTCGTGAGCTTGGCGAGAACGGCGATCATTGGCCCGTGATCAAAAACACGATCACAGGCATTATGCTAGATTGGGAAAAGCTGGCCCACGAACGTGAAGTTCAGGCCGAGATGAAAAAGCATCTCTATGACCAGCTTCATGAAATGGAGCGCATTCTCGAAACGGCACCCGAAGAAGAAAAAGTCATTGCCGCGCCGGCCCTTGCTGAACTTCGCGAAATCTATGACGCGTATTTCAGCCAAGTTGATCGCGAAGAAATCGCCATGACGGACGAAGAATTAGAGGCGGAAGGCTACGAAAAACCGATGCATATCCGCCGTGCCGAAGCTATAATTGAAGAAATGATGGAGGAAGATAATGTCTAATGTACCCAAACAAGAAAACGATACGGGCTTTCTCAAAACCTATTGTGGCATAGGTTGGCGTGGCCTGTGCGCCCTTGCTATTGGCGGCGCAGGGTTTCATGCCCTGACCACCGCAAATCTTGGCACTTTGGCCGACCTGCCCAGTTTTTCGGGTGTGGCCAACAACAGCCTTTCAACCCTCTCGGCAGGCGCGCCTGATATGGGGGCGGCCCCGATGCCTGTCACACCCTCTTTCCATGCCAACTTTAGCGGCCCGACCAAAACGCTTGGATAGTTAACGGACACGCCTTTTACCCTCTCAAAAAGCCCAAACGAACGCTCGTTTGGGCTTTTTTTACCTTTTGCACATAATTTCATCTGATACTTGCACTTTGGCCGGATTTCGCCAATATTAGGGCGGAATCAATAAAGGGAGATATTCATGCGCCGTACACTTCTGGGTCTTATGGCTGTTCTCACGCTTGCTGCTTGTACAAGCTCCATCGCAGAGTTCTGGCGCCCCGTGAGCGAACCCAACCTGCTCCTGTCACAGGATAAAGCCCAGATGAAGCTTGATTTCGACCTGAGCCAGTGCCGTTGCGGAATCTATCCTTCCAATGTGCCTCAACCAGATTTGATTGCCTTTAGCCCCGACCAACGCCGCTATATCGAAACCAGCGTCACGCGCACCTCTGAACAAGGTGAGTCCTGCATGCAGCAGCCCAGCCTTGTCGTTGCCGAGTGCATGCGCGCTCGCGGTTGGGAAACGACCCAATGCTCAGGCCGTATGCCTGTGGCAGGTGGCGGCGCCCTTTGCGCAACAGCTAAAATCGACTAACCCTACGGCAAGACGATATTATCATGATCCCTCGTTACTCACGCGTCGAGATGACGCGAATATGGGAGCCTGAGAACAGGTTTCGTATTTGGTTTGAAATTGAAGCCCATGCGTGTGATGCACAGGCTGAACTTGGCGTGATCCCGAAATCAGCCGCCAAGAATGTCTGGAAAAAAGGAAAGTGGGACATCAGCCGGATCGACGAGATCGAAAAGGAAACGCGGCATGATGTGCTGGCTTTTCTGACCGATCTTGCTTCCTCCATCGGGCCTGATGCGCGCTTTGTCCATCAGGGCATGACCTCAAGCGATATCCTTGATACGACGCTGTCCGTGCAGCTTAAGCAAGCGGCGGATATCCTCATCCTCGATCTGGAACGGGTTCTTAAAGCCCTTGGCAAGCGCATCGATGAGACGCTCGATATCGTCACCATTGGTCGTAGCCACGGCATTCATGCCGAGCCGACAAGCTTTGGCATCAAACTGGCCAGCCACTATGCCGCCTTTGCACGCGCCAAGAAACGCCTTCAGGCTGCACGTGAAGAAATTGCCACCTGCGCCATCTCTGGCCCAGTCGGCAGTTTTGCGACGATTGATCCCAAGGTTGAAGCCTATGTCGCCAAAAAGATGGGCCTGCATATCGAGCCGATTTCGACACAGGTGATCCCGCGCGACCGTCACGCGATGTTCTTTGCAACGCTGGGCGTGATCGCCAGCACAATCGAGAACTTTGCGACGGAAGTACGCCATCTGCAACGCAGCGAAGTGCGGGAAGCCGAAGAACCTTTTGCCAAGGGTCAAAAAGGCTCCAGCGCCATGCCGCACAAGCGCAACCCTATTCTTTCGGAAAATCTGACAGGCTTAGCGCGCATCGTGCGCGCTTCGGTCACGCCAGCACTAGAAAACGTCACGCTGTGGCACGAACGCGATATCTCGCATTCCTCTGTTGAACGTGTCTTTGGCCCCGATGCCACGATTGCCCTCGACTTTGCGCTCATGCGTCTTGTGGGCATGATCGACGGTATGGTCGTATACAAGGAACGCATTCAGGCCAATCTAGAGTCGCTAGGTGGACTGTATTTCTCGCAGCGCGTCTTGCTTGCCCTCACGCAGGCGGGCATGAGCCGCGAGGATGCCTATCGCCTTGTGCAATCCAACGCTATGTCCGTGTGGTACGAGATTCAGGCTGGCAAGACAGCCCATTTCAAAGACCGGATCATGGCCGACGCCACGATTGTCAAGCTGGTGGATGCCAAGACGCTCAAAAGCTGCTTTGACATCAAATTCTATACGCGCCACGCCAAGAAAGTCTGGGCCCGCGTAAAGAAGCAGTACGCTTAGGCTTAGCTCTTCCCCATCCGCGTTAGCATAAGCTTGTAACCCTCAAAGCTTTCCTGCTCCAAAAAGCGGGCGACGCGGCCAATGGTCGTAACGCTCACGCCCGTGACTTCATGAATATCACGATAGGACAGCTGCCCTTCCGCCAGCAGCCGTGCGACCCACCAACGCTCGGCCATATCGGATATCTCCTTAGGCGTGCAAAGGTCATAGAAAAAGCGACGACATTCATCCTTGCTCTTAAGCTGAAGGATCGCCGTATAAAGATCGTCAAAGATCTCTGGCTTGGGAGGCTTGGTTGTTCGTCGAACGTGCGTGGCGCTGCGCATGCGAATCCTTTATCCTGATTTGACCCTATGCTATACAAAAGGCATCAACGGCTCAAGCCACCCTCTTCCTATCTGTTCAGGCCCAATTCCCATGATATTTCCCGCCGAGATTTGCCCCAATGTTGTTCAAAATATGCGCAACATACTCAATTCGCCACATCCTGATCAGTTTAAGGTCATGGCCATTTGGGGAAATCTAACCGGCTATCAAAGCATTTATTTAGGCCATCTTGTCGCTAGCCGGATTGGAACAAAAGTGTTTGCGGGACCGTTTCGTGGCATGGAAATGATCCGCGAGATTATGGACCGCATCTTTCTGCCCTCTCTTCTGGGCACCTATGAATGGGAGCTGCATGAGGCCATTGAGTCTGCGATTAAAAAAGAATACACGCACGTCATTAATATCGGTTGCGCCTATGGCTACTATAGCGTCGGGTTTGCGCGCCGCCTCCCGAACGCGACCATCTATGCCCGCGATATCATTGAAGCCGAACGCGATTTGTGTCGAAAAATGGCCGAAGCCAATGGTGTTGCAGATCGCATTGAAATTGGTGGAATCTTTAATGGTGAGGACTTTACCCAATTTGAAGATAAACACACGCTTGCTTTTGTCGATATCGAAGGCGGCGAAATCGACCTTCTCGATCCTGAGAAATACCCTGCCCTTAAAAAGATCGACATGATTGTCGAGCTGCATGATTGTATCATTCCCGAAGCCTCCAGCATCATCCGCCAGCGCTTTGAAAAAACGCACGATATCAAGATCATTCCCAACGGGACCTTTAGCTTTCCCTTGGAAAAGATTTTAGGAAATGATTATCGACCGGACCATTTTGATAACCTGATCGCAACCTGGGAAGGCCGTGGCGGTGTAACCCCGTTTGGAATTCTTACAAAAAAACAATAGACTAAAAAGAATTCTGCAAAATCGAAAATGAGAACAAAAAAAGAACTTGCCAAAGAAAACAACCTAACATAGGATGAGAACAAACATGAAACATCCCGAGTCGAGAAGTTCTTCTCGCCCAACCAAATCAAAGGATACATCCATGAGCGCCAAACTCCGTGTTGTAGAAAAAGACACCAAAGATCCTGAACGCCAGAAAGCCCTTGATGCAGCCCTAAGCCAGATCGAACGCGCCTTTGGCAAAGGTTCGATCATGAAGTTGGGCTCACAAGAGAATGTTGGGGAAATAGATGTCTTCTCAACCGGTTCACTAGGCCTCGACATAGCGCTTGGTATTGGTGGTTTACCCAAGGGCCGTATCATCGAAATCTATGGGCCGGAAAGCTCAGGCAAGACAACGATGGCCCTCCACGTTCTGGCCGAGGCGCAGAAGAAAGGCGGCACCTGCGCCTTTATCGACGCAGAACATGCGCTCGATCCGTCCTATGCCCGCAAGCTGGGCGTCAATATCGACGACCTCCTCATTTCCCAGCCAGATGCCGGTGAACAAGCGCTTGAAATTGCCGATACGCTGGTCCGTTCGGGTGCAGTTGATGTACTGGTTGTTGACTCGGTGGCCGCCCTTGTGCCACGTGCCGAACTGGAAGGTGAAATGGGCGACAGCCATGTGGGCCTACACGCCCGCCTGATGAGCCAAGCCTTGCGCAAGTTAACGGGTTCCATCTCTCGCTCTAACTGTATGGTGATCTTCATCAACCAAATCCGCCTAAAAATCGGCGTGATGTTCGGCAATCCCGAAACCACGACGGGCGGAAACGCGCTAAAATTCTATGCCTCCGTGCGCCTCGACATCCGCCGCATCGGCTCCATCAAGGATAGGGATACGGTCATCGGTAATCAGACGCGTATCAAGGTTGTCAAAAACAAGATGGCACCACCCTTCCGTGTTGTCGAGTTCGACATCATGTATGGTGAAGGTGTTTCCAAAGTCGGTGAACTGATCGATCTTGGCACACAAGCCGAAGTGGTCGAAAAATCCGGCTCTTGGTATTCCTATGACGGGACACGCATTGGCCAAGGCCGCGAGAATGCCAAACAATATCTACGTGACAATCCCGATGTCGCAGCCTCCATCGAAAATAAGATCCGCGCCAATGCTGGCCTCGTAGCCGAAGCGATGCTGGCCGGACCTGATGAGGAAACCTTGTCAACCAGCGACGAATAAACATTTTGAGCCTAGACCTGCTCATCAAAAAACCCGCCTATCTTTCGATAGGCGGGTTTTTCATGTCTTATCGACACTCTATCAGCACTTACGCGCTCTCGGACAGGGTTGAGAGATCAACCTTAATCCCAGGGCCCATGGTCGAGGACAGGTGAACCGCATTGATATAGGTTCCCTTAACTCCCGACGGACGGGCCTTCTGCAAAGCAGAAATCAACGCGCGCGCATTTTCAACGAGCTGCTTTTCGGTAAAGGTGACCTTACCAACGCCAGCGTGAATGATGCCCGCCTTTTCAGCGCGGAACTCGATCGAGCCAGCCTTGGCAGCTTTAACAGCCTCGGCAACGTTTGGCGTAACCGTGCCCAGCTTCGGGTTTGGCATCAGGCCACGCGGACCAAGGATCTTACCCAGCTTACCGACAACAACCATCATGTCTGGTGTGGCAATGACGCGGTCGAAGTCCGAGAAACCAGCAACGATTTTCTCGCCCAGCTCTTCAGCACCAACATGATCAGCACCAGCCGCCATAGCGGCATCGGCCTTTTCACCCTTGGCGAACACAAGGACGCGAACGGTCTTGCCAGTACCATGCGGAAGCTGAACCATGCCGCGAACGGCCTGATCCGACTGGCGCGGATCAATACCGAGCGCAACGGAAACTTCCAGCGTCTCGGCGAACTTGCGAGCAGTGTCGGTTGCAACCTTCTTGATGAGCGCAACGCCTTCCTCAAGAGGGTACATTTTGTTACGATCAACGGCTTCTAAAGCCTTACGTATTTTCTTTGCTTTTGCCATTGTCTTACTCCACGACCTGAACGCCCATCGAACGAGCTGAACCGACCAACATCTGGGAAGCACCTTCGACGTCGTTCGCATTCATATCGACCATCTTTTCCTTCGCGATTTCGCGGATCTGCGCCATCGTGATGGTACCGACAACCGAAGTTCCCGGCGTCTTTGAGCCACTACCCAACTTGATCGCTTTCTTGATCCAATAGGTATTTGGCGGCTTCTTTGTCACGAAGGTAAAGGTACGATCAGAAAAAGCGGTGATGACAACCGGAATCGGCATCCCTTTTTCCATACCTTGGGTCTTCGCATTAAACTGTTTGCAGAAGTCCATAATGTTCAAACCGCGTTGACCCAAAGCCGGACCAATTGGCGGTGACGGATTAGCGGCACCAGCTGGCACTTGCAGCTTGATGAAGCCGATCACTTCTTTCTTAGCCATCGTTTCTCCTCCCGACCAAAAGGGCCGGACAGACGTTAAAAACAACACCATCCCCCTTTCCCGTGGGAACGAGGCTCAGTGCATCTCGGTTTTTTGAAGGATTTTCATCCCCCTTTCCCATCTTCTTGTCATTTCAAGAAGTTGGTCGTGTGGTGCGGCTCTCCGAGGGATCTTTTTCGGAGAGGACCTCCCACACTCTTGTTACGCCCTATAGGGCATAATCTTATGAAAGTAAACCTAAATCTTCTCCACCTGCGTGTATTCAAGCTCAACGGGCGTGGCACGGCCAAAGATCGAAACGGCGACCTTGAGGCGCGATTTTCCTTCATCCACATCCTCAACAATACCGTTAAAGGAAGCAAAGGGCCCTTCGGCAACGCGAACCTGCTCGCCCACTTCAAAGGTAACAGAAGGCTTGGGATGCTCAAAACCTTCCTGAACCTGATTCAGGATGCGTTGGGCCTCTTTTTCAGAGATAGGCGACGGCTTGCCGTTGGCACCGAGGAAACCGGTAACCTTGGCCGTATTCTTGACCAAATGCCAGCTTTCGTCGGTCAAATCCATCTTGATGAGAACATAGCCGGGGATAAACTTACGCTCGGCATTAACCTTCTTGCCACGGCGGATTTCAACCACTTCTTCGGTTGGAACAAGGATTTCGGAGAAATAGTCCTCCAGCCCGTTCTTGAGAGCCGTTTCGCGAATTGTCTGCGCGACCTTTTTCTCGAAGCCCGAATAGACGTGAATTACATACCAGCGGTGCGCCATTTGTGTCTCCCTATTTGCGCTTCTTTACGAGCGCATGCCTAAAATGCTGCTAATGATATAACCTAACATATTGTCAACAATAAAGAAAAATACGCCCGCCAGCAAAGCCATGCCCACAACCAGCGCCGTGGTCATTGTGGTTTCCTTTTGGGTAGGCCAGGTAACTTTTTTAACCTCGCCCCGCGTTTCTTGGATAAACTTTATCAAGCTTGCCATGACGGCTCCTTATCGTTCTGGACCCAATCTGAGGGTTCTTGGCAGGAGTGGAGGGGGTCGAACCCACAGCCTTCGGTTTTGGAGACCGACGCTCTGCCAATTGAGCTACACTCCTGTATCAAATCCTCGGGACGAATCCCTGTCAAACCCCACAAGGCCCCGTCCGGCGCTTGGCGACGGACTATCAGAACTCTTTGTAGGGAATGATGGTTTTTACCGCAAGACAATCAAAATGAAAAGAAAAAAGTGAAGCTTAAGCCACAAGCCGCTTGCCCACATGATATCAACATGATATCCAAGGGCCGACGCACGACGTTAACCGAGCGGGTGTAGCTTAATGGTAAAGCTCCAGCCTTCCAAGCTGGCTACGTGGGTTCGATTCCCATCACCCGCTCCATAATTTCAAGTATATTAACGAACTCACGTTCTTACTTTTTGCGCGGTCACCCGCGCTGGTGGTTCGATTCCCATCACCCGCTCCATAATTTCAAGTATATTAACGAACTCACGTTCTTACTTTTTGCGCGGTCACCCGCGCTGGTGGTTCGATTCCCATCACCCGCTCCAGAATTTCAAGTACATTAACGAACTCACGTTCTTACTTTTTGCGCGGTCACCCGCGCTGGTGGTTCGATTCCCACCACCCGCTCCAGAATTTCAAGTATATTAACGAACTCACGTTCTTACTTTTTGCGCGGTCACCCGCGCTGGTGGTTCGATTCCCATCACCCGCTCCATATAGAAGTCGCCCATTGGGGCGGTTTTTTCCAAGACAGCGTTTCACGCCTGTCACCCACTTGATTTTAGGTGACAAGCGCATCTGGGGGCGACATTCAAACAGGTTCTCCTCTCGTCACGATCAATAAGGTTATAAACAATGCGCTGCAAATCGGGGAATCTTCGGCGGCGCTTTTTAAAACGTTAATAAATTCATCGACTATCAATCTTACGGATTGTAGAAAGAGTAAGCATTTATTATGATGCCACGGAACATTATTCTCGCTTTTTCTCTTAATCCACGAGGCCATCATGCGACTCGGTAAGAAACTGCTTTCGACAGCCCTCCTAACAGTCTGCTTTGTAACGCTAGCGCAGGCGAGCGTCCTCCTGCCTGAAGATAATGACACCACACCATCCGGCAATCTTGGATTAACCCCCTCAACAAGCAGCAAGAAAATTCAAACGATAACACCGCCAGCGACAAACCATCAAGAGCTAGCGCCTACGACAGCAGAAGAAGCCATGGACGTTCGTCAGATCGATCCTGCGCGACTCAACGAAAAATTGGGGGGACTGCCTGAGAACATTGATGAAATATTCCCCGAAGAGGTCAAAAAATATCTTCCAAGTGACTACAAGCAAGCGTTCAAAGAGGCTTTGAAGGATCATTCCATCCAAGATAGGATTCAAGCACAAAGACCTGCCTCATTCGCCATCAACACAACGCCCTTTCCAATCAAGCCAACTGGCCGGGTTAAAAAAGAGGAAGAGCTAACAAAGAACGAGAAAATCGAACGTCGAATGAGGTTTGACTATAATCGAAACCCTCAGACACCAACAGAAGCGTATGCGGCCCAGATGTATGCCAAAGAAATGGCAGCGGGCGAAAAAGAACCTCTCTTTCTCAACGAATATGCATTCAAAAATCCGACAGAAGCTGATCTGACAGATCAAATTACGGTTCAGGTGACACCAGACTACATATGGGGCGAACGAGAACTGCGTATGATTGAGAACAGCCTTGGCTATACGCCAGAACAGGTTGCCAAATATTGTCAGGTGCGCATGGATACTACCGTCAAGGGAAGCGGGACAGGTTCAACCTTTAGGGGCAGAGTGATGGCGGGGGATCGTGGTTCGTTTAAATATAATTCACCTTTGACCACAGTCGAGCTTAAAAGCCGCGCTGTTTGCTACCCACCCGAATCCTATCCCAAAAAAGGTGGCGTGATCACGCGTACAGGGGATAAAGTATCGGTTATCCTTGGCGGGCAAATGACCTGCGTTCCTCAACAAGAACAACGTGCAACTCGGATTCTTACCGTCAAATATCTTGGCGAAGGCAAGATGCAGTGCGCGTTTAAATAAGCGGACAGAACGGAAAATTACCGTCACAAATGATCGCCGTTCATGGGAATGGCAAGCTGAGCAAAGAGGTCCTGCAGCTCGCCATTTTCAAGCATCTGGCGCATGACATCATTGCCTCCAATAAACTTGCCCATCACATAAAGCTGCGGCAACGTTGGCCAATCACTAAAATCCTTGATGGCAAGGCGAAGGCTTGGATCAGTCAGAACGTCGATACTTTTATAGTGCACACCAAGCATACCCAGAATTTGAACAGCCTGTGCCGATCCGCTGCATTGCGGGAAAACGGGGCTTCCATGCATAAACAAAACAACGGGATCAGAGTTGACCTCTGATTGGATGCGGTCGAGAACAACCGGATCAATCAAGCGTTGTGCGCGTTCACCAACTTCAGGATTCATCGCCGATCCCCATACCCGGACGATACGACTCCGGCACATAAGTCGAAAGGGTCAACGCCTTAAGAATACCGCCAACCCGCCCCTGTAGCGCACGAAAAATCATGCGATGCTGATCCGCAATCGATAGGCCATAAAAAGCCCCGCTTTCAACTGTGACGGCATAGTGATCGCCATCGCCGCGCAAGTCCTCAATCGTCAGCTTTGCATCCGGCAAAGCCTCTGTAATCAATGAATGGATTTCCGCAGCTTCCATCGGCATATTATGATCCCATATAGTCCGGCAGCCAACGCTCATGGAGTTCGCATAGCCAATCCAACTCCAGACTTTCACCATCAAGGATAAAAGCGCTTCCGCCCGTCTGTCCCAGAATCATATAGGGAACGCCAGCCGTTTCGGCACGTGCGATAAGATCATTGGGATCTTTTGTCGTCACGACATAGCGCGCCTGATCCTCGCCATACCAGAAACCGGCATCTTTGACCGGCCCCTCAAGCTTGCAGCCCAGAGCACCCGCCATCGCCATCTCTGCAATCGCAACAAGCAAACCGCCATCGGAAACATCGTGACAGGCCGTGATCACACTTTCATCAATGAGCTGACGGACAAACTTGCCGTGGCGGCGCTCGGCAGTGAGGTTGACAGGCGGCGGTACGCCCTCTTCCTTGCCAAACAACTCGCGCAGATAGATCGACTGGCCGATATGCGACTTGTTCTCGCCAATCACGACAATACTCTGGCCATCGCCCTTGAAAGCTATCGTCGCCATCTTGCTGACATCCGGCATCAAGCCGACGCCACCAATGGCAGGTGCAGGCAAGATCGGCTGACCATTCGTTTCATTGTAAAGGCTGCAATTGCCCGACACGACCGGATAATCAAGCGCGATACAGGCTTCCTTGATGCCTTCAACGGCACCAACAAACTGGCCCATGATGCGAGGCTTTTCGGGATTGCCGAAGTTCATATTATCGGTAATCGCAAGCGGCTTGGCCCCAACAGCGCTGATATTGCGATAAGTCTCGGCCACCGCTTGCTTGCCACCCATCACCGGATCAGCCATGCAGTAGCGCGGTGTGCAATCGACGCTCATGGCTAGCGCTTTCTTGGTTCCCTCAACGCGCACAACACCGGCATCGCCGCCCATCGCGGCTTGTGCCGTATTGGTGCCGACATGACAATCATACTGCTCCCAGATCCAGCGACGCGAAGCCAGCTCAGGCGAGCCCACTAACGTCTTGAGGACAGAAAGGAGCGTCTGACCTTCCGGCAAACCGAAATCAGCGGCGTTGAGTTCCGGCTGCGCAGGCGTCGGCTCATAGGGGCGCTTATAGACGGGTGAGCTTTCGACCAGAGGATCGACCTCGATATCGACTTCTTTCTTGCCGTTACGCAGGCAGACGATCCGGCCCGTATCGGTCAGCTTGCCGATGATGGAGAAATCAAGCTCCCATTTCTTGAAGATATCTTCTGCCTCTTTCTCATGACCGGGCTTGAGGACAAAGAGCATACGCTCCTGACTTTCCGAGAGCATGATTTCATAGGCGCTCATCCTTTCTTCGCGAAGCGGCACCTTGTCAAGATCAAGTTCGATCCCGAGCTGACCCTTCGACGCCATTTCAACGGCAGATGATGTCAGACCGGCAGCCCCCATATCCTGAATAGCAATCACAGCTTCGGTGTTCATCAACTCAAGGCAGGCTTCGATCAGAAGCTTTTCCGTGAACGGATCGCCAACCTGTACTGTCGGGCGCTGGCTTTCGGCATCCGCGTTAAACTCGCCCGACGCCATCGTTGCGCCCTTGATGCCATCACGACCCGTCTTGGAGCCGACATAGACAACAGCATTGCCGACACCGGTCGCTTGGGATGTAAAAATACGATTGGCATTAGCTAGCCCTACTGTCATCGCGTTAACAAGATTGTTGCCATTATAGCTGGCGTGAAAGCTTGTCTCACCTCCGACTGTCGGAACGCCAACGCAGTTGCCATAACCACCGATACCTGCCACAACACCCGCGATGAGCGACTTGGTCTTGGGATGAGAGGGATCGCCAAAGCGAAGCGCATTCAGGTTCGCAATAGGCCGCGCGCCCATTGTAAACACATCGCGCAGAATGCCGCCAACGCCCGTCGCCGCACCTTGATAAGGCTCGATATAGGACGGGTGGTTATGGCTCTCCATCTTGAAGACTGCAGCCTGACCATCGCCAATGTCGATAACGCCCGCATTCTCGCCCGGCCCCATAATCACTTGCGGACCCGTCGTTGGCAGCGTCTTGAGCCACACGCGCGTGGATTTATAGGAGCAATGCTCCGACCACATAGCAGCAAAAACACCAAACTCGGCCTCGGTCGGCTCGCGCTTTAAAATCCCAAGCAGAACGCTATATTCGTCAGGATTCATATTATGTTCTTTGATCAACTTTTCGATTTCGGGACTAATAGCCATTCCACCCTGCTTGCTTTGCGTTTGTGTGTCCATGTGTTTGTTCCTCAGGTCGCGAGTGCCTTGACTAGGCTTTCAAAAACGATGCGCCCATCCGTGCAGCCATGGAGCGGCTCGGCGACACGTTCGGGATGCGGCATCATGCCCAGCACGTTGCCCTTGTCATTCATAATGCCCGCGATATCGTTCATCGAGCCATTCGGATTATCCAGATAGCGGAAAACAACTTGGCCGTTTCCTTCCAGCTTCTCGATCGTCTGGGCATCGGCAAAATAGTTACCCTCGCCATGCGCAACAGGGATGGAAACGCTCTGCCCCTTTTCAAAGGCAGAGGTAAAGATCGTCTGGTTAGTCTCGACGCGCAAAGGCACATGACGACAAACGAACTTCAGGCTGACATTGCGCAACAACACGCCGGGCAGAAGACCGGACTCGCACAAAATCTGGAACCCGTTGCAGATACCCAAAACTTTGACGCCCTTGCCCGCTTTAGCCACAACTTCCCGCATTACGGGGGAATGGGCCGCCATCGCGCCAGTGCGCAGATAATCGCCATAAGAAAAGCCACCGGGCAGAAGGATCAAATCGACATCCGGCAAATCCGTATCGGCATGCCATACCATATGGGCGGGCTTGCCCGTAACCGCCTCAAGAACGCGCTTGGCGTCACGATCACAATTGGATCCGGGAAAAACAATCACAGCAGCCTTCATGGCCCTACCCTTTACTTAAGAATCAGAAAACAATTGACTTTACGGCAATTTATAGTGGTGTCAGAGCCGTGGCAAGGCCAATAAGCAAGAGGAAAAGATTAAAGCTATCGCCTTGACGACGAGCCCTGTGAAGAGCGATAAGCAAAGTTCATTTTTCATGTTCATCAGGCCCTCAATGTCTGGATTCACATCCGCAGATCGTCTCAGCTTTTTTGATAAGCTGACCCTTATCAACTGGGGGTTGGTCTTTATCGTTGCTATGATCGGGACTATCGGCGTCTTGTTGCTCTACTCCGCTGGGGGCAAAAGCTGGGACCCTTGGGCCGGGCCACAATTGGTCCGTTTTGCCGCCGGTTTTGTTCTGATGCTCTGTCTTGCGCTGATTGATGTCCGTTTCTGGCTCAGAGCTGCTTATCCCCTCTATGGGGTCATGTTATTGCTTCTGATTGTCGTGGAAATCATGGGTCATATCGGCATGGGGGCCCAACGCTGGATCAATTTGGGGTTCTTTGTCCTCCAGCCTTCCGAACTGATGAAAATCGCGCTGGTGCTGGCTTTGGCCAAATATTTCCACACACTGGACAGCGAGGATGTCGGTCGACCGACGATGTTAGTCCCGCCTATCCTTATGGTTCTTTTGCCGGTGGGTCTGGTTCTCCTCCAGCCCAATCTGGGCACGGCAACCCTCCTCATGTTGGCCAGCACAGCAATCTTTTTTGTTGCAGGGGTTCGTTGGTGGAAGTTTGCATTGGTTGCCGCAATTGCCTGTGCCGTGTTGCCCTTTGCGTGGCAGCACCTGCACGACTACCAAAAGGCCCGCTTGATGACCTTTGTCAATCCCGATGCCGACCCGCTGGGTGCCGGCTATAACATCCTGCAATCCAAAATAGCTTTGGGCTCTGGCGGCCTTGTGGGCAAAGGGTTCGGCATGGGCACACAAAGTCAGCTTCAGTTCCTTCCCGAAAAACATACGGATTTCATTTTCGTCGTCTTGGCCGAAGAATTCGGGCTTTGGGGGGGCCTTGGGCTGATGGCCCTTTATCTTGTCTTGCTGTTTTACGGCTTTATGATCGCCCTTTCCTCACGCAGCCAATTTACACGGCTGACGGCTTTTGGCCTGACGACAAGCTTTTTCCTGTATGTCTTCGTCAATATTGCAATGGTCACGGGCACAATACCTGTTGTAGGCATTCCCTTACCCCTCGTGTCCTATGGCGGCACAGCGATGTTAACCCTGTTGATTGGCGTAGGTCTCTTGCTTGGCATTTCTGTGCACAGGGATGTTCGCCTGTCCCGCACGGGCATTACAGAGCTTTGAATCCAACTCCCCGCACGTGATCATCACAAATTTTCATTTGGTCTCCTTGCTGTTAATCTTCCTTTTTAGGTAGCTACCTCTAAAGGGTAAGTTCTTACCCTTTAGAGGTAATTCGTTTTTATTTCAGAACGTTAGATAAAAAAAATTGCATGAAAGTTTTTTACCTTCCCGAATTTTAAGGTATGATGCACAGGTAGGCAAAAGTGAACCGAAAGCGAACAAAGCAACAAAGAAACGCTTTTGCCCCAAAGATGGTAACAAAAATAAAAGGAATCACACTGTGCTTGTAGAATTATCACCCACCGCCTATCTTGCTCTATGCGGCCTCGTACGCGATGCCCTTGAGGTAGACAGCGATGCCCGCTTTATACTCGAACGCGTAGCGGACGAGTTGATGGGAGCAACCGCTGGCGGTATGATCTCGTCTGAATTGGCCGAACAACCCGAACACCTTGAAGCCCTCCGCCGTGGTGGCTTCCTGAATACCTAAGACTTTAAGACCCCTCCTATTACCCCGCGCTCATGTGGGGTTAATTGTCTCAAAAGTGAAGATTCCCCTCAGACAACCTCTGAGGGGAAAGTATTGTAGGGCAGTTGACAGGAAATATCCCTAACCCCTATGACTGATCTATGAAAAAGAAAAATAATACGACAGGCTGGGCGACACGACTCCGACGCCTTATGGAAGACAAAGGATTCAATCCGCGCAGTTTGTCACTGGCGGCAGGCCTCAACGCGACAGCTGTGCGCGATATCCTTGAGGGACGGGCCAAATATCCACGATATGATACCATCGAATCCCTTGCAAAAGCCTTGGAAATAACACCAAACCATCTCATGACTGGTGGAAACGGGGACAAGGCACAAGAGGCCTCGGCAACCGCTAGCCCGAAATCGACCCAACGTAGCGCCTCCACCACAAAGCCACCGGAAACCGTTACAACAGAGGGTGGGATTCATCCCTCTCTGGACGACGCCGACCTTGCCCTTCTGTCCGAAATTATTGCGACGCTCCATGAAGTTGCCGAGAATTACAAGCAATCCCTCAAGCCCCAAGACTTTGCCGCAATGGTTACAACCATTTACAAAAATGTTACCGCGACTCCGGCCGCTAAAACCAGTAAAACCGATATTATCACACCAATTCAAAGCCTTGTCATGTATGAGGCCATAAAATCATCCGTCGCCAGAAAGGGGTGACCTGCCCAAAATCGGCAGGCCGGCTCCATTTTTCTCTTCCCATAATCGTTGTTCTATGATAATGATTATTCCCATACATGACTTAATGTTGTAATATTTTATATGGGATTTATCATATGCATAAGGATAATTCTTCAAAAATCTCTCTTTTAGCCCATGAACTTGTCCAATCTCATATGGCCGAAAGCCAGATCAGTCTTAAGTCAAGACGTGGAGGCCACGCACACCCTACACCGATAACGCAATCCTACATGGGCTCAAAGATGACGATGTCGAACACGTCTGACGACCATGCTTCAACATCGACAATCCAGCATGATTTCTGTCCTGTGAGCAAATACGAAGCCATCGAGCTTGAGGCTCTTTTCTATTATGTAGCATGCCAATCTGGCACTACATCCCAAGCGTTGAAAGACTTTGCGGCTAAGGCACTCAAGATCGAAATGGACGCACCCCTTAGCAAGGCCTCGTATATTCGTATACGTGCCTTTCTTTGGCAGTGCTCTCTTTCCTCCCGGTCCTGAGTAAGTCTGCCCCTCAACTCAAAATGAGGTTCTCTTGTTGTGCCCTGAAACTCGTGCGGCAGCTTACTCGTCGAATGCTCAATGAATCGCAAATGCAGTCGCGCATTCCTACTACCGTGCAACGAATAAAAAATTCTATCCCAAAAAACGTGGATTCATCTTGATATGGGATTTTTCCCATTGTATGTAGGTGGCCTAAGGCAGTGCATATAGGGCGTCAGAGCATGCAGAACAACATCACCGAAATAAAAGAAACAGAAACACAGGGCCACAGCTCTGATATCGAAGAGCAGATCAAACTCCTGCGCATCGAGATCAAACTCGGTCTTACGCGGCGCGCAACCAAACGGCTGGGCGCCCTAACGGCACGTCTAACAGAACTAGGCAGTCCCGCCGTAGGCTCAGATCAAACAATAATCGCAAAAAAAAGCTATCCCCAAGCCAAAGACACGGTCAACCAAATCCCCTAGCACGCAAATAGAACAGCGATCAGGGCGCACTGTCTATAAAGGATAGGAAGACAGGGTCAACGCCTACAACGCGCCACCTTCAATCACCACACCACATACGAGGCAGGCAACAGAGCTCGACAGGAAACACCACGGCAAGCCGATGCTAACACATCGCGTTATCGATCAGTACTACGGGGCTGGACAGACAAAAAGGGAATGCTGGCAAGCGCGCACGTTAGGCCGCTTGGGCTTGTTCGTCATTAACGATACAGGTGGAAAGCATCTCGACGGCCTTTTCAACCCACGCCGTGATATCACCGCCTGCGCTTGTCAGAACATGACGATCAAAGGACACATCCTCAGCAACGAGCTCGATTTGGGCCGAAACCAGCGCTTGGCCACAGGCCTCTGGCGCAGAAACGGTCAAGCTCGCGCTTTTGGGAGACAGGGCCAACAGCTCAACCCCCGCTTCAATAGCGGCGACAGGCTTTTCGGCTTCAAGAAAATGGTTAACAATACGACGAGTATGCGGATTGGTTTTCAGTTTGGCGACGCCGCGTTCGCCCCCAATCAAAAAGAGAAAATCATAATCAGAACCCATAGCCGTCGAGATCATCTCATCGACCGTGAAATAGTGGCCCCAAGCATTATCCTGCCATCCGTTGACGAGGCCTTGCTCGGGAGCGACGATCTTGAACTTCACAGAAGCATTCGTTAAGGCTCTTTGTACGGCAGTCACCTGATTTTCATTAAAACCATTAGCGACAAGAATAGCGATGCTTGGACCTGCAAGCTCATTTTCAGTCATGGAAGCTCCTCATCTGATACGAATTTTTACATTTTGCTGCCGGTTTTGGCCCTTGGGGGCAGGATAAGTCCGGCACATGACATATGATTTCATTATGTTGGGCCGCATTATGCCATAAAAGCCCACCCAAAGGAAACCATCGTTTTAGTTGCGAAGCGTTCTTTAACATTCTTTTATACTGAATTTCAAGGCTAAATAAGATATTCCTGCATCAATCTGGCAAAGGGTCTATTTATCCACAATACAGCTAAGGATAACGAGTGTTTTTGTTGCAACGCAGCATAAATAGTTGAATATCTTACTCCTTTTTTACGTGATTTTTCTTTTGTTTAACAGATTTTAGTTTATCGCGCTTATAATTATTGGCATGAGAACATGGGAATTCGACGATACACGCGCGAGTCCAACAAATCTTGTCCTTGAACAAGATTTTGTCTTGCGTCTTCGCAGAATGAATCGCCTTGCGACAAAGCATGTCATTGCCCTTTTATCGGTCAACGAAATACCATTTGATTATGGGGGGCGCGGCTCGATCGACGAGGCGCACAGGCGCCTTGAAGCCCTCACAATCGCACAAAAAGGCGTCTTTGCGCCCATGTCGAATGGCGATGTCTTTTTGATCTGGCCAGAGGGCAGCAACACAATCGTTTTCCCCGACCAAGCCTTGATCGTTCTTCTCCCGCATGGCGTTCAATCCGGCGATAAAGAACGCTTTATGACCCTTTACAACCTGCCGCAAGACTACACCTTACTTCGCGCGAGGGTAAATGACTACATCAATGGCGTAAAAACGATCGATTCAGAACAGACTGATGAAAATTCGGCATCCAATCTGTTGCAAAGCGATGCCGCACGCGGCCCCCTCACTGCATGGCGGGTTAACCAGATTGAACGGCTCGCCAAGGAAATCGATCTGACACAATATATCCGCTCACAGAGTGTTTACGCCTATCAAAGCAACGAAAGCTGGCAGCAGTTGTTTGACGAAGCTTTTATTGGCGTCGACGAACTCAAAATGCGGTATTTTCCACATACAGAAGTGACACAGCCCAAACACCTCTTTCTTGATCTCTGCCAGCTTCTTGACCGTAGCTTGCTTGAAGCGCTCACACTCAACTATATATCGGTGGCTGAAATGCCGCTAAGCCTCAACTTATCCATTCCGACGGTGATCGGCAAAGAGTTCGCGGCCTTCATCCACTCTATTCCGCGAATGAACCGCTCACGGATCGTCTTTGAAATTCACTGTGGCGATTTGCTTCAGGATTTTTCGTTGACGATGAATGGTCTGGCCACATTGCATCAAGAGGGATTCAAGATTGCCATCGATGGCATCACGCCGGATATGGTCGGCTTTTTCAACTTCGGCGCACTAAATGCCGACTATATCAAAATCAATGTCGGTAAAGACCATGTGACAACGCTCAGGAGCAGCTATATTCACGATGCGATTATGAAGATTCCGCACGACAAGATCATCTTTTTCCATTGTGACAGCGACCAAGCCATCAAGCTTGGGCTCGAAATGGGAATCACAAAGTATCAGGGCTTCCTGATCGACAACGCCGCCCGTAAATGGCGGAAGGTATAAAGCCCGTCCATACAAGCCCGAAATTATCTTTATCGCTGGCGCATGACGCATGCCTTCCTGCTTAATAAGTCCGAGGCAAAGAAAACTGCAGCATAGTTGTGACCACGCTTATCTTTGGTGTCGGGTCTTCAAGTCCTTTCGACAATTAAGCCATAAAAAAACGCCCCATAAGGGCGTTTTTTTTTATGGTGCCGTTGAAGAGACTTGAACTCCCGACCTTGGCTTTACGAAAGCCCTGCTCTACCAACTGAGCTACAACGGCACATATACCCCCCTATACGATTTTCACTAGGGAAAGCGTCATGCTTCTTAACGATTCCAAGGGCGAACGTCAATCCCAAAGGGCTTAAAAAGAGCATTTTCTTTATCAAAGACGAGGACAAAAACCCTAATTACTTCTGATATTTCAATCCATTAACAAACTGCTCCGTGACGCGCCGCCAGGAGTGTTTTTCAGCAAAGGCCCTCGCCCGTTCAGGCCGGTCCGACAGGATCAGGGCTCTATCGACAGCCCGCTGCAAATCGGCATCTAAGGCCGCGAAATGAGCTGCTTCAGGCTCATTAAAAACATCGGCTGGCCCTGACACATTATAAGCGGCAACGCGCAACCCCGCCGCGCAGGCTTCAAGCAGCACAAGACCAAATGTATCCGTCTTGGACGGAAAGACGAACACGTCTGCCGCCGCAAAAGCGTTTGCCAGATCGTTGCCTTCCTTGCGGCCAAGGAAAACACTATCGGGATAAGCCTTGCTCAGGGTCTTCAGGTCAGGCCCGCTTCCAATCAGAACCTTGGTGCCCGTAGTTGAAAGGGCAAGAAAATCCTTTAGGTTCTTTTCAACAGAGATACGCCCGACATAAAGCAGGATTGGACGTTTAAGCTCGCAGTAAGCGGAATAATCCTTTTCACCCGGATAGAAAGCATCGGTATCAACACCACGAGACCACAACGCAACTTTTGTAAAGCCATGGACCTTAAGGAGATCAAGCATCGTCTGCGTGGGAACTAATGTCCTGATACCCACATTATGAAAACGACGAAGTGCCGCATAGGTCAAGTTCTCTATTCCGCGCGCAACAGCACTCGGTAAAAAGTGAGGCACACGTGCGCAAACATATTCGGGAAAACGTGTGTGATAAGCCGTGGAGAACGGCTTGCGCTGTGCAAGACAAATCAAAACGGCGCACAGGCCAAGCGGCCCCTCGGTCGCAATATGAACGGCATCGGCAGGATGTGTTTTAAAAAACTTCTTCATCCGTCGATACGACAGGAAATCCAGCTTGATCTCGCGATAGGTCGGCATACTCACGGTCAGCCAACGATTGTCACGGGGATGAAAGACCTCAACCTGATGGCCCAGCGCAACAAGTTCCTTCTGCGTTGCCAGTAATGTTCGGACAACACCGTTTGTTTGTGGCAACCACGCATCAGTGATGATCAGGATCTTCATTATGATTGTTATCCAACAACGCCGTTTTTTGTTTGGGCCAACAGATCACCGACAAATTACCCTCAAAGTCCTCAACCAAAGCCGTACAGGATTCAACCCAGTCACCGTCATTATAATATTCCGAAGCGCCGATCACACGCATTTCCGCATGGTGGATATGCCCGCAAATCACGCCATCCACCTGATAACGTCTGGCTTCCCGCGCAATAAACTCTTCATAAGAGCTGATATACTCAACGGCATTTTTAACTTTGTACTTCAGATAGGCCGAAAGCGACCAATAGCTAAAGCCAAAATAGCGTCGAACTTTGTTCAAGTAGGTGTTAAGGGCAAGGATAAAGGTGTAGGCAACATCCCCTAGCTTCGCGAGCCACTTTGCATAGCCCATCACCGCGTCAAACTGATCGCCATGCAGGACAAGGTAACGCTTGCCATTTGCCGTTATGTGGATCTCTTGATTGCTGACCAAGACATCGCCAAAGCTCAAGCCGCAAAAATCACGGGCGACTTCATCATGGTTGCCGGGAATATAGAAAACCTTGGAGCCTTTTCGCGCACGACGAAGAATTTTCTGGATCACATCATTATGAAGCTGTGGCCAGTACCAGCGCTTTTTCAGGTGCCAGCCGTCGATAATGTCCCCGACGAGATAGAGAAACTCGGACTCGGTGTGCATCAGGAAATCGAGAACAGCTTCGGCTTGACACCCTGCTGTGCCCAAATGCAAATCAGAGATCCAGATCGTACGGAACTTGAGGCAATCGATAGAACCATAGGTCATCTGAACTTGTTTTGCCTGTTCGCTCATTACGACAATCCTGCAACGACCATATGTTCAATACGAAGCGTGGGCGAGTCCACACCATACCGGAAATCAAGATCATTCGCTGGAGTCATTGCCTTAAACATGTCTTTCAGATTACCTGCAATCGTCATCTCATTTACAGGAAAGCTTATTTCACCCTCTTCGATCCAGAAGCCACGCGCCGCTTGCGAGTAATCGCCGGTAACACCGTTGATCCCCATACCCATCGTCTCGGTCACATAGAAGCCGGATTTGATATCCTTGATCAGCTCTTCTTTTGTCAGCTTTCCCGCGACAACATAAGGATTAGACGCCGAAGGCGACGGCATGCTCGATGTCCCGCGCGCCGCGTGTCCCGTTGTCTGGAGTCCAAGTTGCGCGGCAGAGCGTAAATCAAGCAGCCACGTCTTGAGCACACCCTGATCGACAAGCATCAAGGGATGCGTTGCGATCCCTTCCCCATCGAACGGCTTGCTGCGATAGCCGCGAGGCCGATGCGGATCGTCGATAATCGTGATGGCTTCAGCAAAAACGGGCTTGTCCATATAGTCTTTGAGAAAACTTGTTCCCCGTGCGATCGAGCTGCCAAGAATAGCACCGATAAAGCTGCGGATGAGGCCGGAGGCCTCCTGTGGATCAAAGACAACCGGCACTTGGCAGCTTGGCATCTTGCGCGCGCCAAGATTACGAACCGTCTTTTCGGCAGCAAGCCGTCCAATCTCGGCGGGCGAAGCCAGATCCGTACGGAAGGCTTTAGCCGAGAAATCATAATCGCGTTCCATCTCCGTGCCCTCGCCCGCAAGCATCACGGCACTGATGGAATAACTCGTGCGTTCATATTGCCCGACAAAGCCGTTACTCGTCGCAAGCGTGATCCGCGTCTGTCCGGCACCTGCATCGGTGCTTTCACTCTGCGTAATGCCGGGGACGGCAAGACCGGCGTCTTCAGCCACTTTCGCCTGCTCGATTAAGTCCGACACTTCGATTTCATAATCATCTGCCATCTCGATGGTCAGATAATTCTTCGCGAGCTGGTCAGGTTCGGCAATCCGGCAAAAGGGATCTTCGGGCGCGTTCTTGGCCATCGCAATCACGCGGTCGACTAATTCATCCAGCGCGGCCACAGATCGATCCGTGCTAGAAGCAATAGCCTGTTGCTTGCCAAAGAAAACCCGTAGGCCAAGATCGGCCCCTTCGGAATGCTCCAGAGACTCGATCTTGCCGTCATGCCATGAAACGGATTTCGACGTGCCTTCAACCAAAACAGCATCCGCCGCACTTGCGCCACGATCCCGCGCTTTTTGGATAAGGTCGCTTAGCTGTTGCCTAACCTTATCGCCTCCTTCAAACGTCATTGCTCTGCCTTTTAATTATAACTTAGTTCCTTGGTCTTCCCATGAAAGACTTTGTACGCAAATAAGGTATAACCAATCAGGGCCGGAAGTACAATAAGCGCGCCAACCAAAATAAACATCAGGGATTCCGGCGCGCTCGCGGCATCCACAATCTTGAGCTGTTCGGGGATGATGTAGGGATAGAAGCTATAGGCCAAAGCGATTAGACAGCTCACAAAAAGCCCGCCCGTTATCACGAAAGGTCGCCAGCACATGGTTTGCGGGTTCACAAGCATACCTCGCAAGACGACCTCAAGATAGGCCACAAGCCCGACAATCGCGATAGGCAGCGGCGCGAGAATTAGGATATCGGGGTAAGTTGTCCAGCGATCAAGCATATGCGAACTCATGGCTGGCGTTGCAACCGAAACGACAACAATACCAAGCGCCGTGCCGCGCATGGCCTTGATCGCCCAATTGACGGCCTTGTACTGAAGCGCCCCTTCTGTCTTCATAATCAGCCACGAAGCGCCAATCAGGCTATAGCCTGCCGCCACACAGAGTGCAACCATCAGGCAGAACAAAAGCGGCCAAACCCCATGTGCGAAGCCAAGAACATAAGACGCCAGCATATAGCCCTGACACATGGCTGTCAGAAGCGAGCCAACAATAAAGGCCTTGTCCCACGCGGCCTTGTTCTCGCTCTGAACTTTGGCACGAAATTCAAACGAAACGCCGCGCAGGATCAACCCCACCAGCATCAGGCAGACGGGCAGATAAAGGTTTGTCAGAACAATCCCGTGCGCCTGTGGAAAGGCGATCAGCAAGATACCAATCGCCAGAACAAGCCACGTCTCGTTTGCATCCCAAAAGGGCCCGATGGAAGAGATCATGACATCGCGCTCTTCTTGCGTCGCATTGCGCATCAGGATGCCGACGCCAAGATCATAGCCGTCCAAAACGGCATAGGCCAGAACGGCCACGACCATCAGCAAGGCGAAAACAAGCGGAAGCCACTCACCGTTTAAGAATATGTCCATCACATTCCCCTCCTCAACTAGACTTGCGCTTTACGCGAAAGATAGAACAAAGTCTTGATAAACGCCGTCATGAGCACGGCATAGACCAACAAGTACAGGGTGAGTGATACGCCAATCATAGAGGGTGGCACATTCGAGGCGGCATCCTTAGTCAGCAAGACGCCCTGCACCAGCCATGGCTGACGGCCAATCTCGGTCACATACCAGCCAAAGATGGTGGCCAGCCAGCCCGAAAACGTCATGGCTACCAACGCGCGCGCGGCAAGCTTGTTGATATCGCCCTTCCTTTTGAGCAAATAGGCACTTCCCCACGACACGAAAAGCATGAGGCCGCCGACCCCCATCATCAGACGAAAAGCCCAGAAGACGGGCGCAACGGGTGGGTGAAAGCCTTCAAATTCGTTGAGCCCCCTCACCTTTCCATTCCAATCATGGGTCAAAATCATGCTCGACGCCTTGGGGATTTCGAGCGCGAAGAGGTTGCTTTTTGTCTCCTGATCCGGCCAGCCAAAGATAACAAAGGGCGCACCCTCTTGCGTCTGCCAGAGCCCTTCCATGGCAGCGATTTTCTGCGGCTGGTACTCAAGCGTATTTAGCCCATGCAAATCACCCGCGAAAATCTGTAAGGGGATCAAGATAGCGGCCAGATAAACGCCCGTTTTGAGCGCGGCCATCACAGCCTCGCCTCTATCATTGCGTAACCACCGATAGGCCGAGACCCCCGCCACCAGAAAGGCCGCCGTGAGGCCAGAGGCCAGAAGCATATGCACCATGCGATAAGGCATGGAAGGGTTCAACAAGATTACTATCCAATCAACAGCATGAGCTTTGCCGTCGATCATCTCGAACCCCACGGGGGTCTGCATCCAGCTATTGAGCGTCAAGATCCAATAGGCCGAAAAAGTCGTCCCCGCCGCGACAAGAAACGTCGCGAGATCATGTACAAAGGCCGACACGCGCTTGAACCCGAACAACATAATGCCAAGGAACGTCGCCTCTAAGAAAAAAGCGGTCATTACTTCATAGCCAAGCAAGGGCCCGGCGATATTGCCAACTTTGTTCATAAAGCCCGGCCAGTTTGTGCCGAACTGAAAGGACATTGTGATGCCCGACACGACTCCTAGCGCAAAACAGAGCGCAAAAATCTTGGTCCAAAAGAAATAGGCGTCCATCCAGATGCTATTCTGGGTCTTTGCAAAGCGCCGCTTAAAGAAAAACAAGATCCAGGCAAGAGCAATCGTCGTAGAGGGAAAGATAATGTGGAAAGTGATGTTGGCAGCAAACTGGATGCGCGCAAGCAGCACGGGATCGAGATCGAACATCAGGAGGCTCCACTATCCTAAAATCATGGTTTAAGATAGAAGACGCGAGAATCCTTACCTATTCGTTAACGCCCTTCATCTAGCCCTACATACAAATAAGAAACGCCAGCAAAAGCTTTATATAAAATCGAGGTGCTGCAAAAGTATCTTCGCGCCAATGGCTATCAAGCCCAAGCCACCGAGTATCTCTGCGAACCGTCCCAAACGACAGCCAACACAATGACCAATCATCAGGCCGAGCGTTGACATAGTAAATGTGGCAAGGCCAATCGCTAGGGCGATGGGGAAAATGGGCTCACCAATGAAAGCCCATGAGACGCCAACAGCCATCGAGTCAATGCTCGTGCCCACGGCTGTCAACATAAGTAGCGGGAGGCTTTGATCTTTGGGCTTTGTAAGCTCGACTTCACAGTTCTGATTGCGAACCCCCTCGACGATCATATGCAGGCCGATAGCGAGCAAAAGGCCAAACGCGATCCAGTGATCATAGGCCTCGATCATACCCGCAGCGATACCGCCCAGAAACCATCCAAGGACGGGGGCGCAGGCTTCCGTCATCCCAAAGACAAGTCCGTTCTTCATCGCATCGCGGAAGCTTGGTTTATCAAGGGCTACACCCTTGCCAATCGAGACGGCAAAAGCATCGGCGGACATACTAAGCGCAAGGAGTGATGTGGAAAGGAGGCTCATACTTTTTTAGTTCCCCAAAAGAGAAAGGCGGGTCTTTCGCCCCGCCTTTCTATCAAACAATTCAAGCAACGATCAACCTTCGGAAACCGCAGCCTGAGCTTCGGCCTCACGGGCTTCAAGAGCAGCGCGGGCCTCAGCCTCGCGTTGTGCAGCGCGTTCGGCATCAAGCTTGTTCCCTTCCACATCACGCGCTGCGGCGATACGACGCAGGCGATTGACATAGGAACCAGTCCCGACAGGAACAAGACGCCCGACGATGACGTTTTCCTTAAGCCCTTCGAGAGAGTCGATCTTACCCGCGACAGCGGCCTCGGTAAGGACGCGTGTCGTCTCTTGGAACGAAGCAGCCGAGATAAAGGAGCGCGTCTGCAAGCTCGCCTTGGTGATACCTTGCAGGACCGCGCGGCCTTGCGCCGGATGCAAGGATTCCAAAACGGCCTTGTTATTCACCTCGAAGAACTCGAAACGATCAACCTGCTCACCGACGAGGAATGTTGTATCACCCGGATCGGTGATTTCGACCTTCTGCAACATCTGGCGAACAATGACTTCAATATGCTTGTCGTTGATCTTCACACCCTGCAGTCGATAGACTTCCTGTATCTCGTTGATGATATAGGCAGCCAAGGCTTCAACACCCATAACAGCCAGAATATCATGCGGAACAGGGTTGCCGTCGATCAGAAGATCGCCACGCTCGAGCATATCGCCTTCCTGAACGGCGATATGCTTGCCCTTGGGGATCATATATTCGCGCGGTTCGAGGGACTCGTCGGTGGGGCGGACAACAATACGACGCTTGGTCTTGTAATCCTTGCCAAACTCGACACGGCCATCGACATCGGCGATGATCGCAAAGTCCTTGGGACGACGCGCTTCGAACAACTCGGCTACACGTGGCAGACCACCCGTGATGTCACGTGTCTTGGACCCTTCACGTGGGATACGCGCGATAACGTCGCCGGCGCGAACCTTCGCCCCGTTAGCAACGTTGAGGATCGCATCAACCGGCAGGAAGTAGCGAGCGTCAACGCCGCTCGACAACCTGACGGGTTCACCCTTGTCATCCTGCAGCATGATACGCGGACGCAGTTCAGCACCACGGGCCTGCTGACGGAAGTCGATAACCTTCTTGGAGGAAATACCTGTCGCTTCGTCGGTGACTTCGCGGACAGACAACCCTTCGATAAGATCGACGAAATTGGCGATACCTTCCTTTTCCGTGATGATCGGGAGCGTATACGGATCCCATTCAGCCAGCTTTTGACCTTTAGTCACGATGGCGTTCTCATCGACAAGAAGCTTGGTACCATAGGGGACGCGGTGACGCGCCTTTTCACGGCCCAGATCATCGACAAGCACGATTTCACAGTTACGGCTCATAACAATGTTACGGCCCTCGCTGTTGGCAACGAGTGTCTTGTTGTGGATTTGAACCTTGGCATCAAATGAAGCCTCGACCGAGCTTTGTTCCGCACCACGCTGAGCCGCACCACCGATGTGGAACGTACGCATGGTGAGCTGTGTACCCGGTTCACCAATGGACTGCGCTGCGATAACACCGACAGCCTCACCGATATTGACCAGCGTACCGCGCGCAAGATCACGGCCATAGCACTTGGCGCAGATGCCCGTCTCGGACTTACAAGTCAGCACTGAGCGGATCATAACCGAGTCAACGCCTGCCCGATCAATCTCGTCCATCGACTTTTCATCAACCAGATGGCCAGCCTTAACGATCAGTTCGCCCGTTGCGGGATTAAGCACATCCTGCGCGACGGTACGACCCAAGACCAACTCGGAAAGCGGCGCGATCACTTCACCACCATCGACAACAGCGCGAACGGTCAAACCGCCGTCGGTGCCGCAATCCGTTTCGGTGATGATGGCATCCTGCGCGACGTCAACAAGACGACGTGTCAGGTAACCAGAGTTCGCTGTCTTCAAAGCCGTGTCGGCCAGACCCTTACGAGCACCGTGGGTTGAGTTAAAGTATTCAAGAACCGTTAGACCCTCTTTAAAGTTCGAGATAATCGGCGTCTCGATAATTTCACCCGATGGCTTAGCCATCAGACCGCGCATGCCGGCGAGCTGCTTGATCTGGGCAGCCGAACCACGCGCACCAGAGTGAGCCATCATGTAAACGGAATTGATGTTGCCCTTACCGGTATCGGTAATGCCTTTCATCATTTCCTCAGCGACCTTTTCCGTGCAGCTCGACCAGACGTCAACAACCTTGTTGTACTTCTCGCCGCGTGTGATCAAACCTTCCTGATACTGCTGCTCATATTCGTTGACCTGATCCTGTGCCTTGTTGATAAGGGACATCTTCGTGGCGGGGATGACGAGATCATCCTTACCGAACGAAATACCAGCACGGCAGGCATTGCTATAGCCAAGGCCCATCAGGCGGTCGGCAAAGATCACCGTTTCCTTCTGGCCACAATGGCGATAGACAACGTCGATAACGTTGGTCAGATCCTTCTTGGTCAACAAACGGTTGACAGTGCTGAAGGGGATCTTGGGATGACGCGGCAAGATTTCCGAAAGAAGCATACGACCCGGCGTTGTTTCAACGCGGACTGTTTCCTTTTCGCCTTCGGCGTTCACGCCATGATAACGACACTTGATCTTGGTGTGCATCGTGATGATGCCTGCGGCCAAGGCTTGCTGGATTTCACCAATATTGGCAAAGGCCATGCCCTCGCCCTTTTCGCCTTCGCGTTCCATCGTGATGTAATAGATACCCAAAACGATATCTTGCGACGGCACAATGATCGGCTTGCCGTTGGCGGGTGACAAGATGTTATTAGTCGACATCATGAGCACGCGCGCTTCAAGCTGGGCTTCAAGTGACAACGGCACGTGAACGGCCATCTGGTCACCGTCGAAATCGGCGTTAAACGCTGTACAGACAAGCGGATGAAGCTGGATCGCCTTACCCTCGATCAAGACAGGCTCGAACGCCTGAATGCCGAGACGGTGAAGCGTTGGCGCACGGTTCAAAAAGACCGGATGCTCACGGATGACTTCTTCAAGGATATCCCAAACTTCGGGACGTTCCTTTTCGACCATACGCTTGGCCGCCTTGATGGTAGAGGCCATGCCATACAGCTCAAGCTTGGCATAAATAAAGGGCTTGAACAGCTCAAGCGCCATCTTCTTGGGAAGACCGCACTGATGTAGTTTCAGCTCTGGACCGACGACGATAACCGAACGACCTGAGTAATCGACGCGCTTACCGAGCAAGTTCTGACGGAAGCGGCCCTGCTTGCCCTTGAGCATATCGGACAACGACTTGAGCGGACGTTTGTTCGCGCCGGTGATGACGCGGCCACGGCGGCCATTGTCAAACAACGCATCGACCGACTCCTGCAACATACGCTTTTCATTGCGGATGATGATGTCGGGGGCACGCAAATCAATGAGGCGCTTCAAGCGGTTGTTACGATTGATGACACGGCGATACAGGTCATTAAGATCCGATGTCGCAAAACGGCCACCATCCAAAGGCACCAACGGACGAAGTTCGGGCGGAATGACAGGGATAACATCCAAAATCATCCACTCCGGACGTGCGCCAGATTCAATGAAGGACTCGATGCACTTCAAGCGCTTGACAATCTTCTTACGTTTGGCGTCCGATGTCGTATCTCGCATATCATCACGCAATTTAGAGCGCTCTTCATGCAGATCGATGTTGGAAAGCATATGTTTGATCGCTTCCGCGCCGATCATGGCGGTGAAGGTATCTTCGCCGTACTCGTCTTGCGCCGTCAGATACTCTTCTTCTGAGAGAAGCTGGCGATCCTTGAGTGCTGTCAAGCCGGGCTCGGTCACGATATAGTTCTCGAAATACAAAACGCGCTCGATCTCCTTCAGAGTCATATCCACGAGCAGTCCTATGCGCGATGGCAGCGACTTCATAAACCAGATATGCGCGACGGGCGATGCTAGTTCGATATGACCCATACGCTCGCGACGGACTTTCTGGAGCGTAACTTCAACGCCGCATTTTTCGCAGATGATGCCGCGATATTTCATGCGCTTGTACTTGCCACACAAGCATTCGTAATCCTTGATCGGCCCAAAGATGCGAGCGCAGAACAAACCATCACGTTCCGGCTTGAACGTGCGGTAGTTGATCGTCTCCGGCTTCTTCGTTTCGCCGAATGACCAGGAGCGGATACGCTCTGGCGAGGCTATCGAGATGCGCATCTGATCAAACGTCTGCGGCGCCTGCTGCGGATTAAAGATATTCATAAGATCGTTCATTTTTTCACTCCCGCTTATCGCGAATCTATCTCGTTAATTCCGTAATCCGTCTCAACCCATCGCCTCGGGCAGAGCCTCAACAGCGTCAGCCTCAATGGCTTCGTCGTCGATGCTCTTTTGCTCAAGGTCAACATTGAGGCCGAGCGAACGGAGTTCCTTGACCAAAACATTGAAGGATTCCGGCACGCCGGATTCAAAGTTGTCTTCACCGCGTACGATGGATTCATAAACCTTTGCACGACCTGAAACGTCGTCGGACTTAACCGTGAGCATTTCCTGCAAGGTATAGGCAGCGCCGTAAGCTTCAAGGGCCCAGACTTCCATTTCACCGAAGCGCTGACCACCGAACTGTGCCTTACCGCCCAAAGGCTGCTGAGTGACCAGCGAGTAAGGACCAATCGAACGCGCGTGGATCTTGTCATCAACCAAATGGTGCAGCTTGAGCATATAAATATACCCAACCGTTACCTTGCGGTCGAAAGCTTCACCCGTACGACCATCAATCAGCGTTTCCTGACCCGACGTGGCCAAACCCGCCATGGTTAGCATGCGCTCGATATCCGCTTCGCGTGCGCCGTCAAAGACAGGCGTTGCAAAAGGAATGCCGATGCGCAAATTGTCGGCAAGATCGATCGTCTCGTCATCCGAGAGCGTCGCGATTTCGGCCTTATAGGTTTCATCGCCATAGACATCTTTTAACTTGGTACGAACCTCGCTGATCGAAGCCTTCTTGTCTTGGGCGATTTGCTCCATATAGACATCCAGCGCCTGACCGATCTGACGACCGATGTTGGCAGAGGCCCAACCCAAATGGGTTTCAAGGATTTGTCCCACATTCATACGTGACGGCACGCCCAAGGGGTTCAGCACGATATCAACATGGCGACCATCGGGAAGATGCGGCATGTCTTCAATCGGCAGGATACGTGAAACAACACCCTTGTTACCATGACGTCCGGCCATCTTGTCACCAGGTTGCAGCTTGCGCTTCACGGCAACAAAGACTTTGACCAGCTTCATGACGCCCGGAGGCAATTCATCACCGCGTTGCAGCTTGCCGACCTTGTCTTCAAAGCGCTTCTTGAGCGCATTGATCTGTTCGTCAAACACCTTGCTGGCGGCTTCGATCTTTTCCATGACCTTGTCGTCTTTGACGCTAACCTGACGCCATTGGCCACGCGAATAATCCTGCAGCATTTCGTCGGTGATTTCCTTGCCGGTCGGGAAACCCTTGGGGCCGGAAACGGCCTTTTGATCAACCAGAAGTTCACGCAGACGCTCAAAGAAACCGCGTTCGATGATCGCACGTTCGTCATCGCGGTCTTTGGCAAGACGTTCGATTTCAAGGCGTTCGATCGACATGGCGCGTTGATCTTTTTCAACGCCGCGACGCGAGAAGACGCGCACTTCGACGATCGTACCCGTCACACCCGGCGGAAGACGAAGGCTGGTGTCGCGCACGTCGGCGGCCTTTTCACCAAAGATGGCGCGCAGAAGTTTTTCTTCCGGCGTCATGGGGCTTTCACCCTTTGGCGTGACCTTACCGACGAGGATGTCACCTGGATTGACCTCGGCGCCGACATAAACGATACCGGCTTCGTCAAGGTTCTTGAGGGCTTCTTCACCGACATTCGGGATATCGCGTGTGATTTCTTCCTGACCCAGCTTGGTATCGCGAGCCATCACTTCGAACTCTTCGATGTGGATCGAGGTAAAGACGTCCTCGCTGACGATCCTTTCGGAAATCAGGATGGAGTCTTCAAAGTTGTAACCGTTCCAGGGCATGAAGGCCACAAGGACGTTACGACCCAGCGCTAGTTCGCCATACTGGGTCGAAGGACCGTCGGCGATGATCTGACCCTGCTGCACGACATCACCAACCTTTACAATCGGACGCTGCGTGATACAGGTGCTTTGGTTCGAACGCTGGAACTTGAGCATGTTATAGATGTCAACCGTCGGCTCTGTCGGGTCGAGGTTTCCGCTGGCGCGCACAACGATGCGCATAGCGTCAACCTGATCGACGATGCCTGTGCGACGTGCCACAACGGCCACGCCCGAGTCACGCGCCACAACGCCTTCCATACCGGTACCAACCAGCGGCGCGTCATTACGCAGCAAAGGCACGGCCTGACGTTGCATATTCGATCCCATGAGAGCGCGGTTGGCGTCGTCATTTTCAAGGAAGGGAATAAGCGCGGCAGCGACCGACACGATCTGCTTGGGCGAGACGTCGATAAAGTCGATCTCTTCAGCAGTCGCGACGATGTTTTCGCCGTTCTTACGCGCGACGATGGTTTCCGCAACAAACTTGCCGGACTTATCAAGTTCGGAGTTCGCCTGAGCGATCACATACTGCCCCTCTTCCATCGCGGAGAGATAGACGACTTCGTTTGTCACCTTGGCATTCTTGACGCGGCGATAGGGGCTCTCGATAAAGCCGTACTGATTGACGCGGGCATAGGTGGCAAGTGAGTTGATCAGACCGATGTTCGGGCCTTCCGGCGTTTCAATCGGGCAGATGCGGCCATAATGCGTGGGATGAACGTCGCGGACTTCAAAGCCAGCGCGTTCGCGGGTGAGACCGCCGGGCCCGAGGGCCGAAACGCGACGCTTATGCGTGATTTCGGACAGCGGGTTCGTCTGGTCCATAAACTGTGACAACTGCGAAGAGCCGAAGAACTCGCGCACTGCGGCAGCGGCAGGCTTCGCATTGATTAAATCATGCGGCATGACCGTATCGATCTCGATGGAGCTCATACGCTCACGGATCGCACGCTCCATACGAAGCAAACCAAGGCGATATTGATTTTCCATCAACTCGCCAACCGAACGCACGCGGCGGTTGCCAAGGTGATCGATATCATCGATTTCACCACGTCCATCTTTCAGCTCGCACATGATACGAACGATCTCAAGGATGTCTTCCTTGCGCAGGACTCGAAGCTGGTCGTCCGTCTTGAAGCCAAGACGCGCATTCATCTTCACGCGGCCAACAGGCGACAGGTCATAGCGTTCCAGATCAAAGAACAAGCCCTTAAACAATGCATCGGCGGATTCAAGAGTTGGCGGCTCACCGGGGCGCATAACGCGATAGATGTCAACCAAAGCTTCTTCACGATTTGTATTCTTATCGGCTAAAAGCGTGTTGCGGATATAGGGGCCGACATTCACGTGGTCGATGCCAAGGATCTGGATTTCCTTGATCCCCGTATTTTCGATTTCTTCCATCAAGGAAGCGGTCAGCTCGTCACCGGCTTCGAACAAGACAACGCCGGTCTTATCGTCAATCGTGTCGATGGCCAGATAGGTGCCGATCATGTCGTCGGTCTGGACAAGGATTTCCTTGACGCCATCTTCAACAAGCTTGCTGATGACGCGTGGCGTCATCTTCTTACCCGCTTCGGCGACGACCTTGCCGGTCTTGGCGTTGATAAGATCAGCGGCCAGCTTCTGCCCCTTCAAACGTTCGGGAACGAGATTGGTAACCCAGCCATTCTTGGCCTTGCGATAAGTCACGGATTCATAGAAAGCGGAAAGGATTTCTTCCTTGGACATGCCTTCAACTTCACGTGCATCCAACGGCTTGCCGCTCTTTTCACGCTTGGCGCGGAGCTTCTCCGTCTCGACGTTGTCGAGCGCATATAACAGTGATGTAACAGGCAGCTTGCGGCGGCGGTCGATACGAACATAAACCAGATCCTTCGCATCAAACTCGAAATCGAGCCACGAACCACGATAGGGAATGACACGTGCGGCAAACAGATATTTGCCGGACGAATGCGTTTTGCCGCGATCATGGTCAAAGAAGACACCGGGGCTGCGATGCATCTGGCTGACGATCACGCGCTCGGTGCCGTTGACGACAAAGGTACCATTCGCAGTCATGAGCGGCATATCGCCCATATAAACGTCCTGTTCCTTGATATCACGGATCGACTTGACGCCCGTTGTTTCATCAACATCAAAGACCGTCAGGCGCAACGTGACCTTGAGCGGCGCAGCATAAGTCATGCCGCGTTGTTGGCACTCTTCAACGTCGTATTTGGGCTGTTCCAGCTCGTACGACACAAAATCAAGAACGGCACGCTCAGCGAAGTCACGGATCGGGAAGACCGAACGCAAAACTTCTTGCAACCCAACGCGCTTGCGATCGGCGGGCGCAACATCCATCTGCAAAAAGGCCTCGTACGAAGCGCGCTGCACTTCGATCAGGTTCGGCATCTCCGCAACTTCGGGGATACGACCGAAGCTCTTACGAATTCTCATGTTGCTCTTGGAAATTACGGGAACGCTCTGCGCCATTGTTAGCCTCTCATAGCCCTTATTCAGGGCCTTTTTTCAGGGTCTCGACAAACTCAGCCTCCGCCTGCTTTGTTCAACAAGCGGAAACGACAAAACAAAAACACGAACAGCCCCTTCGCCTTTTCGACTGGCGAAAACGGGTCTGCGGTGTTTTTGATAAACGGTTGAACTGTGGGGCGCACTATGGCCGCCCCTTAACCGGTTCGCAAGCAATATATTTTTGCCATTTTCTTTCAAATCCCCCTCCTTTAGCCCAAACTTTTGGGAACTTTTGACTATAGCAGATAATAAAACCTAGCACAAGGACTATTTGTTACGTGATAGGAATTATTTATTATCCTCTTGAAACAAGAAACATTAGCCATAAAGGAGGCTTGCTCAAGCGATATGAGGATTAAACCATAAAAAACAAATGATGTTGGTTCAGGGACCTCTTACGGGATCGTGTGGGCGTGATCCACAAGCTCCAGCATCGGCAGATCATGCGGCGCGTTGCCATAGCCCCAACTTTCGATAAAGGGACCGTGCGCTTGCATATAGGCTTTGACGCGTTCCGCCTTGCCTTTGCGTACACAATTGCCTGACACCATGCGCCCCGTCAGAACGCCATTGGCATCGCGCTCCATCTCGGTACAGATCAACCCGTCATAGGGCACATCGCGCAGCATCGTGGGCATATAGAGATCAAGGCTCCCCGACGCGATCAAGATATGATGCCCTGCTTGATGATGGCGGCGCAAATCATTGAGCGTCGGAAGCCAACGCGGCCAGAATTGCATGCGGTCAATTGCGTGCTGGATCGACGAGATATTGCGTCCAGCAAGCGTCTTATGAAGAAGTTCTTCCTTCAGCGCGGTGCGACGACCTTTGCCCTCTGGCACAAAGAAATAGGAGGAAAGAGAGGAAAACAGGTGTGTATAGCAAGCGCAGCTACCAGCAACTGTTTCAAGGAAAGGCCAAAGGCTGTCGCCTTGGGCCAATGTGGCATCGAAATCAAAAATGGCTATTCGACATCCCGACGGGTAAGGGTCTTCTTCTCGACTCGAACTTCGATCTTCACTCACAATTAGGGCTCCAACAATAATGGTATGTATTTTTCAGCTTCAATGCTTTTCCTGTCGCCAGCTGCCGCCCAATCGATCGAATCGAAAGAGCCGCATTGCGTACAAGTCGCCTCCCAATACTCGTGAACAGCACCACAGGACGAACACCGCCACTGTGGATCGGCTGGTGCCGAAAGGGCTTTTGCGCTCCACGCGGCGGCGGCGCGCTCATTCCCGGCCTGACGCATTTCAAGACGTGCCAGCATTTGGTAAGTAGATTGCACAGCTTGCCCCGTGTTGACAAGCTGCAACAAAAAGCGACGGGCCTCGCCCCACAAATCGGCCTTGAGCGCTGCATCGGCCAAAGCGGCCAAGCTGACGCGGTCATCGGGATTATTTTTTGTCAACTGCTTGATTTTTTTGAAAAAACCAAGCGACTTTTCATCCGAAAGGGCCCAGCGGTAAAGGGGCAACATCTGGGGATGCGGCATAGCGGACCAGACTCGCTCAATCGTCCTGACGGCCGCACGGGCATAGTCAGCAGCAATCTGCGTCTCGGCCAAAGCCAACAAAGCAGGTGCCCAGTTCGGGGCCAGCTTGAGCGCCTTTTCGGCAGCATTCAGCGCTTCTTTGGCCTGTGATGTCCGCAACAACTCCTTGGCTTGCGCAACCAGCAAGATCGCCTCGTAGCGTTGGATGGTCGGGCGTGCGACTGTTTTCATCTTTTTGATTTTATCCAGATACGCAAGAGCGGACTGCCACAAACCATCTTTCACCGCCAATTCGAACTGAACAAGCAACAGCCATGGCGCGTCGGGTTTGGCCTGCTCCAAACGACGAACCTGCTGGCGCGCATCTTGTGTGCGTCCCTCGCGCAGCGCAGCAAGGATAAGGCCACGATGCCCGATAACTGCCGTCTCATCATGTGTTTTGGTCATGGCCTGATAAATCTCGGCCGCCGTTTTGTGATCGCCCGACAACTGTGCCGACTGTGCAAGCAGAAACTTACTGAGCGAATTATCGCCCAGCGCCTTGCGTGCTTTGACCGCATAGCGCCCCGCCTCGGCAGGTCTCCCGGCCGCGATGGCGGCCAGACCTTTAGTCAGATCATCCTGCCCGTCCTTGAGTTTGCCAATCTTGCGATTAAGACGCCAGACACGCGGCCCTTCGATAAGAAAGCTCCAAAAACGCGAGAGCAGTACAAGCGCATAGGCCGCCACGGCAAAGAACACAAACAGAAACGCTGCCGATGTGTCGATGACTGTATCGTGCCACTGGATCTGTGCCGATCCGGGTTGCTGCGCCAGCCACAACGCAATGGCGGCAACAATCGCAAGGCGGATGATAAACCAGAGTATCTTCATTCGCTGGCCTGTCCTTTATCTTCCCGAGCAGGAACCGGAGTATCTTCCTGTGCAGGAACTGGAACTTGAACCGCAGCAGACGCCGCAACCGCAGGCACAGGGCCCGCCAAGGCCGCTTCGATCTCATCCATTGCCGCTTGAGCCTGCACATAGCGGGCTGCGGCTACTTTCCATTTTTGCAGACGATCCTGAACCGCTTGAGGGAGTTCGCCCACAACCTTGAGCGCGGCATCCAGATCGCCTTTTTCCATCGCGCTTTCCGCTGCTATGATCTTTTGCGCGTCGTCATTTTCTTGCGATAAACGACGAACCGAAATCAACCCTTCAAGCGCCGCAAGAATACGATCCGTCCACGTTTGCGATTGCGCCTCCATCAGAGCCGACTTGGCTTGCCGATAGCTGGTGAACCAAAGCTTGGAAAGAAGATAAGGCGTCGCCACCCCTTGTGGCGCGAGGACTTCCAATTTCTCAAGCGCCGCATGATAGGTTGCCGTTGGCCCCGCCACCAACTTAAGCGCCGCCAGTTCTTGCTCAAACGAACGTCCCGAGGCGATCCGCGACGACAAACGCATCGCCGCCAGCAAAATAACCATATCGCGACGGACGCCCGAAGCCGTATCCTTGGTATCCGCCCTCGCCTGCTCCAGCAAAGATTTTAAAGAATCAATCTCTTGCGCTTGCTTCTTCACCTCTTCTCTCACTTCCTTGTCGAGCTTGAGGCTGGGATCCTTGCTGGCCTCCATCTGGACATTGGCGATGTCGGTCATTTGCGTATTCAGGCGATCAAATCGCCCTTCCATGTCTTTGACACGCTCGGCCAGCATTTGGAGCGCCTCATCCGAAGCCGCGGTCGTTACGGGCGCACGCACAGACTGAAGCTCGACAGCCCCTTTCTCACCCAACAAGGACGGCAAGACGCTGGCAAAGCCAACACCCGCAACAACGAGCAGCAAGATAAAAATGGCGACACCCATATGAGGCACGCCACTTTTTGAAACTTCAGACTCATCCTTTGGGAGATCTGTTTCTTTGGCTGTTTCCGGTTCAGACATTTCAAACCCCACTTTCTCGCGCCCTACTCGATCTAGCCGACAGGAAAGCGCGTACGAATAACTTCAACCAGCATTCCTTCCGTTGGCATCGGAGGGACAATAACCTCCTTGAAAGGGAGCGCCTGTAGCGCTTTGGCAACCGATCCACTAAAGACTACCGCGCTTAGCGCCGAACAGCAAGAAATCAGGCCGTTTTTTTCGATGATTTTAACAAAAGTCTGGGCCGCGCGCGCCGAATGCAAGGTTACGACATCGATTTTGCCTTGCCCCAAAGCCTCCAGCACATGTTCGGACAGATTGGAAACCTCTCTGGCGCGATAGATCGGCCAATGCACGACATTCCAACCCTCATTCGTCAGAATATCGGCCATTTCAGGATTGCGGTTCTCGACACCGATATGCAGAACGGTTTCACGTGCGCTTTCCTGCTCCATGATGCATTGGGCCAACATCCGACCATTGCCCGAGGCGCTCACGACATCCGTAAAGCCGAAGGCAGAGGCGTCTTGGGCGGTTTGATCGCCCACGCAGTAACAGGGCTCATTCAGCAAGTCAGTGACTTCATCCCGCCGCGTCTGAAGCATTTCAAGTGTCACCCGACTGGTGATCGCGACAATCGGCGTGATCGAAAAAACAGATTCAGGTCGGCGTTGATAGAGAGGCTCAACCGTCAAAAGCGGCTCGTGCCAAACCTCATAGCCCATGGTTTCCAGCGTTCCCATCAATGGCCCGGCAAAGGGCCTCAAACGCGTGACGAGAACCGTAGTCATGTCGCCCTTTCAGTCAATCTTTTAGCTAGCGTTACACAAAAAGAAATCACTCGACAATTGGGCCTTCATCTGAATCCCCAGATCATAACCGATCTGGTCTGCATGATCCATATTGCCCTTGGCCGTTTGTCGAATAATCTGTCGGCCATCCGGACTGGCAACAAGCGCCTCCAGATTAATCTGGCCTTGTACGATTTGTGCATAGGCGGCAATCGGCATCCGGCACGAACCATCGAGCGCGCGCAGCAATGCGCGCTCTGCCGTGGCACAGGCTTGGGTTTCCACATGATTGATTGGCGCCAGAAAATCGTGCAGGTCCTGCGCATCAGCCCGAATCTGCACGCCAAGAATACCCTGCGCCGCTGCGGGGAGAATTTCTTGTGGCTCAAAGATAGAAGACACGGCATCCATGCGCCCCAGCCGCCGCAAGCCAGCGACAGCAAGAATGGTCGCATCGGCCTCCTCCGCCGCCAGCTTCTTAAGGCGCGTATCGACGTTGCCGCGCAAGGGCGTCACTTTCAAATCTGGGCGCATGGCCAGAATTTGTGACTTGCGTCGTAGGCTCGACGTTCCAACGCGAGCCCCCTGTGGCAAATCGGCAAGACGCGGCGCAAGCGGCGAGAGCAACGCATCACGCGGGTCTTCACGCTTGAGAAAAGCCGCATAGGTCAATTCAGGAGAGACAAACACGGAAACATCCTTCATCGAATGAACGGCAAAGTCGATCATCCCGCCCAGAAGGGCCTCTTCAATTTCTTTGGTAAACAAGCCTTTGTTGCCGCCCATCTCCAAAAAGGTCTGTTCCCTTTGTGAGGGGGACCAATCACCCGTCGTGCGAATCGGGACGACTTCGATATCGGCTTCCTGCCGCAAATCGGGGTAGGTTCGGTACAGCTCATCCCGCACAATTTGGGCCTGAATAAGCGCCAAAGGGCTGCCTCGTGTGCCAAGACGAAAAATTTTTTTCATGTCTAAACTACCCAAAAACAGTAAGTTCCTACCCATTACAGGTAGAATTTGCCCCCAAAAGGGCCTTCGTTATGTTTAACAATCTTTTTACTATAGAATCAACGAATTAGTTTCAAGAATTTGGGGTATAATCCAGTTATGCAGTGCAATATTGGCACCGCAAAAGAACAAAAAAGACCGTAAAAATCTGATTGGACGTAGAGATTTGTGAACCGTTGCCATTTAGCCTTAGTTAGCAAAAAAGAGCACGGATCGCAAAAAAGGCAAAAAGGGATTTGGGAGTGAAGACAATGTTAAACGCTGATATTCAGATGGCCGCCACGTTCACGATCCCCGCCTTGCTGCTGGGATTGGGGATCTTCACGGTCCCTACCCCCTCGACGACGGCGGGATTTGTCGCTTCGTTCGCTTTTATCGGCGGGAGAAACAGCTACGGGCGTGATGGGGGCAGCCGCTTGGGTCACAATTTGAGGCAGGCCGTTTTGTACGGACTGGGGTTGAGCAACACCTGCGGAAGCAGGCGGTAATGGTGGCGGCGGCGTTATTTGCATGCGTTCACCAGATGGATAATGGATAGACTATAACAACACCATTATTACGCACAGGCAATAAAGAAAGAGTTAACTATAACGATTCGAAACATTATTTTGATTAAGTTATTGTTAGGGAAGAACAAAGACAATGTGGAACATGAACGAGACATACGAGGTAGTCTATATGGATAATAAGGTCTATCAGGAAATTCCCGTCCTGCTTGCATTGGCGCATGACCGCAGCGAGAATGGGCGTTTAGCGCTTGTTGAAAAGCTTGGCGAGGTATTTCTGGATCAAGCTGCTTGCCTTACGGCAAAAGAGGAAAAGCTTGTCAACGAACTGGTTGAAGAAATTCTGCGCACAGAAAGCGAAACCATTCGTCGCGCACTGATTGCCAATTTTGACAAAGCTGTTAGTGCGGTCCGTCCCATTGCGCTGCGTATTGCCCACGGGCCGATCGAAATTGCCAAGAACGTTCTTGTTGCCAACGCCAATCTGGAAGATGACGATTTAATCATCGTGATCAAAAACAAAGGCGGCGATCACGCCTCGGCTATCGCGCAACGCGCCCATATCAGCGAAGCTGTTGCTGATGCCCTTGTCACAACAGGCAGCTTGCGCGTCATGCAGCTGGTCGCCGAAAATCTTGGCGCACGGCTTTCGCCCACAGCGATGAACATCCTAACGGACGCGGCGCGCATCGCAACGATGCTGCAGGATCCCCTTCTGACACGTCCTGACCTGCCTTCTGAAAAGGCTATCAACCTTTACTGGTGGGCGAGCAAAGATTTGCGTCGCGCCGCGCTGGAGCGTTATGGCTTCGGCCCTGGTCGACTGGACAACGCGCTGACCAGAAGCATCGAAGACAAGATGAAGACCCATCTTTTCGAAAAAGAAGATGACGTTGCCATGGGCGCTCTTCTGAGCTGGATTACCGAACGCGAAGGACTAAGCACTTCGCTCTTGGTCAAGATGCTGCGGCTCAATCATTATCGCCTGTTCAATCTGGCGCTGAGCCATATGACAGATATGGACATCGGCTCGATTGACACCATCATCAATGCACACGAACCGCGTTTGATGGTTGCAATTGCCAAGGCCCTTGATATCGACAAGGGGAGCTTTGTTTCTCTCTTCCTGATGTCACGCGGTGGCCGCAAAGATGAACAGGTTGTGCATCCGCGTGAATTGAGCGCCGCTCTGGAAACCTATGACAAGCTTTCAGTCAAGGATGCCAAGGCAATGGCCTATAGCTGGAAGCTGAATCCGACGATCCTCAAGGATCAAATCGCGGCACATGTCCAACTAATGGGCTAAAGACTCCTACGGCGACGATGTCGATGAAAAAAGACACGTCGCCGTTTGCGGGACAGACGTTATGATCTCGCGCATTTCATCAAGTTCGCCCGTACAATAAAGCAGGATGTCGGTGCCCGCCGCCAGCGCACGCGCGGCCCTTTCCGGCAAAGGCATGCTTAGCGCGCCCATCGCCAGATCATCCGAAACGAGCAGCCCTTTAAAGCCAATCTCGCCGCGAATGATTTCCGTAATCACACGCGACGACAGGGAAACGGGATTGTTAGAATCGAGCGCTGTAAAAACAACATGGCAGGTCATCCCAAGCGGCGCATCTGCCAGTTTCCTAAACGGCACAAAATCCTGCCTACGCAGGAGATCAAGCGATGTATCGACAACCGGAAGCTTGATATGCGGGTCAGCTTTCACGCGTCCGTGCCCCGGCAGATGTTTAATAATCGGCCAGACACCGCACGCGATAAAAGTTTCAACCACAATGCGCCCACACCGCGCCACATGATCCGGATCGCACCCGAACGCCCGATCACCTATCACCGAGTCTGCGCCTTCAATCAAAAGATCAAGCACCGGCGCGCAATTGCCATTGATACCCAGATCAAGCAACATGTGCGCCGTTCGCCGCGTATGCTCGCGCAACGCTTCTTCGCCGCAGGCCGCATCACAAGCGCACTGCGCGCCCAACTCACCCATCGAACACATTTTCGGCCAGTGGGGCGGTTTCAACCGTGCGACACGCCCACCTTCCTGATCAATGAAAATTGGCGCTTCCTCGCGCCCCACAGCTTCGCGCAAACTGGACGTTAAGGATCGAACCTGCTCAGGATTAACGCAGTTGCGTTGAAAGAGAATGAACCCAAGAGGCTGCGTCTCGCGAAAAAAGGCGCGCTCGGCATCGCTCAACACTGGCCCTTTAAGTCCGAAAAGGATCGGCCTTGTTAAAGAAATCTGGCTCACCCTACCCCCTGTCAACACGCCCTTCTATGCCACGCTCCCACGCAACTGGCGCTAAAAATATTCTCTTGCCCAGAGAAAGTCCATGTTCTTTCCCACAGCGCCAAATACCTAACTTACTGTTATGTTTATATTTATACAAATATATGTGTCTTTCCAGTGTCAAATAACCCTCTCAAAAAAACGCTGTTAATAATTTTTACTTTTTGTTAAAAACAATTCACGTCATATTGTAAAGTAAGGTTAACGCGGCAATGTCTTGCGTTAAGCTTTAGGGCGAAAACACAGCGTCACTCGCCCGATTAGCAGTGCAGAAACCCAACCTGATTATTTTTAGAACGAGGCTTAATCATGCGCGTTTTGCTTGTCGAAGATGATACATCCGTCGCCAAAAGCATCGAACTGATGCTGCAGGCGGAGGGTTTTATAGTTGATACGACCGATCTTGGTGAAGATGGTTTGGAAATCGGCAAGTTGTACGACTATGACATCATCATTCTTGATCTTATGTTGCCGGATATCGATGGTTATGAAGTTCTGCGCCGCCTGCGCGCCGCGCGCGTCACAACGCCGATCCTGATTCTCTCCGGCCTGTCCGAACTGGATCACAAGATCAAAGGCCTTGGCTTTGGCGCCGATGACTATCTCACCAAACCCTTTGACCGCCGCGAGTTGGTTGCGCGTATCCACGCCATTATTCGCCGCAGCAAGGGCCACTCGGACAGCATCATTCGCACGGGCAAGCTAACCGTCAATCTTGATGCCCGCACCGTTGAAGTCAATGGATCACCACTCCACCTGACGGGCAAGGAATATGGAATCCTTGAGTTGCTCAGCCTGCGCAAGGGCACGACGCTGACTAAAGAAATGTTCCTCAATCACCTCTATGGCGGCATGGATGAGCCTGAGCTAAAGATCATTGACGTGTTCGTCTGTAAGCTACGCAAGAAGCTCGCGCAAGCGGCTGGCGGCGACAATTACATCGAGACGGTTTGGGGACGTGGCTATGTGCTGCGCGATCCACCAGGCTCTGAACCCACAAAACTGCAGCGTCCAAGTTAAATAGATATTCGAAGCCTCTTACAAGAAGATCGCACGATTTGGGGACAGGAGAAGTTGAGCCTGTCCCACAGATTGTCATGCGCATGGGAAAGGTGTTTGGCGATCTGTGCCGCTATGAACGCGACGCCGCCAAAGACAAGTCGACGCATAATGAGCAGGAACTCAAAAAAGAATTGGGAAATATTATCTTCTCAACCATTCGCTGGTGTGACGATTTAGGGCTTGATCCCGAAGACTACATCAACGAGGCGATCAGATGCCAAAAGGCTTTTGATAAAAAGTAGCGTCAACTATGCAATAATATCGGGCAGAAGCTCGCTCTCAATGCGGCTGATCTCGTCCTTAAGCAAAAGCTTTTTCTTCTTAAGCCGCGCTAGCTGAACCATGTCGGGTACTGTGCGCTGTGCCAGCGCTAAAATGGCATCATCCAAATCACGATGTTCCGCTTTGAGCAGCTCAAGCCGCTCACGCAATTTCTCTTGATTACTCATATGATCTTATTCTCTTTTCCCAAGATGGCGCATTCTAGCAAAACAGTCGTTAAAAATCCATTGTTCAATTGGCCATCTTGTCCTTACACCCAATAAGCCAAAGGTCATAAACGGGGTGCTCCATGGCCGAAAGCGAAGGCGACGAGGCAAACATCCACCCACGGAAAACAGACATTTCCTCGCGTCCGGACTTAAACTCGCTTACATCCAGAAAGACAGCAGCCTCCGGCGTTTCTTCCGGCGTTGTCACGCGACAACTATGAGCAGTGATAAAGATCGTACCAAACCGGTATGGCTTCTCGATATTAACTTCGATCTCCTCGACTCGTCCCGTCACTTTATCCAGCGCACGCAAAACGGCAATCGGTTGCTCGACCGTCGGCTTTTCCGCAAAAGCGGTACCACAAAAACCCATGCCAAGGAGACTTAGGAACAGGACGACAAGGAGACGCATCATGGATGCTCGGGCTCAGGTGCCTTGACCGGAGCGACAGGCGTTGCCGGGGCCAACACATCCGCAGGTGCTGCAGACGGCGTCGCTGGCGCAGCGGGAGCTTGGTCCGCCGTCGACGTTTTGTTGCTATAGATCAACTGGCCGATCAAATCATCCAGACGCATCGGCGCCTGTGTGCGGGTGAGCTTGCCCGTGCCATCCTTGGGGAGCAACTCTTCATCAACCCCTATTTCAATTGACAGATATTTTCCACCCAAAAGACTTTCGCTGGCCGCAAGGGCTATTGAATCCGTCGGGATATCGACCGTCGGCAAAACGGTCATCGTCGTCCGAACCAGATATTCATCCGGTCCAGGATTGGTGATTAATTCCATGCCAGAGATAGAGCCGACCTTCACACCGTTGATCTTGACATCACCGCCCTCTTTGAGACCATCCACCATCGGAAAATTAGCGGTGATCATGTAGCCTTTGACCTTGCGCAAATCGGCACTTGAATAGGCAAAGACCAGAAAAAGGGCTGCGACTATCAAAACGACGGCCCCCATAACTGTTTCAATCGCGTTGCGTCCCATTAGTAAGGCTCCCTTATCGTCGAGTCATGTTTCGGGGTCCAAGCCTGATAGGCTGACGACGTCCTGTCGCCCTGCCCCTGTACCATGCGGTTCAAGCCATACCCCGGAGGAATGAATGCAGCCTCAGATCCCGTGAGATTCGGGAGATGCGGCTTCTGCCAAACATACCTGCTCACAGACACATTCGGCAAGGGGTGATCGCACACCGACGGCAAAGGATTTACAGCGGTGTAATGAAGCCACGCAAACCATTCGGGCGGAACCTTTGTCGCCTCCGGCTCTCCGGCATAAAGGACCCAGCGCTTTTGTGCGCGCCCTTTCCGGCCATCCGGCTCTTTGCGTGAGCGATAATACTGGTTTCCATAAGAATCTTCGCCAACCTTGAGGCCAGCCATGGCTGTGTAGAACAAAGTCCCGGCCTGTGACAAGCGGCGTATCCATGAAAACTGGTCAAACATAACGATACGTTTATCCCCAAAAAAAGATGTGAACAGTTTCCAGTAAACTCGAGAAAAATGAAAAGATCGTCAAGGATTCTCAAGGCTTTTTCGGGTGCGAGTCTGTGAGTATCTTTTTCTTTCACGATACCACATTTTGTGGCAAATATAACTGGCAGCACATAATCTTGTGGATAACTTTCCGTTATCCCGTCTCAAAGCCGTAACGTCCTCTAAACTCTCACTCTTTTACAGGTCACGATGCATATTGAGCGCCACTTCACGAATGTCTCGGCTCCAACGCAGGACAAAATTTCGTTCATGCGCATTCTGACGCCGCGCACTAAAGAGATCGAGACACCTTTCGGTTGGAGCATCGAGGCCACAGAGGCCATGAATGAGGCCTTTGCCGCACATGTTCCGGTAAAACTCACCGCTGTCGAAGAAAATACAACGCCTTCGTGGTTATGGCCCCACCGTGCCGCGTCTGGAAAGAAGCAAGCCGAGAAATCTGTCACCGATGTTTTCAAGCGCATCGCTGGATCAGCTGCCTATCGCGGATGGAAGAATGGCCTATGGGATAATGAACTTGCCGCAACTGCGTTCTATGAGGAAGTGTACGCGCTTCTTCTCTCGCGCCGCCTCGTGATTGCGCCGCGTGCAATGGCGCGGATCGGTCTGGATTGGGCCTATGGCATTGAAGTTGCCCCACCCGCACAATCTGTTGTCAAATTCCGCGAGGCCGAAGCCCTCATCCTTGAAAATGACGCTATCGACGCCATCCTGCGCAAAACGCAAGAACAAGCCATGGGCAAATGGAACCGGTTCCTGATGAACAGCCAAGGCAAGGCCGCCAGCACGATTTTCTTTGCCGACACAATGCGGGAATGGGGATCAACGCCTGTTCATGACGATGCGCCCAGCGCCATGATCAATGTCATGGCCTTCCGCAAAGAAGACGGCAAGATTGATGTCGTCGGATTGGGACAAGCGGCCAAACTGGCAACACTCCTTTTGGAGCTGCATTATGAGACGTGGCGCGCCGAACCACAGGCGGATCGCCCTATTCGTCTGGGTCTTGCCAATCTTGCCGGTTTACTGATGAGCCTTGGCATCAGCTATGACTCGGAAAAAGGTCGCGGCACAGCCGCCGCGCTTGCCGCAATCATCACAGCAACCGCAACGGTGACTTCGGCTCAGATGGCAAGCCTCCTTGGCTCTTGCGAAAACTTTGCAAAGCAACGCCTCGCCTGCCTACGCGTTCTGCGCAACAAGATCCGTGCCATTTTCGGCGAAAAGACGGACTATGACCATCTTTCGATCGTGCCGCAGGCTCTGGATATCAGCTCAGGTGCAGATCTCGTTTTGATTTCGACGGCACGCTATACGAGCGAAGAAGCCCTGCGTCAGGTGGAGAAGCACGGCCTTCGCAATGTGCAACTCACCGGTTTTTACACGGATGCCTCGCTCGCGCCACTTTTGGACGGTTCTTCACAAGGGATAGATGCCGAAAAGGCGTTGGCTTATGACTATGCCACGGGAACTGATACATTTGAGCGTCGCCTGCATCCGGCTATTCTCTTGGGCCTTGAAACCTTGGGCTATGACGAGGCGGACCGACAAGCAATCTCGGATCATATTCTGGGCTATCGCACGCTAATCGCCGCTCCCGCTATCAATCACTATCTTCTGCGACAAAAAGATTTTGATGATAAAGCTCTTGATAAGCTGGAACGCGCCTTGCGCAACGCGAACCATATCCGTCAGGCGTTCACGCCATGGGTTCTGGGTCTGGATTTCTGCAAAAAGAAACTCAAGATCGATGCCAAGGAATTGGAGAAGCCATCTTTCGACTTGCTCAAACATCTGGGCTTTACCACACAAGACATCGACGTCGCCAACGCGTTTTGCTGTGGTCACCGCACGATGCAGGGCGTGGCCGAGCTTGACCCGAAACATCTGGGCGTTTTCTCGACACGCAATACCATTGGCACAGAGGCCGTCGTCGCAATGGCCGGCGCAACGCAGGTCTTTATTACGGGCGATATCGATGTGACCCTGCCCATTCCGACATCGATTGCGCCAGAAATCCGAGCGGGAATTGTTTTGGATGCATGGAAATTGGGGCTCAAAATGGTGACGCTGGAATCTTCGCATCCGTCTATGACAAAGCTGCCAATTAGCGCTGCAAAAACAATGAAGCGTCAGACTCCAAGCCTGACTCATGCCGTTGCTGCAAGCAGCGCAGCGTTGGCAAAGGGCATCGCAAGCGTTCCTTCGCCACGCTCCGCGAAACCGAAGGCGCCTTCTCAGGCTGTCAGCCTAGACCAACCCGCAAAGCCCCATGTCAGAACAAAGCATTAAGCGAAGTTTTTTTTAAAGAGGCGTTGAGGAAATTCCGTTTGCAACAATCGCCGCAAAGAAAAACACGACAACACTCAAAAGAGAGATAGAACGGGCGTCAAATAAGCTCATGGTGGTCTCCAATGTTTTAATTAAATTTGTCTCAACTGTTGGGTATCAGTATGGCTCAACCGTGTTAATTTTCTGTATCTCAATGATTAAAAAAGGGGCAAAATCCGGTTGAAATTCGGTAAAAATAGCCCTCTTTGCCTTGTTTTCTCCATGATTTGAGCCAGCGCCGACCGCTCGCCACCTTCCGTAACGCTGCATGAATTTCCGCTTGCGCGGGAAGGCAACAGTATTGTGGAAACAACCCTTATTCCTTCAGCTGGGACTCGCTGAGCTGGAAACCAAGGAGAATATACTGGGATGGTGCTTTTTCGTCTTTCACACGCGGAATGACAAGGTGCAACTTTTCCTCGTGCGGCATCAGTTTACTCTTGCCATCAAAGGTAATAGACGCTGTCGAGATTTCACGATGATCGACTCGATCATCTTCTCCAACAAGCGATACAACATAAGGCAAGGATAGCTTGTTTCCGCCTAAACGCGGCCCCTTTTCCGCACGCATACGGATGAGGAGATTAAGGTCATAAGCCTCGTCCTCGACATCGCATTTTTCAATAACAACAGAATCCATCACAGCTACAGCCACAAGATTGGCAACATCATGTGTGTCACCCCCGTAATCTTCAACGCGCTCCAATGGACGCAAGATCGCCGCATGCGGACACACGTCAGGCAGAACGGCCTGCTCTTTGTTTGCGCACGCGCCAAGCACCAACGGAAAGAAAAGAAGACCTATTTGAATTAAGGTACGCTGGATCATTTCATATCCTTTATTGCTTGAGCCCTGCGCCCTGCGCAAAAAGCCAATAGGCCACATTAAACAGGGCCAGATTAACACAAAGCAAAAGAGCCATACCGCCCCACAAGGGGATATCCGTTTGCCCCGTCAGTCCATAGCGAAACCCGTCGATCATGTAATAAAACGGGTTAAGCTGACAAAATATCCGCCATTTGTCGGGTAATTGCGAAATCGAATAGAACGTTCCCGAAAGAAAAGTGGCTGGCATGATAACAAGATTCTGAACCGCCCCCAAATGATCAAAACGGTTACCCAATATTCCCGTAATCAACCCGATTGCCGCAAGCATCAACGAACCCATCACAGCGAAATAGAGCGCAATCCAGACATTAAAGACCGGCAGGGGCTCTATCAACGCCAAGACTCCCAACGATACGGCGCCTACAAGCAGACCTCGCGCCAGACCCCCGGCCAAATACCCTGCCGTAAGTTCAAACGGCGACAATGGCGGCATCAGAATATCGACGATATTTCCCTGCAGTTTCGAAAGAACCAAGGAAACAGATGTGTTCATGAAAGCGTTCTGTGCCACAGCCATCATCACTAAGCCCGGCACGATAAAAGTCAGAAGACTCCCCTGCCCCGTCGGCATGGGATGCTTCCCAAGACCCAAGGCAAAAACGGCATAAAACAAGAGGGTCATTATCAAGGGCGAAATCAGCGTCTGGCCCCAGATTTTTGTGAAACGTCGGACTTCTTTGGTAAACAAGGTCCAAAGGCCACGCCAATTCAGCCAAAAAAAATCATCGATCGTCGCATTGAATGTAGCCGGAACATGGGACTGTGCCGCCGTCCCCGGAAAATCTTTCGGCACGGTTTGCAAAAACTTCATGGCCATCCAACAGTTCAAAAAGGGCGTGATATCGTATCGCCCAAGCCTACTGTTTTACCATAAGCCAGTCAATCTTGTTAGGCCGGTTTTCGATGTAATGCGCCATGGCCACAAGTACGCGCTCATCATACGCCTTGCCTGAGTCGTTTGCCATCACACTCAGAGCCTCTTTAAACGACAGACCATCGCGATGGGCTCGCGGACTGACAAAGGCTACAAAAGCGTTCGAGGCAGCAACAATTCGAGCAGTGATGAGAATATCATCCCCCTTAAGCTTCTCTGGTACGCCCGTTCCGTCATATCGCTCTAGAACCTGACGCAAGGTCGGCACAACCGGACCATCAAATCCGATAATCGCCAGAATATCAGCAGAAACGAGGATGCTATCGCGTACGCGTTGCAGCTCTTCAGGCGTCAGAGCCGATGTTTTCGTCAAGATACGGCGAGACACCAAAACCTTGCCAAAATTCATCAAAGAGCCAGCAATCTCTGCCGCCTCGACCTGAATGGGCTCAAGCCCCATTTCTCCCGCAATCGCTTTGGAAAGCTGACCAACACGCAAAGAGTGTCCCGTCGCATAAGGGTCGCGACGATCAACAACCGCAACAAGCGTATCGATGACCTGTCGCAGCATTTGCTCGCGGCGTTCCCGCTCAACGATAAGATTGGTCAGATCGTCTTCACGCTGGATAACAAAACCAGCCATCTCAGCCAACTCGGAGACCCCCGCGTAATAACGCTGCATAAAGCGTGCGCCACCCTTCCCGTCAGAAATCCGGTCGACCACCTCTCTGGGTTCATCACTGGCACGAGCCTCCGCCAAACGGATTTCGAGACGTCGCGCCTCGGCATCAAGTAGAATTTTGGAAGGCACCTGACCGATAACCTCATCCACAGGGCGGCCCAAGCGCTTGGCCGCGACGTCATTCACAAAGAAGAAACGATTTTGTCGGTCAAAGATCGTAATAGCCGATGCCTGATGATTCGAAATTAACCGGATCATATCCTCGCGATACTCAAGCTTGTTTTGCAGCTGATCTACACGAGACTGAAAACCCGTCCCGAGCCGCCACCGCTCCGCCAGCTTGGAGTCCTCGACGAGGACAATAGACAAGAGAAGGAGCGAGAAAAAGGTCAAGCCCATGATCACAAAGAAATTGACCGATGGATTGGGCGACGTTTCAACATAATAAATTGAAATTTGCCACAGACCGATAAGAGATAACGCAAAGAGAAAAACCGCCGCTAAATTTAACGCCGTTTTCTTGCGGCCCAGTTCCGGTACCTTCAATTCTTCCGGTGCTTCGACCGATTCGATAACTCTAACAAGGTGCGAGTGCATGAAGTGAACTAATCATTTGGTTGCTGACAGAAGAGATGTGCTTTGGAATAGTACGGCCTATTCATCAAGCATAGGTTAAAATGAAAGTTACTAAAATTTAACTAAGAGCGGATCAAGTTTGGTTAACAGTAGCTCTTATTGAAGAACGCCATGGCCGACGCCCCCCAAACAACTGCCTTTTCTCAAGAAAGCATGCTGATGGACCTTATCCTTCGGCTTGGTCGCTTGCGTGAGGGACGAATCGGGCTTCACCTTCATTTCAGCCGCCTGTCACCGGCTTATAAAGAAGAACGGTACATTCGTATCGCAACCGAAGCCTTTGGCAATTATATCTCCGGCTTTGAAGGCTTTCTTTTCTCGTTGAAAAATGGCGATCTTTTTTATGTCGCCAAGGATGTAACGGCAACCGTCCTGAAAACATCCGCCGAACGAATCCGCCTCCTCTTCAGTCAGGATGCCCTGACCGAAGCCTATACCGAACGCGGCGAGCCCGCCTTTTATACGCTCTATGATCTTGAAAAAGACTATGACAACCTCCTTAAGACCATGCAGAGTTTCTTGCCAAAACTTTCGTCGCTGCCGAGTCTCTCCGAACAGCTCAAAACAAAAAAAGACAAAGAGGCCATCCATCCCAGCATGCTCTCCAAAATCGAGCTAGCGCTGGAAACAACTGATGTCAGCGGCCTCGCCCGAAGCCAAACCATTTGCACACTCATCGACCCCACGCCGCCCCAGCCGCTTTTTGAGGAAATCTATATATCGATCGAAGACTTGCAAAGAACGATTCTTCCCCAATTCGACATAACCTCCAATTTCTGGCTTTTTCGATATATGACTCAAACGCTCGACCAACGGGCCCTCCAGATGCTGATGCGAAGCGATTATTCCTCTTCCCGTCCTTTTAGCCTCAACCTCAATGTCCAAACCGTTCTGAGCCCTGAATTTTCGAAATTTGAATCCATGATAACCGCACAGCTGTGTGGACGACTGGTGATCGAACTAGACCTTGTGGATGTCATATCAAATATGAGTGCCTTTATGTTTGCGCGGGATTACCTGCATGATCACGGGTTTCGCCTCTGCCTTGACGGGCTGACGCACCACACCCTGCCCTTCTATAATCGAAGCGATCTGGGCTTTGACCTGATGAAGATACTATGGACACCCAACGGCCTCGACACCATTCAGACCAGCATGCTCCCCGAAGTTCGCCGCATCATCATGGATTCAGGCCAAGCCCACATAATCCTGTGCCGTTGCGACAATGATGAGGCCATCAAAACAGGGCAGGATCTCGGTATTGTCATGTTTCAGGGCCGTGCCATTGACCGCCAACTGAGAAACCTGTGACAGGCTTATTAACAATCTCTTGTCAATCAATGGATTTAACCCCTTGAAAAGGGGCTCTCCCCTTCTTATATCGAGGGGGAGTTTTTGTTTTTGACCGCTAAGGAAGAAACCCATGACCGAACAACGTATGGCCTTTAAGGCTGAAGTCAGCCGCCTGTTGGACATTGTCGTCCACTCCCTTTACAGCGAAAAAGAAATTTTCCTGCGCGAGCTGATTTCAAACGCTTCGGATGCGTGCGACAAACTTCGCTATGAAGCCCTCACTTCGCCGGAACTTCTGGACGGCGAAGATCCCGATTTTCGCATTTCCATAAAAACAGATGCCGCCGACAGGACCATTAGCATCATCGACAATGGCATCGGCATGAATCGCGACGAGCTGATCGATAACCTCGGCACCATTGCCCAATCCGGCACCGCCACCTTTATTGAAGGACTCAAGGAAGCCCAAAACGGCAATATTACCCAAATCGGCCAGTTCGGTGTCGGCTTTTACGCCGCCTTTATGGTCGCCCAAATGGTTGAGGTCACATCCTGCAAGGCCGGTACCAAAGAAGCATGGTGCTGGCGTTCCGACGGTCACGGCGAATTTGCCATCGAAGAGTCCGACGAGAAACAACGCGGAACCTGCGTTAAAATCTATCTTAAGCAAGGCGAAGATAGTTTCCTTAATGATGAACGGATCAAGGGCATTGTGAAGCTCTATTCCGACCATATCGCCCTGCCGATCTATCTCAACGATGTTGAAGAGCCGCTCAATCAGGCCAACGCCCTTTGGCTGCGCAACAAAAGTGAGATTACGCCGGAGCAGTACAAAGAGTTCTATCACCACGTCGCGCACGCTTTTGATGAACCAGCGCTAACCCTGCACTGGCGGGCCGAGGGCAAGATCGAATATTCGAGCCTTTTGTTTATTCCCAGCACAAAACCCTATGACTTGTTCGATCCCAAGCGGCAGCATAGCGTGAAGCTTTATGTTAAGCGCGTCTTCATCACGGATCAGGCGGAAGGACTTATCCCCTCCTATCTGCGCTTCCTGCGCGGCGTGATCGACAGCGAGGATCTGCCCCTTAATGTTAGCCGTGAGATGCTCCAAAACTATCCCCTTCTGACCAAAATCCGGCACGGGGTTACACAGCGCGTTTTAAAAGAGCTGGCAACCTATAGCAAAGATGCCGAAGCTTATGAAAAGTTTTGGGACAACTTTGGCGCCGTTATGAAGGAAGGCGTCTATGAAGATGTCGAGCATCGTGAAGCTTTGCTTGAGTTGCTGCGCTGCCATTCAACGCATGACGCGCAGAAACATACCTCTCTAGCCGATTATGTCAGCCGGATGAAAGAGGGACAGGAGCACATCTATTACCTGAACGGCGATAATCATGAAGCCTTGATGCGGAGTCCTCATTTGGAAGGCTTTAAAGCCAGAGGAATCGAAGTCCTGCTTCTGACCGAAACGGTTGACGATTTCTGGCCAGCCGCTGTTGGTTCCTATAACGGCAAGTCTTTCCAATCAATCACACGTGCCGGACAAGACCTCGACAAAATCGCCCCGATCGAGAAAAAGGATAAAAAGGACGAGGCGGAAAAACAGGCCGACGAAAAATCGACCGACTCGCTTATTGCGCTGATGAAACTGACGCTCGGCGACAAGGTCAAGGATGTTCGCACGACCGACCGCCTGACCGATAGCCCTGTCTGTCTTGCATCAGCGGAAGGCGATCTCGACATCCACCTTGAGCGCTTCTTGAAACAGCATAACCAGATCCGAACGGCGACCGTACGCATCCTCGAGATCAACCCTTCGCATCCGCTCATTAAAAAGCTGGGTGAAAAAGCCAGTCAAAGCGGCGTAGATGAATCTTTGGGCGACGTTATCTCCCTTTTGCTGGAACAAGCACGTTTGATGGATGGCGAGCCTCTGTCTGACCCGCTGACCTTTGCCCGTAAGATGGCGGACATCATGAGCAAGGCCGTTTAGCCGTTGAAGCGCTAATTAGACTATCTTTGGAGACCATGTAGCCAACGCGTTGACCAGGTCGCGGCATAGTGTTGTTCAGGGTGTTTTCCCTCGCCCCCGCGCGAAGCGCTCGCAAGCTGCACTTCACCCTTTGATGCGCCCGAAGAAGAATTCTGCCCCCTGAAGCGGACGATGAGATTGTTGAATTGATTCCCAAAGGCATTGAAATGTTCGCCTATGGTCTGCTCAACCATAAATTTGTGGACACCACGGACCATGGTTGAACTGTAATAAGCGACCTGTTCATTCCACAAGTTCGGTGCCACAACTTCTGTCTGGATAACTCTGCCCTGTCCATCCAAAAGCCCAGCCGTGAGGGTGGGTAATCCGCCAATCGTGTCGACCTTAGAAACAACTTTTTCTTTCGCTGCCTCAATATCTCGCTGAAGCCCCTCGTAGGGGCGTGTAATGAGATAGCTCCCCTCTTTTTGGTTTTGATGGAGAAGCACATTCCCGACATCAACTTCACCAGCTTTAATTTTAATTTCTCGGACCGCAGCAGGAGCCTCCACAGATGACCGATTCTGGACAACCTGACTGATCGCGCGGTTAATATAATTCTTCTTGATGATATTGGGGTCTTTATCCCCAAGATTAGTTAGAAGCGTCGAAGCCGCAGAAAGAAGAATCAACGCAAAGAAACCGGGGTTATCTACTTTCCAGTGGGTTTTCTTTTTGGACCTGTCCTCATCGGCTTGGAAAGACCCTAGCTGTGCGCCAGGAAATTTTCTGTCTTCTTTATCAGTCCAATCCATCACGTCCACCCCCTTCGCGATATCGTGGCTGTTGCCCTTAATCCACAATACCCATTATCAACCCAAATGTGTTAATTTTAGGATTCCTCAGGGGTTAAAGATGGCATTCTCGTGACGTGACATATGTGCAACACTAAATAAGGGGATGTTTGGGTCTAATATCCTTAGTTAAAAAGAAAATTTAACCATTGCAAACTTTGTCGCCGTCCTAGGACAATAACTAGTTGTGCTGTGGATTAATTTAATAGTATGATCCTCGCGGTGAATGAACCTGCCGGAAGCAATAAGGGATTATAGAGTGATCACGCTCTCATCGTTAAACATGTTATCCTTTATGTTCAACATGTTGTACAAAACCCGCTTCAGGCTCTCTTTCATCTTCGCGCGCTTGCAAAGCTGTAACGTGGGCTAGCCCAGCCCCATGTCAACGATAGCCGCGCGGATGGCGTATACGCCGCTCATGGGTAACGAGTTTGCCGGTTCTGGCGCAGGCAGGGGTTCCTTATTAAGCCTCCATCGCGACAAACAGGCGGGAGAAAAAAATGACAAAAAGAATGCTTGTGGATGCAAAGCATCCCGAAGAAGTCCGTGTTGCTATCGTCGATAGTTATCGTGACACCAATAAACTTGAAGATTTTGACTTTGACCTCGCCAGCAAGAGAATCCTTCGCGGCAACATCTATCTAGCCAAAGTCATGCGGATCGAGCCCTCGCTACAGGCCGCCTTTGTCGAATATGGTGGTAACCGACACGGTTTCCTGCCTTTCAGTGAAATCCACCCTGATTATTTCCGTATCCCCGTGGCTGACCGCCAATCAGATGAAGATATCTTTGAGGACGCCGAAGATGCGGCTGACGACGAGATAACCGACGAAGCCTCTGATGAAGATCAAACAGATGGAACAGATGAACCCTCATCAGAGGAATCTGAAAGGGAAGCCAGCGGCACAATAGCATCCATGGCGGATGAGAACACTCCCGAAGAAACACAACAGACTGAGACAACACCGCCGCTCAGCAAGATCGACGCCTTTGCCCAAAGCACAGGTGAAGACGATACAATGTTGGGCTTAATCACAGATTTCGGCAATGCCGCCGTCGATGATCGCGGCAGTCTGACCGAAGTGGTCATGCCCGAAGCGGCCCCTGAAAGCGTCGGTGGTGATGGCCCCGAACGTATCGTTCGCCAGCACCGTCCCCGCTACAAGATTCAGGAAGTCCTGAAACGCGGCCAGATCATGCTTATTCAGGTCGTTAAAGAAGAGCGCGGGAACAAAGGTGCCGCCCTGACAACCTATCTGTCACTGGCGGGTCGCTATTGCGTCTTGATGCCCAACACGGATCATGGTGGCGGCGTTTCGCGCAAAATCACCAATCATCAAGACCGTCGGCGGATGAAGGAAATCCTCGACCAGCTTGAGATCCCCGAAGGTATGGCCGTGATCCTGCGTACGGCGGGAATGGAACAAGAACCGCCGGAAATCCAGCGCGATCTCGATTACCTGATTAGCATTTGGGATAACATTCGCGAGCAGACGCTCCAATCCAGCGCGCCAGCCCTGATTTATGAAGAAGCCAATCTGATCAAACGCTCGGTTCGTGATCTTTATACAAACACGATTGACGAAATTCTGGTTGCCGGACGCGAAGGCTATGAACGCGCCCGTGATTTTATGCGCGCCTTGATGCCCGATGCCGTGGACAAAATCCGCCTTTATGAAGACCAGACGCCGCTCTTTGTCCGCTATCAGGTCGAAAACCAGATTGACTCCCTGCATAATCCGATCGTCCAGCTTCGCTCCGGCGGTTATCTCGTCATCAATCCAACTGAAGCACTTGTCTCCATCGACGTGAACTCTGGCCGCGCCACACGCGAACGCCATATTGAGGAAACAGCCGTCAAAACCAATTTGGAAGCTGCCGAAGAAATTGCGCGCCAGCTCAGATTGCGCGATTTGGCTGGTCTGGTCGTCATCGACTTTATCGACATGGAAGATGGTCGCAACAACGCAGCCGTCGAACGCCGTATCAAAGAAGCCATGAAGAACGATCGTGCGCGCCTGCAAATTGGCCGCATCTCTCCCTTTGGTCTTCTGGAACTGTCGCGCCAGCGTCTGCGTCCTAGCCTTGTTGAGATCAACTTCGAGAAATGCCCGCATTGCATGGGCATAGGTTATGTTCGTTCCCCGGACTCGGCGGCATTGTCTGTCTTGCGTGCGATCGAAGAGGAAGCGCTCAAGGGTCGCTCAAGTGCGGTAACCGTGACCGTTCCAGCGGCTGTCGCCATATTCATTCTCAATCACAAGCGCGAAGCTCTAGCCCGTCTGGAAAGCGTCTACAACATCGCCGTTACGGTCGAGCAGGACGAAACACTCCCACCTCCCGGATACAAACTTGACCGCATCAAGGGAAAGAGCAATGGTCGTCCGACAGGTCCAGCCGTCGATGCCGATCAAGTTATCGCCGAAACTGGACGCGATTTCTCGGATCGAAATGACGCAGATGATACGCCCCATCGTGGTGTGGAAGACCAAGAAGACGCCCAAGCATCGAACGATGACAGCGATGAAGGTCGCTCTTCACGCCGCCGTAGCCGCTTTCGTCAGCATGACCGTTCTCGCGGGCCGCGTCATCGCCGTGGTCCCAAGCCAAATGATGCCCCCGAAGACGGAAATACCATCCCTTCAGTAGCAGCCCAACCCGAGGCGATGCCGGAAACGAATGTCAACGGTAACGACTTTGCCGACGATCAGGAAGACGGATCAGGCGATCCCCAAAATCTGCGCCGCCGTCGCCGTGGACGTCGTGGTGGGCGTCGTCGCGGACATGAGAGGCAAGCCCAACCCGGCGAACAAGAGGAGCCCAACGGCAACAATGGAACGCACAACAAAGCGTCCCATGCCGATACCGGCTATGTTCCGATGAGCATTCACGAGCTGGACACCACACCACGCCCTCACGCCAAAAATCAGCCTGTTACGACAGCGCCACAACGCTCACCGGACAATAGACCGCCTTCTTCCTATGAGATCGTCAATCCTCCGACGGACCAACCCAAAGCGGGATGGTGGAGACGCCTGACAGGACAGTGATGCACAAGCTTTATCGACTCCTTTGTCTTAGGTTTTCAAGAAAGGGCAGTCTGTTAGCACTCGTTATCGTCATCATGGCGGTAATGGCGCTTACGCCTTCGCGCGCGCAAATGGGCGAGAAGATGAGCTTTATCCGCGATGCAGAGATTGAGTATTATCTGCGCGAACTCGGCAATCCGATCTTTAAAGCCGCAAGCCTTGATCCCAATGCCGTCAACCTTCTGATCATCGATAATCCGGCAATCAATGCGTTTGTTGCGGGCGGCATGAACATCTTTTTCTTTACTGGTCTCTTGGAAAAAACAGACAACCCCGAAGAGTTACAAGGCGTTCTTGCACACGAAACCGGCCATATCGAAGGGGGACACCTCATTCAGGGCAAGGCCGCCATGCGCGATGCCTCCGCACAGGCTATTATCGGCATGCTTGCCGGTGTGCTGGCCGGTTTCGCCACACAAGACAGCCGCGTCGCCATCGGCGCCATCGGCGGGGCACAAACCTTGGCTGAACGCAGCTTCTTGCGTTATACACGCGCACAGGAATCCTCGGCAGATACGGCCGCCATGCGTTATATGGATGAAACCGGACAAAGTTCGCAAGGGTTACTCAGCTTTATGCAAAAACTTGCGGGACAAGACATGCTCCCTTTGGACCGGCAAAGCGAATATGTTCGCACCCATCCTCTTTCGCAGGATCGCGTGCAATCCATCGAACATCATGTTGAAACAAAAAAGGCGAATCTGAAAAAGGATCTTGGGCCTGAACTCCACCACAAACACGAACGGATGAAAGCCAAGTTGCTTGGCTATCTGCATCCTCAAACAGCTTTGTTGAAATACACCGACAAAGATCCGCGCCCTGAAGCCCGCTATGCGCGCGCCATTGCCCTTTATCGCTCGCACCAGATTGATCGCTCTTTGGCTGTTCTTGATGGCTTGATCAAACAGGAACCCTCTGATCCGTTTTACACCGAACTCAAGGCCCAGATTTTGTTTGAAACGGGAAAGATAGCCCCCGCCGTCGATTTCTATAAAAAGGCCGTCGAATTGTTGCCCGACTCCGCTTTGCTCCATCTCGCCTATGGCCATGCCCTGATCGAGAGCAACAATCCTCAGGTCATTGATCTGGCCATCCAGAACCTTCTCGAATCAAACAGGCTAGAACAACGCAACCCACAAGTCTGGCGCTTCTTGGCCGCCGCTTGGGGAAAAAAATCAGAAAAAGATAATAAATACCAAGGCCTTGTCTTTTATTCACTGGCTGAAGAGTCCCTCACGATGGGCAAAGACAAAGCAGCCAAGGAATATGCCGATCGCGCTGTCAAAACCCTCTTCAAAGGCTCTCCTTATTGGTTAAGGGCGCAGGATATCGCCCTTTCCGTTAGCAACCATTCAGATGATTGACTTAACCATCAAAAATTGGTCATGTTGCCCACGTAAGCGTAATCTTCTTAACCATTAACTAGGGTCTCTATCCATGAAACACATCCAAAGGCTTTGTCTGACGCTCGCCCTGTGCCTTGCTCCGGTGATAGCACAGGCCGAAGCTCCCGCCGCCGTCTTCACTGACGAGCAAAAGACAGCCATTGAAGACATCGTTCGCAACCTGCTGACCGAGAAAGATCCTGAAATCATCGTACAGGGTGCCAACAAATACCAAGAGACTGCCGAAAAGGCTGACCGCCAGAAGGGCGAAGAGGCTGTCAAAAACAATAAGGATGAGCTTTTTAACGACCCCTCTTCACCTGTTGCCGGAAACCCGAAGGGTGATGTGACTGTTGTCGAGTTCTTTGACTATAACTGCGGTTATTGCAAAGTCTCTGCTGAAACATTGAGAAAACTCATCAGCGAAGACAAAAATATACGTGTTGTCTTTAAAGAATTCCCAATCTTTGGCCCCGCATCCAACAAGCTGTCTCACATCGCGTTGGCCAGCGCCAAACAAGGAAAATATTTTGACTTTCACATGGCCCTCTTGTCTGCCAAGGATCGCGTAACAGAAGCACACGCCTACGAAATTGCCAAGAAAGTCGGTCTTGACGTTGAAAAACTAAAGAAGGAAGCAAAGAATCCTGCTTATGAAACTGCATTGAACAAAAACAAACAACTCGCTGCCAAAATAGGTGCCCGTGGCACCCCTTATTTTGTCGTTGGCGAGAAAGTCTTTGGCGGCGCAATCCCTTATGAGGATTTAGTTCACGCCATCAAAGAAGAACGTGAATCTGCAAACAAATCGAAGAGCAACAAGTAAAGTATTCGAAGCTGCCGATTTCTCTCACGAGAGATCGGCAGTAACACTGTTAAGGACAAGATAGGATCTACACCATGAGCCAATTTGAACTGGATATGAAATTTGTACGCTCGCTTGCCGAGCTTTTGAAGGAAACCGGATTAACCGAAATTGAATATGCCGAAGGCGACAAACGCATTCGCTGCGTCGGCGCACAACCCGTCGTCCAAGTTGCAGCTGGGGCGCCCGTTGCAACAGCCCCCGTGCCGACCATAGCTGCACCCGTTGCTGCTGCCTCCGCCGCCGGGCCGCAAGTTGCCGCGGGTACACCTGTTACGGCCCCAATGGTTGGGACGGTTTATCTCGCCCCCGAACCCAGCGCACCCTCCTTTGTACGGGTCGGTGATACCGTCAAAGAAGGCGACACCCTCCTTATTATTGAAGCCATGAAGGTCATGAACCCCATCAAGGCCCCAGTTTCTGGCACAATTGCCCAAGTTCTGATTGGCGACGCCAAACCCGTCGAATACGGCGATACGCTGATGGTTATCGCCTAACAACATAAGGCTGGTTAGCATGTTTGAGAAAATCCTTATCGCCAACCGCGGTGAAATCGCCTTGCGTATCCATCGCGCCTGTCGCGAAATGGGCATCCATACCGTAGCAGTTCATTCCACCGCCGATGCCGACGCCATGCATGTGCGCCTCGCCGACGAGAGCGTTTGCATCGGCCCGCCAGCGGCTCGTGACAGCTACCTGAACATTCCTGCTATTTTAACCGCAGCTGCCATTACTGGCGCAGATGCGATACACCCCGGTATCGGGTTTATGTCCGAAAATGCCGTCTTCGCCGAGATGGTCGAGGAGCACGGCTTTGTGTTTATCGGCCCCACACCGGAACATATCCGCATGATGGGCGATAAAGTCACCGCCAAAACCACCGTCAAGAATCTGGGCCTGCCGACAGTTCCCGGCTCTGATGGCGGTGTCCCGACAGTCGAGGAAGCACGCAAGGTTGCCGAAGAAACGGGCTATCCTGTTTTGATCAAAGCCAGCGCAGGCGGCGGTGGCAAAGGCATGAAAGTCGCGTGGTCCGAAGGCGAGCTTGAAGAAGCCTACAAGCTGGCTCGCGGCGAAGCGCGTGCCGCGTTCGGCAATGACGAAGTCTATATGGAAAAGTATCTCGGTAAGCCGCGCCATATTGAAGTACAGTTGATCGGCGATACACATGGACATGCCGTCCATTTCGGCGAGCGTGACTGTTCGCTCCAACGCCGTCACCAAAAAGTGATCGAAGAAGCACCTTCGCCCGGCTTGAATGCGGCAGAGCGCGCCCAAATCGGTGCACTGGCCGCCGATGTTGTCCAGAAACTGGGCTATCGCGGCGTCGGGACGATGGAGTTCCTGTATGAAGAGGGGAAGTTTTATTTCATTGAAATGAACACCCGCCTTCAGATTGAGCATACCATCTCTGAAATGATCACCGGCATCGATCTTGTCCGCGAACAAATTCGCGTTGCGGCGGGCTTGCCCCTGAACTTCTCGCAACAAGACATCAAGTTCAACGGCCACGCCATCGAATGCCGCATCAATGCGGAAAACCCGGAAACCTTTATGCCCTCCCCCGGCCAGATCAAAAGCTTTCATGCACCGGGCGGTTTGGGCGTGCGCGTCGATAGCGCTATCTATGAAGGCTATAAAATCCCACCCTATTACGACAGCATGATCGCCAAACTGATCGTCCACGGCACCAGCCGCAATGAATGCCTCTTGCGCCTGCGGCGAACCTTAGAAGAATTTGTCATTGAGGGCGTGGACACAACGCTTGGACTTCATCGCAAGATTATCAACCAACCGGACTTCATTAACGGCCACTATGATATCCATTGGCTGGAAGATTTTCTTGGACTATAAGAACAACATGCTCGGCACGTAAGAATAGTGGGTATGCACTTCCGCTTTCGTGGGAGCGATCTTATTCTTTTGTTTCTTTCATCTAGCGAGCCCTCCATTTGGGCTAGCTAAGTCATCACACTAAGGGACAATCATGGATTTTGCCTTTTTGACCGAAGAGTTTATGTCCAAACCTATTTGGATGTGGTTTGTCTTTGCCTTTTTGATCCTTGGCCTTCTTATCCTTGATCTTGGCGTCATGCATCGCAAGGAACATGAGGTTCAGTTCAAGGAAAGCCTGATCCTGTGTACTTTCTATACCTCTATCGCCCTGCTTTTCGGGGGATGGATCTGGTACGAGCTGGGGGCCGGTAAATTCGCTGAGTATTTAACGGGTTACATTGTTGAAGAGACGCTTTCAATCGACAATGTGTTCGTCATCGCACTTCTCTTTTCCTTCTTCCACATACCGCGCCTTTATCAGCACCGTGTCCTTTTTTGGGGAATTTTAGGCGCCATCGTCATGCGCGGCATCATGATCACAGTCGGTGCCGCATTGGTTCATCAATTCGAGTGGGTCTTGCACCTCTTTGCCGCCTTCCTCGTCCTCACGGGCATCAAAATGCTGATCAGCAGCGACAAACCGGCCGATCTTGGCGAAAATGCCGCCCTTAAGTTTATCCGCAATCACTTCCGGATCACGGACGGTCTGAGAGGCAATCACTTCTTCGTCAAGGAACCTTCGCGCAAAAAGGGCAAAAAAGTATGGTGGATGACCCCGCTTTTTGTCTGCCTTATCATGATCGAGCTTGCTGATGTTGTCTTTGCCGTCGACAGTGTTCCCGCGATCTTTATGATCACCACGGACCCCTTTATTGTCTATACAAGCAATATCTTCGCGATTATGGGGCTTCGGTCGCTTTACTTCGTGCTGGCTGCCGTCATTCAACGCTTCCACTACCTCAAATATGCCTTGTCTGTCGTGCTGATCTTTATCGGCAGCAAGTCATTTATCGCCTATCTGGCCGGATGGGAGAAGTTTCCAATCGCCTTGTCTTTGGGTATCACCTTTGGAATTCTTGGCAGTGGAATCGCTTTCTCTCTATGGAAAACAAAAAAGTCAGCCCGTTCAGTAAAGACTGTCTAAGTCCTTTTCATCATTTGACAGGGGCTTTATCGCTGGGATAGGTTTTGAAGACGCGGAATCATGGCGAGGACTCTCGGCACTATGGACTTCTTGACACCTATCGGACGTACCTTTTTAGGTTTTTTGCAGGTAACAGGGCAATTTGCCTTGTTTGCTGCACGAACTTTCAGCCATATGTTGCGTCCGCCCTTCTATTGGGCCCAGATATTTCGCCAGATGATTGATATCGGTTATTATTCTCTTCCTGTTGTTGGGCTGACCGCTCTGTTTACTGGTATGGTTCTCGCCCTTCAAAGCCATTCTGGTTTTTCACGCTTCGATGCCGAAACGGCCATCCCAACAGTTGTCATCCTGTCGATCACACGCGAACTTGGTCCCGTTATGGCTGGCCTTATGGTCGCGGGACGGATTGGCGCGGCGATCGCCGCCGAGCTGGGTACTATGCGCGTCACTGAACAAATCGACGCGCTGACAACGCTTTCGACCAACCCGTACAAATATCTCATCGTTCCGCGTATGCTTGCAGCAACCATCACGATGCCGATACTCGTTCTGGTCGCTGATATTGTTGGTGTTTTCGGTGGGTTTCTTGTCTCAGTTTATCGCCTCAACTTTAACGCTTCCAACTATATCTCGCAGTCATGGGAATATCTGGAGTTCAGCGATGTGACCTCCGGTCTGTGGAAGGCGGCAAGCTTTGGCCTCATCATTGCTCTGATGGGTTCCTATAATGGCTTTAACTCTAAAGGCGGTGCTCAAGGAGTTGGTACGGCCACAACCAATGCCGTTGTTTCAGCGTCCATTCTCATTCTCGTCACCAACTACATTCTCACGGGGATCCTCTTTGCTTCCAACTGACCCACAACCGCCCAAGATCGAACTAACTGGTGTTTCCAAATCGTTTGGCGACAAGCATGTTTTGCGTGGCGTCAACCTTTCTATCGCTCCACAGGAATCGCTGGTCGTTATCGGCGGGTCGGGAACAGGAAAGTCCGTTCTGCTCAAATCCATTTTGAGCATTCTCGAACCCGAAGAAGGATCCATTAAAATTGACGGACGCGAAACCGTTGGCCTGAGAGGCTCACGCCGCGATGCCCATCTGGCCAAGTTTGGCATGCTGTTTCAGGGTTCCGCGTTATTTGACTCCCTTCCCGTCTGGCAAAATGTTGCCTTTAAGCTCATTCAAGCCGAGAAAATGCCAAAAAAACAAGCCAAAGAACGCGCGATCCAGACCCTCGCCGCTGTTGGCCTTTCGCCAGATGTGGGAGAGTTGTCACCATCTGAATTGTCAGGGGGTATGCAAAAACGCGTTGGCCTCGCCCGCGCTATTGTTGCTGATCCGGAAATTGTCTTCTTTGACGAGCCGACGACTGGCCTCGATCCCATTATGGCCGACGTGATCAATGACCTCATCGTGAAATGCGTGAAGGAAAAAGGCATTACAACCCTTTCCATTACCCACGACATGGCCAGCGCCCGCAAAATTGCCGACAAAATTGCCATGCTCCATGAAGGGCAAATTATATGGGAAGGCCCCAAGGCCATGATCGACCAATCGGGCAATCCCTATGTCGACCAGTTCATCAATGGCCGTGCTGAAGGCCCCATCAAAATGCAAATCCGGCACGCCTGAGCTACGTCCTTCTGTCCCTTGCCTTTTTTATGTGTTTTTTGGGTTTTTTAGCTTTTTCTTCATGCTTATAATGCGAATCAAGGAACATTATAGGCTCCACGTTCTTCCGTCAGGTTGTCGCGTACATGTCATCACGCCCCCTTGTCCGTTCCGGCGCACGGTATCGAAATACCCGCTCTAGCTGGCTACCAGACCCCTTTAAGGAAGGGTTGATCCGCGTGTTCGCCCGCGTACAAGGCGGCAGCATCATCCTGTTTGCGTTGTTGCTCGCTTTGGCAATGCTCAGCTATACACCAACAGACCCTTCGTCCAACACAGCTTCCTCTGAAAATGTTCGCAATCTTCTCGGCTTAACCGGTGCAGGCGTTGCAGATTTTGTTTGGCAATATTTTGGGATCGCCGGTTTCCTGATCCCTATCATCCTTGCTGCATGGGGCTGGCTTGTTGGCACGCAAAGGGGGCTCGACTTGCTTGGTGGACGAACCGTCGCCGCTCTCTGCGCCATCATCTCCGCCGGTGTCGCCATCGTTGCCCTTGATCCCGCCGCAACGCTTGACAGCACAAAATTCTGGGGTGGCGCCTTTGCCCACCTTTTGGCGATCTCTTTTTTATCATGGTTGCCCAAGGCGTTCGGCGTTCCCCTTCTGGCCTTGACGATGGGCTTGCTTGCCCTGATGACCCTCTATATGGCCGCAGCCTTGACCATCAACGAATGGCAAAATGTGGTTATCCATATCCATGCTTTCTTCCATGCTCTAACCCGAACTGCCCTGAGCACGCTGCACCGGATGTGGAACTTTGTCCGTTATCGTCGCAACTATGACGACGAACTCTATGAACAAAACGAAGCGGAAGACGACATAGAGGAAGAAGAGGCCGAAGAAGAGGACGAAGAGGAAACAGAGGAAAACGTTGAAAGCACCGCCAAGCGTGGGTTTGGGTTTGCCGCCTTTGCACGGAAAAAGAAAAAAGCCCCGCTTGTCTTCCGCCCCACAGCCACGACGCGTCAAACGCGCCTACCCCTCAGTACCGAGGATTCCCATACGCTACCGCCGCTTGAGCTACTCCAATGGCCAGAAACCGGCGATCGGGATGGCCCCGATCTTTCAGAAGAAGCGCTAGAAAAGAATGCAAAGGTTCTGGAAAATGTTCTGGCCGAATTCGGTGTCCATGGCCAGATTACAAAAGTCAGTCCCGGTCCCGTTGTCACCCTCTATGAACTCGAGCCTGCTCCCGGCACACGGTCCTCCCGTATCATCTCCCTTGCCGACGATATTGCACGCAATATGAGCGCAGCATCGGTCCGTGTGGCCGTCGTGCAGGGCCGTAACGTCATCGGCATCGAACTGCCGAACAAGAAACGCGAGATGGTTTATTTACGCGAACTTCTCTGTAGCGACGTTTACACGGAACACAAGGGCGCGATCCCGCTTGTTCTAGGCAAAGATATCGCCGGGATGCCTGTCGTCACCGACCTTGTCCGCATGCCCCACCTTCTCATTGCCGGTACAACTGGCTCCGGTAAATCCGTTGCCATCAATACAATGATCCTGTCTCTTCTCTATCGCCTGCCGCCGCAGAAGTGCCGCTTTATCATGATTGATCCCAAAATGCTGGAACTCTCGGTCTATGAAGGCATACCGCACTTGCTGGCCCCTGTTGTCACGGACCCCAAGAAGGCGATCACCGCACTCAAATGGACCGTACGTGAAATGGAAGAACGCTATCGTGCAATGTCCAAACTCGGCGTACGCAACATCGACGGCTACAATCTTCGCCTGCGCGAAGCCGCCAAGAACGAGGAAAATCTCACCCGCACCATTCAGACAGGCTTTGACCGAGAAACAGGCAAGCCCATCTATGAAGAACAGCCGCTAGATCTCACGCCGCTGCCCTATATCGTCGTGATCGTTGACGAAATGGCTGACCTGATGATCGTTGCCGGCAAAGAAATCGAAAGCGCTGTTCAGCGTCTTGCCCAAATGGCACGCGCCGCGGGCATCCATATCTTGATGGCTACACAAAGACCATCGGTCGATGTCATCACCGGAACGATCAAGGCCAATTTCCCGACACGCATTAGCTTCCAAGTCACATCAAAGATCGACAGCCGCACCATTTTAGGTGAACAAGGCGCCGAGCAACTGCTTGGCTTCGGCGATATGCTTTTTATGGCTGGCGGCGGGCGTATTTCTCGCGTTCACGGCCCCTTCGTCTCCGACCGTGAGGTCGAGGAAGTCGTCAAGTTCCTGAAAACACAGGGCGAGCCAGAGTACCTCAACGAAGTAACCGAGGATGAGGACGAAAACGGGCCTGACGATTTTATCGGCGGGAATGGTGGCGGCAGTGAAAGCAATGACCTATATGACAAGGCCGTCGATCTTGTCTTGCGTGAACAAAAGGCTTCGATCAGTTTTGTGCAAAGGCATCTTTCGATCGGCTATAATCGTGCCGCAACATTAATCGAGCGCATGGAAAAAGACGGCATCATCGGCGAGGCCAACCATGTTGGCAAACGCGAAGTCTATGGCCGCCGGCCAGATGATGATTGATCTTGCGTACCTTTTCTCTTAGCATTCCTTGATCTAGTGCGGAGTGTGCCCGGCATGATTCTTCTTGCATCCCTTACTGCTGTCTTTCTCTTCGGCTACCTGTTTTTGACGCTCGTCAAACCGGAATATTTTTCATGACCGTCCTCTCCCTTCCCGTCACGGGATGGATAACCGTGGGCGTTTTTTTGTTTGTCTTGACACTTGTTGTCAAGCGTATCGGCATTTATATGGGGAAAGTTTACAATGGAGAGGCAACCTTTCTTTCCCCCCTCTTGCAACCGATCGAAACAGCAATTTATAAATCTTGTGGCACAAGACCCGATTGTGAAATGGATTGGGTTCTCTATGCAAAAAGCACGGTGACCTTTTCGCTTTGCTGTGTTGCTGTCTTGTTCAGTTTGCTTGTTGCGCAAGGGTATCCAGAGATTAGCCTCGACCTTGCCTTTAATATCGCCATAAGCTTTTCATCAAATTCCGGGTGGCAATCCTATGTCCCCGAAACAACATTGACGCTCTGGACACAAACAGCCGGGATCGCAGCGCATAACCTTTTCTCCGCAGCCATAACGCTTGCGGTCATGGCGGCGTTCATTCGTGGTTTTTCCCGTCACCAATGTAAAACCATCGGCAATTTCTGGATCGATCTGACACGCAGTATACTTTACATCCTCCTGCCGCTTTGTTTTGTGCTGAGTGTTCTTTTGGTTGCCGAGGGGGTTATCCAAACCTTTTCAAGTTACTTTACTTTTCAAACACTGGAAGACGGCACACCCCAGACGATAGCGGCCGGCCCCGTTGCCTCTTTTGTCGCTGTCAAATTGCTTACTGCAAGCGGCGGGGGTTATTTTCTGGCTAATGCCGCACACCCCTTCGAAAACCCGTCAGCGCTTTCGAACTTACTTCAAATGATCTGCTTGATCCTTATTCAAGTTTCAACGGGTTACTGCTTTGGCTATATGACTCGCGAGCCAAAGATGGGACGCTCCCTCTTTATATCGATGCTCATTATCTTTTTACCGCTCTTTTTCATCTGTGCCATCAGCGAACAAGCGGGCAACCCTCTTCTTGCCCCTTTCGGCGTTGAGCAAACCCTCGGCAATCTGGAAGGAAAAGAACTTCGATTTGGAAGCATGGCCTCAACATTATGGACGGCCTTGACAACGGCCACCTCAAATGGAGCAACAAACTCGGCTATCGACTCCTACATGCCGCTTTCCGTTGCCGTTCCTTTTATGTTCTTACACTTTGGCGAAGTAGTTTTCGGCGGTGTTGGCTCCGGCCTTTACTGCATGATGATTTATGTCATCTTTACCATTTTCTTCGCCAACTTAATGGTCGGACGATCCCCGGTAATCCTCGGCAAAAAATTAGGTATCCACGAGATCAAAATGTCCTGCCTCTTCATTCTAACGCCCGCACTCCTCTCCCTTATAGGGGCCGCAATCGCGGTGATGGTTCCAGCCGGACAAGCCGCAGTTGGAAACCCTGCCGAACAAGGATTTAACGAGATTCTCTATGCCTTCGCTTCCACGAGTAACACAAATGGCAGCGCCATGGCAGGGTTACAATCCAATACGCCCTTCTTCAACATAGGCCTTGGCCTTTGTATGTTATTGGTACGCTTTAGCTTAATCTTGATTGCTCTTTCAATCAGCGGATCCATGGCGCAAAAGATAAAAGGCCGTAACAGTGCAGCCGCAATCGACACATCCTCCAATACTTTTATCATTCTCCTTGTTGGTGTTGTGTTTCTTATCGATATTCTGGCTTTTGTCCCCTCCCTCGCCCTTGGGCCTATTGCCGCGCATCTCCATCTGTCCGGTGGAGGATAGACCATGCGATCACAGGATATATCCCAAGCATTCTTGATTGCCCTCAAACGACTGACGCCACGCCAGCAAATTCGCAATCCCGTCATGTTTGTCGTTTATGTTTGTGCTTGGCTTTCACTGGCCAACTTAGTCCTAATGCAAGAAGCACAAGATCTTTCCGAAAACCCCATCATGATGGCACTTGTTTCGCTCATCCTGTGGGTAACGGTTTTGTGCAGTAACTTTGCAGAGGCCTATGCAGAACGGCTAGGCAAAGCACAAGCCGCTTCGCTCAGGGGCGCACGCACGCATGTTAAAGCAAAGAAGCTGGAATCCCGTGATGCAGTTCAGCACATAAAAACCGTGTCTGCCGGAAGCTTGCAACGTGGTGACCGTGTCATGGTTGAAGCAGGAGATACTATTCCTGCAGACGGCATCATTCTAGAAGGCATCGCTTCTGTGGACGAAAGTGCGATAACAGGCGAAAGCGCCCCTGTGATCCGTGAAGCGCAAAGCGAACGTAATGAAGTAACAGGCGGCACGCGCCTTCTTTCCGACTGGATCATTGTCGAAATCACCGCTGACACGGGCGAAAGTTTTCTCGACCGTATGATTAACATGGTTGAAGGCGCCAAGCGTGCCAAAACCCCCACCGAGGTTGCACTCGATCTTATTCTTATCAGTTTCACACTTATTTTTCTTATCTCCTCATCGACCCTTTTGCCTTTTACGACATACAGCACAACATACTCTCATGGCACACAACCTATGTCATTGACCTTTATTATTGCGCTGTTCGTCTGCCTGACCCCGACAACAATAGGCGGCCTGCTCAGCGCCATAGGAATTGCCGGCATACACCGCTTGATGAAGGTCAATGTTGTGGCAACCTCTGGTCGGGCGGTTGAGGCTGCTGGCGATATAAATCGAATTCTCATCGACAAAACGGGTACAATTACGCATGGCCATCGACGGGCGGTTGCCCTCATCCCCGCAAAAGGGGTAGCCTCCATGCAGCTTGCCCAAGCCGCCATGATGTCCTCCTATGCCGACGAAACACCCGAAGGCAAAAGCATCGTCGAATTCCTCAGACGCCGCTTTGGCATCAACCCACCGAAACTTCAACAGGGGGAAACCGCTGTCCTCATTCCTTTTTCTGCCGAAACACGCCTAAGCGGCCTTACCCTTGGCAAGACGACTTACCTTAAAGGGTCCGATGATGCCATTCGAGAACATCTTGATCATAGTGACATTGTTTTTCCAAACGATATACTCACCCAAGTTGAGCTAATTGCTAGACAAGGCGGCACACCTCTCGTCGTTATCCAAGACGCCAAAGTACTTGGCATCATTCACCTGAAGGATATTATCAAACGCCGTATCAAAGAGCGCTTCGCCGGTCTAAGACGCATGGGCATTACCAGCGTCATGATTACAGGGGATAACCCGCTTACAGCGGCGGCTATTGCCGCAGAAGCGGGTGTTGATGATTTCATCGCACAAGCTTCCCCGGAAGCGAAACTTGCCTATATCAAAAAATATCAGGAGCTAGGGCATCTTGTCGCCATGGTTGGTGACGGAACGAACGATGCGCCTGCACTTGCACAAGCCGATGTAGCTTTGGCCATGATCAACGGAACGGACGCAGCCAAAGAAGCCAGCAATATGATCGATTTGGATTCAGATCCTACGAAATTGATTGATATCGTTATCATCGGCAAACAGCTTTTGATAACGCGCGGCGCTCTTACGGCCTTCAGTCTTGCCACCGATATTGCCAAATACTTTGCGACAATCCCTGCGGTTTTTGTGAGCACTGTTCCAGCGCTGGAAAAATTGAACGTCATGCAACTGCACAGTCCTGTAACGGCCATTCTATCCGCACTTATCTTCAACGTGTTAATTCTTCTTCTTTCTGTCCCTCTTGCGATGAAGGGCATTCCATATCGCCCAATGAGCATCAACGCGCTCCTGCGCCGTAATATGATCATTTATGGCGGAGGCGGTATCTTCCTGCCTTTCCTTGGAATCAAACTAATCGATCTCGTTATCACATTTCTGGCGGGAGACTTGACATGAACCCCTCCAGCTTTCGTCCAACTTTGGTTCTCCTGATTGTCATGACCGCTCTCTGCGGCTTTATTTACCCAGCATCCGTCTGGCTTGTCGCCCAGACCTTTTTTCCAGACAAGGCAAACGGAAGCTTTATAACGCGAGACGGACAAAAAGTGGGTTCCAAATTGCTTGGACAGAGCTTTCATCAAGATGTCTATTTCTGGCCTCGCCCTTCAGCCTTAGACACGGCCAAGGACAAAAACGCCTATATAATCTCACCTGCAAGCAATCTGGGGCCAGGAAATCCTGCCCTCATCACACGGATTGAAGAACGCAAGAACAAACTTGCCCCGACACTTCAGGGCTCAAACCAACCGTTGCCTGTAGATTTTCTCCTCGCCTCTGGCAGTGGCCTTGACCCTGATATTTCACCCGAGGCAGCCTTCCTGCAAGCCAGCCGCGTTGCCAACGCCAGACATGTGCCGATCGTTCTTATACAAAGGCTTATCCAAGATCAGATTCAGGACAAAGAGCTTTACTTCCTCGGTGAAAGGCGCGTCAATGTGCTTCAGCTCAACCTTGCCCTCGATGCACAATTAGGGGCTGGCAAATGACGGATAGAAACGATATCGACCATCGACCATCACCAGAGTCTCTTCTCTCCCGTATCGAAACTGAAGAGAAGAAGGCCCAGCGCGGCAGGCTCAAGATCTTTTTCGGCAGTTGCGCTGGCGTCGGCAAAACCTATGCCATGTTATCCGCAGCACGCGACCTTTATAAACAGGGGCAGGATATTGTTGTCGGTTTTGTCGAAACACACCAACGTCCCCAAACGCTTGCCCTTCTGGACGGAATGCCGCAACTTCCGACAAGAAAGGTCCATTATCACGGTGTTGTGATCGATGAGTTCGATTTAGATGCCGCACTCGATCGCAAGCCACACACGCTCTTGGTCGATGAACTAGCGCACACAAACGCCCCCGGCGCACGACATCCCAAACGATGGCATGATGTCATCGAGCTTCTGGATGCCGGTATTCATGTTTTCACGACCCTCAATGTCCAGCATATAGAGAGCCTAAGTGACATTGTCGCAGGCACAACGGGCATTTGGGTCAAGGAAACCATTCCCGACTCTGTCTTTGATATGGCAGAGGATATCGTTCTTGTCGATATTGACCCCGACGACTTACTCAAACGTCTGCACGAAGGAAACGTTTATGTTGCCCCCGGCGCAAACCATCGGGCTGCTGAGAACTTTTTTCGAAAAGGCAATCTCAATTCGCTGCGCGAACTCTCTTTGCGCCGGACAGCAGAACGAGTGGATGCCGATTCCATTCAAGAAGTCCATGATCCTGACCGCGTTGCTATCACCGAGAATCTCTTAGTTTGCGTTGATGCCGCACCCCTTTCCGCAAAGCTTATCCGTTCTACCAAAAGGCTTTCTATCGGCCTCAAAGCCAAATGGACAGCCCTGCACGTCGAAACGCCCGATGACACCAGCAGTGTTGACGGCGATAAGCGACAATTTATGGAAATCCTAGAGCGCATGGTTGATCGTCTGGGCGGGACCATGTTGTCATTAGAAGGAGACGATGTCCTTGATGAAATTCTCGCCTTTGCGAAGGAAAATCATGTAACTAAAATTATTGTCGGGAGAGATGTAACAGAAAACAAAACCGGATTCTTTCGCAAAAACCTTCTGCACGATCTTCTGGCGCGCTCAGGTTCCATTGACATAATTGTCATAACAGATGACCGTGAATCTAAACGCGAAGGGATTCAGGCAACCAATTTGCATACCTTCCGAATTCTCAACTATATTGTTGCCTTCATTACGCTCATTGCTTTTACCGTGCCATCCCAAGCCCTGCCTGATGTTGTCACAGCAACAGATCAAGCGCTTCTATATGTTGCGGGTATCGTTTTGGTTGCCGATCATCTTGGCCTTGGGGCCTCTCTGTTTTATGCTGTTTTGGCAGGCCTTCTTTTAGGCCTCTTCTTCGTTCATCCCACAGCCTCACTCAACGATAATATTTCCTATCTCTTTACCCTCTTCGTGATGGTTATTACGGCCTATACAGTTGCCCGCAATGCAACCCGCCTGAAGCGACAGGCCGTCAGCGCCCGAGAGAAAGAAAAACGTACCCGTGTGCTTTATGATATTACGCGCCGTCTTTCGACAGTTAATGGCCGCTTTACCGTTTCCCGCATTGTCAGCGACGAGTTGTCAAAATCTTATCCTGTCAAAGCTACAATCTGGATGACCAACACGCTCGGACACTTGTCGGTTGTTCTTGGTGATCTACCGGAAGACACCTATTACAAGGATTTTGGAGCCCTTGAATGGTGCCTTGAAAACGCACAAAACGCGGGAAAAGGCACGTCAACCATGCCAAGTGCCCAAGGCCTCTATCTTCCCTTAACCTCTGCAAACGGAACACTTGGTGTCATAGGGCTCTATCCCACAGAGGCCTCTACCCCGTTCACGCACGACCAGATTTCTTCAATCGAAACATTGGCGAGTCTCTTGGCCTCTGCGCTTGAACGCGTCAAAGCTGATGAAATTGCACAACAGGCGATTGTCGAGCAAGAAAACCGGAAACTTCGTGAATCCTTAAGCAAGGCCTCTTTTGAAATGTCGGGTTCGTCTATCTCTCCCGAAATACCAAAGTTTGGACAAGACGTCGAAAAATCCTTGCGCCTCTCCCATCTCGAATCTCCAGACACACAGGTCAACCGTTTTCCAACATCTCTCCCCCACATTATTCAATCAGCCCTCAATGATCGGGAAGATTTGACTGCGACCAATGAGTATTTGATGGACATCGCGCCGGACCTCCCCGATGTGATGGTCGATCCCTCAATGATCCAGCAGCTTTTCGCAAACATCATTGAAAATGCCGTCAAATACGCCCCACCCTATTCCAAGATAACCATCAGGGCACAGAGGGAAGGCCACGAAATCACCGTGAGCATCGAAGATGAAGGACCGGGACTGCCCGCAGGATCCGAAAACAAAATTTTCGACAAGTTTTTCTCAATTCCCCATAGCGGGCAGGACAAAAGCGGCGGTCTGGGCCTGACAATTTCGGCAGGGATCGTCCGATTGCATGAGGGACGAATCTGGGCCGATAATCGACCCGAAGGGGGTGCCCGCATTCTTTTCACCCTCCCTATCGCCTAAATAAAACAATAACGCATTGATTTATAATATATATTATTCTAAACCTTACAGATTGCTTTTCAGGCCCAAACAGTATAAACAACAGACAATAGAAAATAGGAAAGTAAACTGTAATAACCGTGACTAATTTCTCAGATTTAGGGCTGAGTTCCGATATCCTCAAAGCGATTGACGATGTCGGCTATACGACACCAACCCCCATTCAAGAACAAGCTATCCCTTATGTTCTCCAACTCAGGGACGTTTTAGGCTGCGCCCAAACAGGCACAGGTAAAACCGCAAGCTTTACCCTGCCGATGATCGAGATGCTCGCATCAGGCCGCGCGCGCGCGCGCATGCCCCGCTCTTTGATCCTTGAGCCCACACGCGAACTTGCCACGCAAGTCGCGGAGAACTTCGAGACCTATGGCAAATATCATCCAGCCCTCAACATGGCGCTTTTAATCGGCGGCGAGAATATGGACCCCCAGATTAAAAAGCTGGAGCGCGGCGTTGATGTACTGATCGCAACGCCCGGTCGTCTGATCGACTTGTTCGAACGCGGTCGGATCATGCTGAACGATATCAAAATTTTCGTGATCGACGAAGCTGATCGCATGCTAGATATGGGCTTTATTCCCGATATTGAAAAAATATCCAAAACGCTGCCCGTCATGCGCCAGACGCTCTTTTTCTCGGCAACGATGCCCCCTGAAATTCGCAAACTCGCCGACCGCTTTTTACGTAATCCAAAAACAATTACGGTCGCACCTCCGGCTAGCACAGGGGCGAATATCATTCATTCGCTCGTGAGCCTGCCAACCGACAATGATTGGCAAAAACGCGAAGTGTTGCGCAAACTTTTGCGCGAACAAGATGTGCAAAACGCCTTTATCTTCTGCAACCGCAAGAAAGACGTTGACCTTCTGGACCGCTCCTTGCGCAAGCACGGATTCAATGCCGGCGCTCTGCATGGCGACCTTGATCAAAGCACGCGCACACAAACACTGGATTCTTTTCGTAGTGGCGAGATATCTCTACTCGTATGCTCGGACGTTGCCGCACGTGGCATTGACATTGCGGATGTCAGTCATGTCTTCAACTTTGACGTGCCCTTTAATGCCGAGGACTATGTGCACCGGATCGGACGCACAGGCCGCGCAGGCAAGGCCGGAACCGCCTATATGTTGGCTACGCCAGACGACCACAAGTTAATTAAGGCCATTGAGTCGTTGATCAATAAAGAGATTACGCGAACTTCTCTCGATAACGTTCCGGAAGTAAAAGAAAATACATCAAGCAACCGAAGGCCTAAAGGTCGCGAGTCGCTGGTCAATGGACGCCGGAGCAAAAGAAACAATCGTCCAACACAAAATGGCGGGGATGCAGCCTATGAATCCCCACAGAAACAGCCCCATCCAGCCGCAAATGCCGGGCGTAAAGCGCAAAAGTCGGTCTCTGTGCCTGTTGATTTTGCACATCCGTTCGGCGATCACCTTCCGGCCTTTATGCAGCACCCGCGCACAGCAGCTAAACGCTCGTCATAAATCTAAAATTAATTATATATCAATACTTACAGGCCATTACAGACTTGTAGCCATCGACCAACTCTGGCAATTCTGTAGGCATGAAGAAACAAGCCCTTCGTGATTCTTTTATGATCTTGCTGCGCGGCGTAACGCTCGCCGCATTTATTGGTATGGCCCAAAGCGCCCAAGCCGCATCACCAGCACCAAAGCCAAACTTTGATCCTGTGCTCGAAGCCGACAAGCTGAGCTATGACGAAAATACAAAAACAGTTACGGCACTCGGTCATGTGGAAATCGGCACACCAAATCGCATTTTGCGCGCCGATAAGGTTACATACAACAAGGATACGGATGTCGTTATCGCAAGCGGCAACGTTGTGATCAAAGAAGAATCCGGCGAAATCTTGTATTCCAACGAAGTCGAAGTGACGTCTGATATGCGCGAAGGATTTATCGAACGCGCTGGCATCCTTTTTCCCGACAATTCCCGCCTCATCACACGCGACGCCTCCCGCTATCAGGGGCGTTACCTCATCGCCAATTACGGCGTGTACACCGCTTGTAACCTTTGTAAGGAGGACCCGAAGAAAGCGCCTGTCTGGCAGGTCAAAGGAAAACGCATCACACACGACTCGGAAAAGAAGGATGTTATTTACCGCGACGCGACAATCGAATTTTCCGGCGTCCCCGTTTTCTATACCCCCTATTTTTCGCACCCCGACCCGTCGGTCAAGCGCAGACAAGGATTCCTGAGCCCAACCGCAGGCATGAATAAAACACTCGGCGCTTTTGTTCGGACTCCCTATTATTTTGATAATGCGCCGAATGACGACTTGCTCCTCACGCCCATGTTTAGCGCTCAAGACAAGGTTCAAATGCTTGCCGTATGGCGACATCGCTTTGCAAATGGCGAGATGAACTGGAATGCCAGCGCTGCGCACGCGCAGTTGGTCAACGAGAACGGCTATGATCGCGGTGAACAGCTTCGTGGCCACATTATCGGGGACACGCAGTTCGCGCTCACGAACAAATGGAAAGCGGGAACAAATATCGCCTATGTCTCAGACAAAAGCTACATGCTGCGCTATGGACTTCCTGCCGACGAAGTTCTTATCAACAAGGGATACCTCAACTATTACAGTGGGCGCAACCACGGCTCTGGCACGGTGTACTACTTCCTCGACCAGCGCCCCAACAACGCTTTGGTTGAACCACTTGTTGCACCGGAACTGCGCTATAGCGCCTTTGGCGAGCCCAATAAAACAATGGGGGGTCGTTGGTCGTTCGACAGCAGCCTTCTAATCACAAAGCGGCGTCGCGATATCGAGTTAACCCGTCAGGGGGCCAATACCCGCCGTCTTTCTGTTGATGGCGGATGGGAACGGCAATTTATTTCCGGTACAGGTTTCTTGACGACTCTTTCAGGCAATATTCGTGCAGACAGCTATTGGGCGGATAATGTCCCCGATCCCAACCAGCCTCTTGGCACGGGTTTTTCGAATGTTGCCCGCGTTCGTCCCTTCACACAGGCGAACTTGCTCATGCGTTACCCGCTTGGACGCCATGGCGATGGGTATCAGCAGATCGTCGAACCCCTTGCCCTCTTGACAGTTGCGCCGCGCAGTTCACGGAATCTCGTTCTTCCAAACGAAGACAGTCTTGATGTCGAGTTTGATGAAACCAATCTGTTCCTGCCAAGCCGCTTTACCGGCGTGGACCGTGTTGAAGGCGGCACGCGTATCGCCTATGGGATGCGGCATTCTCTTATCAGTGACAATGGCGCACGTATCGATTTCATCGGCGGACAGATATATCAGTTTAAGCCAGATGATAATTTTGGCCCCGGCTCTGGTCTTAACGACAATTTCTCGGATTATGTCGCACGAACGCAGTTTATTCCGGGATCATGGATGGATCTGAGCTATGGCGTACGTTTGGACAAAGATGACTTTGACTTCACGAAACAAGACGTCACTGGTAGCATCGGCCACGCGTACTTCAGGCCCAACGCACGCTACCTTTTCCTCAAGCAAACGAATACGACGACGCTGGAAAAAGAGTTTCTGGAAGAAATCACCTATGGCTTTACATCGCAGTTTGCAAAATATTGGACCTTGTCGGCCTCTCATACGCGCGCTATGCAGCCTGAACCGGGCCCGCGCGACATAAGCGTTTCACTGCTTTATAAAGACGAATGTTTGACGACTGGGGTCACCGCGTCGCGTACCTACACCAGCCGTTTGGATGTCGAACCGGGCAGTACCATCCTATTCAATCTATATCTAAAAAATATCGGCGGGTTTACAACGGACTAAAGGGCTCTCACGAGAAAACAAGGCGTTCGACTTCCGCGTAACTCATCACACATGCCCCGAGTTCATCGGTGCACTTTGCCGCGCCACAAAACAGAATCCGTCGTGCAATGCCGGCTCTTTGCGCAGCTTGAAGATCCGTTTCGCGATCCCCGATCATCACAGAACGTGCCAAATCAATATTAAGCGCCACTGCAACCTGCATAATCATTCCGGGGTTTGGCTTACGCCAAAAGCTTTCACGACGATAATCGTCTCGCTTCCCCTTCACATGGTTATAACAATGCGCCACAAAATCAAGTTCGACACCCTGTTCCTTGAGTGCACTTGTGTAAGCGTTTGTCAACGCGGCATAATCTTCCTCGGTATAATAACCATGCGCAACGCCTGCCTGATTGGTCACAATCACAAGGCGATAGCCATAATCCTTGGCTTTGCGCAGAAAAGCTTGAACGCCCTCTATAAAAACAAAGTCTTTCCAGAAACCGACATATCCTTTTTCCTCGTTGATAACGCCATCACGGTCCAAAAAGACGGCTTTATTTTTCATTTCATGCTTTCCCCTGCTCAAAAAAACGTCTAAATATACCCTACAATGAAACCACATGGTGCGCCAATGTTCAAAGCAATCCTTGCCCTTTTTATGACCCTCTTTCTCGGAGTTTTTGCCATGACATCATCCGCGGAGGCCAAGCCTGCCCTCGATCCTGAAAACACAATTTATCTCGACCTGAAAGACGGACGCGTCGTGATCCAGCTCCGTCCCGATATTGCGCCCAATCACGTGGCGCGCATCAAGGAACTAACCCGTCAAGGCTTTTATAATGGGTTAAAGTTCCACCGTGTTATTCCCGGCTTTATGGCCCAGACAGGCGATCCCGTGGGCGATGGCACCGGCGGCTCAGGCCAAAAGCTTAAGGCTGAGTTCAACAAAGTTCCCCACGTACGCGGCACCGTATCCATGGCTCGCGCTGCCAGCCCCGACTCGGCAGACAGTCAGTTCTTCATCTGTTTTGACGATGCCTCCTATCTGGACGGTCAGTATACTGTCTGGGGCAATGTCGTCGAAGGGATGGAATTCGTTGACAAAATCAAGGCCGGTTCACGCTATGACAACGGTAAAGTTGATGATCCAGCTGACGTCATTGTCAAGATGCAGGTTGCTGCAGACGCCAAAAAGTAAAAATGAAAAAAGTGCATGTGATTGGTGGCGGCCTTGCCGGTTGCGAGGCAGCTTGGCAGCTCGCTATACGCGGTGTCCCTGTTGTCTTGCACGAGATGCGGCCAGCCGTCACCACACCGGCACATCAGTCAGACCAGCTTGCTGAGCTTGTTTGTTCAAACTCGCTCCGTTCGGATGATAGCGACTACAACGCCGTTGGCCTGTTACACGATGAAATGCGTCGTGCGGGTTCTTTAATCCTGCGCGTAGCCGATCAACATCGTCTCCCTGCGGGAGGCGCGCTTGCGGTCGATCGAGACCTCTTCGCCGCTGATATCACGCGAGAGATCGCTGCTCACCCGCTTATTGAAATTGTCCACGGCGAAGTCACACGCCTTGATACAGAGCAGCCAACTATTGTGGCCAGCGGCCCCCTGACATCGGATGCGTTAGCGCAAGAGATACGCAAGCTGACAAGCGAAGACTCCCTTCATTTCTTTGATGCCATCGCCCCGATCATCGAGCGCGAAAGTATTGATATGAGCAAGGCATGGATGCAATCCCGCTATGACAAGGGGGACGGCTCGGACTATATCAACTGCGCGCTTGATAAAGAGCAATACAACGCCTTTCTTGACGCCCTACTCGGCGCGGAAAAGGTTGCCTTTAAAGAATGGGAACAAAATACGTCTTATTTCGAAGGATGCCTTCCCATCGAGATTATGGCTGCACGCGGACGCGAAACTTTACGCTTTGGCCCAATGAAGCCCGTTGGCCTCACAAACCCCAATTCAGATCGTCGTCCCTATGCCGTTATTCAGCTAAGACAAGACAATGCCTTGGGCACGCTGTGGAATATTGTCGGCTTTCAAACCAAGATGAAATATGGCGAACAAGAACGTGTTTTCCGCATGATCCCCGGATTGGAACAAGCGGCCTTTGCTAGGCTGGGCGGCATTCATCGCAACACCTTCATCAATAGCCCCAAACTTCTGGGGCACAGGCTTGAGCTGAAAGCACACCCTGCAATCCGCTTTGCGGGACAGGTAATGGGTGTTGAGGGTTATGTGGAGTCAGCCTCAATGGGCTTTCTAGCGGGACTTTTTGCCGCCGCAGAGGTAAAGGGGGAGGCCTGTCCCGCCCCACCGCGAACGACGGCACTGGGCGCTTTGCTCGCGCATGTCACAGGAGATGCCGAGGCCGAAACCTTTCAGCCGATGAATGTCAATTTCAGTCTTTTCCCACCTATCACGAGCATAAAAGGACGTGAAAGGAAACGTGCCTATACCCAGCGCGCAAAAGAAGATCTTTCTCCGTGGATCGACGCGATTACTTCACACTCGTAAGATCGTCGCCGCCCTCCGGCCTGTGATTAGCGGCGAGAGTAGTGCGGCGATTTCGGACTTCACTCAAAATGGATTCAAGCCCATCGACCTCAAGCAAAATCGCGTTCGCAAGTTGCCATTTCTGGTTGCGCAAGGCCTGCATCAGGCTCACGACACCCTGTTCCATAGCCTGTCCTGCGCGATGTGCAATACGGTCACATTGTCCCGGCATCACGGCACTATCAAGCTCTTGCTTCAATTCGCCGACCATCGGATTGTTGTGTTCCGCCTCAGCCACATCCATCTCGTGAAGGGCAAGCCAATACCGCCCGCGCCGTAAAGGCTCGCACAGGGTCTGATAAGCTTCTTCAATGGCTTCCAGTTGACGGGCCGCATGTCCACGCTCCCCGAGGCCGCGAATCGCAAAGCGCTCGGGGGATAACGTGCGTTTCAGCGAGGCATATTGACGTTCGAGCAACTCCGAATCAATGTCGATGCGTCGCTCAAGGCCTAAACGCGTGAAGTGATCAAGATGCCGAACGGGCTGGATTGTCCCACAGTTGTGACAGAAAAGGGCCCGAAGGGATGTCCCCTTCTGGCACAACCAACAACATGTTTCGTGACATTCGTTGTTTGTGGGGATCGAGAATTCGTTAAACTCTATGACATTATCGTCCATGCGACGTCCTCATATTCTGGATATCGCATTATAACCGAATCTCTGCCCCCTGTGGAAAAGAATTTACACCTTATAGTCAGATTTTATTCTGAACGACATCCGCCAATGTGACAGATTTGAGATACTTCTGCATCTCTTCGCTCATACGATCCCACAAGTGATCCGTTAACTTTCTTGCCGTCTGTCCTTCAGATGACATAGCCGCTGCGCGATCCGACTCACGTCCCGTATCAACAGCGGAGACGATTTGCTGAATCGTCATCTGGGTCGCATCCATAGCGATCACGTACCCGCCACCGGGCCCGCGCATGCTCTTAACCAAGCCATTTTTCTTAAGCTTGGCAACAAGCTGCTCAAGATAAGACAAAGATATCATCTGTCTCTGCGCGACATCGGCCAATGGAACCGGTTTCTCGCCAGCGTGTCTAGCAAGATCGACCATGGCCATAACGGCATGACGTCCCTTCGTGCTAATACGCATATTTTTCACCTCCTTGCTTTGAATAGGGCCACGTTCATACACTAAAAAAGACCCTAATGGTACTAAATTCGTATTACTTTATGTCAATTCGATGACAAGCATATAAGGTTTATTCAATTTGTTGTTATTAATTATTAAAATATTGAATTACTTGCTTGAATTCAACTACCCAGTCTGTGCTAGACTTGCCGCTGACGTGAAATCAAGACAACAGATGATTCCTCCCATTGTATAGGGATTGTTGTTAATTAA
>JAVEZQ010000002.1:186982-238208 GCA_034002905.1 Alphaproteobacteria bacterium
ATTGTTGTTAATTAACAAGTGGTGAGATATGCCAGAAGTACTCTTTGCAGGCCCCGCTGGACGTTTAGAAGGTCGTTATACCCCCGGGAAGTCGCCGACGGCTCCTATCGCCTTGATTCTTCACCCACACCCCCAACATGGTGGCACCATGAACAATAAGGTGGTGTATGCGCTTTTCTCGGCTTTTGCTGAACGTGATTTTTCGACTCTTCGATTCAATTTTCGTGGCGTTGGTCGCAGCCAAGGTTCCTATGATCGTGGCGAAGGCGAACTCAGTGATGCTGCCGCAGCTTTGGACTGGGTTCAATCGATCAACCCGAATGCACGCAGTGTATGGGTTGCCGGTTTTTCCTTTGGCGCGTGGATTGGCATGCAACTTTTGATGCGTCGCCCTGAGATTGAATCTTTTATCTCCGTTGCGCCACCGGCCAACATGTTGGATTTTTCTTTCTTGGCACCTTGCCCCTCGTCGGGCCTTGTCATTCATGGTGGCGCAGATGAAATCGTGCCCGAACCGTTCGTTGCAAAGCTTGTGACAAAGCTATCGCACCAACGCGGCATTCATATTGATTATCGCGTTGTTTCCGAAGCTGGACACTTCTTTGCTAATCAGATCGATCAGCTCGCCAGCCATGCGGAAGAATATTTGGACAACGCCCTACTCCATACCATTCCGGCGCAAACACCGTCTTCCACTCTCGTTGGCTAGTTCTTTGCTTTGTGATATCGCCCGCCTGTCATTGGTGCGGGAACGGATGTCGTGCCCGGTACACTTAGCGGTAGGCCTGAATGACTCCGGACGGCGAGATAGGCAAAGGCCTGCGCTTCCATGGCGTCTCCATCCCAACCGAGCGCATCAACACTTTGCACGGAAAGGCCGCTTTCCTGCGCAAGCCATGCCATCATTGTCTTGTTATGCCGTCCACCACCCGTGACATAAAGGGTCTGCGCTGGCAATGGCATCTGCGTAAGACCATGCACGACTGCGCGAACCGTCATCATCGTCAGAGTCGCGGCGCCATCCTCCGTTGAACATTCTTTTGGAGCAAAATCCGCAAAAGCATCGCGATCGAGCGATTTGGGGGGCTCTTTTTGAAAATAAGGATGAGACAAAAACGCAGCAACTTGCACCTGATCGACTTTGCCAGCCGCCGCCAGCTTTCCATTCTTGTCACAGGAAAGCCCCGCCTGCCGCGAAACCCAATCATCGATCAACGCATTGCCCGGCCCTAGATCAAAGGCAAAAATCTGGTCATCGCCCTCACTGCCGATCCATGTCACATTACTCACGCCACCAATATTGATAATGGCGACAGGCTTGGGCAGATCATGCGCAAGGGCACGATGATAAAGCGGAACCAGCGGCGCGCCCTGTCCTCCCGCTTGAACGTCTGCCGTGCGGAAGTCATTGACGACATCAATGCGGGTTTGGGTTGCCAGAAGCTTGCCATCACCAATCTGGATTGTCTGTTTTGCTTCGGGGTTATGCCAAATCGTCTGCCCGTGAAAGCCAATCAAGTCGATTTGTTTCGGGTTGATATCGTAGGTTTCGAGGAAGTCGCGGACCGCTTCCGCATGTTTTTTGGTTAACGCGATCTCGGCCTCACGAACTTTGGGGTCTTGTGTGCCGCTCGGATTACCCAAACAGTTCCTCATTTCATCGCGAAAAGCGGTGTCATAAGGGAAAAAGGCCGCAGCGTCGGGCCGTACAATCCCCTGCCCATCCGTTTCGATCATCGCGACGTCAATCCCGTCTAACGATGTCCCGCTCATCAACCCTATGACTTTGTATATATGCGACATGGAAATAATCCCCTTTTCACCCCTTTCCAAAAGGCTTTGAGCGCTTTATTCTGGCCGCTCTTTAAGAATGTACACCCAACGGTAAGGTCAACCTATGAGCAACGTTAAGTCCGATTTCCTTAATATCATGATCGAACGCGGTCATGTCCACCAGTGCTCCGATCTCGAAGCGCTGGACGCCCTCGCCTGCAAGGAAACGATCATAGGCTATATCGGATATGATGCCACGGCAACCTCTTTGCATATCGGCAACATGGCCACCATCATGATGCTACGCCGTCTGCAATCGACGGGACACAAGCCCATTGTTTTGATCGGCGGCGGCACAACCAAGGTCGGGGATCCTTCCTTTAAAACGGAAAGCCGTCCCATGCTCACCGACGAACAAATCGAGACAAACATCGCCGGTATCAAGAAGTGCTATCAAAAGTACCTGACCTTTGGCGAAGGCAAAACGGATGCCACGATCGTCAACAATGACGAATGGCTGGGCAAGCTTGAATATCTGCCCTTCCTGCGGGAGGTCGGACGCCATTTTACGATTAACCGCATGCTGAGCTTTGACTCAGTCAAGCTGCGCCTTGATCGTGAACAACCTCTAACCTTCCTTGAGTTCAACTATATGATCATGCAGGGCTACGATTTTGTCGAACTGCATAAGCGTTATGGCTGTAACCTGCAGATGGGCGGATCGGATCAATGGGGGAACATCATCAATGGCGTCGAGCTAGGCCGCCGCATGGCGAACTATGACCTCTTTGCATTGACAACCCCGTTGATTACAACGGCCTCGGGCGAAAAGATGGGCAAGACCGTCAATGGCGCCATGTGGCTGAATGAAGATATGCTCAGCCCCTATGATTACTGGCAGTACTGGCGCAACACCGAGGATGCCGACGTGATCCGCTTCCTCAAGATATTTACCGACCTGCCACTCGATGAAATCGCCAAGCTCGCAAAGCTTGAAGGTGCCGAGATCAATGAGGCCAAGAAGATCCTTGCGCATGAAACGACCAAGATGTGCCATGGGGAAGAGGCCGCCCGGCAAGCCGCTGCGACAGCTCAAGCAACGTTTGAGGCTGGCGGCATCGGTGCAGACCTGCCAACCTATCAGCTTAAGGGATCAAGCGCCCCTGTCGTGGATGTGATGGTCGAACTGGGCTTTGCCGCTTCGAAGGGTGAGGCTCGGCGTCTGATCACGCAAGGCGGCGTCAGACTGAATGATGCGGCTGTGTCAGATGTTGCGGCAGTTGTTTCTACCGACATGCTGTCAAGCGACAAGACGACACGCCTAAGCGTGGGCAAAAAACGCCACGGTATCATCAAAAGCTAAGCAGGCAATGCTTGGTCAAGTATTGACCAAAAGTCTCTGTTGCATGGAAGCTGGTGCGTTCGCACTCTGACGTGTCGACGCCTCGACAAAAGTGTTCCGCGTGATATTCTCAAAGCGCGATGTTTCGATTGCGCCCTTGCCGCCAATCGCGACAATCTCAAGAAGCGCCCCCTGTGCATCAAAACAACCGCAAACAAGCGGACCGCCGCGTCCACAGCCACCATCCAACGTTACGGCCATACCATCCGTAATGACGCCACCCTTCAAAGGATCCACACCGCGCACAATACGCGCAAAGCGTTGTTGCCCTTCCATCGCGACGAAAGGTGAAGACCCGTACCATAGACTGTCTCCCTGATCCTCGAGCGAACGGGACATGTTGTAGCCGGCCGGAACAAACAAGACTCCGCTCTGCCCCTGTCGCGGCGATGTCAAGGCCGCACGACGGAAGCTGCAAGAAAAGGGTTCATGTCCCATGGCCTGCCGTTGCAAACCGCGAAGTTGGTTTGTCCAACGCGTAATCGCAACACTGCCCGCGCGCGCAATCGATTTTGTGTCATTCAAGCTAACACCATAAAGACGTAAGTAAGATTCACCGCCCAGCTCCATATACTTTTCAAACGCAGCAGGTGCGGATGGTGCAAACTGCAACCGCAAAACGCGCTGCCACGCCTCTTCGGCAGGGCCACGGAGATGAACAATATCTGTTGTATTCAAACCCGGCTTGGCCAAGAGCGCCGAGCGAAACGCCAACAACTCATCCAAAACGGCGTGGTTGTTCCATGTATCAGCACCAAGATAATTGCCAAGATAAACCAAACGATCCCGCACAGCGAAACGAGCCGCCAAATGGTCATGCAGCGTCATGAGGCGCTCAATATCGCCCTGAACCGCAGCAACCGCCCAAATCCGGCCCGGTTGACCCAAATCGACAAATTTTTCACTGACTGAACGCATGAGATAATCCCCCCTGAAGACAAGGAGAGACTAAACGCACTCACGGTGCAGCGCAATATCTTGTGTAAAAATAAAGTTAATTACCCACAGTTTGTTATGCACAGTTTATTCACAGCGGTCTCGAAATCATCCGCGACTCACTTGATTCGCACACCGGGACTCACGGGACGTTCCGCAAACGAGCCCAAACAAATCATCCGATCATAGATGCAAAGAGCGCCCGCCACGCCAACATTCACGCAAAACTTCATCGGAATTTTCACGATGTGGTCGCAGCGCGCAACCATGGCCGGTGAAAGGCTTCCTTTTTCCGGCCCCAGCACATAGGCCGCTCGCAAGGGATGCCGAAAAGTCGGCAAATCAACAGCCTCAGCCAGCAGCTCGACCCCAACCAATGCGCAGTCTTTCGGCAACGTGAATTCCTCAACAGTTTCATATTCATGCATCGGCATATGGATTGCCGCATGGGAGGTATCCGAGGCCCGAATATTACGGTAATTCAGAGACGACCCCACCGTAAAAAAGAAACTCGCCCCAAATGCATGTGATGTCCGCACCAGATTGCCCAGATTAAAGCTCTTGCTGATCCCCTCAACTCCGACACCAAAATAACCCCTCATATTTTTGCACCTTTTCTTTGGTCTTTTGTAAAGCAATTGATAAGGTTTGAGCTTATACAAGTGATCACAACGCATGACCATACTTGAACTCAAAATAGACGATATTGGCGCCCAGGGCGATGGCATTGCCCATCACGGGAATGCAACTATCTTTGTCGGGGGAACCTTAACCGGCGAGCGCGTACGCATTAACCTTGATGACTCCAAAAATGTGGTTAAACGCGCCGAACTTCTGGACGTTCTGATCGCCTCATCATGGCGTGTCACACCGCCCTGTCCGCACTTTGGCAAATGCGGCGGGTGTCGCTTTCAGCATATGAACGACGAGGCCTATTCAAACTTCAAGCTCGAGCAACTCCAGATCACTTTTGCCAAAGCTGGCCTTGACGTTCCCTGTTTCCTGCCCGCCGTCACCACAGCAACAGCCACACGTCGACGCGCACGGATAACCGCACATCATACGGCTAAAGGCATTCTGATCGGTTTCAATGAATGGCGCAGCCATGCCATCATCGACGTCCAAGAATGTCCCATCCTCAAATCATCGCTTGTCGACCTGATCCGCAAGCTTAGGGTTGTCCTACCCCTATGGCTAAATGTTGGACAACGGTGCGACATCCAGATGACGATTTTGCCGAGCGGTATAGATCTGGTCTTGATTGGTGGTCCAGCCCTTGGGCTTAGCCAGCGTCAGGCGTTGGCTGAAATCGCACAAAGACTCAACATTGCGCACTTATCGTGGAAAAAACTCGACCGCTCACCGGCCGAGCCCATCGTTCATCAGTCGCCTCTCTCAATCACGTTCGGGAATACAAGCGTCAATTTTCCTCCCGGTGGGTTCCTTCAAGCCTCGGAAACGGGTGAAGCCGCCTTGATTGAGTTTACAAAAAACGCCTATAATCCGGGAGACAAAGTACTTGATCTCTATTGCGGTTTAGGCACGTTTGGCCTTTCGATGCCCAATCCTGAAAAGGTACATTTTGTCGATCTTGACGGTCCCGCCATCGGCGCGCTTGGCCACGAGATCAAACGAAATGGCCGTTATGAAGTCAGCCTCAGAAATCTAAATGGAGATCCCTGCACCGCGGTCGAGTGCAATGACTACACTTTCGTAATTTTTGATCCCCCGCGTGGCGGCGCGCAAGCACAAGCTAAACAACTAGCCCAAAGCGATGTTCCGAGAATCGTCGCCATCAGCTGTGATCCAGAGAGTTTTGCCCGTGATGCCAAGATATTGATCGAAGGTGGGTACTGTCTGGAATCCATCCTTCCAGTAGACCAATTCCTTTGGTCCCCTCATCTGGAATGCGCTGCAAAGTTTACAAAAAAAGTGGTGGTTTAATCTTGCTTCTTCAGCGCAAGCGGCTTGATAAATTGCGGCTCGATATCCCACGGGAAATAAATCCATGTGTCTTGGCTGACCTCCGTCACAAACGTGTCAACCAGTGGCCGCCCCATCGGCTTGGCATAGATCGTCGCAAAATGCGCTTTTGGTATCATTTGACGCAAAAGTTTGAGCGTTCGCCCCGTATCGGCCAAATCATCAATAACCAGCCAGCCTGCGCCATCACCTATGTTCGCAGCCTCTTTTATTACGTGAATGTCATCTGACCTATTAGGTGTCGAATCATCAAAGTCATACCCCACAACAGATACGGTTTCGATTACCCTTACCTCTAACTCTCGCGCAACAATCGCCGCAGGAACAAGGCCGCCACGTGTAATCGCAACGATACCCTTCCAAGGCCCCTGATCCAGCAAGCGCCAAGCCAAGGCCTTTCCATTTCGATGCAACTCGTCCCAACTGACAGGAAAAAATTTCTCATAGGGATTATTCATGGAACAACTCTCATTCGACTCAAATTATTAGGCTTCTACCTCTTTTTTCTTGAGCCGGATCGTGACATCAACCCTCGACACAAGGCGGCCATCTGGAGCAGAAGGTAAACATTCCGTCTGGATAGAATCAAGTGGAATATCCGTTAACTTTCCTGTTTCTTCGTCATAAAAATGATAGTGAGCGCTCACATTGGTATCAAAATAACTTCGCGCCTGATCAACATTAACTTCGTTGAGAAGGCCACATTTTGTGAATTGATGGAGCGTGTTATAAACCGTGGCCAATGATACGCGCTCACGGCGCCTGCGCACCATCGCGAGCACATCCTCAGCCGTAACATGCTTATGCATGCCATCGAACAACAGCGTCGCGAGGACGAGCCTCTGCCGCGTTGGCCTGATACCCCTTTCGATCAGCAACGCCGGGACATGATCCTTTTCGGCCTTTTTCTTGTTATATGTTGCAATCATGAGCATATTATCCACTAATATCCCAAAAAAGGGAAGCCCAGAGTCGCGTAACGGTATATATGGATCGTATAATCGGAAAATTAACTGGCTTTGCCCTCGGTCTCGTCATGGGGGGGCTGAAGGGAGGACTTTTTGGTCTTGCCCTCGGTCATATCCATGACCGTACCCTTTTTAAGAAAACAGAAAAACCCCACCAGCAATCCTATAATTTTTTCCCTGACTTTCAAATTGATGAGCAGTATCGGGCTGTATTCTCGATCGGTGTTATTGTCCTTGGTGCAAAACTGGCGAAAATCGACGGCACCATTTCACGTCAAGAAGTCATGGCTTTCCGCTACGCCTTCCGGACAGATCCGCCATTGTTAAGAAGAGTAGGACAATTGTTTGATGAAGCACGCAAATCTTCCGACGGATATGAACCCTACGCGGCGAGGTTAGCCCAAACATTTATTAACAAGAAAAATGTCTTAGAAGATATTCTTTCTGGTCTCTTTTTTATAGCCAAGGCTGATAACCCACACCTGACCCGCGAAGAAATGCTGTTCCTTCGTCGGGTCGCTGTCATCTTCGGTTTCGCGGAAGATACTTTTATACAGGTCGCTGCCCGCGTTGGCGTCTATTTGACAAGCATCCCCCCCGAACCCAGAAAAGATACAGCGTATGATGTTCTTGGCCTACCCACTACGGCCTCCGACGACGTTATCAAACGCACCTATCGGGCCTTGATCCGTAAATATCACCCCGATAAGCTGCTCGCCGCCGGTTTGCCCGCGAGCAGTGTGAATGAAGCCACCGAACGCGTCAAAAGCATCAATGCGGCCTATGCCGAAATCTGTAAAAAGCGGGATATCAAATGATTGAGGCCCCCTCACCTAACCATAACGAGCGAAAAAGTACGATCCGATATGTCGTCTTGCATTACACCGACATGGTCGACACGCCTACTGCGCTGAAGCGGCTTTGCGACCCGCTTGCAGAGGTAAGCTGTCACTACCTGATTTCCCGGCAGGGTGAAATCTACAGGTTGGTTGATGAAAGCCAACGCGCCTGGCACGCAGGCATCAGTTACTGGAAAGGCGAGCAGGATATCAACAGCTCCTCCATCGGGATCGAACTTGAAAATCCGGGTCATACAAACGGATATATTCCTTTCACACCGGAACAAATCGGGTCGCTGATCGCACTCCTGAAAGACATTATGGCACGCCACACGATGCCTCCCGAAAATCTTCTGGCTCATAGCGATATTGCCCCAGACCGCAAGATCGATCCCGGCATCTATTTCCCGTGGAAAAACCTAGCCACTGAGGAGATAGGCTATTGGCCTGAGGCAACTGCAGGAACGACGGCACTAAGCGAGAACGAGATTCAACAGGCGCTTACCATTATCGGCTACAACCCAGCAACGACGCAAGCAAGCCTAGCCGCCTTTCAACGCCGCTTTGCACCAGAAGAGCTTGACCAGCCTCCCGGTCCCCTCACCTGTAGCCGTCTTAAGGCCTATGCTGACCATTGTGGCACATCTTCACCACGCGCCAACATTATGGACAAAGGTGAAAATGCTTTAACAACAGACTGATAAACACCTCTTTTAAAGTCAACTATAAGCGGCGTAACTTCCTCGATTGGAAGCCATTCCCAGTTCACAAATTCTGGCAACTCTGCCTCAAACTTGCCTGACAAATCTATGTCGGAGTCTGAACCCGTGTAAAGAAGGGCAAACCATGTCTGCTCTTGCCCACGGTACTTACCGTGAAAGACACCGTTTTTGTACTGAAGATAATCTGGAAATTCGTAGCGCAACTTCTCAGGATGCTTGGCGATCAAAACAGCCTGATCGGTACCTATCTCTTCCTTCAATTCACGAAAAACGGCAACTGAAGGGTCTTCGCCCACCTGAATGCCACCCTGTGGCATCTGCCAAGCCCCGCGTCTATCTCTTCGTTCGGCACAAAAGACAAGACCTTTGGGATTAAAAACACACATCCCGACACTATTACGGTAAGGAAGTCCACTTCCCAAATCTGTTACCTGTGTTGGCATCGTTGTCCCCTCCACTTGCTACTGAACCACAGCCGAAACAGGAGCCAATACAATCCCACGCTGCGCGAGGCCTTTACTCCACAATTCCAATCGATCCACCGTTACCGGAAGGGGGGATGCATAAGCCACAGCACTTCCCTGTACCCTCGCCGTCTGTTCCACAGCAGCAAGAGCCTCATCGATCTCCTCTGCAACAGGCACGCGATCAATCGTAATCGAGCTAACAGCAAAAGGGAGGCTGATCTGCTGTGCTGCCGCCCCCATCGTCGTGCGGGGCGTCACATTGGCATCGAGAACCAGAAGACCGCGTCGCCGTAACTCCTCTAAAACCGGTGTCAACTTGTCAATATCCGCCGAAAAACGAGATCCAGAAGCCGTTGTGACACCAACGTAGCCCCATCCAACCGACAGAAACCGCTGGAGCCGCTCGATATTGTCGCTATTTGGCAGAGAGGTTAAAAGAGATTGAGGCCCCGGATCACTTTGAGGATAGTCAAAAGGCTCCATAGGCAAAGACAACAATGTTTCATGCCCCTCGCTGCGTGCCCGTTCAAGCCAAGCGTCAATGGAACCGCCTTGCGCATCAAAAGCCAAGGTCACACCCGCTGGCAAACGACGAATAGCTGCATCCGTCGCGATACGTGAAAGCCCCATGTCGCCAACGACAATGGCAACGCGGGGCCGGGGGTCGCGGAAATCAAAGGGACGCGCATAAGCTTGCCACGGCTTATGTCCATCTGGACTAATCGTGGGTAATCGACCTATTGTCGTTTCCTGTGTCAATAGAGGGTCTATTTTGGGAGACATACGTTTGGCGGGTTCGTCCGAGTCATTAATAGACGCGGCTTCTTTCTGATCTGGGGTCTGCGGCGCAGACGGTGTAAATTTCACCCCCTTCGAACTTAGCTGGAGGCCAGCCAATCGTTCTTTCAATTCTTGCAAAGCATCCCCTGTTTCGGATGATACGCTCAATTCAACGGCGGAACTCTTTTCCGTTTTACCCGTTTCATTACCGCCAGAAAGGGCCATAACAACAAGCAAGAGAATGGGCAGGAAGACACCCAGTTTTAAAAGTCGCGGATACCTTGCCAAAGGCGTAGGCGTCCTGTCCGCCAAAGCATCATGAAAAGTAGGCTTTGTCGACACTGTTACCGCGACATCACTCACTTTGTTCCCCTATCTTGGTAAGAGGCTCATGCTTGGCGTATAAATGAATTCCACGAATGATATCCAAAGCCCGTTCCAATTGATAGTCCACCGGCTTTTCTTCACCATCCTTTTTAGTAGAATCCGTACCTTCATCAGAAGACGAAATCTTGTCCTTGGCTCTCTTGTCTTTCTTTTTAACCGTATCATTCGCTAGAGCACCGCGAAGGTCAGCCTCACGAATTCCTTTGTCAGAGTCGATCTTCTCGACCTTCGCGGGCTGAACAATAATGTCTGGCTCAATACCACTTTGCTGAATGGACCGCCCTGACGGGGTGTAATATCGCGCCGTCGTAAGACGCATCGCCCCCGTGTTCCCTAAAGGAATAATTGTCTGGACAGATCCCTTTCCAAAGCTCTTTGTCCCAAGAAGAATGGCTCGGTGGTAGTCCTGTAACGCGCCTGCCACAATTTCTGATGCCGAAGCTGAACCGCCATTAATAAGCGTAACAATAGGCAATCCCTTGGTCTTGTCACCTCCGCGAGACAGATAGGACTGGTTGTCCTCTTTATGTCGGCTGCGAGTGGAAACAACTTCCTTTCCAGCATCGATAAAACTGCTGGAAACGGAAACAGCCTGATCCAACAAACCGCCGGGGTTGTTACGTAAATCCAGAACATATCCCGAAAGATTGTTCCCCATCTTTTTACCAATCTCAGACAGCGCCTTGTCTAAATCAGGCTGTGTTTGCTCATTAAACGTCTTGATCCGAATATAAGCAACGTCATCCTTCTGCTCCCATCGGACGGCATGAACCTGAATAATGTCACGTGTCAATGTTACGTCGAATGGCTGGCCCGTGATCCCACCGCGACGCACGGTAAGAATAATCTTTGTCCCCGGCGTGCCACGCATTTTGTCCACGGCCTCCCCGAGGGTCAGCTCGGTCACAGGCTTGGAATCAAGGTGAGTAATCAAATCATTAGGTTGGATTCCGGCACGCGCCGCTGGCGTATCATCGATTGGTGAGATAACCTTGATCAGATTATCCTCCATTGTGACCTCGATCCCCAAACCACCAAAGCGCCCTTTTGTTTGGGTCTGCATGTCCTCGTAATTCTTTTTATTCATGTAACCAGAATGCGGATCCAACGCGACTAGCATGCCGTTTATAGCATTCTCAACAAGCTTTTCGTCCGTAACATCATCAACATAATCCGCACGTGTGCGTTCCAAAACATCGGCAAAGAGCGTCAAATACTTATAGGTATCATTTTCCGTGTTCTCTGCCCGCTTCTCAACATTATCCTGAACATCTGTTTTGGCATAAGCGCATGAAAAAGGGGCAACAACAACACAGGCAACCACCGTCAAAACAACGGCAAGCCGAACTTGAGACATAGACATGCAAAGGACTCCAAATCGAATCAAAAAACGCTTACCAGACATCACACTTTAAGGTGTGTCCGCTTAATCCGCAAGGTTCAGGTATCAGGATAGCTTCTGCGGGTTTATTGGCGTTGTTCCCTTCCTCCATTCGAAATAAATCTCTGGTTTGACGCCTTCACTTGGCTCCGCCAGAACCCCCAAGGGCTCGCCAGCCCCCACCTGCTGCGCCATCTCTGCATCGATACGCGAAAAACCGGATAGAAAAGTGTGATATCCGCCAGCATGTTGAAGAATAACAATTTTGCCATAGCCACGAAAAGGACCGACAAAAACAACCCGCCCAGACCGCGGTGCAACGACGGGTGCACCATAATCCCCTTTCAAAAGCATGCCTTCACTCACCACACCAAAATCATCCTTTTGGCCATATCCACGGACAATCTGGCCCGAAACAGGCATACGCAATCCGCTATTGAGTTCGGCCTCCGGCTCCTTACCGGCTTTGGGAGCCCCCTCGACAGTCTTGCGCCATGACGGGCGACTGACCTTCTCCATCAAGTCCTTTAGATCTTGCGCCTCGTTTGTGAGCGCTTGAAGCTGTACAGAAATTGCATCTTTTTCTGCCTGTGTCTTGCTCAGCATCCCCTGCCGAACCTTCACGAGCTGGTCAAGATTATGCCTTTGCCACAAAAGATTCTGACGAGCCGCAACGACTAGTCGCTTTTGTTCACTCATTTGTTCTTGAAGGGTGCGATACGCCTCTATTTCATTAACGACAGCCGACGTCTGGGAACGGACGTGAGGCAACAAGGATCGCAACAATATGGTTCGATGAATATGGTCGTCCGTTGACTCTTCGTGCAAGAGAAGAAGTCCGGGGGGGCGACGGCTCAGTTGAAGCAACATCCCCGTCATATGGGAAAGTCGTTCCTGCGAGGCATGAAGCTCTATCGCCCGCGAGGCTGTTTCTTTTTCAAGCATCGCAAGCCGAGATTCCAGTTTATTTTGTTCGTCTTGCTTGCCTTGCAACGCGCGCGTCGCTTCGATCAGATTCGATCGGAGGGAAGAAATCTCCTGAGAAACAGCCTTGGCTTTGCTGTCAAGATTGGCGGCTTTCTCCCTTCTCTCCTTCATTTCCTTTTCAACACGCGCAATATCAGCCTGCGTTTGAGCCATCGCTGGCGAAAAAACCACAGATACGCCCAGACAGAAAGCGATGATAAAGCCTATTATGCGACAACGACTAGAGGGCAATCAGGCTCTCCCCGGTCATTTCGGAGGGTTGATCAAGGCCAAGCATCTTAAGTAAAGTAGGAGCAACATCTGCCAGTCGTCCACTCCGCACAGCGCCTGAGAACGAGGGATGAACTATCACGACAGGCACCTTGGATAAAGTATGAGCCGTATGGGGCCCGCCTGTTACCGCATCCGTCATCATTTCACAGTTGCCATGATCAGCCGTGATCAAGGCCGCCCCGCCAACATCCTGTACCGCCTTCAAAAGGCGTCCCAAACAGGTATCAACCGTTTGAACTGCCCAAATGGCAGCCTTAAGAGAGCCCGTATGCCCGACCATATCCGGGTTTGCATAATTGATGATGATTAAGGAATATGTCCCGGAGCGAATGGCTTCCACAACTTTATCTGTAACCTCAATCGCTGACATTTCCGGCTTGAGATCATAAGTTGCCACTTTGGGCGACGGTATCAGGATACGATCCTCTCCGTCATAAGGCTCTTCTCTCCCCCCATTAAAGAAGAAAGTCACGTGCGGATACTTCTCGGTTTCAGCAATACGCAACTGATTGAGCCCAGCAGCCGCGACAAGTGATCCAAGATTGTTGGCTATCTCCTTTGGCGGGAACATCGTTTTCATTTTCTGATTTAGCTCAGAAGAATACTCAACCATGCCCAGCGCTGTCGCAAAACGAATAACCTTGTGGCGTACAAATCCGCTGAAATCCGGCATCAGAAGCGCCGAAAGTATTTCCCTTGCGCGGTCCGCACGAAAATTGGCAAACAAAATACCATCGCCATCATTCATGCCACTATAGCTGCCACAAACAATAGGTAGAACAAACTCATCATAGACTCCATCGACATAACTTGCCTCAATCGCGCGAACGGGCTCGGTTACGCGGGCCCCATCGCCAAGCACAAGAAGATTGTACGCTTTTTGAACCCGCTCCCATCTTTTATCGCGATCCATGGCATAATAGCGACCACAGAGGGACGCAAGCATGGAGTTCTTGATGGATTTCAGCTCACGATCCATTTCGCCGATATATTCGATAGCGCTTTGCGGGGCCACGTCACGACCATCCAAAAAGGCATGGACAAACACACGAACTCCCGCACTTGCCACCATATCAGCAAGTGCCAGAATGTGACGCATATGAGCATGGACACCGCCAGGCGATGCCAACCCCATCAAGTGACAAGCGCCACCGCTTGTAATGAGTTTTTCAATAAAAGCAAGTAAGGCCGGATTACGCCCCAACTCCCCCGCAGCCAGCGACCGGTCAATCATGGGAAGATCCTGATAAACCACACGACCTGCCCCGAGATTCATATGGCCAACCTCGGAATTGCCCATCTGACCGGGTGGAAGGCCAACATCCTCGCCACTAGCCTCAAGCAAGGCATGGGGATAAGTTGCCCAAAGCTTGCGCCAGACAGGTATGTCGGCCTTGGTTGTTGCGTTGTCCGGGGCTTCTTCACGATAACCAAATCCATCCAAAACACACAAGACAACCGGTTTGGGGGGCATATCACTCATCATCACTCCATTGGCTTGAATGGCAAAGAGAATCTAATGTTTTTCAAAGCAATTGCCAATAGTATTCGGGAGCCACATCTTCATAATTCGATTAATCCCGATGATAGGGATGGCCCTCGATGATCGTAAGTGCACGATAAATCTGTTCAATCAGCATCAGGCGCGCGAGCATATGAGGCCACGTCTTGCGCCCAAGACCCAGAACAAAATCAGCACGCGCCCTAACCTCCGCCGAAACCCCGTCAGCGCCACCAATGGCAAAGACCAACTCTTGCGTGCCTTGTCCCTGCCAATTTTCTATTTTCTGCGCCAACTCTCGACTGGAAAGATCCTTACCCCGTTCATCCATTAAGACGAGGCACGCCTTGGAAGGAAGGGCTGATAAAATGGCCTGCCCCTCTGCCTTATTCGATGCGCCCGAAAACTCCCTCACCGCAAAGGGGAGCTTGATCCGTTTCGCATATTCGCCACAGAGCGTTTCAATCTCACCCTTGGCTTTTCCAACAGCAAAAACCGTTATCTTCATCAAAAACGGCCCCAACCTAGCCTGTCGTTTCTGACCATATATCTTCAATCTGATAATAAGTCCGTACCTCAGGGCGGAACATGTGGATGAGAATATCCCCTGCGTCAATGAGAACCCAATCTCCTTGTGGCAACCCCTCTACACGAACGCCTTTCACGCCGAGCTTGCCGAAGGCTTCGAGCAGATAGTTTGCAATCGCGCCCAACTGACGCGCCGACGTGCCTGAGGCAATCATTGCATAATCCGCCAGAGAGCTACGCCCCCGCAGATCAATACAAACGATGTCCTCGGCTTTGCGCTCATCGAGAACTTTGAGGGCCGCTTCGCGCAATAGCTCAGGTAACTCGTACGCTTTCTTGCCAACCGCTTTGCCTTTGGAAGCTTGAGTGCCTGTTTTTTTCCCCTTCACAATCTTTGCCACCACCTTGGGTTGTGGTTTTTTAGACGCAATGTCTGACTTGGGAGACTTCTTTGAAACTGCCTTCATTTTAGAGGGCGCAACTTTTACCTTTGCTGACACAGACTTTTTTGCGCCGGCCACGTCCGTCCCTTTGGGCTTGCGCGTCGCCGATTTCGGTATTGCGGCCTTCACAGATTTTGCCACAGCCTTGCGAGAGGCTTCCTTGGAAGATCCAGACTTTTTCGGCTTGGACTTAGGTTTCTCTAACAGAGGCTTGCGCGCTTTAGCGGCTTTTAACGGTTTTGTTGGCATTCGGTTCCTGCTCACGATCTAAGGGGGAGATACAAAAAATGCCCCACCTGTCATTTCAACAGATGGGGCATTAAATGTTTCATATTGCTTACTTCTTTGCAACTTTCTTTTTAGCTGCGGGCTTCTTTACAGCCTTTTTTACAACCTTCTTCACAGCCTTCTTGACTGCGGGCTTCTTTACAGCCTTTTTTACAACCTTCTTCGCTGCGGGCTTCTTCACAGCCTTCTTCGCTGCAGGCTTCTTCACAGCCTTCTTCGCTGCGGGCTTCTTCACGGCCTTCTTAGCCGCTGGCTTCTTCACAGTCTTTTTAGCTGCAGGTTTCTTAGCAACCATTTTAAGCACTCCTTCGTTAGATGGGTTAGTACTAGAAGTAGACCTACTCTGTTGCCTGATCTGCGACGCAGACAGGGGATTTAATGTGTTATCGAGAATCACCCAGGCGGGCGGTTCGACTACGGCCAAATCCTCGACCGACGCTAAAGGCAACTTTGCTTTCGCATAAAAAGCAGTCGCTTCACCTTGTACGTAATCACAAGAATAACCTGAACGACGAAAAACAGCAATCGGAACCTCAACAAAAATCTGTTGCCAAGATTTCCATAAATGGATCGACGCAAGGTTATCTTCCCCCATCAACCAGACAAAACTCACACGTGGAAATCTGACCTTGAGCGCACGCAAACTGTCGATCGTGTAACGCGTCTTAAGCGTCGCTTCTATCGAAGTTACGACGATACGATCCTCACCATCCGCGACCTCTTTTGCTCGCGCAATCCGCGCAGACAAAGAATGCATTTCATCCCGTGTTTTTAGGGGATTCTGTGGTGAAACCAACCACCATATCTGATCCAACTTCAACCGCTGAAGCGCATACAAACTCATCTGCAGATGGCCGACATGCGCGGGATTAAACGAACCTCCAAACAGTCCAACACGCGCATCCTTTGATGTTATCATTTTATGTCGTTTTGCCATGTTGAATCCGTTCTCAAGAAGCCCAAATTTAGGTGTTGCAAATCATACACACTTTTCATCTATTTTCTTTTACCGCAGCTTTGTGTAGAGTCAAACGATGATCTATCTTCACCTTTGCAAAATTTTTGAGTCACGTGAGTCTGAACCTAATAGCGGTGATGACGCCGATATTTTACTCAAGTCAAAAACGAAAATAGTAACTCAACCACCATCCATGTACAAAGTCTTCCTGCTGAACGACGATTATACCCCGATGGATTTTGTCGTCGAGATTTTAGAAGTCATCTTTGCAAAGTCATATCAGGAAGCAATCACGATCATGCTGCACGTCCATCGCAAAGGCATCGGTCTGTGCGGCGTCTATACCTACGATGTCGCAGAAACAAAAGTTTCACAAGTGATGCAAGCCGCCCGGGCGGCTGAACACCCGCTACAATGCAAGATGGAGAAAGAATAGCGGTTCAAAAATCATGATTTATCATTGTGATACAATACCGTCTTAACATCAAACCTTCTTACGGCTAGTATGAAAGCTGTCAGACTGTTGCTCCTTAAGGTTGATCCCCATGCTTTCCACGAACCTCGAAGATACAATCCGCCGTGCCTTGCTAATCGCAAGCGAACATCGCCATGAGTATGCGACGCTTGAACATCTGCTATTATCCCTTGCAGATGACCAAGAAGCCGCGGAGGTTCTTAAGGCTTGCTGCGTGGACATTCAAAGACTGAAAGCCGATATTGATCATTATCTTGATGAAGAACTTGATGTCCTCATCACAGATACCCCCGTCGATCCACAACCGACCACCGGTTTCCATCGCGTCCTTCAACGGGCTATTATTCACGTTCAGTCGTCTGGCAATCTGACCGTCACGGGCGCAAATGTTCTCGTCTCAATGTTTCATGAACGCGAGAGCCACGCCGTCTATTTTCTACACCAGCAAAACATGTCGAGATTGGATGCCGTGAAGTTCTTGTCACATGGCATCGTCAAGACTATTGGCGAAAACAGCACGACTTACGCTTCAGATTCTGATCTTTCAGAAGATCATTCAACTGAACCCTCCAGCGCCCTGCACACATTCTGCATCGACCTGAATGAAAAGGCCCGAGAAGGCAAAATCGACCCCCTCATCGGCCGCCAAAAGGAGCTCGACCGCGCTATACAGGTTTTGTGCCGCCGCCAAAAAAACAACCCCCTATTTGTTGGCGATTCAGGCGTGGGTAAAACAGCTCTCGCAGAAGGGCTTGCTTTACGCATTGTGGAAGGCGAAGTGCCCGCAACGCTCCAGGATGCGACGCTCTATGCTTTGGATATGGGAAGCCTGATCGCCGGAACACGTTATCGTGGCGATTTCGAAGAGCGCCTTAAGAGTGTAATCGCTGAAATCAAAAAAAAATCTGGGGCAATACTCTTTATCGACGAAATACACACCGTAATTGGTGCGGGGGCAACTTCAAGCGGATCTATGGACGCTTCGAACCTGCTCAAACCCTCTCTCACAAAAGGAGAGGTTCGTTGTATTGGCTCAACAACCTATAAAGAGTACAGAAACTATTTCGAAAAAGACAATGCGCTCGTCCGACGTTTTCAAAAAATATCGGTTGAAGAACCTTCAGCCAAAGAGACATTTGAAATACTTCTCGGCCTTAAATCCCATTATGAAAATTTCCATGACGTTCGGTACAGCCATGAAGCGCTTCAAGCAGCTATTGACTTGTCAAGCCGGTACATTCACGAAAAAAGGCTCCCAGATAAAGCCATCGATATCATCGACGAAGCTGGGGCGTTCCAACGTATGCGCCCAGCGCATGATCGCAAACGCCACATCTTAGCAAAAGATATTGAAACCATTGTATCCAAAATTACCCATATCCCTGCGGCCTCTATGTCACAAAATGACAAGTCTGTTTTGCAGTACCTCGAGAAGAATCTAAAATCTATGGTCTTTGGTCAAGACACAGCCGTATCAATCGTCGTCGATGCGATCAAACTGTCAAAGGCAGGGCTGCGAGAAGCCGAGAAACCGATTGCCGCCTTTCTGTTTACCGGCCCGACGGGCGTGGGCAAAACAGAGGTTGCTCGACAACTGGCCAATAGCCTGGGGATCGCGCTCAAACGTTTTGACATGTCAGAGTATATGGAACGCCACAGCCTTTCACGATTGATTGGCGCCCCCCCCGGCTATGTCGGTTTTGATCAGGGCGGACTCCTGACAGATGCTGTTGATCAAACACCACACTGCGTTCTCCTCCTTGATGAAATCGAAAAGGCCCATGCTGATCTGTACAACATCTTGCTTCAAGTCATGGATTATGGACAACTCACGGACCACAACGGGAAAACCATCTCTTTTAGAAATGTCATCCTGATTATGACAACGAATGCGGGAGCTCAAGAGCTCTCACGCGCCGCGATGGGTTTTCAAAGAACAGGTCGAGAGGGAGAGGATCGCGAGGCGATCAATAAACTGTTTCCTCCCGAATTCAGAAATCGTCTGGATGCAATTGTCAGCTTTAAACCCCTCTCTCAGGAAACTGTCGGCTTCATCGTAGACAAGTTCGTTCTTGAATTGGAAAATCAGCTCTCTGAAAAAGGCGTTACCCTCACACTTTCAGACGGGGCTCGTGCATGGATTGCTACAGAAGGCTATGACGAAACATACGGGGCACGTCCCCTCGCCCGCCTTATTCAAGAGAAAATCAAGAGACCTTTGGCCGAGGAAATTCTATTTGGCAAACTTACAAATGGCGGGGCCGCCCATGTCAGTCTCGATGAGACTACGGGGGCCTTATCTTTTTCTATTGAGCCTCAGATGTCTAGGCCCAGAGAAACAGAAGCAACAAACGAAGCTGAAACAGAAGTCCTGCCTACGCCATAATTATCAAGTTCATAAGAGACCACAAAAAAAGCCCGGCCTAAGCCGGGCTTTCTGTACAAAGGGAAAATTACTCACCCTTAACCTTCATCGGCGAGCCATCAAGATTGAAACGCTCAATCTTCGCCTTAGCCTTCATATTTTTTACCATGTCAGAGACCATCTCTTGCCCGACCTGATTCATGATCTGGTCCTTAACCTCGGCAAGAGGTGGTGGGGAAGACTTGCGACGATCTTCGACTTTAATGATGTGATAGCCAAAATCAGACTTAACCGGCTTTTCGCTGATGTCCCCAACCTTCATGGCAAAAGAAGCTTCAGCAAAAGGCTTTACCATTGCCGTACGAGGGAAATAGCCGAGGTCACCTCCCTGTTTCGCCGAACCGGTGTCCTTGGACTTCTCAGTTGCCAGCTTAGCAAAATCTGCCCCACCTTTGATCTTTTCCAGAATTTCGGTTGCTTCCTTTTCTGTTGGAACAAGGATGTGACGCGCACGAACTTCGTCCTCAGGCTTAAACTTCGCAGACAATTCGTCATAACGCTTTTTGATCTTCTCGTCCGTAATCTTTGGCTCGATGGTCTGACGCACATAAATATCAGCTACGATCTGGGCCTCAGCCGACTTCAAACGGTCCTTCACTTCTTTGCTATTCTGGATCTTCTCGGCATAGCCTTTATCAGCAAGCATCTTTGTAACAACCGCTTTTTCAAGAACCTGCGGATAGATAATCTGGATAGGAAGCTGCGCAGCTTGCGGCCCCATCGCCTGCAATTCATGGACAATATCGGAACGCTTAATTTCCGAACCGTTAACGCGGGCAACAACGGGATCGCCAGACGGCGCCTTGTCAGCAGCGATAACAGGAACGGCTACGGCACCCATCAACAGGGCAACAACAGCCACACGAACCATCTTTGACATTTTGGTTTCCCTTCTCATATATTTAAATTCAGACACGAAAACCCTTCTACAAGCAGAAAGAGTCCCGTCGACTCATGGCGAATCTAACGACGAAATTGTGGCACGAATAGGGTGGGTAGACAAACGGGAAATAAGACGCCCTTCCATCAAAGAGCGACTTAAACACTTAATCTTGTAGAAAAAATCAAACCCTGCGGAAAAGCAGGCTAGCATTTGTGCCGCCAAACCCAAAAGAGTTGGACAGGACAATATCCAGCTTCTTCTCTTTAGCTTTTAAGGGGACAAGATCTATCCCCTCGCACTCTTCAGAAACATCTTCCAAATTCAGGGTTGGAGGAACAATGCCATTTTCCATCGCCTTAAGGCAATATATAGCCTCAACGGCTCCGGCAGCACCAAGCAAATGACCTATTGCTGACTTTGTCGACGACATCATGACTTTTGAGAGAGAGCCCCCAAACAACCGCTTGACAGCCCTGACCTCTATTTCATCTCCGAGTAGCGTCGATGTACCATGCGCATTAATATAATCAATCTGTTCAGGCGAAATTCCAGCTCGTGCGACAGCAGCCTTCATGGCCCGATATCCACCATTACCATCCTCGGCCGGAGCCGACATGTGATAGGCATCCCCAGACAAACCATAACCAATCACTTCGCCATAGATTTTGGCACCACGCTTCTTGGCATGCTCATATTCTTCGAGCACCAAAACGCCGGCACCTTCACCCATTATAAAACCATCACGTCCCTTGTCATAGGGACGAGAGGCCTTCTCAGGCGTATCGTTATAGCTTGTCGACAAAGCGCGCATCGCACAGAATCCAGCCATGCCAATCCGACAGACCGCAGCCTCTGCACCACCAGCCACCATGACATCAGCATCGCCCAACATAATCAAACGCGCCGCATCACCAATTGAGTGGGATCCCGTGGCACAAGCCGTCACAACAGCATGATTGGGGCCACGGTATCCATGCTTAATCGAAACCTGCCCAGAGGCCAAATTGATCAAGCTGCGCGGGATGAAGAAAGGCGATACGCGTCGTGCGCCACGCGCATGCATAACGATCGACGTCTCGTATATCTCGTTCAAACCACCAATACCCGAACCAATAAGGACGCCAGCACGTTCGCGAGCCTCATCATCAGCTGGAACGTACCCTGAATCAGCAATCGCTTCGTCCGCGGCCGCCATCGCATAATGGATAAAGATATCCATTTTCTTCTGCTCTTTAGGCTCGATAAAGCGATCAGGATTAAAGGCCGCCTCTCCATCGCCATAGGGAACTTGCCCCGCGATTTGGCTGGAAAGATCGGAAACCTCAAAACGCGTGATCTTGGAAATCCCACCCTTGCCCGAGACAATACCCTCCCAGTTAGCTTTTACGCCAACACCCAAGGGGGACAGGATTCCAAGACCAGTTACAACGACACGTCTCATGACTGTATTTTCCAATTCAGGGCTTACAACTAAAGTCCAAATTAGGCAGCCTTCTTCTGCTCGATAAAGGCAACGGCATCTTTAACCGTCACGATCTTTTCAGCAGCATCATCAGGAATCTCAACTTCAAATTCCTCTTCAAAAGCCATAACAAGCTCGACCGTATCCAAGCTGTCTGCGCCTAGATCATCTATGAAGCTGGCGTTGTCCGTAACTTTGGCCGCATCTACACCAAGATGTTCGACAACAATTTTCTTCACGCGTTCTGCGATATCGCTCATGATCCGTTCAACCTTCTCTTGTTGATAAAAAATGGCAAGACACGACCCATTGTTCATCTCACCCCTCATCGGGGCGCAGGAATCGACCTCACCCGAGAGGCTCTTTCTCTATGCTTTGAAAACGCCCCTGTCCAGTCGTTTAAGACATAGCGAACACTTTTTTTTGTTTACCTTTATAAGATTTTTATCATTTTTTCTAAGCCTTTCGAAGAAAGGCCTTAGCAAAAATTATATTTTTTATACACAAAACAATATGTTAAGGAACAATTTCTAGGTATGAAAGTTTGCCTACTCAGAAAAGTCCTTGTGCACCGGCTTAAGCAATTCATCTTCTTTAGCCATTCTTGCTTTGTGCCAATATCGCCCCAATACAATGAGAATAAAAAGACTTAAAACAGTAATCATTATGCCTCTGACTTCAAAATTAACGCTCTCCTCATCAGCAATGCCCATACGCTCCATCAAATCACCAAAGGCATAACCGGCCCCGCAAAAGACAAAAGCCCACATAAAAGACGCAATAAAATTCAAAACAAAAAAACGTTTCCAAGGAAGTGGGCTCATGCCGATTGCAAGGGCACTAATATTTCTAAGTCCATACATAAATCGATAGGTCAGAATAAACGATGTTGAATACTTTTCTAAAGCAACAAAAACTTTCTCTAATTTTGGTTCAATCTTTGGAAAACGTTTTAAGATACGTCGTCCAAAATAACGGCCTGTAAAAAACCATATCTGATCCCCTAACATGCTACCAAACCCAGCAGCAAAAAAGAGCATGCGAATATCCAGCAAATCTCTTTGGGCTGCCAACCCAGCAAAGATTACAAAAGTCTCGCCTTCTAGTGCCGTCCAAACAAAGGTGATCAGATAAAACAGCTCGCCATGCTGCCGGATCAGGTCGAGAATTTGGTTCATTACAACCCCTGCCTATCGGTGAAACTACTCACGGCTTTCCGCTATCTTGTACCCTCTCTTTAGGGCGCGGCACAATAAACCATGGCTATTTAAAGATCACCTTAACAATTTCATATGACTTGGTGCCCTTAGGGGTATTAACTTCAACCGCATCACCCTTTTCTTTCCCGATCAAAGCGCGCGCTAATGGAGATGAAATCGAAAGGAAACCATTTTTAATATCCGACTCTTCATCGCCAACAATCTGATATTTGACTTCTTCTTCTGTATCCTCATCAACAAGCGACACGGTGGCTCCGAACATGACAGCCTTACCACTGAGCTTCGAGACATCAATAATCTCGGCCAATCCTATCTTCGCCTCAAGGTCCTGAATACGCCCCTCGACAAAGCTCTGTCGTTCACGTGCGGCATGATATTCAGCGTTTTCTGAAAGGTCGCCATGCTCCCGCGCTTCAGCAATGGCTTTAATGATCGCCGGACGCTCGACGGAGCGCAGATGCTTAAGTTCTTCCTCAAGACGAGTGTAGCCTTGCGCTGTCATGGGGATCTTATCTGTCATACCTACTCCTCACCTTCTGCTTGCTATATAGGGCGCGACCATATCCGGTTTGCACAAAACAAACACCCCCACAGGATCAGAAAAATACTGTGGACAATCGCAAACGGGACGTTAACTATTTCCGACGGCTAGGATACGACTGTAAAGCACTAACTTCAAGTGCATCTGTCCTGAGCGCAGAAATAGCTTCGACAGCCGCCCTTGCCCCCGCCATGGTGGTATAGTGGGGTATACCTTCCATTAAGGCTGTGCGCCTCAGGCTAAAGCTATCCGCCAAAGTTTGGGCTCCGGAAGCTGTCGTGTTGATCATAAGCTGGATATCGCCATTAATCATCGAATCGACGACATGGGGTTGCCCCTCATAAACCTTATTGATTCGCTGAACAGGGATATCCGCTTCGACCAGAGCCTTGGCCGTCCCCCCCGTAGCCACCAGCTTAAAGCCCATCTCCACAAGCCGCCGGGCCAAAGGGAGGGTCGCTTCTTTATCGCTATTCTTGACCGAAACGAAACAGGTGCCCTCCTTGGGGAGCTTAAGCCCTGCCCCTAACTGCGCCTTGGCATAGGCGTGGGCAAAGTCACGATCCAAGCCCATGACCTCACCCGTAGACTTCATCTCTGGCCCCAAAATTGTGTCCACACCGGCAAATCGCGCAAAGGGAAAGACTGGTGTTTTAACAGCCATACGGGGTTGCCCGTATTCTTCCATCTTATAGTCGCTCAGAAGCTCCGAAAGATTTTCACCCGCCATCACTCGCGCTGCGATTTTGGCAATTGGCAAACCAATAGCTTTGGCCACGAAAGGAACTGTACGACTGGCGCGAGGATTAACTTCGAGGATATAGATATCATCCTCCTTGACAGCGAACTGCACATTCATAAGACCAACGACGCCAATACGCTTAGCCAATGCCTGTGCTTGACGCGAAATTTCAGCGACTATCGGGGCAGGCAAAGAGTAAGGTGGCAAGGCACAGGAACTATCTCCCGAATGAATGCCAGCCTCCTCGATATGCTCCATTACACCGGCAACGTAAGACATCTCTGTGTCCGCCACGACATCCACATCAACCTCGATGGCATTTTGAAGATAATAATCAATAAGGACAGGATTGCTTCCAGAAACATGAACCGCCGTATCAATATAACGACGCAAAGCTTCAGGCGCATGAACAATCTCCATCGCGCGACCACCCAACACATAAGATGGACGAATGACAACGGGATAACCGATGCTTTCAGCAACTTTCTCCGCTTCCTCGCCACTACGGGCCAGACCATTGGCAGGTTGAAGCAGACACAATTCTTTGAGTAAAACCTGAAATCGCTCGCGATCTTCGGCCAAATCGATAGCATCTGGCGAGGTGCCGAGAATGGGAACACCCGCTCTCTCCAACGTGGAAGCAAGACGCAAGGGTGTCTGTCCGCCAAATTGCACAACAACCCCGTGAAGTGTTCCCTTCGATTGCTCGACGCGGATGATTTCCATCACATCTTCGCCCGTCAAAGGCTCAAAATAAAGACGATCCGATGTATCATAATCTGTCGAGACCGTTTCGGGATTGCAATTTATCATAATGGCTTCATAGCCAGCTTCACGCAGCGCCATCACGGCATGTACGCAACAATAATCAAACTCGATACCTTGCCCGATGCGATTGGGGCCACCGCCGAGGATAATAACTTTCTTTTTATCGGACGGCCCAGCCTCGCACGAAGGTGGATTGAGCGCATTGGCGCTCTCATAAGTTGAATAGAGATAAGGCGTCAGGGAACCAAATTCCGCCGCGCAAGTATCTATGCGTTTAAAGACCGGCAAGACACCTGCAGAGCGTCGTGCCTTACCAACATCAATCTCGTTGCTTCCCGTTAACTGAGCCAGACGCAAATCTGAAAAACCCATCGACTTGAGGCGATACCAACACGCCTTGCTGTTCGGCAGGCCCTTTGATTTAATAGAAGCCTCTTCCCTCACCAGCTCATCAATCTGGCGAATAAACCAAGGATCGTATTTGCAGATCGCACAGATATCCTCAACACTTACCCCCATGCGAAGCGCCTGAGCCACAACAAGGATTCGGTCATGACTAGGCTTGGCAAGCGCGGCATGGATAGACTGTGCACCATCGGTGCTTTCAATTTTAATCTCGTTTAATCCCGACAAACCAGTTTCAAGACCACGCAAAGCTTTTTGCAATGATTCTTGAAAGGTACGGCCAATCGCCATCACTTCGCCAACCGACTTCATGGCTGTCGTCAAGGTCGGTTCGGTGCCAGGGAATTTTTCAAAAGCAAAACGAGGCACCTTGGTCACGACATAGTCGATTGTCGGCTCAAAGGACGCAGGCGTGACACCCGTTATATCGTTGAGCAGTTCATCGAGCGTGTACCCAACAGCAAGTTTCGCGGCAACTTTTGCAATGGGAAACCCGGTCGCTTTACTGGCGAGTGCCGAGGAACGGCTGACGCGCGGATTCATCTCGATCACCACCATGCGGCCGTCGACGGGATTGACAGCAAATTGCACATTCGAGCCGCCCGTATCCACACCGATCTCACGCAACACAGCGATAGAGGCGTTACGCATGACCTGATATTCCTTATCGGTCAGGGTCAGCGCAGGGGCAACCGTAATGCTATCGCCCGTATGAATACCCATGGGATCAACATTCTCGATGGAACAAATGATGATGCAATTGTCCTTCCCATCGCGGACAACCTCCATTTCATATTCTTTCCAGCCGAGAACAGATTCTTCGATCAGCACCTCATTTATAGGCGAAGCGTCAAGGCCACTGGCTACGATTTCGTTAAACTCAGCTCGGTTGTAAGCGATACCCCCGCCTGTTCCGGCCAACGTAAAGCTTGGGCGAATAATCGCCGGAAGGCCAATTTCAGTGAGAGCCTCCAGCGCTTCGGTCATAGTGTGAACCAAATGGCTCTTGGGGCTCTCAAGGCCAATCTTATCCATCGCATTGCGGAACAAAAGCCGGTCTTCTGCCTTTTCAATCGCATCACGCTTCGCACCGATTAGTTCAATATTCAAACGCGCAAGCGTGCCATCCTGGGCCAAGGCCATCGACGTGTTCAGGGCTGTTTGCCCACCCATTGTCGGTAATAGGGCGTCAGGTCTCTCTTTCTCAAGAACCTTCGCAACCATTTCTGGGGTGATCGGCTCAACATAGGTCGCATCAGCAACATCGGGGTCCGTCATGATCGTCGCAGGGTTTGAGTTGATCAGAATGATCCTATACCCCTCGGACCGTAAAGCTTTGCAAGCCTGCACGCCCGAATAGTCGAACTCGCACGCTTGCCCGATCACGATAGGGCCTGCGCCAATGATGCAAATGGATTTGATATCTGTCCGCTTAGGCATCAGGCCACCTTCTGCGTTTCTTTGTGCTTCATAATCATCTCAACAAACCGATCGAATAAGTAATGGCTGTCATGCGGACCCGGTGAGGCTTCGGGATGGTATTGTACCGAAAAGGCAGGCTTGTCTTTCAACCTCAGTCCTTCATTACTGCCATCGAACAGACTGACATGCGTGACCTCGGCATTGGCGGGCAAGGTTTCAGGGATCACCATAAAGCCATGGTTTTGGCTGGTGATCTCAACCTTGCCTGTTTGTAAATCCTTCACGGGATGGTTGGCCCCACGATGGCCGCGCGGCATCTTGGTTGTTTTGGATCCTAGAGCCAAACCAAGCATCTGATGCCCCAGACAAATCCCGAATAGGGGGATCCCCCGCTCAATCACGTTACGAATAACTGGTACGGCATAAACACCTGTGGCTGCCGGATCACCAGGTCCATTCGACAGAAAAACGCCATCAGGATTGAGGGCCAGAATATCCTCAAAGCTTGTTTGCGCGGGCACAACCGAGACGCGGCACCCCGCATTGACAAGGCAGCGCAGAATGTTCTGCTTAGCCCCATAATCAATCGCAACCACATGGATATTGCGGTTCACAGGATCTTCATCCGTTAAACTGAACGCACTGCCGCGTACGCCTCCATCCCACTCATATTTCGTAAGACAGGTGACATCAAGGGCAAGATCCATCCCATCAAGGCCTGGCCAAGCGGCGGCCTCTTTCTTCAACGCTTCCAAGTCGAACTTGCCATCTTTGGCATAGGCGATCACGCCATTCGGCGCACCAAGGTCTCGAATGCAAATGGTCAGCGCACGCGTGTCCAGACCAGCAATCCCAACAAGCCCCTTTTCGCCCAACCACTGGTGCAAAGACTCTGCGGCACGCCAGTTTGAAGGGGCCGTGATATCCGCACGGATCACTAGTCCGCGTGCAGCAACCTTCTCGCACTCAATATCCTGTTCATTCGTACCGACATTACCGATATGAGGAAAGGTAAAGGTGATGATCTGGCCTGCATAACTGGGGTCGGTCAGGATTTCCTGATACCCTGTCATGGAGGTATTAAAACAAACCTCGCCAACGGCCCTGCCCTCTCGCCCCATGCCGTGACCAAAAAAAACCGTTCCATCCGAAAGGACCAGAACGGCAGTGGGTAAAAAATCTTGGGATTCAGGCGTACACATGCTATTTCGCTTCTGCTCGGGCGACGTGTTGTTCATTGGCTCCGACTTGTCTATGATAATTCAGGTCAAACGGCCAGACCCTAAGCGATATCAGCCGAACAATCAAGGCTGATTAACAAAAAAGTTTCAGAAGGAAGGCAAGAAATGCTCCGCGAAAAGATTAACGATGCCATGAAGGAAGCCATGAAAGCCAAGGAAATGGAAACGCTTGGCACCATTCGTATGGTTATGGCCAAACTTAAAGATCTGGACATCGCCGCCCGTACCGCCGACAGCCGCGAGGGCATTAAGGAGGAGCAAATCTTAACCATGCTCCAAGGCATGATTAAACAACGCCGCGAATCGATCGCCCTTTATGAGAAAGGTAACCGCGCCGATCTCGCCGCCAAAGAAGCTGCCGAAATTATAGTGATTGAGCGCTTCCTTCCCCAGCAGATGGATGAGGCTGCTATTAAGGCCGCTATCACAGATGCCATTTCAGCAACGGGCGCATCCTCCATCAAAGACATGGGCAAGGTTATGGGCGAACTAAAAAAGGCATACACAGGCCAAATGGACTTTGCATCTGCAGGAACACTCGTAAAGGGGATATTATCGGGCGACTAAACGCCCTCAATTTCCGCTGTCCAAGTTTTATCCTTGGACTGCCGACAACCGATAATCTTGGGTCTCTCCGGAAATTCTTCTGGAAGGGAAGCAAGATAATTCTTATGTTCATCCTGTTCGGCAGGTACAATTTGGCATTGATCATAATGGTACGTTTTAAACGCAAGTTTCAAATAATTCATAATATTTATGAGATCTTTACGAGAAAGTTCTGTATTGGACACTTTTCCTAACTCGGCAAAAACTGTCGATGTAAATTTGGGCAAGCAATCTCTTTCTTCTTTTGAGCGGTCAATGTCCTCTGTTCTTAAATGATTCACGTCACCGGACGCCACGAGCTCGACACCGTACAAACTCCGCCGAACCGTAATATTAAGATAAGGCAACGGCGGATTCTGCTGTAAGGCTGGATCATCCTCCGTACAATCAATGGTACGATAAACACAACAATTATACATGTCACAAAGGTTAACTGGTTGCTTGCAGACAACCCTAAACCGGTCTGAACTGGATATGCCCAATATATTTAGACCAGCTTCAACATGCTTGATCAAAATATTTGTGAAAGCTTTCGTATCTTGTTTCTTGTAAGTCTTGAATATTTCATCCGAAGCTTGATCAAACTTAGAATGAACAGAGGCCATCCTTTTTTGCATAACTTCACCGAAGCGTAGTTGATACTATTGAGATAAAAAAATGGGCAAGAACCTATTTATTAACTCGGCCAAACAGGCTATGACTACTCCTTGAACTTGTAAAGTGGATTATTATTTTGAAACAGGCCGCAAACTAAATGCCTCTTCCTCCTGCCTTTCTTGACGAACTCCGCGCAAGATTAACCTTATCTGAATTTGTGGCTAAACGCATTAAGCTCACTCGTGCAGGCAGGGAGTTCAAGGGATGCTGCCCCTTCCATAAAGAAAAAACTCCAAGCTTCTACGTCAACGATGACAAGCAATTTTATCACTGCTTCGGCTGCGGGGCGCACGGAGATATTGTCGGCTTTGCCATGCGACATGATGGCCTCAGTTTCCCCGAAGCCATCGAAAGCCTCGCCCAAATGACAGGGCTGCAGGTTCCCAAGGACACGCCCGCGGCGCGCGAACATTACGATAAAGAGAAACGCCTCTATTCTTTGCTTGAAGAAGCCACAGTTTTCTTCGAAGAACATCTTCGTACCCCGCAAGGACGAGGAGCTGTTGCCTACTTACGCAAACGCAAGCTCACGGATGATACGTTACGCCAGTTTCGTTTAGGTTATGCGCCCGACGACTCCAAAATGCTCATCAACGCCATGCTGGGCAAAGGCTTTACTTTGGCCGAAATGGTTGAAGTCGGCCTTATTCGCAAGGCAGAAAACCGCGATGATCATTTCAGCTTTTTTCGGGGACGGGTTATGTTCCCCGTTAGCGACAAACGTGGCCGAACAATCGCTTTTGGCGCACGCATCATGGGCGAAGGTGAACCCAAATATCTTAATTCACCCGATCACGCCCTTTTCCACAAAGGCAAGCTCCTTTATGGCCTTTCCCGCGCACGCGCCGCCATTATGCAAGATCAACCCCTCATCGTCGTGGAAGGCTATATGGATGTGATTGCCCTCGCTCAAGCGGGTTATCCCGGCGCTCTTGCGCCACTGGGGACGGCGATGACGGCCGACCAGCTTATACTAATCTGGCGCATGTTGCCACGTATGGACGCACGCAAACCAGAAATCGACTATAGTCCTATTTTGTGCTTCGACGGCGATAATGCTGGCCTTAAAGCGGCCGCACGCGCAATAGAGCGCGCGCTCCCGCTTCTCACTGAATCCATGACCCTCCGCATCGCCTATTTACCAAGCGATGAAGACCCCGACAGCTTAATTCTTAAGGAAGGACGTGTGGCTTTCGACAACGTCCTTGCACAGGCCCGCCCCATGATCGAGGCACTATGGGAAATGGGCCTAACGGGACGCAGGTTGGCAACACCCGAAGATCGCGCTGCCTTTGCCAAGGCCATCCGCCACAAGGTAACCTCTATCAAAGACGACTCCTTACGTACGCTCTACAAACAAGAGATCGAACACCGGTTATCGTCTCTGTTCGGCCAAACCCAAGCCAAATTCACAATGCAAAGCCGCGAGAAAAACTTTGCTCGACGCCCCTCTTCGACTACAGCTCCATCCTCTCTCGAACGCCCTAAATCGACGGGAACAAGGCTTCGAGAACGCATTTTGCTTGCTTTACTCATCAATTATCCCGAATTATTTCAGGAATATTCAGAAGATTTCTTAAGGATTAGATTTACTTTCAAAGAGTTAGAAAGTATAAGGCAGGAGGTTGTAGCCATATTAATGGATGATTCGCATGAAACCCTTGACGGGGAGACACTTTATCGCCATTTGTCCGTAGGAGCCGCCGCAAAGGGTATGGAAAAAAAATTGGCTGATCTTTTATCTGAAGCCACTTATGTTCATGCTGGATTTGCGCGCCCAAAGGGGGAAATTGAGCAGGCACAAAAGGGCTGGAAATCTATCTGGAACAAATATTTGCAGGAGAATCTTCAAGCTGAGCTTCAAACAGCAAGCCAACAATGGCATGTTGAGCCGAGCAATTCCAATTTATCGCGCATGATGGCTTTGCGTGAGCAAATGGAAAAGCTAATAGCCGAATCAGCTGAACAGGATCTTCTGACCGAAACACACTGAACAGAATACAGCGCAGGTAAAGCGCAGGTAACGAGAGACCGCCATGGCACGTAAAACGACATCTTCGGGAAAAAAGCAAGTGATGAAAGCCGCCCCCCGCAGCAAATCGACAAAAATTTCCACTAGTAAGTCTACCTCTAGCGCCAAAAAGGCTCCGGCCAAAAAAGCATTGGCTCCGGCCAAGAAAGCTTCTTCAGCCAAGACAAGCCCCAAAACACCGTTGAAAGCAAAAATGGCAACAGCAAAACCAACACCCAAGGCTAAACAAACAACGGCAAAAGGATCTTCGGTAAAAGAATCGGTAAAAGAAAAGGCGCTAACCACCAAAACGTCTGCCTCCAAACCTGAGCCCAAAAAAACCTCTGCCAAAAAAGTCAAAGCGACTGACACAGTTATATTGGAAGCACAAGAGGAAGCCGTTGAAGCTGTTAGTGTTCATCAAGAAAAGAGTTCAATTAAAGATGATCAACTGAGCGCACTTGTTGACACGCCGGAAGGCTCTGAAGAAGAACAAGAAGAAGCGCCCGTCATCGACACAGGCCCCGATGCCGTTAAAAAGATGATCAAACGGGGCAAGGAACGTGGCTATGTCACGATTGATGAAATCAACGCCGTTCTTCCTCAGGACAAGATCAATTCGGACATGATCGAAGATACAATGGCGATGCTGTCCGAAATGGGCATCAACGTTGTGGATGCTGATGATGACGACTCCGCTGGCAAAACCGTTGACAACGATGAGAGCGAGGATGAAGACGGAGAAGTTAAAGGGAACGTCTCTTCTGAAGCCGGGCGGACGGATGACCCCGTACGTCTCTACCTGCGCGAAATGGGTTCTGTTGAACTCCTAAGCCGCGAGGGTGAAATCGCCATCGCAAAGCGCATTGAAGCTGGTCGCGAAATGATGATCAGCGGTATTTGTGAATCTCCCCTGACCATTCAGGCCATCTTGGGTTGGCACGATGCCTTAAACGAAGGCAAAATGCTTCTGCGCGATATCATTGACCTTGAGGCTACCTATGGCGGCGGTCCGGGCAGTGAAAGCGAGATAATGGGTGAGTCAGATAGTGACTCTAACGATATATCCGACGATTCAGATGAAGAGACCGACGAAGAGAGCGATTTTGATGCGGATAATGACGAAGAGAATCTTTCACTTTCTATGCTGGAAGAAAAACTTCGCCCGCAGGCCATGGAAACTTTTAAGAGCATCGCGACAACCTATTCCAAGCTCTTTAAGATACAAACCCAGCGTCACGCAGCCATTCAAAAAGGCGAGGAAATTTCTGCCGCTGCAACCAAGAAGTTCGAGCAGGTAAAAGAAGAAATCGTCAACCTCGTCCGCACAGTTCGGTTAAACAACCATCGCTTAGAACAGCTCGTGCAACAACTCTATACCCTCAATCGCCGTTTGATGGGTATTGAAGGACGCATTCTTCGCCTTGCAACCGACAGCCATGTCAAACGCGAAGACTTTTTGGCGCGCTATACAAACAATGAATTAAACCCGGCATGGCTTGACGAAGTGTTTAGTCCAACGAAAGGCAAAGCCAAAGACGACAAGGATGCTAAGGGTAAAAAAGGTAAAGCCGGAGGCTCAACAGACACGACGGGCGGCATCAAACATGTCGCGCCGAACGTGAAAGCTTGGACTGTTTTTGTCGAGCGCCACAGCGGCGAAGTTGACAGACTACGCACAGAGATTACCTCAATTTGTGATGAAGCAGGCCTTCCCCTTGACGATTTCAAACGCATCGTGATGACCGTTCAAAAAGGCGAACGTGAATCTAATCGCGCCAAAAAGGAAATGGTCGAAGCCAACCTCCGCCTCGTGATCTCGATTGCCAAGAAATACACCAATCGCGGCCTGCAGTTCCTTGACCTCATTCAGGAAGGCAACATTGGCCTGATGAAGGCCGTTGAAAAATTTGAATATCGTCGCGGTTATAAATTCTCGACCTACGCGACATGGTGGATCAGACAGGCTATTACGCGTTCCATCGCTGATCAGGCACGTACGATCCGCATTCCTGTTCATATGATCGAAACTATTAACAAGCTCGTACGGACAAGCCGTCAAATGCTTCATGAGATTGGCCGCGAACCAACACCTGAAGAGTTGGCTGAGAAACTGCACATGCCTTTGGAGAAGGTTCGCAAAGTTCTTAAAATCGCCAAAGAGCCAATCAGTCTTGAAACACCCATTGGTGACGAAGAAGATTCACATCTCGGCGATTTCATCGAAGACAAGAACGCTGTACAGCCTTTAGATGCGGCGATCCTTGGCAATCTCCGAGAAACGACGACGCGCGTGCTCTCGACCCTTACCGCTCGTGAAGAACGCGTCTTGCGCATGCGTTTTGGCATCGGCATGAACACAGACCACACCCTTGAAGAAGTTGGTCAACAGTTTAGCGTCACGCGTGAGCGTATCCGCCAAATTGAGGCCAAAGCGCTCCGTAAACTCAAGCACCCTTCGCGCTCACGCAAGCTCAGAAGCTTCCTTGATACGTAAAGGCTTATTGCTTAAATCTCCGGCTATACGCCATTGTGGGTTTCTCGATGTAAACATGGAGCAGTTCTGCAAACGTATAGCTGCCTCCGATTGAAGCAAGAACTATGCTTATGTCCCACAAAAGGCTCTGCGGTCCAAGCGGCTGAAGAGCAAAGAGCGTGATCTGGTAAAACAGCATATGACATAGATAAAGCGGATAACTCTGTTTACCCAAATGCTGCAGCAACGGGGTGTTTAGTAGATCCCTAACACTGTGCGTAAGGATGGACGGCCCAACCTTAACAAGTGAGGCAAAAACAATCGCCCAGACGAGCGATCCCAGATTACCGCGCAGAAACTGGTCAATAAAAAATAATACCAAAATCCAAGGAAGAGCCTTCCGAACGACGCTGTACTCAGAGAACTTCCAGAAAAAATAGCTTGCGATACCAAAGGCAAAAAAGTGTGCCTGAAATGGCAGGAAGGACGAAACAGCCTTGTACCCCGGCAGAAGAGAGGCGAGATACAACACGGCCCCGATCAAGGCAAGCCAATGCCAGCGCTCAGAACGCCGGATCATCCACATGATTGCAGGCGCAATAAGATAGAACTGCCATTCCAGTGAAAGGCTCCAAGCTGGCGTAAGAAAGGTCGAGTCAACCTGATGCATATAGCTATCCGGTACGACACCATGCAACATCGTAAGATGAAGAAGAAAATGCCTCCAGAAATCGGCCTGCGCGATTTCTATAACCTCTAGGCGCAGGGCGTTATGATGCATCTCTGGCCCTACTATACTGCTTGCAAGCCCATCCGCTTGGAACGGAAGCATTAAGGCGCTTAAGATGAGAAGAACAGAATAAACCGGAAAAAGGCGGAAAAAGCGACGCGTGATGAAAGTGCCATAACTCTCTTTTCCAACGTCAAGCAGATAGGTAATCACGAACCCTGACAAGATAATAAAAGTTTGAACGGCGGATCCATTTGACGACATTTCCCCCCACCTATCTCCAAAAGTATAGGCAAAATGGCCAATGGCAACCCACCATGCGAGAAGACCTCGCAACCCGTCAAGCTCATCTATTCTTGGAAAAAGCTCAGTCTTTTTACCATGCATATAAGTCTTCCTTCACAAACTCGCCTCAATATATCCGTTTTCTTCTTTTTTATTTCTTAACAATGATTCATGTATACAATAAAAGCATGCACAAACCATAAACGACGGGGATGATTATGATCTTGATAGGTCTTGGGGCCAACCTTCCAAGCCATTTGGGAGAGCCTGAAGTGACCCTTCAGACAGCGGCAAAAGCCATTGCCGCTCTGGCCTCGACACGCGTGATTCAAGGCTCCTCGATTTGGAAAACAGCTCCCGTGCCTGTTTCCGACCAGCCATGGTACAAGAACGCAGTGTTGGCTATCGAAACTCTACTCTCGGCTCGAGATCTTCTTGGCCAACTCCAAAGGATAGAAAACGACTTTGGCCGCGTTCGAACGGTACGCGATGCACCGCGCCTCCTAGATCTAGATCTTTTGACATACAACCAAGATTTGCATGATGATGAAGATATGATCCTGCCCCATCCACGCATGCATCAACGTGCTTTCGTCCTTTTTCCCTTACAGGAAATAGACGTGAACTGGGTCCATCCCGTGACGCAAGACTCGCTCGACGCGCTACTCCGACGTCTTCCCAAGGAACAAGAAGCCCTTAAAACGGAGATCGCGCTTTGGCCCTAGACACGTCCTCTTTTTTTGCCAATACACCACATCTGATGGGGATAGTGAACGTCACGTCCGACAGTTTTTATGATGGCGGAGCTTATGCGACCACAGATAAGGCTATTGAACACGGGATTAAGCTTGCTCAAGATGGTGCCGTAATTCTTGATGTAGGTGGCGAATCGACACGCCCGGGAGCAGCCCCCGTTGATCCCGATGAAGAAATACGCCGTGTTGTCCCAGTGATAAAAGGCCTTGCCGGAGTCACTCCTTGGCTTTCAATCGATACACGCAACGCCAAGACGATGAAAGCAGCCCTTTCTGCCGGAGCCAATATCGTCAACGACATTAGCGCCCTCACCCATGATCGGCGCTCTATAGACGTTATCAAACAGTCAGGCGCCCTCGTCTCCCTCATGCATATGAAAGGAACACCACAGACGATGCAAACTGCTCCTGATTATGGCAATGTGGTTCACGACGTTTATGCCTACATCAAAGAACGGATCGAGGTTTGCGAAGCCCACGGGATCAATCGAAACCGTATCATTATCGACCCCGGTATTGGCTTTGGCAAAACAACCGAGCATAATCTGTCCCTTGTCGGCAATATATCAAAATTTCATGAACTAGCTTGTCCCTTGCTCTTGGGCGCTTCACGAAAAAGCTTTATTGGGAAACTGGGCAATAACGCCCTACCCCAGCATAGACTTGGTGGTTCGCTTGCCGTTGCCCTTTGGGCCTGTGACCGAGGTGTCCAGATTCTTCGAGTCCACGATGTTCAGGAAACAAAGCAAGCCCTTTTAATCAACAACTTCCTTATAAAAGCTGGGAGAGCAGACACAGAACAGCTTTCTGGCGACTGTCCCTGTCAGACGTGAATACCCCAGCATAATGTGTAGAGGAATGGTCGGGGCGCCGAGATTCGAACTCGGGGCCTCATGTACCCAAAACATGCGCGCTACCAGACTGCGCTACGCCCCGCGACCAGAAGCCGTCTTATAGCCGAGGGCTCTGAGATAATCAACTCTGTTTCCCCCATTTTTCACTTCTTAACGCCCCAATTCTGCCCAGAAATGCGAGATAATGGGGGCTATGACACAAAACTGCCCCCTATACAAAGCCCCTTGTTCCCTGAAAAGAACACTGGCTTTTATGGCCCTACTGGCTCTAATTACCATCCAGCCTGCCCCTTCATTGGCTAGAGATCCGTTAGCGATTGTACAGGAAGAGCCCCTCCCAACGGCAAAGGTTTCTACTAAAACCATGCCCGGCCCTCGCATCAAGCTTGGCACACATCAGGTTCTTTCAGGCCAATTTATTCATGAGCATCCCGTTCAGGGATTTGACCAGCCCATGCGTACAGAAGGACGGTTTAGTGTCGGCCCGAGTAACCGGATTATCTGGGCGATCCAGAAGCCAATGGCAACCACCACAACGATCACAAGCGATGGCCTTATGCAACAGGTTGGGGCCTATACCCTCTTGAACATAAGTTCACAGAAAATGCCCTTCCTGACAGAAATTCAGGAACAACTTATCCTTGCCCTCTCCGGCCAGTGGGATGCTCTTAAAGACGAATATTCGATTACATCGACGGGCACGGCGTCTCAATGGACTGCAACCATTGTCCCCAAAGACAAACCGGGACAAAGGAAACCCTTTTCGAAAATCATAGCCAAAGGTAGTAAGTATGTCGATCGCGCCGACATCGTTCTCCCCAGTGGGATTACAGATCGTGTGACGTTCAGTGGTGTAGCTTTACAATAATGAGAACTACCTGAAAGCAACCTCAGTAAAACTGCGAAGCTTGCGACTGTGCAGACTCTCATGACCGTTATCACGCAAATAATCGATCGCCTTCAGACCTATAGCTAAATGCTGGTTGACCTGATTTCTGTAAAAATTCGAGGCCATGCCCGGCAACTTAATCTCGCCATGAAAGGGCCTGTCCGACACACAAAGCAATGTGCCATAAGGCACACGGAAACGAAACCCATTAGCAGCGATTACGGCCGACTCCATATCAAGAGCGATCGCGCGGCTTTGGCTAAATCTCTCTAGGATATAGCGATATCCTGAAATCTCCCAATTTCGATTGTCTGTTGAAACAACTGTACCCGTCCGCATGACTGACTTTAGATCATAACCAGAAGCACCCGTAACATCGGAAACAGCTTTTTCAAGCGCCTGCTGTACCTCCGCAAGTGCAGGAATTGGAACCCATTTCGGCAGTTCGTGATCGAGCACTTTATCATCACGCACATAACCGTGTGCGAGCACATAGTCCCCCAGTTTCTGGGTCTCGCGCAATCCCGCGCAATGTCCCAACATGATCCAAGCATCAGGTCTTAAAACGGCAACATGATCGGAAATGTTGCGGGCATTACTCGGCCCCACGCCAATATTAATCATCGTGACGCCACGCCCATCAACACGTTTCAAATGATAGGCTGGCATTTGAGGCAAAGTCGCATGTCCTCCTGCTGTGTTCTGTAAAGCTGGAACGACAAGCTCTGTGTATGTTTCAGCACCAGCATTCTTCTGCTCATCAATAATATTGTTTCCAAGGCGTAGGAATTCCTCGATATAAAATTGATAGTTCGTAAAGATCACAAAACTCTGAAAGTCGCTAGGGTTGGTTCCGGTGTAATGCCTCAAGCGATGCAGAGAATAATCGACACGGGGCGCACTAAACAAAGACAAGGGCTGTGCCCCGTCCATCGATGAAAAACCACGGCCATTTGCCACATTATCATCAATATTTGACAAATCAGGTACAGAGAAAATTTCCCGGAGTCTTGCAATACGTTCCGGGTCTAGATCCCCCTCAATATGCTTGCCATTCTGAAATGCAAAATGAATGGGTATCGGTGTGTTGCTGTATCCGACTTCGAGATCACAATCATGGTTACGCAACAGCTGCTCAAACTGATTGAGATAATAAGTATGAAAGAGGTCTGGACGCGTCAAAGTCGCTTTATATTCTCCATAACCCGACACAAATCCGTAAGAAAGACGTGTATCACGTGGCTTTTTCTTCTCGACCCTCACAGAAACAAATGGATAGTACGCTTCGACCTTATTATCCTTGGGAAGTCCTTTGGCATAATCCTCAAAAGCGCTGCGGATCGTCGCAATGCTTTGGTCATACAGATCTTTGACATACTCAACAGCCATTTCAGCATTTGTAAAGGAACGCTTCTTGCTTTGACTAAAGGGCGATTTAAACATGACCTGTTATCCTATTCCTTACTAGTGTCTCTCCTGAGGATAAGACGGATCGATTTCCAAATTTTCCGTTGCTCCCGTTACATCGCGAATAAAATTCCCAAGTATATCATCCCCTCGTCTTGAGGCTTGGGACGGTGAATTGAGCAAAAGCTGTTGTTGAGGTGCCGCCTCGTCATGCATGAATATCTGAACGGATGGCTGCGAAACATTGTTAAGCGCCGCCAGTTGCGTTGCTGGCAACGGAGCCTCTATTTCGGACATAACGTCATGCCAAAGCGAGGAAGGAAGTCCTCCCCCCGTTACTTTCTTCATGGAACTATTATCGTCATTCCCCATCCAAACACCAGTAATGTAATTGCCCGTAAACCCAACAAACCAAGCATCCCGATAATCAGAACTCGTTCCCGTCTTACCTGCCATAGGACGATCCCCCAAAGACGCACGGCGGCCTGTCCCATAGCGAACAACGTCCTGCATCATATCAACAAGTGTCGCAACGGCCTGCGCAGGAACCGTTTCAGGGTATCTGACTTCTTCTCTTTGGAACAAAATAGTCCCATCTTTCCCACGAATTTCTTTGATACCATATGGTGTGATAGCTCTTCCTCCCGTCGCAAGCGCGGCATAGACACCGGTAAGCTCAAGCGGCGTGACCGTGTTTGTCCCCAAAGCCAACGAAAGATCATGCCCCAAAGAAGAAGTAATACCCAAGGCACGCGCCGTCTCTATAACATTCGAAACGCCCACTCGTTGCATTACGCGCACAGCAACAGTGTTGATAGATTCAACCAAGGCCTGCCTTGCCGACATGGGCCCCTTGTATTTGCCATCATAATTGCCGGGAGTCCACTTTCCTATGCGAATGGGTTCATCCACAAAGACTTCTTGGGGAGACATGCCCTGCTCGATAGCACTAAGGTATATAATCGGCTTGAATGATGATCCTGGTTGACGCATAGCTTGCGTCGCGCGGTTAAACTGGCTGCTGGCATAATTCCTCCCCCCAACCATCGCACGTACGGCACCATCATAAGACAAGGTGACAAGCGCAGCTTCTTCGACACCGCTTTTTTCGCCATTTGCAGCGAGTGTTGCATCAATCTTGCTTTCTGCATTTCGCTGCATTTTAAGATTCAGCGTCGTTAACACGACAATATCTTGAGGCGTTTTTTCCAATAATGCGCCGACTTGGTCCACAATCCAATCTGCATAATATGATCCGTCCCCTGCCGCGCCTGGTTTGCGCCGGGGCATGGGAATATCGGATATGGCTGTTTTACTCTCGGCTTCCGTGATATAACCCGCATCAACCATTGCCCCCAGAACCGTCTTGGCGCGGGCAAGCGCCAACGCTGGATTGTTTGTGGGAGCATAACGGGACGGAGCACGCAAAAGTCCAGCAAGGATTGCGCATTCGCGCAAAGAAAGTGCGCTAACCGGCTTGCCAAAATACACGTCAGCTGCGGCATCCACGCCATAAGCCCCCCCGCCGAGATATACACGGTTGAGATAGGCCGTCAAAATCTGGTCTTTGCTATAGGTTCGCTCTAGCCAGAAAGAAAGCAACATCTCCTGCACCTTGCGTCGTGTTGTACGTTCAGATGTCAGAAAAAGATTTTTGGCAAGCTGTTGTGTAAGGGTCGAGCCCCCTTGGACCACATGGCCAGCACGAAGATTATTGACCATTGCTCGTATCATGCCGAAAATGTCGATGCCAAAATGATCATAAAAACGCCGATCTTCAATGGCGAGAATAGCGTGAACAAGCTGCGGCGGGACATCGTGAATCGAAACATAACGTCCAGCAAGATCGCCATAACGTTTAAATACCGTGCCGTCATCAGCTAGTAACGTTATTGCTGGTCGACGCTGAGGCTGTGTGATCTGGCGTATATCAGGCATATCATACGCATACCAACCAATCAGGGCAGCCAAGATGACGCCGCCCCAAATCATAACCAAGACAATTGCCTTGCCCACCCACGAGATCAGAGAAGCAGAGGAAAGATCCATGTTAAAACGAGGGTTAGGAAGCCCAAATTTACTCTGTTTTTTACGACTTGGGCCACTTTTTCTATTTGGTAGGGTCATGGATCGATTCACTTGTTACAAACAAAAGTCAAAATGGTTTTACATTGCTTAGAGGTGGATTAAAGCAAAAAAAGGGCGCAGCCACTGGCCGCGCCCCAATATTCTGATAATTAAAGCATTTTTTAACCAGCCTGCACTTCTATTCGTTTGGTCTTGGCCTTCTCTTCGTCGAGCTTAGTCAACGTGACGTTGAGGACCCCTTTCTCAAACTTGGCCTCAATTTTTTCTGGATCAATATTGGACGGCATGCCCAGCTGCCGTGCAAACGACCCGCTTGAGCGCTCAATGATATGCCATTTATCACCTTTTTCTTCGCGCTCGACCTTTTTTTCACCACGTATCGACAGAACCCCGTCCTCAAATGTGACATCCACATCTTTTTCCGAAAGTCCAGGAAGCTCCGCATGAACGTGATAGGCCTTCTCATCCTCCTTCACGTCAATCTTGAACGAGCTTCCTGTTATGCCTTGCGGTGTAGCAGATAGAATATCGTCAAACACCTTATTCATCTGGCGCTGGAGTGCAAAAAACGGGTCAACACCTTCGCTTAATCCACGCCCTGCCAGCGGAACCATCATGCGCCATGTCATCGTTTCCTCCTTATGTTGATCTTGTTGTCGAAAACAACTTACAAGAAAGATGTGGGAACAAAATTCCGGATTTAAAGGGGGAAATTATTTTTTTTGGGCCTTGAATGCCGCGAAAAAACCACCATATGGAAAAGCCCCCATGTTCAAAGAACATAGGGGCTTAATTATTCTAGTTACAAACAGCGTTAATGGCTTGCCTTCTTCTTTTTGGTTACATCAATTGGCCAAACAACCTTACCCGCAACCTCATTCATTACCTGAGCAAGCCCTGCATAAATAGCCAAAGATCCGCAGAGGATGCCTTCCCACCCAGCTACACGCGTGATGGTCTCGTTCCCCGTCGCATCGCCAAGGGCAAGCAGGAAGAAAAGCAGTGTTAATGTACCGAACACGTACTGCAAAGCACGGGTCAGGTGGAAAGTAGCCTTAAAGAGGATCAAGGTGAAAATACCCCACATGCTCAGGAACAGCGCCATGCCCATGTCTTTTTCCGGGGCAAGGACACCCAAATCCGTCTTGGGAAGCAGTATTAATCCAACGAGAACAAGCCAAAACATACCATAACTCGTAAACGCCGTCGTCGCGAAAGTGTTCCCTTTCCGCCACTCCATGATCCCAGCGAGAATCTGAGCGAGCCCCCCATAAAAAATCCCCATTGCGAGGATCATTGAGTCAATAGGGAAAAAACCTGCATTATGAAAGTTCAAAAGAACCGTCGTCATGCCAAACCCTAAAAGGCCGAGCGGCGCTGGATTTGCTGTAGCGTCAATAATTTTGGTTTCAGTCATAGAAGGCTCCATAGAAGTTAAGATAACTAAAGGTGAGAATCAGAGTATGGACATCCAAACTTCACCAATCAACTATATTGTTAGATTTTTTCATTTACATCCAGTGCAGCGCAACAAACTTCACAAAAGCATAAAAAATCATATTAGTGAAGGTTTAGAAAATGACTTTTCGCGCTTACTGGAATGTGTATCGGCAGATCGCTGATAGTAAGCCAACTTGTCGTCTTCTCCAACCCGTATAAATCCCAGTTGCTCATAAAGCCGAGTGGCATAGTTCTGCAACAAGACATCTAGAAAGAACCTTTTCCCCTTGTTCTGCAGCTCGGCAAATATCTTTTCAAAAACCTGTGTGCCAATTCCCTTGTTTTGAAAATCGGGTTCAATGCAAAGGCGCCCAATGACGACTGTATCATTTGCTTTGTCTTCTCTAACACCAACATAGCCAACACGCTGACCTTTGAAAGATACAGCCCTCATACCTTCAGCATCAAAAAGTTCTCTGTGATAGACATCTTCGGCCTCTTCATCCCATGGTAGGCCCTGACGATCCGTGTGCTCTCGTATAACCTGTTTGCGTAAACGCTTAAAATCTTCAAAATCGCTTTCTTGAACTTCACTAAATGAAACATCTTTAGGGTCTATCATGTTTCTTTCCTTGCAGATAAGGGCCTAAATTTTTAGACATATAATGTTTCCTACAATAAAAAACCCTCCACCTCAATGAGGTAGAGGGTTTTTTGAACTCAAGAGCCTCAGTTCTTCAAAGGCTTGCCTTTCGCCAGCATGTGTTCAATGCGAGCAATAGATTCGGGCAGTTTAACAAGCTTGACGAAGACATCTCGTTCAGCAGCCATAATCTGCTGCTCCGAGACTTCACCACTCAGACCACCATTCTCGCCGCACAACACATCGGCCACCATCTTGCCAATCGTAACCTCGTGTGGCGAAGATTTGACAGCCTCAAGGATCAGCTCGAGAGCTCCCTTTGCTGCAGGGCCGGGAAGTGTAATCTTGGCTTCCTCTGGTGCCTTATAGGATTGTGCCATCTCAAGAACACGGGCCTTGGCATCTGCAAGGAGACGTTCAATGTTCATAGTGATCTTGTCCGTTTTGCGGATCAAGCCCAACGCCTTGGCATCAGCGCCAGATGAAGAAGCCGTTGCCGTCATCAAAAGCTTGAACACGCGATTGATTGGCGGCACGCCGTCCACATCGCCCTCGGCAAAGGCACGGCAAAGCATTTGTGTGCATCCGCCCCAACCGGGGATCAATCCGACATTGACTTCGACAAGACCAATGGCCAGTTCACAATAAGCCTGAACCGCCGAACAATGCAGCGTAATTTCACACCCGCCTCCCATAGCCGCACCAGATGGCGCAGCAACGGATGGGAACGGCGCAAAACGCAAAGCGCGATAAACCTCCTGCCCTTGTTTAATAAAGGTCTCGATAGCACCATAGTTGCCCGCTTTGGCATCAGTAAGGAACTGCTCAAGGTTTGCGCCAACAGAGAAGTTACGACCTTCGTTAAAGACAACCAAACCTTTCCATTTTCCCTTACCGTCGCCGATCAGCTCGATCGACTTATGTATCATTTGGAAGATTTCATTATTTAGGGCGTTAGCCTTGCTTGTGAACTCAAGACACAAAACGCCATCACCAATATCCCACAGGCTAGCGGAGCCATTCTTTTCCACAGGCTGCGTGGCAAGCTTCAAGTCACTCAGGCTGATAACGCCGGCCGCACGCTCAATCGGTGCATAGGAGCCATCGAGCTGAAGAAACTCACGACGACCGCCTTGGATACGGTAAAAGGTCTTCCCGGCAGCTTTGGCCAAGAAAGCTGGAACAGGTCGCCCTTCACTCTTGAGCCGCGCTACAATCCAGTCCGCACCGAGCTTGTCCATTAATTCGAACGGCCCGAACTTCCAATTGTACCCAAGGCGCATACCTTCATCGACCAATGTAACCGTCTGGACGGTCGCGGGGACAAGGTTAAAGGCATAAGAAAGCGTTTCTGACAACACGCGCCAAGCAAACTGACCGATCTTGTCCGTCGCTTCACACAGTGCGCGCAGATCTTTGCCAGCCGTATCAAGCGTCGAGATCACTGGCTTTTCAGACAGCGCATACTCACCCGTCTCCAAATTGATCGATTCCTTAATCTTCTTGCCATCATCGGTCTTGGACATGCGGTAGTAGCCGCCCTTGCCTTTGCGGCCCGTATAGCCGTCGGCAATCATCTTAGCAAAAAGCTCGGGTTCTTGATAGATCCGGCGATATACGTCATTGGGGCCCAATGTGGACAACAGGCTCTTACCGATCAAGGGCATAAGGTCAAGACCGATCAAATCGATCAGCCCAAACACACCCGTGCCGGGAATACCCATTGGCTTACCGCACACGGCATCCGCCTCTTCAACCGTCAAACCAAGATCCATCGCAGCATTGACCGCAGACTGCAGCCAGAACATGCCAAGACGGTTAGCGATAAATCCCGGTGTGTCGTTACAAGGAACGACACCCTTGCCCAATGCGCGATCACAAAAATCACTCATCAAGGCAATAGACTTTGCATCCGTCTTTGGTCCGGTAATCAATTCGAGCAGACGCATTACGCGCACGGGGTTAAAGAAGTGGGTAATCATGAAGTCTTTCGCAAAAGCTTCAGACTGCCCACGAATCAAATGCTCCAAGGGAATAGTCGACGTATTTGATGAAACAATCGTGCCGGGTGTGCGAATGGCATCAACACGCTTATACAGATCTGCTTTGATCTTCAAATCTTCAAGAACTGCCTCAAGAACCCAATCACAATCCTTGATCTTCTCCAAATCATCCTCGGTATTGCCAACCTCGATAAACTGCGCCGCGCTGGGGTGCATAAAGGGTCCCTTTTTCATCTTCTCAATAGCAGCCTTGGCGAGCATATTGCGATCTTCCGCACCTTTGGGAACGATATCCAATAACAGAACGGGCTTTCCGGCATTGGCCACCTGAGCGGCAATCTGACTTCCCATAACGCCGGAACCAATAACGGCGACTTTACGGATTTCTGCTGGCATCTTTCATGCTCCTTAGAGTTTGATAACGAAAATCTTGCGAAAAGATCGTAAGAAAGGTGATCTTCTTATGCACCGTGAACGCTGAAAAAACAGTTAAACCTTCTCGAATTAAAGGAAATATGACTATATCGGCCCCAAAAATACATAATATCAAACTGTTGCAACTCTCTGAGCTCTCGCCTAACATGGCGCTTGCCCATGATGGGCCCTATACCCAAGAGCACAGAGGACACAATGAAAACCTATAATGTTGCAGTTGTTGGCGCAACCGGAGCTGTCGGCCAAGAAATGCTAAAAACATTAGCTGAACGCAATTTTCCCGTTAACAAGGTCACCGCGCTCGCCTCGAAAAACTCTGTGGGTAAAGAAGTCAGTTTCGGCGAAGACAAAGTTCTGAAAATACAGAATTTGGACGATTATGATTTTAAAGAAACGGACATATGCCTGTCCTCAGCCGGAGCTAAAATATCTGAGGCTGTTGCCCCACGTGCCGCGGCAGCTGGGTGTGTAACAATCGACAACACATCACACTTTCGGATGGACCCCGACGTCCCCCTCGTCGTACCAGAAGTTAATCCGCAAGCCATCGCTGATTACAAAAAGAAAATGATCATTGCAAACCCAAATTGTTCTACAATACAGATGCTTGTAGCGCTCAAGCCACTACATGATATTGCGACGATTAAACGTATTGTCGTTGCAACTTATCAAGCTGTTTCCGGTGCCGGTCGTGAAGCGATGGACGAATTGTTCACGCAAACCCGTTCCATTTTTGTGAACGATCCTTTGGTCAAGGAAATCTTCCGCAAGCAGATCGCCTTTAATGTCATTCCACAGATTGATGTCTTTATGGATGACGGCTCAACCAAGGAAGAATGGAAGATGATTGTGGAAACGAAGAAAATCCTCGACCCGAAAATCAAAGTTACGGCGACCTGTGTACGCGTCCCCGTTTTTATCGGGCACAGCGAAGCGATAAATGTCGAGTTTGAAAGAGAAATTTCGGCAACCGAAGCGCGCACCGCCCTGAAAAAGGCGCCAGGGGTAACCGTTATCGATCATCACCATGAAGAAGGGTTTGTCACACCGGTAGAATGTACGGGAGAGGATGCCACTTTTGTTAGCCGTATTCGAGAAGATATATCTGTTGAGAACGGCTTAAATATGTGGATCGTGAGCGATAATCTACGCAAAGGCGCAGCGCTCAATGCCGTCCAAATCGCCGAGCTATTGATCAAGGAGCATTTGGCATGATCACAACTATTGGGATTATCGGTCTAATGGGACGCATGGGACAATCCATCGCCTGCGTCGTTGATGAACACCCTAATGCCTCTTTGTCCTGTGGCCTTGTTCGAAAGCACTCATTGGTAGAAAGTAGAAGCGATTTAAAAAATAATACGGCCATTCATCCGCAAGTTATTACCGATGATCCCTCATCTTTTTATCCCGAATGCGATGTTGTTATCGATTTTTCGCATGCAACATCCACAACAAACTATGCCAAACTTGCCGCGACATACAACAAACCATTTATGTCCGGAACAACAGGGTTACAACCGGAAGATCACGCTGCTCTTAAGGAACTAAGCTCGACAATACCTATCTTATGGGCCTCAAATACAAGCCTGTCCCTTGTTGTGACCAAAAAGATCGTTCACATGACTTCCAATCTGCTGGCTCCCTATGGGTATGATGTGTCCATCTTGGACAAACACCACAAATGGAAAAAAGATGCCCCCTCTGGAACGGCCATAACACTCGGCGAAGCCGTCAAATCTGGATGTGAGGACAGATGTGAACCAACCTATGCCTCTATGCGCGCAGGAACCATTATCGGCGAGCATGATGTCTTGTTCGCTGGGGCTGGAGAGTTTATTAACATCCAACACAAGGTCACGGATCGTCGTGTTTTTGCACATGGTGCCGTTGAGGCTGCACTTTGGCTCGCGGGACAAAAACCAGGGCTCTACACAATGGATGATGTACTAGGAATATCCTAGAATCATGACCTTAGCATGGCGAGTTCACGCTTTTCATTCACAGCGAACCAGCATAAAATGAGTGGGAAGCAACTCTCGCCCATTTTTCTTCCTGCAATGATCCAGACATGCCGTCATCCATCACCACCTTCATATCCTCGTTGATCGCCGCGCTGGGTTTCGGGGGCACAACAGAGGTGACTTACCAAGGCTATGTCGAGGCCAGTTATGTTCTCGTCTCGCCACAAATCGGTGGAATATTAGAGAACCTCTCGATTAGCAAGGGCGATCGCATTACAAAGGACACGCCGCTCTTTACGCTTGAGAGAGAGGCCCAACAAATCGCCTTGGACCGCGCGCGCTCTCAGGTGCGTGGGAGGAAAGCTACACTCGATGATCTAACAAAAGCCAAACGCGAACCGGAAATTCAGGCCTTGTTTGCCCAACGAGATCAAGCTGCCGCCGCATTTGATTTTGCAGGCGCAAACTGGAACCGCGACAAAAAACTTATCGCCACAAAAGCTATTAGCCAAGCCGAAGCCGATCGCAGTCGTACAAGCTATGAAAGCGCTCGCGCAAAGCTACAAGAAGCAGAAGCCGCACTTGCTACAGGCCGCCAAAGCATTGGACGCAATGATGCCATTCGCGCGGCTGAGGCCTCTTTAAGTATTGCCGAAAATGACGAAGCGAGCGCGCTCTGGGCCCTTGAACAAAAACAAATCAAGGCGCCTACGGAAGGATTAGTCTTTGATACCCTATACAAAAAAGGAGAATATATTCCAGCAGGGCAAGCCGTAATATCTCTTTTACCCCCAGAAAATATCAAGGTGCGTTTTTTTGTTCCCTCGCCGGATATCGAAGCCATTAAGATTGGTCAAAACGTTACACTTGAAACGACACAACAAAAAAAGAGCACCGCGAAAATAGTTTATGTTTCGCCGACAGCAGAATATTCTCCGCCCCAGCTTTTCAACCGCGATAATCGTGAAAAGTTGCTCTATATGATAGAAGCGCAGCCCGAAAACTATGAACCAAGCTTACACCCCGGACAGCCCATTGACGTTTCGATCATAACGGATAAAAACAATGGTTGACGAAAATTTTGCCATTTCTGTTCAAGGACTGACAAAACGATACGGCACAAAAACTGTTGTACAGGGACTTTCGATAAATGTGCCAACCGGAACCATTTATGGTTTTTTAGGTCCAAACGGAACAGGAAAGACCACGACATTGCGCATGTTGTGCGGCCTTCTAACCCCAGACGAAGGGGAAGGCATTTGCCTTGGCTATGATTTACGCAAACAAACAACGATGATTAAGAACCAGACCGGCTATATGCCGCAGAAGTTTGGCCTATACGATGACCTAACCCTTTATGAGAATCTGCTCTTCGTCGCAAGACTTTATAATCTCACAGATCCGGAACTTACTGTAAAGCAAGCCATAGCGCGCCTTGGCATGTGCGACTACACCAACCATCTGGCCAGACATTTGTCTGGCGGGTGGCGTCAAAGGCTCGCGCTCGCAGCTTGCAGTTTACATAAACCTCGGCTCCTCCTTCTTGACGAACCGACCGCTGGGGTTGATCCCAAAGCCAGACGCGAGTTCTGGGATGAAATCCACAACTTTGCCGCAGACGGAGTAACTATACTCGTTAGTACGCATTATATGGACGAAGCCGAACGCTGTCACAATATAGGATACTTGCTCAACGGTCGGCTTTTACTCCACGGCTCAACAACAGATGTCGTTCAACGCTCAGGTTTATCAACATGGCGAATCACAACAAGTGACGATAAAATCATCAACGACATTCTGTCTTCTTTGCCTGAAATCGAGATGTTTACAAACTTTGGTGATAAAATACACGTTGTCGGTATGGATGTGCAAAAAATTGAACGAGCAATGGCTCCCGTTCTAATTGCGCACAACGCCAAGGCAGAGCGCGTGCAAGCCAGTTTAGAAGACGTCTTCATTCATACGATGCAAAAGCAAGGGCTCTCTTCCGCCACAAGGGAGGAGGCATGATCGAAAAGGTTCGCCATCATTATTTTTCGGGCAAGCGCATTTACGCAATGATTGCCAAGGAGTTTATTCAAATATGGCGTGATAGACCCACATTGGCTATGATTATGCTAATGCCAATTATGCAGCTTGTCCTTTTCGGTTTTGCTATAAACTCTGATCCGAAGCGCTTGCCTACTGCCATTCTAGCTGCCGATAACTCGCCCTACACCCGCTCCCTCCTCTCCACACTTCAAAACACGGGCTATTTCAAAATAACGGCTACACCAGCCACAATCCAAGAGGCCGAAGCCCTTATGGCACAGGGGAAGGTCCAGTTTATCCTGTCTATTCCCGAACATTTTACGCGCGATCTCTTACGGGGCGAGAAACCCAACATCCTGATCGAATCCGATGCGACGGACCCTGTTGCAGTTTCAGGCGCTATTTCTTCCGTTCAGCGCCTGACACAAACAGCCCTGATCCATGATCTGAAATCACGACCGCCGATGAACCCGCCTTTTGAGATTCGAATCCATAATCGTTATAATCCTGAAGGACTGACCGTCTATAACATTGTACCGGGCTTGCTTGCTGTCTTACTGAACATGGTTCTGGTCGCCCTTACTGCCGTGGCCATGGCCCGCGAACGGGAGCACGGAACACTTGAATGCCTACTCTCTACGCCCATCAAACCGATTGAAGTCATGCTTGGCAAGATTGCTCCCTTTATCATCATAGCCTACATTCAAATGACCGTAATTCTACTGGCGTCATGGCTTATTTTTAATGTGCCAATTTTGGGCAATCTGCTTTTACTTTATCTTTCTCTTAGCGTCTATATTGCAGCTAATCTGGCAATTGGGTTTACAATTTCGACCTTTGCACGCGATCAGCTTCAGGCGATGCAGTCAGCCTTTTTCTACTTCCTTCCTTCAATGCTTCTTTCGGGGTTCATCTACCCATTTCGCGGAATGCCAGAATGGGCACAATATATCGGCAACGCTTTTCCTATCACTCATGCGCTTCGCATCATTCGTGGTATAATCCTGAAAGGCTCATCACTCGCCGATATCATGCCGCACCTGTGGCCCATGGCGGTTATCTTGTTTATTGTTTCACTTCTTGCCATGAAACGCTACAAGGAAACCATTGATTAGGAATTTTAAGATGAAACACCTTGCCCTCATTAAAACGCTTAGCTATGGCACCATGCACATGGGCATCGCCATCATGGTGGCTTATATCTTAAGTGAAAGCTGGAAGATTGCCTTTGCCATAGGACTTATTGAACCATGCATCCAAACTGTGGCTTACTTCTTTCATGAACGAGCATGGCATCATCTTGAAAGAAAACGGCATCTGGCAGACCTTCATAACAGCGTGATCGATAGCATTTCACCGGCCCCTTGCCCGCTTGAAACCGCCCTGAACAGTATGATGGATCAAAAAAATACAGAGTCCCCGTAAAATGATTGCTTTCATTGTTTGATGATTTCAAAATTTCTGTTACAATACACTTCATGACAGAGGCACACACCATAGCCGTCTTGGCCATTTTCCTTGGGTTTTTTGCCCAAATATTTGTCGTGCCTGCGCAAATAGTTATCCCCCTTTCTTTGCGACGACGATGATTGCGCTGGTTTAGAACCGGTTGATCATCACGTTTGCGGACTCCCCTCTTGGCTTCTGAGCTAAAGCCTGTTGGTAATTTGCCTGCATAACGCTGAACCTCCCCCCCCCCTTTTACCGGCGCACCTTCTTCAAATCATCACATTAATTTTTTAAACTGGGAGG
>JAVEZQ010000003.1:0-233516 GCA_034002905.1 Alphaproteobacteria bacterium
CCCTCTCGGTGTAAACGAGACGCTCTACCGCTGAGCTAACCACCCTTTGCACTTTCCTGCGCAGCCCTTTCCTTAGCAGATTTTTGAGCGAATAACAGCGATAAATTCACTCCTATTCATCAAAAAAAGGGGGCCGAAGCCCCCCTTTTCCTATTCGAGCCCGAATTTTCGGGATTATTTCTTGCCGCTGTTAACGGTTTCCTTGAGCTGCTTGCCAGCACGGAATTTAGGCATCTTAGAGGCTTCGATATCAATCTCCTCACCCGTGCGCGGGTTGCGGCCTTTTGACGCGGCGCGCTTGGAAACATAAAAGTTGCCGAAGCCAACCAAACGGACTTCTTCGCCCTTCTGCAGAGCACTCTCAATTGTATCCAACACGGCGTCAATAATCGTCGCCACGGCAGCTTTAGATAAATCCAACTTCTCAAGCGCCTTACTGTCAGCGACAGCGGCGATAAACTCGTTTTTATTCACGTGAAAATCTCCTGTTTCTCTTCGTCGATCAACGAGGCCTCGACAAAAGCGCACACCCCGGAACTGAAGGAGCTAGTCTAGGCACCCAACCTTTGCCCTGTCAATGCGTTTCAACACGTTGTTAACCATAGAAACACAACGAAGTAAAAAGTTTAATGCCGCAGGCCCTTCTCGCTTCGGGTTGTCTTTTCGCTTGAAGCTTTATCGGTCGTAGGTGTTGTGGCTTCCTTCGCCTCTTCTTCCCATTCGATCGGGGCAAGGGGCTTGGTCAAAGCGACGTTGAGCACCTCATCCACCGTATTGATCAAGATGATCTTGAGCCCCTTCTTCACATTGTCAGGGATTTCCACAAGGTCACGTTCATTTTCCTTGGGGATACAGACGATAGAAAGACCGCCACGCAAAGCCGCGAGAAGCTTTTCCTTCAATCCGCCAATCGGCAGCACGCGCCCGCGCAAGGTAATCTCGCCCGTCATGGCTACATCCTTCTGGATGGGAATGCCCGTGAGAACCGAAACGATGGAGGTTACCATCGCCACGCCTGCGCTGGGGCCATCCTTGGGCGTTGCGCCCTCAGGGACGTGCACGTGGATATCACGTTTCTCAAGGACAGATTGCTTGATGCCAAACCGCGCCGCACGCGCTTTGACATAGCTTTCGGCAGCCTGCACCGACTCGCGCATCACATCTCCCAGCTTACCGGTGATGGTGATCTTGCCCTTGCCGGGCAATGCGACAGCTTCGATCGAAAGAAGCTCGCCGCCAACTTCTGTCCACGCAAGACCCGTCGTGACGCCAACCAAATCGTCGGACTCAACCTCGCCAAAGCGGAAACGCTTCACGCCCAGATATTTTTCCAAATTGCGCCGCGTGATCTGGATGCTCTTGACCTTGCGGGACAAGATTTCCTTGATCGCCTTACGCGACAGCTTGGCCAGTTCACGTTCCAGCGAACGAACACCCGCTTCCCGCGTGTAGTAGCGGATGATATCGCGGAGCGCATCCTCGGAGACGGAGAACTCCGTCTTCTTAAGGCCATGCTCCTTCATAACCTTCGCAATCAAATGACGTTGCGCGATCTGGATCTTCTCATCTTCCGTATAACCGGACAGACGGATGATCTCCATACGATCAAGAAGCGGCTGCGGCATTTTGAGCGAATTGGCTGTGCAAACAAACATCACATCAGACAGATCGTAATCAACCTCGAGATAGTGATCATTAAACGTATTGTTCTGCTCGGGATCCAAGACTTCCAAAAGAGCCGACGAAGGATCACCGCGCCAGTCAGAGCCAAGCTTGTCAACCTCATCCAAAAGGAAGAGCGGGTTCGACGCCTTGGCCTTCTTCATTCCCTGCACAACCTTACCGGGCATAGAGCCGATATAGGTGCGACGATGGCCGCGAATTTCAGATTCATCACGCACGCCGCCCAGCGACATACGCACAAAGTTACGACCCGTCGCACGCGCAATGGATTTGCCTAAAGAGGTCTTGCCGACACCCGGCGGGCCAACAAGGCACAGGATAGGCCCTTTGAGCTTACCGCGTCGTTGTTGCACGGCCAGATATTCAAGAATGCGTTCCTTGACCTTCTCAAGGCCATAGTGATCGACATTCAGGATTTTTTCGGCTTCCTTGATATTGCGGCGTGTCTTGGACGGATCGTTCCAGGGAATCGAAGTCATCCAATCCAGATAGTTGCGCACAACCGTCGCTTCGGCCGACATGGGGCTCATCGAACGGAGCTTCTTGAGCTCGCCAAGAGATTTTTCCTTGGCCTCCTTGGACATCTTGGTCTTGTTGATCTTCTCTTCGATCTCGGAGCTTTCGTCCTTGCCGTCTTCGCCCTCGCCCAGTTCCTTCTGGATCGCCTTCATCTGTTCATTCAGATAATATTCGCGCTGCGTCTTTTCCATCTGCTTTTTGACGCGCGTGCGGATACGCTTTTCAACCTGAAGGACGCCGATCTCGCCCTCCATATGGCCAAAAATTTTCTCAAGACGATCATTGACCGACGGGATTTCAAGAAGCGCCTGCTTCTCCGTGATCTTGAGCGCGAGATGCGAGGCAATCGTATCAGCCAAACGTGCCGGATCTTCGATCTGGCTCACCGTGACCATCACTTCTTGCGGGATCTTTTTGTTGAGCTTGATATATTGTTCGAACTGACCAACCACGCCACGCGCAAGCGCATCCAGTTCCGCCTTATCACCCGCGAACTCGTCGATAGGTTCAGCAAAAGCCTGAAAAAAGGCCTGATTATCCGTAAAGCGCGAAACCTTAGCGCGCTGGCCTCCTTCGACGAGAACTTTGACCGTCCCGTCCGGCAGCTTGAGGAGCTGCAACACCGTGCCGATGGTACCATAGAGGAACAAATCATCCTGTGTTGGCTCATCCTGAGAGGCATCTTTCTGCGTCAGCAAAAGAATATGCTTATCCTCATGCACGACATCTTCAAGCGCCCGCACCGACTTCTCGCGGCCGACAAAGAGCGGCACGATCATATGGGGGAAAACCACAATGTCGCGAAGAGGCAAAACCGGATACAAAGCGCCCGCAGGAGAGCCAACGACCATCAAACACGTCCTTTCGAGGGGGTTATGTGCCCCCAAATCACTTCATGCGTATATCTTGCCCCAGAATCTGTCCGAAAGACACCGAAAAAGGAGGCAAGAAGCACTGATAAACTACAGGTGGGGTGCCAATATGTCCTTTTCAAGAGGGTAAAAGCCCTATTAACCGTCTCTAAAGCGAAAGAACCCGCAAAGCCCTTCATCAGACCATCAAGCGTCAAAAGGCAGCTGTTCTGACATCAAGGACCTATTCTATTGTCCGCAGTGAATTGAGCACAATGCGATCGCCCTTTGCTCGTTTTTCTACGTCCTGCACGCCATCCACCCCCCAATATTTTTTATGAAAGAAAAAAATTATTCTTGACCCTACCCATTATGGGTAAGTTCTTACCCCCTATAGGTCAATTAACGATTTGTAAACTATTGTTTTTGCTTATTATTTTCGGGATCATCGCTTATGATGGTATCAAGGCGGTGATAATTCCCGTCGATATTTTAAAAAAGTAATTTTTGCATCAAGTTATAGGGAGAAACTCATGTTGTGCGTTGCCGTTAATGCGATCGAAAGCCCCGCCGCCGCATCTCAATCTGTCTTGTCCGGTCCGCTCCTGAATCTCAAGCGGCTGTGCCATGTTTTGGTGAACCAGCCGAAAGTTTCGGAGCTGCGGAAAGTTGCGCATCAATATGACCTTGAAACATGGGTCTATCAGAGCTTTTACGACACAAAGCCCATTGGCATCTTGTGCTCGCCGACCAAAAGCGTTGTCTTTTACATCCCTTTGAACAGCTATGGCAGCATCGCGTGGGACAAAGCCTGCTACCTTTCGCTCAGCTATGAAAAGGTGATGTCCTATGTGCGCTCGGGCAATAGCGTCATGACAAGCTTGTTGGGTCCGATGAACTCTGTCGATAGCCCTTCCCTGATCTTGTGGCTTAAGCGGAATGTCCGCATACCGCATACCATCAAATAGGAAAGATTGGGTGCGCAAGAAAAGGGATCGGATTCTCCCCCGATCCCTTTCTTTGTGTCTCGTTTCAAGAGCTACGTTGCCAGCGGCCAAACGAGGGCTTGTCCCCAGAACAAATCCCCTTATAATTAAACTAACGTGCCCTAAACAGGAGTGGAATGTGCAACGATTGTCTTCCTTTTTCAAAAAACTCTGCGGTGCAACAGCTATCGAGTACGCCCTCATCGCCTCCATGATCGCAGCCATCCTTGCCGTGACGATTAGCCTTCTGGGACAAGATCTCAAAGGGGCCTATCAAGCCGTCGTCGATATGTTCCCTTAACAACACGCCTTTTTTCGCGGAGTGGACCCTCTAACGACATTTTGTCTCTGGGGTTCTACCAGCTTCAAATCGCGGACGATCAAATCTCGCGCACCCAGACAGAAGGCAAGTTCTCCACCATTGCTTGCAGCTGTCCCGATGATGACGTCAGACAGAAGCGGCGGTTCACGTAAGTCGCTTTGTAGCTTAACGCGATAAACGGGGGAAAATATCCTTCCCTTTTCTTTATAAAACCAAGTGCTATAAAATTGCGTAACGCGACAATCCGATGTCAGGATCCTCGCGAAATCTTCAAACGTTTTGGCATTATAGGGCACATCGCACGTACAGCCCACTGAAGGACCGGGCAATGTGTTGACGACATACGCGACATCATTCCGCTCTTTAAGCCTGCGCCATGGAAGTTCTTCACAAAGGGCTGTATCAAGATTTTTCAGCTTGAGGACAAGTTCCTCTCCTTTTCCAAGCGACATAGAGGCTTCATAAAGTTTTTCAAAGCCACCAAAATCACGTTTTCCAAAAATTTTATTGAACATTTTTCATCCTCCTTGTTAAATCAATCCTGTCTAGTTCTTTCTAACCAAATGCACGATTCCCGACGCATTGTTTTCCAGCATTGGCAAGTTTCTTTGAGGCCTTATCCCTGCCCTCAGGTTCCACAAGCTTGAAATGCTCGATAACAAGCCGCTGAGCTTCATCGCAGAAAGTCAGATCACGTTTGGACGACGTATGCGTAAGGATCTTGATCGTTGCAGGAAGCGAAGAAAAGATGCCCGTCGAATAAGAAACCCACACGCCATAATAAGGCGAAAAAGGCCTAAGCCTTTTACGATAGGTTGCGTTGCAAACAAATCCATCAATCTTGGAGTGGCGCGTCAGCAAATCCGCAAAGGCCTTGAAAGAATCGACGGTATAGTCAACATCCATGACCGTTCGCGCAAACTCATCTGTTCTGACTTTAAGTTCAAAACACAAATCGCCTTTAAGGTATTTATCTTTTGACGGCTTAAGAAAAAAGGAGCCACGAATTATTCTGTCGAGCGGTGCAATTTGTTCAATGATGTCCTTTTGATAATCCAACCCTTTGGGCACAACATGCTTTGTTTCCAAATTCATATAACTCTCCCTCCTTGAAAAATACTACCCCGCCTTTGCGGAAATGGTTTGTTCGCCCCGCTTAGCTGTCCAATTATCGTCATCAAAATCACCGTGCAACGCGATGCCGGGAAGATCGTGGCTCAGAACCTCGAGCATCTTTTGCGCAATCGGGCGGAGCGAACCATGCACCGTCTTACCTGAACGCAGTTCGCCAACATAGGCTGTCTCCGGCACCGAATAAGCCACATGGACCAGCGCCATAGTTCCCATCGGCAGGTAATATTGGTTTTCTTCAGGGCTTGTTTTGATGCCTTGAGAGGAAAGAGCCGCAACAGCTTCATATTGCGCTTGAATATCGGCCTGCAGCGCACTGAAATCACTTGGATTCAGTAATGGCTTAAAGGCCTCTAAGTACCAAGGATGAATCCCATAACGCCCATCCAAAAGCGGGATCTGGCATACACCATTGCGGTGGCGCTGGATGTCGCGGAAAGAGCCGTAATCCAGCAAGAAGATAAAGTTGTATTTGCCATAGGACTCAAGACGCCATGGCAGATGCGCCCCCGCAGGGCGCGACGTTAGCGCCTCTTGTTCATGAAGCTTGATGCCCTCTAGGTCCACCGCCTCGCGCGACACGATAAGCCCGCCTTCTTTGAGTTGATGGCGTTCGATATCCGTAAGTTTAAAGCGTGCTTCGATATCCTCAGGCGTTTGATAATGATTACGCGAAGCCATCGCGGCGTTATAGGCATCGCGTGTATCGTTTGAGGGATCAACGGCAATATCCGTTTCGCGATAGCTATGCGGATAGCGCTCGATCAACGCCGCATGCAGTTTCCGCGCAACCTCGCGCACTTCGGCAAGCGGATGCGTTTTCAAACGGCGGATATTGTCCCGTCCTTGCCGGAGCGATGTAGACCAGCTGAGCAATGTTGTGGTGCCAAGCGGCAAAAGGCTGCGCCCGATATCAAAGGCACGGGCGTGCAGCGCATTGCTCCAGATTTTTTCATTTTTGTATTCAGCCGGATCAAAGGGGTGTTGAGCTTTCAATCCCTCAACCAGCAAGTCAAGCGTGCGCATATAAATCTCGCGCCACTTTGTCTGGATCGCCGCGCTGGCTGGCGTTGCGTAGGGATCGAGAATTTCCTGCTTGGAATAATCCAGATAGCGCGTCGAAGCTTCCTGCCCGTTATAAAGCGGATTTTCCTGTATGGCTTTTGCCACCATCATCGAGACTTGCTCGACAAAACACGTCGTCTGTCCGCAATCGCCAATCGAGGCATGACCATAGCCGACATAGTACTGATCCATAAACTTGCCGGAGCCCGCTTGCTTGAGCTTTTCAAGATGCGTGACCACGCTGGCAGGCGAACGCGAATAAAGCGCCTGCAGCATAGCCATATCTTCGGGATGTTGGTCGTCGAGGATAAAGATTTCTGATGACATAAAAGCGTCCCGAGTTAAACGAGTTAAAAGCGCTTAACGACACCATAATTCTTTAAATGGTTCAAGGCATAATCCTTGCGGCTCAAGGGGGGGCGAACCGATTGTAAACGCGCACTTTCAATTTTGGTTAACGGCGCATGACAGTCCACATGTAAAACCCCATCATTCCCATCAACAAGGTCCTGAGCCTGTAGAACGATACGAGTCATCAGCTCTCGATACCAAGGCGGACTATATTTCTTTCTTGAATGCACCTTATCTCGCAAACTTTCTGCTTGATGGAGATGGTCTTCCCTTCTTTGCTGTGTCCATATCCCACAATGCACGGCTTGAAGCAACTGACTGGCCTTCTCCCGATTCGGGCTCGTGTTGGACAGCTTTGTACTGACATAGGGCCTTTTATGAACAGTAATGCTGTGGCATAATGGAAGTTGCTCAATGCGGCGCGTCATGCCGATTATGGTCCTAACAGCAAGTTCATGCTTTCGCAAACAAACCCACCTTGCAACGTCAGAATTCTCAAGCCCAGCTTCAAACCTACTTACAATTCCCAACAGGCTGTCTCTCCAATGTGCACCCATGATGTGCATATCAATGCTGTAACCTCTTGCCTTGATGGCAAAACCTAACAAAGCTATGTACGCCGCAGATCTTACCCCTCCCTCGACAAGAATGTTTTGTTTAGACTGAAGGGCTGTTTGCAATATTGTTCGATAACACTTTTGTGAGGTTTGGTTGGTAAATAAGCTCATCGTAAACGGGTTATTTTTTGCCGCAGAATATGTTGGACAAAATTCGCGCAACTTATCTTTATCCAAACGCCACCAAGCTTCACCATTTTGAGCTTGCTGAAATAATATCGAAGCAAGAGTTGATTTCCCTGCCCCGGGTTGTGCAACATCAAAAATGAGTTTAGGCCGAACAGGTTGCTCTCCATCAAGAAAAAATTTGGTACGAAGTTCTTCGGCTGTTTCGCAAGAAACTCGATCTGGGAAAAAATTGCTTAAAAAATTCATATACAACATCCATTTTGATCTCTTATCCTTCCGATAGCATAATTGCTAATACTTTCAAAAATAAAGATTTCTTAATTTGTATCCTTCTGGTTTTTCGTGCTATAAATGGGGTGTCGGCTTGCCGACTATGGTGATAAACGCTTTGTGGAATAGACGCTGCGGACCCGGGGGCGGTACCCGGCGCCTCCACCATTATCGGGCCATGCGGCCCGTTTATGGGGGCGAAACAGGATCGACGCGTGTAGTAAAGACCAAGTTTTTACCCGGCATGATACCGCCGTTATCGGGTCAATTGTACAAATGCCAACGATAACAACGAAGGCATGCGTGAATTTGCTGTCGCCGCCTAACCTCCGCTTTGCGGAATAAGGGTTGTGACAATTCACACGCGGTTAGGGGGGCCCCGGGCAACAGAATGCCCCCCACTTCAAGTTCGTCTGTTCGACTATCTGGGACATTTTTATCATGGCTGTTGATCATATTCGGTACGATACTCTCATTGAAAATGCCTTGCGCGATGTCGTTCATAAAGCCATGGCCAAGGTCGCTCAAAACGGCCTTCCCGACGAGCATCATTTCTATATCTCCTTTCTAACGCATCATCCGAGCGTTGATATCCCCGACTATTTGCGCGAGAAATATCCCGATGAAATGACGATTGTCTTACAGCACCAGTTCTTTGGCCTGACTGTTGATGAAACGGGCTTTAGCGTTTTACTGAGCTTCAACAATGTGCGCGAACGGCTTGTGATCCCCTTTGCGGCCATCACGACCTTTGCGGACCCAGCTGTCAACTTCGCCCTGCAATTTCAGAGTCCAGGCGCAGATGACGATCGCACAACAGACTCCATCGCGGCAGGGGCTTCGAATGGCGAAGCAAGCGATAACGCTGAAGGGGTCAAAAAAGGGGAAGTCATTTCTCTGGACAAGTTCCGAAAGAAATAAACGCGTCGACAAGACCGGATAGAAACAAGAAAAAATGATAAAAAATCATAGCTTTAGCTGATTAACTGCGCCTATTCTTGAAAACGAAAAGAAAGGCTTTTCTCCTAAGCTTTGACTGTGCTATGCGTAAGCCCTTCTTGAATCGCCCCCCAAAGGGTATTCAGGTTGTGTTGTTTTGCCCCCACAAAGCTGAAGGGCAAGGCCGTCTCTACCACTCATCCCATTAAGGAGGGGATTTTTCGTGCAAGTTCTCGTTCGTGATAACAATGTTGACCAGGCGCTGCGCGTTCTGAAAAAGAAACTGCAACGCGAAGGCGTGTTTCGTGAAATGAAACTCCGCCGCAATTATGAAAAGCCTTCTGAAAAGCGCGCTCGCGAAAAGGCCGAGGCCATCCGCCGCGCCCGCAAGGTCGAGCGTAAGCGTAAGGAGCGTGAGGGCATTTAGCTTCTGTTAAGCTTTTGTCAACATATGACGAAAAGAGAAACGACGGGTTTGAAAATCCGTCGTTTTTTTTGTCCCTATGCGAGCCCCCTTACCTCAACGCCTCAAGAATAATCCTGAATTATGCAGGTCGTTAATGGATATTTAAACCAAAGATTTTATTACATATTCTATTATTCTCTTCCAGCCTTGGGTACTCTTTGTGATCCAGAACATAACAAAAAACGAAGAAGTCCTGTCCGAATTTGCACGGGCGCATGTCGTGATCATCGACGATGATCCGACCAACCGCATTTTGTTGCGCAACGTTTGCGAGAAAATCGGCATAGGCATCATCGATGAAGCTGAAGACGGCGTCATCGCCCTAGAACTCATCACGCGTTTTCAACCCGATCTCATCCTGCTTGACATTCGCATGCCACGTATGGATGGGCTCGAACTGATGAAACATTTGCGCAATAATCCGACCTTTAACAGCCTCTCCATTCTTGTTCAAACGGGCCTGCAAGGTGAAGATGACCGCGTAAGATGCTTCACGCTCGGAGCAACTGACGTAATCAGCCGTCCTTTCCATCTATCGGAACTTAAGGCGCGCATCACAGCCCACTTACGAAGCGCCATTTCCGCACGTATTTTATTCGACTTCCGCAATCGCATTCAGGCACACATTGAAATCACGCATTCCTTCCTCGACGCCATTCTTCCAGAGGAGGAAAAAGCGCAAGCTTTGTCCAAAAAATATGGTCTTGAATGTTCCTCAGTCTACAAACCACATGACGAAATCGGTGGCGATTTATGGACCCTGCGCGCCGTCGATGATAAACTCTTGGGCGTGATCCTTATCGACGCCAGTGCGCACGGCCTTGCCGGAGCGATCAATGCCTTACGCGTTGACTGCCTTGTTCAGGAATATTATGACGAAATTCGCGACCCAGCTGTCTTTATCAATAAGCTTGATGCGGCAATGGCCAAAATATCCTTTGGTCAGCTTTTTGCCGGAGCTATTGCTCTGACCTTTAACAAAGAAACGGGCGAAATCCGCTATGCCGGATCAGGCATACCACATCCTTTCATCATCACTGAAAGTGGCCCCATTGAGCTCCAGACGCGTGGGTTGCCACTTGGATCTGGCGTTATTTCACTGACGACTCAAACAACGACCTTGGAACCCAACAGCGCGTTAATTCTCTTCAGCGACGGATGGTTGGAAACGCTCAATAGTGAGCCGATTGATCTTCTCTCAAAAACCAAAACTGATCAATCAAACCTTGCCGAGGTATTGGCCCCGGAAGGATCTTTGGTCGATGATCTAACGCTAATTACATTTAGAAGGAAGGTGTAACATGGCCTTTAAGTTTAGGCGCGAAGGGCTTGATCTGGCGGTTTATGCCTCTGGCGTTCTGACCTTTCATCAACACAAAGAAGGCGAGCAGTTGGTTTATCAGATTACAACTCTGGTCGATAACGGTGAAGTCACCGCTGTTCGCATGAACTTTGCCGAAGTGTTACGAATGGACAGTCATTGGCTTGGCGTTTTGATCCGTATTTTACGACGCGTTAAAGAAAAGAATGCAACTTTCATCATCGAAAAACCAAACAAGGATGTTTGCAATCTATTTGATGTTGTTGAGCTGAACCGAATTGCCGAAATCCGCCCTTGAGACTATTGCAAGAAATGGAAAACGATGAATAACATCTTCACGCCTGTTGAGACGAGAATGATGGCACCACAAGACACAAAAAAGCGGGATGTTATCTACTGGGCAGCCTTTAACCGCAACGAATTGTGGAATCCCAACACTATTGAGAAAATTCTGCATGATTTTCCGAAGGGCTATATCGACGAAGGTGATCTTTTTCTGATTGTCACCGAATGCGTTGCCAACGCCGTTTTGCATGGACAAGTAGAGGAACTCTGCCTGACAGGACGGCTCCGCCACGGTGTTCTCCTCCTATCCTTCCAGCAAGTACCCAAACTCCAGAATCGACTGGCTACCGTGTTATCCCTTGCGCGTTCAGGGCATATTGGCCACGACAACCACGCCTCCGACCTACCCGGCGGGCTTGGCTTTCCCATTCTGCTCCGGCTTGTTCACCGTATTACGCTGAATATCAGCTATACGGCCATGCAGATGTGGATTCGCACCCCAAAGCCGTAAACCGAAATCAAAAAGATACTGGAATCCTTGCGCGTCTCGCCTTATAACGACACGAGAACAAAGGACTTATCATGACCGAGACATGCACCCCTTCCGTCCCATCACAAGATAGCGCCGCCATTCTTGTAAGCGGAAGAACCGTTTTCGAAGCCGAGAGCAAGGCACTCGCCCTTCAGGCGACACAGCTCAACGGCGACTTTGTCGAAGCCGTCAAGATCATCGTTGCCTGTCATGGCCGCGTGATCGTGAGCGGCATGGGCAAGAGCGGACATATCGCCAAAAAAATGGCGGCGACTTTTGCCTCGACCGGAACCCCAGCTTTTTTTGTGCATCCCGGCGAAGCGAGTCATGGCGATTTGGGGATGATTACGGCAAATGATGTCGTGATTGCCATTTCCAATTCCGGCGAGTCCAAAGAACTGGGGGATATCATCGCCTATGCCAAGCGCTTTGCGATCCCATTGATCAGCATTACCAGCAAGCCCCATAGCGCGCTGGGCAGCGCAGCGGATATCTTGTTACTCTTGCCACAGGAACCAGAAGTCGGTGCTCTGGGCCTTGCGCCCACGACATCAACCACGATGACTCTGGCCCTTGGTGACGCACTTGCCGTTGCGACTTTGGAATTGCGCGGCTTCACAGCTGAAGATTTCAGCAATTTCCACCCCGGCGGCAAATTGGGCAAAAACCTGCTGCGGATCGAAAACCTGATGCATGCGGGCGGTGCCCTGCCCCTCGTCAAGCCTGAAGACACCATGGCGCATGTTTTGGTTGTCATGACCGAAAAGCGTTTTGGCTGCGCCGGCGTGGTAGATGCGAGTGGCAAGATGATCGGGATCATCACCGATGGCGACCTTCGCCGTCACATGAGCGTCGACCTGCCCAAAGCGCTGGCACGGGACATTATGACCCCCAGCCCTATGGTGATGTCCCCACGCCTCCTTGCCGTCGAGGCAATCAAGACGCTTAACGAAAAGAACCGGACACAGGTCTTTATTGTGGACGAAAGAGGTCTGCCGGTCGGGATTCTACATATCCATGACCTGTTGAGAGCGGGTATCGTCTAAATCCCCGCCAGAAGGCCTCTAAAACAGCCACAGACGGTGCTTGAGGCCCGAGACACGACTCACACCTACCACCCTAGCCCACAATTTTAAGCTTACACACGAGCCTAAATTGGGTATTTATGGCTATTGTGGAAATTAAGGTTAAAACCGCTCTCTACGCGCTAGCTTCGTCAGCCTTGATCTCGCCATGAACGATAATGGGCTGGGACTTGCCTTCGACCACGTCACGGTTGACGACGACCTTTTCAAGGCCCGGCGTTCCCGGCAGGTCGAACATACAATCCAGCAAGGTGCCCTCCACAATCGAGCGCAAACCACGAGCCCCCGTCTTACGCTCGATCGCCTTCTTGGCAATCGCACTGAGCCCGTCTTCCGTAACATCGAGCGTGACATTTTCCATTTCGAACAGACGCTGGAACTGCTTCACAATCGCGTTCTTCGGCTGGGTCAGGATCTGGATCAACGCCGACTCATCAAGGTCACCCAGAGTCGCAATCACAGGCAGACGACCGATAAACTCCGGGATCAAACCGAACTTAAGCAAATCATCGGGCTCAACCTCACGCAGGACCTGCCCCTGACGGCGATCCTCCGGCCCACGCACATCAGCCCCAAAGCCAATCGAGGTGCCGCGTCCACGCGAGGAAATGATCTTGTCCAACCCGGCAAACGCGCCGCCGCAGATAAAGAGAATGTTGGTCGTATCGACCTGCAAAAACTCCTGCTGCGGATGCTTGCGTCCACCCTGCGGCGGGACAGCAGCAACAGTGCCTTCCATAATTTTAAGCAAGGCCTGCTGCACACCTTCACCGGACACGTCACGCGTGATGGACGGGTTATCGGACTTGCGGCTGATCTTGTCGATTTCGTCGATATAGACGATGCCGCGCTGGGCCCGCTCGACATTATAATCCGAGGCCTGCAGAAGCTTGAGAATAATATTTTCGACATCTTCACCGACATAACCAGCTTCGGTCAGCGTTGTCGCATCCGCCATGGTAAAGGGCACATCGATAATGCGCGCCAAAGTCTGGGCAAGGAGCGTTTTACCGCAACCCGTGGGCCCAAGAAGAAGGATATTGGATTTCGCAAGCTCCACATCACCGCCGCGTGCGCCATGCGCCAAACGCTTATAGTGGTTATGAACAGCAACCGACAGCACGCGCTTGGCGTGATCCTGCCCAATCACATATTCATCCAAAACAGCCTTGATGTCCTTGGGCACAGGCACGCCGTCGCGAGACTTGACCATCGTGGTCTTGCTTTCCTCGCGGATAATGTCGGTGCACAGCTCAACGCATTCATCGCAAATAAAGACCGTCGGCCCCGCAATCAACTTGCGGACCTCATGCTGGCTTTTGCCACAGAACGAGCAATAGAGCGTGTTCTTTGTGTCGCCGCTTTTGGTCATACCGACTTTCTCCCTCACAACCGACCCTTATAATCTACCCACTAAACTAAAGGCGGTTGGTTACTCGTTTATTAACAAAGATGCGCCAATTAGGCTGCCTTTTTATCCCCTTCCGACGGGACGGGGCGCTTACTCACAACCTCGTCGATCAAACCGAAAGCTTTCGCCTCGTCTGCCGACATAAAATTGTCACGCTCCACCGCACTGGAAATCTTTTCAAGGGGCTGACCTGTATGATGGACATAGATTTCATTGAGGCGCTGACGCAGCTTCAGGATTTCGCGGGCCTGAATCTCGATATCCGTGGCCTGCCCTTGTGCGCCCCCCGAAGGCTGGTGGATCATGATCCGGCTATTGGGAAGGGCAAAGCGCTGCCCCTTTTCTCCCGCCGTGAGAAGCAATGAGCCCATCGAGCACGCCTGCCCCATACACACAGTCGCGACAGGACAACGAATATATTGCATCGTGTCATACATCGCCATGCCCGAGGTCACAACACCGCCGGGGGAATTGATATAAAGGAATATTTCCTTGGTCGGATTTTCCGACTCCAAAAACAGCAACTGGGCGCAGACAAGGCTGGAAATATGGTCATCCACCTGCCCCATCAAAAAGATGATACGCTCCTTCAGCAAGCGGGAATAGATGTCAAAAGACCTTTCCCCGCGCGAGGTTTGTTCAATCACCATCGGCACGAGTGTCGATAAAGTTTCAACGGGATCACGATCAAAAGCGGTCATAGCAAAGAGGCCCCCAAGGTTTCAGGTACGCTGCGTTTAAGAGAATACATAATCTTGACAAGAGAAAGGCAGAAACACGCCCAACTGCCCGGAAGAACCCCAAGCAGAATTAGTGAAACACATCTGAGCGAATCATACAAGCAGGAACGTGCTATCTGGACAGGCGATCGCGTGATCGTCGTCTATCCTGTTGTGAAGACGGAAAAAGCACTGGCCTTACCCCTTGGTGTAAAAGCTTTCCATTCGTAACGGCAAGTGCTTGAGCTCCATCAAGAACAGTTTGACTGCCCTTGCCGCCTAGCGCCCCGGCATAACTCCCCTTCTCGCGATCCGGACAACAAAGCCACAAAAGCCTTCCCAATTTGTCGTGTTTTTCTGTTTCAAAAATCGTGTACCGATTCATCCCCCAGCACTGCTGAAAAGATTATCTCAAAAAACTATACCGGATCCGGCGCGAGCCATCCCCACAATTTTCCGCTTAGGCTCTTGCTTTCTTTTTTTTGCCGTTTGGGCCGAGAACCACGCGCATAATCCCGTTCATAAAAGACATAAAAATCCGAAACATTCATTTCGTAAACTATCGAATTATTCCTTACGCTTTCCCCCTTGTGATTAAAGACCAGATTATTGGCTAACACATAAACCACTGGCTGAGGTGCCGATTTATCCTTTAATGCCTTAGGATCAATCGGAGAAAAATAAGCTATATCCAACCTTGGGGCGAACACGTCCCTCACATCACACGTAAAAATCGGCGAGATTTTGGTGCGGGGCTTGCCGTCAAAGATCAGGCGTCGCCGCATAGAATCAAGGACATAAAAAAACCCTTCAACTTCAGCCAGAAGCTTTAGGCCACGGGGCTTATAAAAATAAGGATCCTTATCCATCACCATCTTGGTAAAGAGAGGGATCGCCTCACGAACGGACTGTTGTTGTGGAAAGGGCCTAAAAACCTCCTCCATCACGAGATAATAGGCCTTATCCTGGTCACCAATCTTCTTTGCTGCGGCGATCACTGGTCTAAATCTCAGTCCATCTCCTCCGGAAGCTTCAAAAGCTTCTCGGCATCGATTTTCTTTTCCGTGATTTTGGCTTGAGAAAGGATAAAGTCGACGACCTTTTCCTCAAGGATCGGCGCACGCAGATGCTCGATCGCCCCACGTGTTTTTGTGTAGTATTCCACAACGGCCTGTTCCTGACCCGGATAACGGCGCGCCTCGGCCATCATAGCGGTACGCAGTTCAGCAGGTGTGACCTCGATCTTGTTGGCTTCGGCAACATGCGCAAGGAGAAGACCCAGACAAACGCGACGTCCGGCAATTTCACGATAGTCCTTCTTCAGCTGGTCTTCGCTCTTCTTCGCATCATCGGCATCAAGGCGACCAAGCTTCTTGTCCTGTTCGATCTGTTTCCAGATATTGGCAAACTCAGCCTCAACCAGAGAGTCCGGCAGCTCAAAGTTATGCTTTTGTGCCAAAACATCCATCAATTCACGCTTAAGAACGGAACGGGAAATCTGGGCATAGTTATTACCGATATCACCTGACACACGATCACGCAGCTTTTGTAGTGAAGGGAAGCCGATTTCCTTACCCAAGGCATCATCCAGCTCGACAGGCTTGTGCGCACGGATTTCCTTGAGCGCCACCGCGAACACGGCATCTTTACCCGCCAAATGGGCGGCATGATAGGCCTCAGGGAACTTGACTTTGACGTCCTTTTTATCGCCGACTTTCATGCCGACAATCTGATCCTCAAACCCTTCGATGAAAGAATTAGAACCCAGCTCCAGCACATGGTTCTCGGACTTCATGCCATCATGGGCAACGCCATCGACGGTGCCATCAAAATCGATCACGGCGACTTCGCCCTTGGCGACAGCACGCTTTTCCGAAATGGCTTCAGGCTGACGCATAGACTTCGCGATACGCTCGATTGCTTCGTCCACTGTCTTGTCGGCCACATCGGCCACCTGCTTTTCAAAGCTCAGTGATGAGAAATCCATCGGCTTGATTTCCGGCAGGATTTCAAGATCAACCTTGTAAACAAGATCCTTGCCCTCGCCCACATCGACAAGATCAAGCTTGGGCTGCATAGCAGGACGCAGGTTCTTGTCCTTCAGAAGCTTGGACGTGTTGTCATTGATCACTTGATCCATGACTTCACTTTCGACCTGCGCTTCGAAGCGCTGGCGGATCAGGTTCAACGGCGCCTTGCCCGGACGAAAGCCTTGGATCTTGGCTGACTTGGCAATCTGCTCGAGACGCTTGGTCTTTGCGGCCTCGATCTCGTCGCGGGGAACCGTTACCGTAAACGCCCGCTTTAAACCTTCTGTCTTCTCTTCTTGAACCTGAGTCATCGTCTCTCTCTATTCTTTTTTCGACACATTAATGGGAATGGTACGGGCGAAGGGACTTGAACCCCCACGACTTTCGTCACTGGAACCTAAATCCAGCGCGTCTACCAGTTCCGCCACGCCCGCACATATCCCCGAACTGTGGCGCTCTTTTAGATGGATTTCTTCCAAAGCGCAAAGCTTTTAGCACAGTTTTCTGTGCGATCTGTCAATAACCGTCGGAAAGTCGTTCTTTAAAGCGGGTTTGAAAGGCTTCCAGCGACAAAGTCCGCGTTTCAACCGTGGCCTGCCCGATACCGCGCATCACATACAATTCGAACCGAACATGAGGGATTCCCATTTTATCTTCTGATACCTCAAGGACTTGGGCCGTTTCGACAAAATAGCCCGTCCCCTTGCGGCGATAGCGCGCGCCGATCTCGACTGGTGTCAAATGTTGAGTGAGGGCACTCAAAATCATCCTTTATATCCCCGTCTTATTCGATTGATTTGCGCAACGATCCAATTATGACCAAATTTTATTCGCAAATACAAGAAAAGATCTAAGGATTTACGCCGTTTTTTCCTGTAAAACCGCAGGAATGGCATTAACCAAGTCAGACGGAATCAAGCCCGCTCCCAACCTATGCGCCACCATGCTGTGAATCGCAACGCCCGCACAGGCCGCCGCAAAGGTTGGCATGCCGCTGGTCAGCAATCCAGCAATCATGCCAGACAGCACATCCCCCGATCCCGCCTTCGCAAGCCAAGGTGGGGCGCCTGAATTCACAATATTTTGCCCATTTGGGGCCGAAATCACGGTATCAGACCCCTTTAAAACGACGATACAACCCGCTTTTTGTGCAGATTCACTCGCACGGGTCACTTTATCACGAGTCATATCAACATCACGCGAAAAGAGGCGAGAAAACTCACCCTCATGTGGGGTTAGAACACAATTCTCATGCAACGACTCAAATAATTCGTGGGGATTATCCTTGAAATAGGTCATGGCATCAGCATCCAGAACCATGGGTTTTTTGGTCGCCAACGCCTCTAAAACAAGCCTTCGACCCGCCAAAACGTCCTCAAGCCCCAGTCCCATGCCCATAGCAAGGGCCGAGATCTTCGGATGCTCCATGATTTCTTTCTGTTTCTGAAGGTTATCCGCCTTTGTTACCATGATACCTTCAAGAGAGGTCGCATAGATAGGCCAGACCTCCGAAGGGCATGTCACCGTCACCAAACCCGCCGCGATGCGTTGCCCCGCCCGCGCCGCAAGCCGCGCTGCACCCGTCAATTCGCGTCCGCCGAACACAAGCAAGTGGCCATGGTGATATTTGTTCTCGCGCGGTTGATAAACCGGAAAATAGGGAAGCCACAAGGTTTCGTCATTTTCAAACGTCGAGGGACCGACTTCTTTAAGCGCTTGCGCATTCATGCCGGTATCCGCAACCACGACAGTACCGCAATAGTCTTTGCCCGGCAGAAGCACGTGCCCCCGTTTTTTCCAACCAAACGTCACCGAGAATTCTGCAGGGATCGCGCACCCCATGACAGCGCCTGTATCGCCATTGATTCCGGAAGGCATATCTGCCGCAACAACAGGAAGCTTGGACGCCGTGACCTTCTGCACAATCTGCGCCACCTCGCCTTCGAGATTGCGGGTCAATCCTGTTCCAAACAAAGCATCTATGACAACATCCGCTTCCTGCAAAAAGTCGGGTGAAAAAGAACATGGTGCCGCCGCCCACAAAACCGCCGCTTGTTTGGCTTCTGGCGCGGTGGCTGGCCCCAAGGCGCATAACGTCACAGACCATCCCAACTGACGCAGCGTATGCGCTGCGACATAACCATCGCCGCCATTATTGCCCGTTCCGCACAAGACAAGCACACGACACGGCATATAGCGTTCCTTCACCGCATGCGCCACAGCCTGTCCCGCCCGAAGCATGAGATCCCACATAGACTTGCCGTCCGCCCGAAAGGTCAGTTCTTCGGCACGACGCATCTGCTCACAAGTCAAAAGCGCCAAGGGCGTGCGTCGTTCGACATTAGGAAAAGGTTTTAGGTCTTTTTGGCTATCCATAAAAATTCTCCTGCGGCAAGAAGGAGCGTCTGCGCAATCAAGACCAAAACACGAAACCCCAGAGCAAGCAACCCTGCATCCACCGGATTTTCTTTCGCCCAGCTTAAAACGCCAACCCAACCCCATTCCGCGATGCCCAGATTGCCGGGTGTAAGCGGGATGACCGCCAGCATGGCGACCATGGGCCCTGCTGCCGCAACGGCCACCCATGACAAGGCGAGACTCAAGGTCGGAACACCGACCACAAGCCGCACAGCTGTCAACACAACACGGAGCAAGGAAAGCCCCACCAAAGACCCAACGACATCACGAAAGACGGGCCAAAAGCGCAAAATGACCACACGCGCCACCAACGCCGCTGCAACAGGACAAACAAACGCAAGCAAGAAAACGAGACCAAGTGACGCCCTTTGTCCCTCAAGCAACCAAGCCAACGCGGCCGGAACAAAAGAAAACCAGAAAAGAAGTTCGATCCCCTGATCCAGAAAACCGCTGAGAACGCCGGAGGAAAAGGAAAGCTCTTTACGCTCGGCAATCCCGCGCCCAACAATAATCGCAGCAGCAGGGGGCACGAACTGCCCCACCCAATTTTGCCAAAGATAGGCACGAAGGTATTGTTGCTCACCATTGGCACCAACCGCGCGCGCCATCACCCGCCATTTATGCGCGCCAACAACCATCAGCAAGCAGGAAAGAAGAAGCAAGACCGCAAACCACATCGGCGAAAAGCCTCGCACAAGCCGAAGGGTATCCTGTGGCGTAATCTGATAGTGGAAAACAAGCAGAATGCACAAAGCAAGCCCCATGACCAATCCGGCCAGTGAGAGCATTTTGAACAAGGGTGAGGAAAGAGGCATCCTGACCCCTCTGTATCAAGACGAGGAAAAATGGGGCGACCGATGGGACTCGAACCCACGACAACTCGGACCACAACCGAGGGCTCTACCAACTGAGCTACGGCCGCCACACACTAGGGATGGACAAGTACAAATGAAAAGGCCTACTCCCACGGGAGCAGGCTGTGACAAGACTTGATGAGGCTATATAAAGCCCAAGGCGTCAAAGTTGTCAAGTGCTTAGAGCAGGTATAAACTGCAATCCCGGGGCCAGTTCAGTCGAGTCGTTTTTCCGTTTCTTTTCAACAGCTCATCACCCGGGGGTTAACTATGTCGAACGCCAAAACCGTCCTAAGTTTTATCAAAGCTAATAATATCAAGTATATTGATCTGCGCTTCACCGATCCGCGTGGCAAGCTCCAGCATCTCACTTACAGCACAAGTTGCGTCGACGAAAAAACCTTCACAGACGGCATCATGTTTGATGGCTCCTCCATCGCGGGATGGCAGGAAATCAATGAATCCGACATGAAGCTCATCCCCGATCCCACAACGGGGATCATCGATCCGTTTTATGCCGATCCGACACTTGCCATCTTCTGCGATGTGGTTGATCCCGTCGATGGGAAAGAATATGCCCGTTGCCCCCGTTCGGTCGCACGTCGAGCCGAAGCCTATCTCAAAAAATCAGGCATTGGGGATACCGTCTATATCGGGCCGGAAGCAGAGTTCTTTGTGTTTGACGATGTACGTTTTGCCAACACTTCACACGAGACTTTTTACAAGATCGACTCGTCCGAAGCGCCACATAACACGGCACGTGATTACAATGAAGGCAATCAAGGACACCGCCCGCGCGTCAAAGGCGGATACTTCCCTGTGAACCCTGTGGACTCGGCACAGGATTTGCGCAGCGAAATGCTTTCCCTTATGTCCCAGATCGGCCTGAGCATAGAGAAGCACCATCACGAAGTCGCCTCGGCACAGCATGAACTGGGGATCAAGTTTGCAACACTTTTGAAGAGCGCGGACAATATGCAGCTCTATAAATATGTCGTGCACAACGTGGCGCATGCTTATGGCAAAACCGCAACCTTTATGCCGAAACCCGTGTTGGGCGATAACGGATCGGGTATGCATACACACCAGTCCATCTGGAAAGGCGACAAGCCAACCTTCGCCGGAAAAGAATATGCAGGCCTTTCGATGACGGCGCTTTACTATATCGGCGGCATCATCAAACACGCCAAAGCGCTTAACGCTCTGACCAACCCAACAACCAATAGCTACAAGCGGCTGGTGCCAGGCTATGAAGCACCTGTGTTACTTGCCTATGCCGCACGCAACCGCTCGGCGAGCTGTCGTATCCCGCTGTGTGACTCACCAAGCGGCAAGCGCGTCGAAGTCCGCTTCCCAGATCCTTGCGCCAATCCCTACCTTGCTTTCGCAGGCATGCTGATGGCTGGTATCGACGGCATCAAGAACAAGATCCATCCGGGCGACGCAATGGAAGAAAATCTTTATGCGCTTCCTGAAAAAGTGCTGAAGAAAATTCCAACTGTTTCCGCCTCGCTGGAGGAAGCAATCAATGCGCTTGAAAAAGACAGCAAGTTCTTGCTTGAAGGCGGCGTTTTCACACAGGAACTGCTTGACTCCTACATTATGCTCAAACGCGCGGAATGGGACAGCTATCGCCTCGCCCCGCATCCTGTCGAGTATGATTTATATTATTCGGCTTAAGACAATGAAGAGGGCGGGAGAAAATCCCGCCTTTTTTATATAGCCGCATCGTCGATCATCAGTTGCACCGATTGACGACCTTGCCACTCATTAAGCTTAAGCCTTCCGGCGAGATGACAGGTTTGGCCAAGGCGTGAGAGGAGTCCTGCGCCTAATGTGCTTTCCATCGCGCGAAAGGCAATGCCCTCCACACGACTTGTTCCTTGCGTCGCGATGATTTTGACATGGCGCTCGCCGACCACGTCTGCCTTGACAATCTTAACATCCGCCAGCGCAAAGCGCGGCTCGGCATTACCAGTCCCAAACGGAGCCAGACGCTGCAACTGTTCAAGAAACGCAAGCGTCATACCCGCAGGCGAGAGCAAACCATCCAAGGAGAGCGTCGGTACAAAAGGCTCGGCCGCCAGTTGCCGCCCGATCCTTTCCGTGAGGAAGGCGCGCAACTCTTCGAGATTTTCTTGCGCAACCGTCAGGCCTGCCGCCATCTTGTGCCCGCCGCCATTGATAAGAAGGCCAGCCTGTCGCGCCGCGATCACATTGGCCCCAAGATCAATAGTCCCGACCGACCGGCCCGAACCTTTGCCAATTCCGTTTTCCAGAGCGATCACAATGGCAGGGCGATGAAACTTGTCCTTCAGGCGCGAGGCGACGATGCCAATCACGCCCGGATGCCACTCCGCACTCGCCACAAAGGTCAATGGGGAGTCATCCTCAAACACCATCAATTCGGCTTGTGCCAAAACTTCCGCTTCGATTGCTCGACGTTCATGGTTCCAAACATTGAGCTGCTCGGCCCATCCGACGACTTCTTTTTCGTCAAAGCTAGAAAGCAACCGCGCACCGACATCCGAACGTCCGACGCGACCGCCCGCATTGACGCGTGGTCCCAGAACAAATCCCGCCGTATAGGTATCAAAACTGTCTATCACACCCGAAGCACGGGCCAGCGCCGACAAGCCAACATTGCCTCGCCTCTGCATGACTTTAAGCCCTTGCGCAACAAACGCCCGATTGAGCCCTGTCAATTTCACAACATCACAAACCGTCCCCAATGCCACCAGATCGAGCAAAGCCAGCAGATCCGGTTCGTGATGTTCGCCGCCAAAGAACCGTACTTCACGGAGCGCACGATTGATGGCAATAATAAAAAGATACGTCACACCCACAGCTGCCAACGCGCCAAGCTCGGCGGTCATCTCCTCATCAAGCCGGTTGGGATTGACCAAGGCCACGGCGGGAGGCAATGTTGGTTCCGCCGCATGATGATCAATTACGATTACGTCAAGACCTGCTTTTTTTGCCGCCGCGAGTGGCTCGTGCGCCGTAATCCCGCAGTCAACACAAAGAACAAGCTTTGCCCCCTCTTCGGCCAGCTTTTGCATCGCGACAACGTTGGGGCCATAGCCTTCAGTCAAACGATCGGGGATATACAAATCAATCTTTCGTCCAAGCGCATGCGCATAACGTACAATCAACGCCGACGACGTCGCGCCGTCCACATCATAATCGCCAAAAACCGTTATCTTCTCATGACGCGTCAGCGCCAGAATAAAGCGCGAAACAGCAGCATCCATATCTTTGAGCCGCGATGGATCGGGTATCAAATCGCGCAAACGTGGATCAAGAAAGCTTGCGCAGCCTTCCACATCCACGCAACGCGCACTGAGCGCGCGCGCTAATGCATCCGGCAGTTCATAACGTTGGGCAAGCGCCAACGCTTGCCGCTCGTCATAAGAACGCGCCACCCATTTCCGTGAGGAAAAAGAACTTTCAACGCCAAGAAAGGCTACCGTCAAACAGACCTCCTTTCCCGCTTACTTCGCGGCTTCGGTCTTTCTGCGGAAGTTGTGCTGCGCCTCGATATAACGCACTGTACCCGTACGCGAACGCATGACAACCGTGTGTGTCCGCGCCCCACCGGGAACAACCCGAACACCACGCAACATCGTGCCATTGGTTACGCCCGTGGCGGCAAACATCACATCACCATGGGCCAGTTCATGCATCTCGTATTTTTTCTTTAGATCAGCGATGCCCGCGCGTGCGGCACGTTCCTTTTCAACATCATTACGGAAGACCAAACGGCCCTGCATCTGACCGCCAATGCATTGCAAAGCCGCAGCAGCCAAAACGCCTTCTGGCGCACCGCCAGTACCGACATAAAGATCAATGCCGCTTTCGGGATCTGAAGTAGCAATCACGGCCGATACATCGCCATCACCAATCAGCATGATCCGTGCGCCGCTTTCACGCACCTTGGCGATCAGTTCTTCATGACGCGGACGATCAAGGATACAGACCTGAAGCTCGGCAATCTCCGCCCCCTTAGCCTTGGCAAGATTTTTCAGATTCTCAAGGATCGGCGCATCAAGATCGACCAGATGATCGGGGAGCCCTGCCCCCACTGCAATCTTTTCCATATAGACATCTGGCGCATGCAAGAAACCGCCAGCTTGCGCCATCGCTACAACGGCAATCGCGTTATAGCCACCTGTAGCGCAGATTGTCGTGCCTTCCAAAGGATCAAGCGCAATATCAACCTTAGGCCCCTTGCCGCTGCCGACTTTTTCTCCGATGTAAAGCATCGGCGCTTCGTCACGTTCGCCTTCGCCAATGACAACCGTTCCATCAATATCCAGAACATTGAGCGCACGACGCATGCCATTAACAGCCATTTGATCGGCCGCTTTCTCATCACCACGCCCGACAAGTGAAACGCAGGACAGCGCCGCAGACTCACTCACACGCGCCAATTCCAAGGCAAGGTTTCTATCCATATAAGCGTCCTGATGCATTATTTTCTCTCCTTTAGTTACCTTCGGCGCCTTGCGTCGTGTTTATAAATCCAAACCCTCTTCAACACGGAGGAAGAAGGGGGGGTCCCATACCGTCTTAAGACGACTTATTTTCTGCATAACGGCAGCAATCGTCTCACTGTTCGTTTCATGTGTCATGATCACAACCGGCACAGAGCCGTTTTGCAGTTTACCCTTTTGAAGGAGAGATTCAATCGAAACACCCTCCTCCCCCATGATTGTTGTGATATCAGCCAAAACACCTGCAGCATCGGTAAGTTGCAAACGAATATACCATTTGCCGACACTGTCTTTGCGCGCCAAGGGTTGGGCCGTTCCAAGCTGGGCAACGGGACGCCCCCACGGCTTGAGTCCTACGCCCGTCGTCAAATCCATGCGCGCAAGATCCATGATATCGCTCACAACCGCCGTCGCAGTGGCATCACCGCCCGCACCAGCCCCGATAAAGGTGAGGTAGCCCGCATGGCTTCCTTTGACCTTAAACCCGTTGAGCACGCCATCAGTCGATCCCAGCGTCGAGTTTTTAGGTACAAAACAGGGGCTGACACGTTGTTCCAACCCTTTGTCCGTCATGCGTGCGGCAGCAAGAAGTTTAATCTTATACCCCAGTTCCCGGGCAAACTCGATGTCACTTTTGGTTACACGACGCAGTCCTTCAAGATCGATCGCCTTCATGTCCGGTTTCACACCAAAGGCCAGACCTGTCAACACGGCAAGCTTATGCGCGGAATCGGCGCCATCAACATCGGCGGATGGATCCGCTTCGGCATAGCCAAGCTCCTGTGCCTCGGCGAGAACGGGCTCGAAATCCATATTCTCGTTCGCCATGCGCGTGAGGATGTAATTGCAGGTCCCGTTCATGATGCCCTCGATCGAAAGCACCTTGTTACTTGCCAGAAACTCGCGCACAGCCTTGATCACCGGAATTCCACCACCGACCGAAGCTTCGAACATCATCGCGACCTTGTTTTCTTCGGCCAAACGCGCAAGCTCAAGGCCGTGATAGGCCAAAAGGGCTTTGTTTGCCGTGACAAGCGATTTGCCGTTACGCAAGGTCGCCTCACATAAATCTTTGGCGACACCTTCGGTGCCGCCAATCAGTTCGCACACCACATCAACGTCGGGACGCTTCGCCAGTTCCAGCGCATTTTCCACACGATCAATGCCCGCCAGTTTCAACTTCGTGTTATGCAGAATGTTAAGCGAGCTCACCGCCGCTACCTTTATCGGTCGCCCGGCTTTTTTCTCGATCTGTTCGGCCTGATCCTGCAACAAGCGCAGCGTGCCGCCACCAACTGTACCAAGACCCGCAATCGCAATATTTAATGGTTTCATACTTTATCCCCTACGGCTTTAACGCTGAAAAGGAAAAAGGCTTGGCCACAGACGGCTGGATGCTGGTTTGCCCCCCATCCAAAGGGATGTCCAAAATGCGTTCACCATCCGCCTGTGCCTGAACCTGCTCGGCCTTCAGGTGATCGGCTCGCGCTTGCAATTCTTTGACGGTCGAGAATTTCGGCTTTTGGCTGGGCACTTCGCCAAGATTTGGCCATTCATTTGATTTTGTTAATTCTCTTTTTTCTGGTGCCTGCACCGTTGTCATTTGAAGGTCGCGATCAGATGGCTCGCCCGTGAGCCATTGCGGCCCCTTAACATCCGCGCATCCACCAAGCCCCACACCACAGAAAAAAACGATACAGAAGCGTATTAATAAGGAACAGGCACTGCCATTTGTGCTATGAAAATAACCGGTCGCTGACATCTTAACCCTTCCTTTAACTTTTTTTCTAACCATAGCAGCGAACCATCAAAATCCAAAAGGGAATCGCCCTGATTTTCCTTTTCCGTGCCTTTCGCAGCTCCTTGAGTCCTGCGCCTTTTAACCATGTAATCAGATGTGAAAACCGTGACTTCTTCCAGCGAACAAACAAAGCCCCACACCGACGCAAAAAGCGCTCATCCCATTGATTATTCTGCCCTTAGCACGCATATTGCCAAAATCGCGTCGCGCACACAAAAGCTGTTGAACACCTTTGCCGCACGACAGGAAATGGTCGCTCAAAAGGCTCGGCAACCGGTTGATCCCGCCCATCTGGGACAGGCCTTTACCAAGTTTCTGCAAAGCACGCTAACGGACCCCAAGAAGCTCGTCGATATGCAAATATCTTTTTGGCAGGACTATGTCAAACTGCTTCAGAGCACCTTGGCACAGGCTTCAGGGCAAAAACCTGATGATGTCATTGCGCCCGATCGGGGCGATAAACGCTTTAGCGATCCGTCTTGGGAAGAAGTGTGGGTTTTTAACTACATTAAGCAGTCATATTTGCTCTTTTCACGTCTGGCGCACCAGATGGTCGAAGAGACACATAACCTTGATCCCAAAGTCGCCCATAAGGTGAAATTCTATACCAACCAGTTTGTTGACGCGCTTGCCCCATCCAATTTTCTGGCCACCAATCCTGCCGTGATCCGCGAAACCGTCGAATCACGTGGTGAAAATCTGCTCAAAGGCCTTGAGAATCTGCTCGGTGATATGGAGCGCGGACACGGCCAGCTCATGATCACGATGAGCGATCATAGCGCTTTCCGTTATGGCGAGAATATTGCCACATCAAAGGGCAAAGTCGTCTTCCAAAATGACTTGATCCAGTTGATCCAGTATTCGCCGCTCACCGAGCAAGTCCACAAAACGCCCATGCTGATTGTGCCGCCATGGATCAACAAATTTTATATCCTCGACCTTAAACAGGAAAACTCTTTCATCCGCTATCTGGTTGAACAGGGCCACACCGTCTTTTGTATCTCGTGGGCCAATGCCGACGAACGCCATGCCAAGCTGGGTTTTGACGATTATATGATAGAAGGGCCCGTTGAGGCCATGAAGGAAGTTGCTAAGATCACGGGCGAAAAAGATATCAACTGCATCGCCTATTGCATCGGCGGCACACTTATGTCCTGCATCTTGGGCTGGATGGTCGGCCTTGGCGACAAAAAGCCCGCTGATATTCCCAACGTGGCTTCGGTTACCTATCTAACGACACTTATCGACTTTTCCGACGCGGGTGATTTGGCAGTCTTTATCGATGAAGATCAGGTTCAGATCCTTGAAGCGACTATGAAAGAAAAAGGCTATCTGCCCGGCACAGCGCTGGCCTCAACCTTTAGCATGCTGCGCGCCAATGATCTGGTTTGGTCATTTGTCGTGAGCAATTATTTGCTGGGCAAGGAACCCTTCCCCTTCGATCTTTTGACATGGAACTCGGACTCGACCAACCTGCCCGCAACCATGCAGAGCTATTATCTGCGCAACATGTACATGGCCAATAATCTGATCAAACCGAATGTGCTGTCCATGAAGGGCGTGCCCATCGATTTGCGGAATGTCAAAACGCCATCCTTCCTGCTCTCAACAGTTGAAGATCACATCGCCCCATGGCGTACAACCTATACCGCCACGCAAATCTATACGGGCCCCGTGACCTTCTGCCTGACGGGATCGGGTCATATCGCCGGTGTTATCAATCCACCTGCCAAAAAGAAATATGGCTACTGGACAAACAAGGACCTGCCCGCTGACCCGAATGAGTGGTTCAAAACTGTAGAAAAGCATGAAGGGTCTTGGTGGCCGCACTGGATCGAATGGCTCAATCAATATGCGGGTGAAATGGTACCTGCGCGCGATCCCACCAACGGCAATGTGATCGAGGATGCCCCCGGCAGCTACGTGAAGAAACGGATTATTTAAGTCAAGATCAAGCTCAACGATAGGTCTGGGCGAGCGCCCAATATTCATCGGCGCGCGCAGCGAATTTTTGCGCTTCTTGTTGTGTGATGTCCCGCCAGAACTTTGCAGGCGATCCAGACCATATCTGGCCGTTCGCAACGACCTTTCCTTGTGTCAACAAAGCACCCGCTGCGAGCATACTGTGTGACTCAAGTCGGGACTTATCCAGCAAAGTTGCCCGCATACCAACAAATGCCCCATCGCCAACCGTGCAATCGTGCAAAAGCGCCATATGCCCGACAGTCACGCCATCGCCGACATGCATACCCTGCCCGCCCTCCGTGACGTGGATAATGGTTCCATCCTGAATATTACTGCGCTGGCCAATACGAATGACACCAACATCCCCGCGCAAAACACAACCCGGCCAAATAGAGCTTTCCGCGCCAATCTCGACATCGCCAATAAGAACAACGCCCGGCGCGACAAAAGCGGTCGGATGAAGGCGGGGCGCAAGACCCTTGTAAGGTAAGATCGTGGGCATGGACGCATTATACCGTGTTTGCAAAGGTTCGCAAAAATTCCTTTATGGCGACCAGAGTCCACTATCAAACAAGAAGTTTGTCACTCCTGCGAAAACGGGAGTCCTTATACAAAACCCACAATGACCACATGCATGCCCCTTATTCAAAGGTTGCATGGATCGCCGCCTACGCGGGGATAACACACAAATTTATCATGATCCGTGGATTGGCGGAGGCGCCTTATCCCTCAGCCTTCTTCGCCATGCGCTTGCGGATATTGGGATCCAAATAACGCTTGCGCAGACGTATTGACTTTGGCGTCACCTCAACCAACTCGTCATCATTGATATAGGCAATCGCCTTTTCCAACGTCAGCTGAAGCGGCGGCGTCAAACGGATGGCGTCATCTTTACCAGACGCACGCACATTGGTCAGCTTTTTGCCTTCCAGCACATTGACATCAAGATCGTTGTCCTTGCTGTGTTCGCCGATAATCATGCCTTCATAGACCTTGGCCCCCGGCACGATGATCATCGGGCCGCGATCCTGTAGCTTCCACATGGCATAAGCAACGGCATCACCCTTGCCATTCGAAATCATCACGCCCGTTCGACGCGACTGGATCGGCCCCTTATACGGTGCATAGCTGTGGAAGATACGGTTCATCATGCCCGTACCGCGTGTATCAGAGAGGAACTCGCCATGATAGCCGATCAACCCACGCGACGGCGCAAGGAAGGTCAGGCGAACTTTGCCGCCGCCCGAAGGACGCATATCGATCAGTTCGGCCTTGCGTTCGGACATCTTGTTGACAACGGTGCCGGAAAATTGCTCATCAACGTCAATCTGCACTTCTTCGATCGGCTCCATACGTTGGCCGTTTTCCTCCTTAAAGAGAACACGGGGGCGGCTGATGGTCATCTCGAACCCTTCGCGACGCATCGTTTCAATCAATATCCCAAGCTGTAGTTCGCCACGTCCGGCAACTTCAAAGCTGTCTTTCTCATCGGTCTCTTTCACACGAATAGCAACATTGCCTTCGACTTCACGTAGCAAACGATCACGAATTACGCGGCTCGTCACCTTGTCGCCTTCTGTTCCGGCAAGCGGCGAGTCATTGACCGAGAAAGTCATGGCAATCGTCGGCGGATCAATCGGACGCGCTTTGATGGTTTCTTCAACAACCGGATCGCACAGCGTGTCGGCGACGGTTGCCTTGCTCAAACCTGCAATCGCGATAATGTCGCCTGCAACAGCTTCTTCAACAGGCACACGCTCAAGGCCACGGAAGGCTAGAAGCTTGCTGATGCGGCCTTGTTCGATCAACTGGCCATCGCCGCGCAGTGCCTTGATCGCCATATTCATTTTAACCGTGCCCGACTGTACACGTCCCGTCAAAAGACGCCCCAGATAAGGATTTGCCTCCAAGATCGTGGCCAACATTGTAAAGGGGGCTTCGCGATCAACCTTTGGCGATTCAACATGCTTAAGTATCAGATTAAAAAGAGGCGTTAAATCCTTCTTTTCATCATTAACCTGTTCCATCTTTTCAACGGCCCAGCCTTGACGGCCTGAGGCAAACAAGGTTGGGAAATCAAGCTGCTCCTCGGTTGCATCCAGCGCCGCAAAAAGATCAAAGATTTCGTCATGAACTTCGTGAACACGCGCATCGGGGCGATCCACCTTGTTAATCACGACCATAGGCTTGAGGCCAATCGACAAGGCCTTGGACACCACAAACTTTGTTTGAGGCAAGGGACCCTCTGCCGCATCGACCAAAAGCACGACGCCATCCACCATCGACAAAATACGCTCGACCTCACCGCCAAAGTCCGCGTGTCCCGGTGTATCGACGATATTGATACGCACATTGTCGCGCACGATCGAGGTACACTTTGCCAAGATCGTGATGCCGCGTTCCCGCTCCAGATCATTGCTATCCATCGCGCGTTCGGCAATCTGCTGATTTTCGCGGAACATGCCCGATTGACGAAACAGGGTATCAACCAAGGTCGTCTTGCCATGGTCAACGTGCGCGATAATCGCGATATTCCTTATATCCATTGTCTTGACTTTCTTTCGTTCTCTTTTTGATATCAGCCTAGGGCGACGGTCGCCCCCACAAAATGCATTAAACCCATCATAAGTGCACCAAACGCAATCATGAATAAAAAAACCGCCGTTATACGGTTAAGGATGATGACCTTCTCATCCGTAAAACGGTTGCGCAACAAGGAGACGCCTCCCGACAACATCAACCACCAAAGCGACGATCCGCAAAAAATCCCGAAAATGATGGTCGACGTCTCGACCCGGCTTTTCAGCCCGCCAAACGTGGCAACAACGGCCAAAACGCCGAACAAGGTCGCCGGATTTGTGAGCGTAATAACAAAACTTGTCAACATCGCCTTGATGGCGCCGCCGATTTTAAGCTTGATATGCGATAAATAGCGCCGCTCGACATCATCCGTGTTTGCTGACTTAGGCTTATCATGCCATGTGTGCCATGCGATAAAAAGCAAAAACGCGCCGCCAACAATATAAATAATGTCATCATAAGTTGATACCAAATCTGTTATCGCAGTAACACCCAACACCGCCAAAGCACTGAAAAAAGCGTCGGCAAAGGCAGCGCCAAAACCGGAAGCAAACCCAATTAACAAGCCCTTTTGGATTGTGCGACGGATGCATAGCAACCCTACGGGCCCCACCGGAGCTGCGACCATCAACCCCAAAACCACCCCGCGAACAAAGACACTGATTTCATCAAACAAAACGCGTACTCCAGCCAGAACCACTCCCCTGCGGTTGTGCTTATGACAGATTCAGGGGGGTACTGGCAAGAAAAGAAGCCAACGCAATGAAATATAATACCTTTTACTCTTTATAAGCCTTAACTCATATTCCTCATAGACTAAAGGCTTTTTCAAAGGTCTGGGTGAAAAACCTGTATGGAAGGCTGGCCCTGACCGACTGTTTTATTTCGGACAGAAACAGACCGTATTTCCTCCAATCGAGGCTTTACATCGTAATGTCCCGCCAAGATAGATAGGGCCTCCCCCTTACCCTCTTTTGTAGCTGAGACATACTCAGCATCGGACGATTGTTGAATAATCTCGATAAACTCGGCTTTCAGGGTCTTGTCCGTTATGACCGCTTTAGCCAGTCCATCATCAACGGCACGCCACAACGCTGAAAAATCCTTTTTAAGGCGTTGTTGCACCAGTTCATCAACAACCGTCGCAGACCGCTCAAATCGGCGAAGAAGCGCCTGAGGAGACAGCCCCCTTTCCGGCATCGACAAAGACTCATTGAAGAATTCACGTTTGTCAGAATCCAAGTATCTTTCCGCCTGACCACTCAGAACGCGCAAAACCCTACGCGCCGTTTTCAAATCAGAGGTGAAGTCTCTTTGCCTACGGTTTAAGACATATGGGAATAGCAAGAAGCCCAATGGCGCATTGAAACGCTGGTATGACTGGTTTGCCGTTTCGATACATTCTCGTGCCTTGGCTGTATTAATTCTAAAGACTTGTCCATCCGCCAAATTTTGTACAACTTCTCGTACGGCTGGATCAGACGGCAAAACAGCACAAATCGTCCTTGCCGTACGGGACCAAATTTCGTGAACATAGTTCTGTTTGTATTCATCAAGGTCACGCAGGTGGTACAAATTGAGCCTTCTTTGAGTGAAAGGCATGGAGACCGTCGACAAAATGGCTTGTGCAAAACGGTCCTTTCCTTGTTCTGGCAACAAACACATTTGCTGGCACATATCGATGTATTCTTGAATAAAATCTATCTTTACCTGCACATGACGACAGCTCTCTATGCAGTTTCTTATTTGAACCTCGGCTTCGTTCATGATGCACCCTCTTTTCTCTTGGCCATCCCGAATATTATGCTGGCTTAAGAACCTGCTGTTTGATTTTCCCCATGCAAGCGGTCTGCCTCGTTGTTTGTTCTTGAGGGTACAAAGGCCGGATCAAGGGCCGCTGCCGCATAAAATTCAGGCGCTTGCGCAGATCACTGGAGAGGGTCTCCTCTGCCACAATAGGCGATGGCTCAACGTTATAGGCACGCTCTAGAATACCAACCGGTCCGGCAGCACCATCCTTCAAAGAACAGCTAATAAAAAGATCATAGGGTGATGTTTCATGCACATCTTTTTTCGATAAAGCGCCATACTTCACAGCGAACAAAAAGGCCCGCATCGTTTTCCTATCGACATCTTTGATTTTCCCGACCCCGTTCGCGACAGCAGCATAGAAATCTTCCAAATCGCATATTATCGTTTCGGCATGTTTGTCTTGCGCTTGTTGAACATTGTGTCTGGCACTTTTGAGGACGCGCTTGATCCCTTCGCCGCTTTGCTTCAGTTCGGCAGAAAGGCTATCAACATCCGCGTTTGCCCTCTGCATCTTGGTCAAATTTTCAACCAATGTCGTCGCCTCGGCATCACCAACCAAGGCTAGAGCTCCCCGATCAGGGCGTATTGATTTCTTTCCTGTTCCCTTAGGCCAGTGTTCGATCAGAGACTCTTCCAATTTCGCACTCTCGACCAAGGAGCGGTTAAGGCTCATTGCCGCACAGGCTATGTCTGTCCGGCCATTGAGGGGGGATCCATCTTTGATAACACGCTGCAAAAGTTTGCTGAGACATAGAAACTGGAGGGCCGTGTTATGGAGACTTTCTTTGTTATAGACAAGAACTTCTAACATCGCTTGGCCGGCAGACAATGATTGAACAGCCTTCTTAACCGCCGGGTCATCTGGAAGAAGCGCGGTGATAACTGTTATAACTTCCCGATGGTAGGCCGTTAGAATGGAATCGCGCTCCTGAGACACACGGTTCGTTTCCTGCGAACGCTTTTCTGACCAGAGGCCAGCCAATCCCGTATACCTGATATAAAAGGGCGGACGAACAGGGCTGTTTAACCGGCACAATGTCTCAGTAAATCCTTTGAGTTGTGCTTTGGCTGGACTTGCATAAGCCAGAAACCCGTTGACCAACGCAGCAGGTGTTGACTTCTCTTGCTCTTGATCCGCTTGGGAAGACATGTCTTTCTCCAGATATCCCGTAACTTGAAACTACAAACTGTTATCCAGCCGTAATTTAATGCCTTTAACCGCGAATACAAAGGGAATAGTAAATACCTTCCAAGGGGTAAAGGATTAACCAAAGGGACTTAAAGGCACAAGGTATATGGTTTTTTATCCTCGTTGTTTTTGGAATGCCGCACGATCACGCCGCGAAAAAACACATCCACAGTAGTTTTGACGATAAAAACCTTCGGTTTTCGCTATATGGGCCCCACGATCCGAGCCACCTCTTTGTCGCCAATTATAGGCCCAAAACCGCAGATCCGCATAATGAATAGTCGCGTCTTCTCCGGCTTGATGAACCCGCGACTGATTTTTATGACGCGAAATCGACAGGCTTGTCGCAAAAGTACGAAAGCCATTTTCATGCGCATAAAGTGCTGTCCGCTCCATACGGAAAGCAAAACAAGCGGAACATCGACGCCCTCGCTCCGGTTCCTGCTCCAACCCTTTGACACGCGCGAACCAATGGTCCGTATCGTAATCCGCATCGACAAACGGGATGCCATGCGATGCCGCAAAACGGATCACCTCGTTTTTGCGGATGTCATATTCATCTTGCGGATGGATGTTGGGATTATAAAAGTAAAGCGTCGGGCGAAGCCCCGTGAACAGCATCCCCTCGATAATCTCGCACGAACAAGGCGCACAGCAAACATGCAGCAGGATTTTTTCGTCAGGCTCCATGCCCTCAGCGAGCGTATACGGTTCTCGGGGCAACATACCATCTGCCATCTTATTCTTTACCACCATCGAGCGCGTCAAGACGTTGCGAAAGATCTTGGACTTTCTCTGCCAGTCCTTTGATGCGCGATATATTGTACAAATCTTGAATAAACTTCTTTCGGGGCTTGGCCGGGGCACCCCCGACAAGGCTGCGTGGCGGGATATTACCGGCAATGCCGCTCATCCCCATAGCGACCGTATCATCACCGACCTTGACATGGTCGGCCACGCCAACGGATCCACCGAGCACAACACGGTTACCAATTTCACTACTGCCCGCAATACCGACACGTCCGCACAACATGCAGTTCTCGCCCACGACAACATTATGACCTATCTGGACCTGATTATCGATCTTGGTACCGCGCCCGATACGGGTGGAGACAATTGTGCCGCGATCTATTGATGTATTCGCGCCGATCTCCACATTGTCACCAATTTCAACGGCTCCCAACGAGGCGATACGGACAAGCTGAAGATTTTGGGCCGAGCCAACTTCTCCCGTTGCTTTTGCTGTTTCCACACTTCCAATATCCGGCGTCACAAAGCTGAAACCATCAGCACCAATTGTTGTGTTGAAATGAATAATAGCTCGCGCTCCAATTTTGACACGCGCCCCGATGCGTACGCCGGAATAGATCAGGCCCTCTTCTCCAACTTCTGCCTCTGGCCCAATATACACCTGAGGGTGAATAACCGTGCCCCTGCCAATCCGTGCGCCGCGCGCGATATAGCTGAACGCACCAATGGCCGCCGTGGGATCAATCTCGACCCCTTCTTCGAGGACAGCGCTCGGATGGACGCCCGGCGCGACCACGACTTTCTTTTCGAACAAGCCCGTCAAATGCGCCATCGCATAACGCGAGCGGCCAACTAAGATTGCGCCCTTTAAAAACGAGGGAACCTCTGTCTGCGCGCTCAATATCGCTACGCAGGCTCCGTTTGCCTCCAACAAAGGCATAAGCGCAGGGTCGGTAGCCAAAACAAGATCACCGCCCTTGGCCTTGGCCGCCGGATGCGCCACAGCTGTCACTTTATAAGAGCCATCACCGACCAAATGCCCATTGATCGCCGCAGCAATATCAGAAAGCGTATAATAAGACGCCATAGAACCCACCCAATCAGACCAGTTATCGTGAAAAGAAAATAGGATTCGCATCCTAACCCCATATTATGTACTTTATGGGGCATAATCCCAGAAAAAAAGCGAAAGCGCCGGTTATGTCTAGGAAATTTGCCCTTATTTCTCTTCTTTTTCTTTTAATTTCGACCGCTTTTCCGGTCAACGCCGCTACGCCGAAACCTACCGTCAGGCCCGTTCTTGAGTCCGATGGCAGCTTCGGGTTTTGTCTTGCAGAACAATCTTATCCAGATGGCCGCAAATTGACCATTGCGGCCTCACCCGCCAAACAGATCAATCTTGGCTTCACAATACCCAAGGGCGGTTTTAAAAAGGGAAACCGCTATGACCTCACCCTTAAAACAGGCGACGGGAAACCACGCGCTGTTCGTGCCTTTGCACTGGATGAAACCACACTTCTCCTTCAAATGGGTGCTGACGCCCGTTTTAAAAAGAAGCTGATCGAAAGCAACACGATCGAAATCGGGAAAAGCGGAAAGTTTGTCAGTTATACCCTTCCGGCCATGGCTCCACTTTTTGACAGCATCAACGACTGCCTCGCCCAAAAAGGAAAGGGCAGCACACAAGCAAGGCCTGCCATACGCGAGAAAGGCGTGATGCCTATCACAGAAGGCCTGATGGCCCTCCTCTCTCTGGCCGGTTTTGAAAATATCCAGCCTTTAGACATGAGCGAAATTCCCGAAGCCGAACGTCCGGCGGACTATGTCTGGCGCACTGGCAACCTCATGGCTGGCGTTCGCGAACGTGATGCGCCGAAAGATGTCTCGCTCAGCGACCTTGTTGGCTTGCATTTACAAGGCCTCAAAGAAAAATGCTCTGGAACCTACTCTGCCGACATCGACAAGGAGAAAAATTCAAATGGTGTCAAACTGCGCAAGGCGTTCGCGACTTGCGCGCCCGGCAAGGGTCAGAGCGGGGAAAGCATTACCGTTGCCATGATTCTTTATACGACACCCAAGGGAAATTTTACGGTCTTTACGCACGAAGCACAAAGCACGCACGCCCAAGAAGCAATTGCCGCACGCGATCAATTGGCACGAACCATACTGGACATCAGCGCGAAACGGTAAGCCCGCACAAAGCCGCTGGCTTCAAGTGTCTTGCATCTAAATGACAAGATCCGTTTTTACCTTCTGTCAACGCATAAAGATCCAATAGAAGGCAACCTCCCTGCCTTGCGCTCTCGGACCGCAAAGCGGCGTTATAACACAAAACAGTATCCTTTAAAACTGTCTCGACCTCTATAGTCAGGCGGAGTTCTTTGAAATACGGCTCAGGCACCGTTGTAAAAATCGGTGTGATATTTCTCTCTTTCAGCAAAGAGGCTGCCAAGTGAACATAGCGGGTGGCACAGGCTTCAGCAACATCCGGCATGTTTTGTTTGTATTTTCTTGAATGATAAAGGATGCCCTCATCTGCGCGGCAATCGATTTCGCCAAAACAAAGAAGACATTGCGAACCAGATCGTAACGTCTGACAGGCGTTGATGAAGGCTTCCTTGAACTTGTTGGTCTTGCCCTCCTGTCCAAGGTGATAAGCCTTTGCCCCGACGATCAAGTGAGAAGCGACACAGTGATGCGGACCATCGATATCCAGCATCACGCCACAATATGACAACAAATGGCTATCACCAATCACGGCTATCAACTTTGCGGAGTTGGTGGCCGGAGACAAGGGCTCTTCCTGTATCAGACGAAGAAGAATTCGATGATAAACATAAGCATTACGCATCGCCTTCACCGCTTCCGGAGCCAGACGCGAAAGATGGCTGTTAGCCAAAGCTAGCCTTTTGATCAGCGCCTCTCCTTTTCCCTCAGCCCAAAGTGGGAGAGCACCACGCACACACACTTCATAAGCGTAGGCAGGCGCATTTGAAAAATAGTGCTCATATTGTTGAGCAATGTCCGACCATTGGGATAGAGGCGTTCTATAAAAATTGAGCAAGGCTTCATTAAACTTGACGATCGCAAGGTTCATCGGTTCATTTTGCGCCAGCTCTGTCGCATGACGAAAAGATAAGGCTGCCTTATCAAACAAACCCATTTCACAATACATCGACCCAAGATTGCTTAGAATATCCACACGATCCGGCGCAAGCTCTTGCGCACGGATCATCGGCACAAGAGCCTCTGTCCAATTTCTACTTTGGAACTGCGCCATGCCAGACAAAAACAACGCAGGAACGTCATCAGGTGTCTGCTGCAAAATCTGCGCTAAACACGACAGCGCCTTGTCAAGCTCACCTGCACGGTACTGTTGTTGGGCACAAGACCAGTAATCCTTGGTTTCTGACAAACAGCCTCTCTCTTCTCAACAATAAACCAGCTACCGCTTGAAACAGAGAATCATTCTGATTCTTTTCATCTGTTCAAAAGGAAAAAATGACAAGGTCATTACGCCATAACCGCCCAGACAGCCTTAATTTTCGGTAAATTTGACGCATTTCGCAGCACTATACACAAAAAAATGCGTAAAAGACGGTAAAAAACAAAGAAAGCGGATTGCATCGATCAAAATTACTGCTAACAAATTACTGTGGCTGATGTGATTCCACAGTTCGAGACTCAGCCTCATATTCAACCCTAGGAGATTATTATGGCCAAGAAAGCACCGAGCAAAACAACAGCTATTCGCCCTGTCAAAGAAGCACTGACCAAGTCTGCTCTTGTCGGCCTGATTGCTGAACAAAATGAAGTCTCTCGCAAAGTTGCGAGCGGCATGGTTGAAACTCTGATGAATGTTATGTTGGGTTCTGTCCATCCCAAGGGCATTGGCGAATTTACATTCCCCGGCGCGTTCAAGATTTCGCTCCGCAAGGTACCAGCTCGTAAGGCTGGCACGCTGATCCGCAATCCGGCTACCGGCGAAATGATGAAGGCTGCTGCAAAGCCAGCAAGCGTGCGCGTCAAGATCCGCGCTTTGTCGAAGCTGAAGGGCTCCGCAACGGGCAAGTAATCTTTTCCTGCGAAAAGGTAACAAAGAAAGGGCTCCGGTATGTCGGGGCCCTTTTTTTACGGTACGCGCTGTCTTTGATAAAACGCAGGAATCAAGAGGATTTTTTTACTCTTTCAAAACCGAACTAAACTGGCACAGTTGAAGACCCTCCCCGTTTGGAGCAAGGCTTACGCATCCGATCCGTACATCGTTGTGATAGATCAACCGCATTGATCCACGCTCTAGACTCTTCTCAAGATTCTTCGTTTCTCGTTCTGGGGTTCATACCTCTCCAGCACGTTCATAATGCTCCAGCTGGTTGTATGGCACAAATTACTGACATAGGAAAAATCTGATGGCTGTGCTGTTTTAAAGACGATAGCTTCTGCCACGTCCCTCTCCGCTCTATGATGCTTTCGTTTTATCCTTGAAAGCGCATAAGTCGCGCAAGATGCAAGTCGGACATAGAGGCTTTTTAGCCTTGCACACATATCGCCCGTGCAAAATCAACCAATGATGCGCATGACGCATCCATTTTTCTGGCACTATTTTTAATAGTTTTTCTTCAACGACCAATGGCGTGTCGCCAGCCGCCAAACCTGTGCGATTGGCCACGCGAAAAACATGCGTATCCACCGCCATAGTCGGCTGGCCAAAGGCGACATTCAGAACCACATTCGCCGTCTTGCGTCCGACACCGGGCAACGACTCCAGCTTATCGCGATCATCAGGAACAACCCCTTGATGCTCCGCAACGAGGATTTGGGACAGCGCGATAATATTTTTTGCCTTGGTATTCAGAAGATTAATGCTTTTGATGTAGCTCTTAAGCCCCTCTTCCCCCAACGCCAACATCGCCTTTGGCGTTTTGACTTTCTTGAACAAAGGCTCCGTGGCCTTATTTACGCCCGCATCCGTCATTTGGGCTGATAAAACAACGGCAACAAGAAGCGTGTAAGGATTCACGTAGTTAAGTTCGCTCTTCGGCTCTGGCCTTTCCGCGGCAAGACGCGCGAATATCTGGTCAATCACTTCAAGTTTCACTCTCAGCTCCCTTTCGGATACAATAGCAAGACACTTTGCCCAAGAGAATGACATGCTCACTCTGACTTCTCAAGCACCTGCAACTGTCTTTGTTTCTGCCTTTCAGGACAAGCGCCATGGCCCGTTATTGCTTGGCTTCACGCCAGAAGGGCTCGTCTGTCGCACAGGCTTCCTCCATAAGGAAAACAACAAAAAAGACATCCTCGCTCTTTGGCAAAAAGGGTGGCCCACGACCGTTTTTTCGCAAAAACGCGCGGCACCCTTCCAATCTCTTGCGCCCCTTCCGCCCGTCTTGCTGGTGGGAACAGCCTTTCAGCACAAAGTCTGGCAAGCCCTCTTAACCATAAAAACAGGCCAAACGATCAGCTATGGCGAGCTTGCCCGTCGGATCAAAAAACCGAAAGCCGTCCGCGCCGTGGGCACCGCGCTCGGAAAAAATCCTGTCCCCGTCCTCCTTCCCTGCCACCGTGTGATTGCTTCGAATGGCTCACTTGGCGGCTTTACGGGCGGCCTAAGCTTGAAGAAAAAACTGTTGGAAATTGAAGGACATCCTGCTCCATATCCACTAAGGCTATCTCGCTAATTTAAGCACACATAGCGCGTGGTTTACTTTCTATTAATTTCACGAATAATGGAAGGTACCCATAAGTACACACCATATTGCGCTATAATGGGCCTCAACAGAGCTTGGTTTATATTTGATGGATTTATTATAAGGAAGTGTGCGTGATGCGAGGAAAGAAAAACGAAACCTTACGGGACGGTCTCCAAAAACTGAAAAAGCCCGCACCGGTAAAAACAGCTGGCAACGTAGAGCCAAAAGAGTTTGTTTTCTCTATCATCAAAGCGGATGGTGATGGCATACCTATACGCAAAACCCTGAACATCAAAAATGTCCCAGCATCTGTTCGGTGCAAACCGCTCCTCACGACATTGGAAGAAAGAAAGCAGCGATTTCTCGATAAGCTGGAGTCACTTCCTCAGAAGGTAACGGCACCGCCGAAAAGTTTCTTTGAAAGACAGCTTGAAGAAATTGCCAATCGACTTACCCAAACCCGCAAGGCACAAAAGCAACAACATTCTGCGCTGGAAAAAAAGAAACGCGTGCGCCCCGCTAAAAAAGTCGTTCTATCACCCGAAGAAACAAAGGCGCTTGCACTGGCAAGTTGCGCCGCCGAACGCGTCATTAAAGCGATCGAAAACCACGAAATTGATAATGATATGGATGTCGGCGTTGCCGTCAGGCGCGAAGGAAAAACCCTCATCGTCGGAACCCAAGTACGCACGACCCCTCTTGCAAACAAGACATGCGATATTCGGGCGCTCGAATTAATCCTTCAACCTGTCGTTCTTGGGCCACATTCCCAAGATTGTATGGCAGTCATCCGTCATATGCGTGGGTTTAAACTTGCGCCGACAAAGGGTGCTGGTCTGGACGCTACGCTGGATTCTTTTGTCGAAACAGTCAAACGCGAGACAAGAAAGCTTCCACGTCTTTACAAAGATGAACCCTATCTTTAAACGCCGAACAGATCCTTGACTTTATCTAGAAACCCTTCGCTTTCAGGGTTTGTCCTGTTCTTTTCTGACTCGATCGCGAATTCTTCGAGCAATTCCTTTTGACGTTTGCTCATATGAACCGGCGTTTCAACGATAAGCTCCACATACATATCACCACGCGCACCGCTACGCAGCACGCTCATCCCCAGATGACGCAAACGAACCTGATGGCCCGTCTGCGTGCCAGACTTGACATCAACATCCGTCTTGACCCCATCAATCGCAGGAACAGATATCTTACCGCCGAGCGCGGCCATTGTCATGGGAATCGGCACGCGACAATACAGATTCGCACCATCGCGTTTGTAAAGCGGATGGCCAGAAACAGACAAAATCACGTACAAGTCGCCTGCATGTCCGCCATGCATGCCCGCCTCGCCCTCACCAGACAACCGTATGCGAGTGCCGCTTTCAACACCCGCAGGGATCGAAACCGCAAGTGTACGCTCTTTACGTGTACGCCCTGCTCCTTGACATGATTTACACGGGTCTTTGATAACCTTGCCTGCCCCCTGACAGGTTGGACAAGTTCTCTCGATCGTAAAGAACCCCTGCTGAACACGCACACGTCCATACCCATCGCAAGAAGAACATGTGACCGGACTGCTGCCAGGAGCTGTTCCTGCGCCCTTGCACGCTTCGCAGGCAACCATGCTGACGACCTTGATGGTCTTTTCAGCGCCGGTAAAAGCTTCTTCCAACGTAATCGTCAAATCGTGACGCAGATCAGCTCCGCGCTGTCCCGCTTGGCTGGAGCCACGACGTCGACCGCCCCCCCCCAGTATCTCGCCAAACATCTCTTCAAAAATATCGCCAAAACCACCGGCAAAGTCAAAGCCTCCGGCTCCAAAACCACCACCCATACCCCCCTGCTCAAAAGCATCATGGCCATAGCGATCATAGGCGGCGCGTTTCTGATCATCCTTAAGGACATCATACGCTTCATTAATTTCTTTAAATTTCTGTTCCGCCTCTTTATCCCCTTGATTCTTGTCAGGGTGATATTTCATGGCTTGTTTGCGATAGGCTTTCTTGAGATCGTCCGCAGACGCACTGCGCGAAACGCCCAAAAGCTCGTAATAATCTGTTTTCATAAGAGAAGCCCATTCGTTCAACCCCCTTAACATAGGGAGGAAGCGTCAAAAATCAAGGGGAGAAGCGCAGGAAAAAGAAGCTATTGCGAAACAGGGGCATAGTGATCGTCAACTTTAATATAACCCCGCGACGTTATTTGTATTGGGGCCTCCTGAGGACGTTGGGGAAAAAGAAAATCATCAATCTGCTTGTTTGTGAGCGAGACTTGTGACATTGGCAGATACAATATACCCCTGTCGTCCAGACCTTCCATCTCGACGGGGACGGAGAACCCCACAATGGCATAATGGGGAACCTTGACAGTAGCCAATAACCGTTGAGGAGAGGCATCATTCTTTTGATTTAGGAATTCTTGTCCAAATTTGTCCCATATCTCGACCCGTTTTGCAATAGCATCTGGAACAAACACAACTTCCTGCCTTCGTTTTCGAACGGCATCGTCAAGATAATTTCTATCGACACTGAGGATAATGCCATCCTCGCCGGGACATGAGCTTTTGCATAGGGGCACAGACGACCGCATCGCCAGATCCACACATGTGTCCGCGTCCGACAAACGCACAACATAATGTGGTGCTTCTACGATATAGACAATCTTGACACGTACATCTCCGCCATATTTGTCACGATTCTTCCTTTCATAAAAGCATAACTCATTCGAGGCATTCAATGCCCGCATGGCCATTTCTTTACGAAAGACCAGCAACTCTCCAAGGCTTTGAGCGTATCCCTCTTGTTGCGCAGGATAGCGCAGAACATTTGCCCCGTTTTGTATGGACCACTCATTGAACGCGACATAAAAAGGGAAGTTACGAAAAGCAGTCGGTATTTTTTGTACAAGCTTACCGAACATCGGCGCACGAACTTTCAATTGAGTACCCACTGTTTTTTTTCTGGCTATCAATTGGCACCTCTACGAACAACACTCCGACGAGAAGATGTCCCTCATGGAAAAGTCTCAGTATTGTAGTCAATTTCTTAAAACAAGACAATAATTTTTGTCAAAAAATAACCGTGCTGTCTTTAATTTTAAATAAAAACAGCACGGTATTAACTTAAAAAGTGTTTTTTTAGCTGGCTTTTTCGTCTTTAACTTCGACAAAGTCTGCGTCTACAACGCCGCTATCTTTTGAAGCATCGTCAGAAGCTGAAGCGTTATCTCCACCAGCAGGTGCAGCTGCTGCAGTTTCTTGCTGTGCCTTGTACATCGCCTCACCAATCTTCATCGATACTTGCGAAAGCGCATCGGTCTTGGCCTTAATCGTCGCGGCATCACCCGTATCCATAACACCCTTCAAATCGGCAACAGCATCTTCAACAGCCTTCTTGTCGGCTGGGGCAACTTTGTCGCCGATTTCTGATAGTGATTTTTCCGTCGAGTGAATGAGGGCGTCAGCATGATTGCGTGCATCAACCGATTCACGACGCTTTTTGTCTTCGGCTGCGTTCGCTTCAGCTTCTTTGACCATGCGTTGAATATCACTATCAGACAAACCACCTGAGGCTTGAATACGGATCTGCTGTTCCTTATTCGTTGCCTTGTCCTTGGCTGTAACATGAACAATACCATTCGCATCGATGTCAAATGTAACTTCAACCTGCGGGACACCACGCGGTGCGGGCGGAATGCCAACAAGATCAAACTGGCCCAGTAGCTTGTTATCAGCCGCCATCTCGCGCTCGCCTTGGAATACACGGATGGTAACGGCATTCTGGTTATCTTCTGCAGTCGAGAAAACCTGACTCTTCTTGGTCGGGATCGTCGTGTTCCGATCGATCAAACGTGTAAAGACGCCTCCCAACGTTTCAATGCCTAGCGATAGCGGCGTGACATCAAGCAAGAGCACATCCTTCACATCGCCCTTAAGAACGCCGCCCTGAATAGCGGCACCAACGGCAACAACCTCGTCCGGGTTGACGCCACGATGCGGCTCACGGCCAAAGAACTCCTTCACCGTCTCGATGATTTTGGGCATACGCGTCATGCCCCCGACGAGGATCACTTCATCGATCTCGCTTGCATTCAGCCCTGCATCCGACAACGCCTTACGGCACGGCTCAATGGTCCGCTTCACAAGATCCTCGACCAAAGCTTCCAGCTTCGCACGCGTCAATTTGACGCTGAGATGCTTTGGCCCCGCCTGATCGGCTGTGATAAAGGGAAGGTTGACTTCCGTCTGCGTCGAAGAGGACAATTCGATCTTCGCCTTTTCAGCCGCTTCCTTCAAGCGTTGCAGAGCCAAGCGGTCCTGACGAAGATCTATGCCCTGCTCTTTTCTGAACTCATCGCACAGGAAATCGATGATGCGCGCATCAAAATCTTCACCGCCAAGGAATGTATCGCCATTGGTCGATTTCACTTCAAAAACGCCATCGCCAATTTCAAGGATCGAAACGTCAAACGTACCGCCGCCAAGGTCATAGATAGCGACTGTGCCTGTCTTCTTTTTCTCAAGCCCATAGGCCAGTGCTGCCGCTGTCGGTTCGTTGATGATACGCAGAACTTCAAGACCTGCGATCTTGCCCGCGTCCTTTGTCGCCTGACGTTGGCTATCATTGAAATAAGCAGGAACGGTGATAACGGCCTGTGTGACTTTTTCACCCAGATAAGCCTCGGCGGTTTCTTTCATCTTCATCAAGATGAAAGCAGAAATCTCACTTGGACTGTATTTCTTGCCAGTGCCTTCAACCCATGCATCGCCATTGCTATTCTTGACGATCTTATAGGGGACGAGATTAATATCTTTTTGCACCATCGGGTCATTGAACTGCCGACCGACAAGGCGCTTGATCGCGAAAAGCGTATTTTCAGGATTGGTCACGGCTTGCCGCTTGGCGCTCTGTCCTACAAGTCGCTCATCATTCGAAGAGAACGCGACAATAGAGGGAGTCGTGTTCGCCCCTTCTGCATTGGGGATGACCTTTGCGGTCGAACCTTCCATCACCGCTACACAAGAGTTCGTGGTACCCAAGTCGATGCCGATCACTTTTGACATATTGTATATCCTTCATTTCTCAGTACATAAGGCGTCCCTTTGCAGGCAGCCTCTCAATCTCACATGACTTATATAAGCGCTAACGAGCCTGATACAAGGCGCAGCAATGGACTTTTTTTTATGCCATCCTAATCCATTGAAATAAAATAATATATTTCTTAACACTGCACAGGTGTATGCCTTCCGGATTGACCTTTTCTTAATCGTCGCTTGATAAAATGCTTAACCCTTTGTTTCGACTTGAAAGATCAATGTCAGATGGAGAGAACACCCTCGTTTCAGATGACTCTGGAAAAAATTCCGGCTCTGACAGCGCATTTTCGCATTACCCAAAAGACTCGGGCTTAGCGAGAAAAGCTGCGAATCTTGGTCGTGGAAGAGGAAAGCGTACCGGACATTGGCCTTGCGCAACATTGAATTAATAGATGAAAGCGGCCACAAACAAGACCAAATTTTTTGAATGCATCGACAAGTTTCTGGCGCGCCACCCCGAACGTCAATCAAAGGAGCATAGGCTATGACCGAACCCGTAAATCTTGATAATCTTCATGATATGACTGGCGGCAATGCCGAGGTTGAAAAAGAACTTTTCAACATTTACCTCAGCTCTTCTGGGGAATGCCTCAAGGCTCTGCAACAAAGCACCGCCGATGAGCAACAAGAAATCTGGCGCACGCAGGCCCATGCATGGAAAGGCATGAGCCTCAACCTTGGAGCCGAACCTTTGGGCAAACTCTGCGCTGCCGCTCAGATAGGCCACACACAGCCACAAGACAAGAAGAGGGAGCTCCTCGCACAAATCGAGGAAGAATATAGGCGCGTCAAAACTTTTCTTTCAGGTCTTCTCTAAACCCAGCTTTATACCTATCGACAAACACCTGTCTTTCGCCTAACCTGATGAAACAACACATCATTCAGGACTATTTTTTATGACAAATCTTGAAACTCTGGCCAGTTGTTTTCGTGACGTACTGGAGTTGCACAGCGCTTTCCCCGTCGAAACGCTCGCCTATCAGGAACATCCCGCATGGGATTCTGTCGCGCACATGCGTCTGATCGCCGCGATCGAGACGGCCTTTGACATCATGATGGATACCGACCAGATTTTAGGCATGAGCAGTTTTGAAAAAGCCAAGGAGATACTAGCCAGCCATGACATCGACCTCGCTTCTTAAGGATAAAGTCACCCTCATCACTGGTGCCTCGCGCGGCATTGGCGCTGCCATGGCCTTTCGTTTTGCGCAAGAAGGTGCGAAACTCATCCTGACAGCCCGCAACAAGGGAGTGCTCGAGGCCGTTGCACAGCGCATCGAAAAAGAAACAAGTGCTACCCCGATGATCCATTGCGGTGATGTACGAGATGCCGCCGATGTTCAAAGCCTTTATCAGACCATATTCAAGACGCATGGACGGCTTGATGTTCTGTGTGCCAATGCCGGTATCCTGAAAGACAATCTGATCGGCATGATCGATGATAGCGCGTTGCAGGAAACGCTAGACATTAATGTACGCGGCGCCTTCAACCATATCCAGCCCGCCGCACGTCTCATGCGTCGGAATAAAAGCGGCGCGATTGTCGTGACCAGCTCGATTATTGGCCGCGTAGGCAATGCCGGACAAGCAGCCTATGGCGCCAGTAAAGCAGCGCTCATTGGCCTCACCCTCTCAGCCGCCAAAGAATTGGGACGCGATGGAATCCGTATCAATGCGCTAGCCCCCGGTTTTATCGATACTTCGATGACCAAGCATTTAAGCGCGGAAATTCATGCCGAGCGGATCAAAAACATTGCACTTGGGCGTATTGGTTCGCCCGAAGACGTTGCTGATGCTGCCCTTTTCCTCGCGAGCGATCTTTCCCGCTATGTCACAGGACAGATCCTTGGCGTTGACGGCGGCATGGTCATTTGATGGCACAGACCGACCTCCTCCCCTTCTTACCTACAAGTGCCGCGCATCAACAGTCGTTTTCTGATAATACGCCAGCGCTCTATGATCAGGCGACAGGGTGGATGACCTATGGAGAATTGCGGGACAAAATCAATGATGTCTCTTCTTGCTTAGAAGAAAACGAACGCAGCCTAGTTCTCTGCAGCCTGCCGAACAGTGTCGAGAGCGTGATCGCCTATCTTGCGCTTGCCTCAATGGGCCATAGTCTTCTGATGACAGTGCCAGACGCCCATGATTTTGATGTCTTGATCCAATGCTATCGCCCAAATCTTATTGTAACGCCGCAATCGCTTGAGAACAGCGGCCTCAAGAAATGCGCAACGCCGCTTTCAACATTGAACTTCTATCAAAGACTAGGCGAAAGCACGGACCTTCACCCCGACTTGTTTTTGCTTTTGTTGACATCGGGATCAACAAGCGTGAATAAAGCTGTTCGCCTGTCCTACAGCAATATCGCACACAATACGAAAGCGATTATCGAAAGCCTTGGGCTGGATAACGCAGGACGTGCGCTGGCACATCTTCCCCTAGCCTATAGCTTTGGCCTGTCGGTTCTTCACACCCATTTGGCGACGGGGGGCAGTTGTGTTTTGACCGAAGACAGTCTTCTCAGCCAGAATTTTTGGCACTCGGTGCGGGAACAGGACATCACACATTTCTATGGTGTGCCTTATCATTTCGAGATGATGGATCGTCTCGGCTTGAAGCGCCTTAAAGTTCCATCCCTCAAGCATTTCATGCAAGCAGGGGGCAAGATGGCCCTTCCGCTTGCTCAAAGGATAAAAGGCGCAGTCGAAAAAATCCCCCACAACGCGCTCTACATTATGTACGGGCAAACAGAAGCCGCCCCGCGTTTGAGCTGTTTCAATGCGCTGGCGCATGCCGATAAACTCGAGAGTTGTGGCATAGCCCTTTCCGGCCAACACTTTGAAATTATCGACGATGAAATTATCGCCTGCGGCCCGAATATCATGATGGGATACGCGCAGGATTTTTCCGACCTTGCCAAGGGCGATGCGTGCCATGGGCGGCATGCGACAGGCGATTTTGGCAAGCTTGATGAGCAAGGCTTTCTCTTTATCACGGGACGAAAACAGCGCTTTGCTAAACTGTACGGCCAACGTCTTGCGCTCGATGATATTGAAAGATGCGCCGCATCCCTCGCCCCCTGCCTCGCGGTCGAAGGAGAGGGAAAAATCATCATTTTTGCCGAAAGCGCCTATCGCGCTCAAATTGGCCAGATCAAAAACTTGATCCTTTCACAAACAAGCTTGCAAGGCCCATGGGTCGAGGTTCGCACGATCGATGCTTTTCCTTACAAAGCCAACGGCAAGATCGACTATATGGCCCTCACGCAAATCGGGAGCAAGCTGCCATGATATGCGAAACACTCACCCCCTTTCTTGAAAGACCCTTCGATACAACCTTGCAAAGCAACAAAGAAGTGGCACTTCTGCCTATCCTTAAAACGCTAACGCACCATCATATGCAAAGCTGCGCCGCCTATGCGAAAATCATCGCGCTCAGCTTTCCGGATTATGAGGAGGCGACAAATTTGGCTGAGCTTCCCTATCTTCCCGTTTCGCTCTTTAAACATCGCCGACTGAACAGCGTGCCCGAAAGCATCCACACGCTCACCGTTCAATCCAGCGGAACAAGTGCCAAAGGCCAGAGCCAAATTACGCTCGATAAAGAGACGGCACAGGCGACCGCACAGTCGCTCGCCGCGATAATTAAAGATAGGATATCTCCCTCCCGCCTGCCGATGCTGATCATCGACGCACCTTCGACACTCAAAAGCGGTGGCGCACTCTCGGCACGCAGCGCGGCGATTCTTGGCCTTATGCCGTTTGGTCATGCGCACTGCTTTGCGCTTCGCGATGATTTGACGCTCGATGAGGAAAAGGTTTCAGCCTTTCTTTCGCGCTATGGCGCAGGAAATTTCCTTGTCTATGGTTTTACCTTTCTTGTGTGGGATAAGCTTCTTCCTTACTGTAAAAATACTAACTGTGATTTTTCCCATGCTACACTCATCCACAGTGGCGGATGGAAGCATCTCTCTACGCTCGCCGTCGACCACGATGCTTTTGCCTTGGCCTTTGCGCAAACGGCCAAGCTCAAACAGATTGTCAATTTCTATGGCATGGCCGAAATGCCGGGCGTAATTTATCCGGATCATGGCGACGGGCTTTTGATCCCGCCTGCTTTTTCTTGTGTGATTATTCGCGATCCGCAAACACTCGCCCCCTTGTCCGAGGGCGAGATTGGGCTTGTTCAAACCTTCAACCCGCTCGCCACAAGCTTTCCCGGCCATAGTCTGCTGACAGAAGATTTGGGTTCATGGCACAAAACGCCGCACGGCCTCGCCTTGCGCATTCATGGTCGTGTCCCTCGCGCCGCCTTGCGTGGCTGTAGCGATGTGATTGCATCGATGAGATGAAGCACTGACCCCACCTAAAAATGGAGACACCAAATGACAAAAAGCCAGCAGGACGCTCTACAGAGACTTCAACAATGGTACACCTCTCACTGTAATGGGGGTTGGGAACATAATTCCGTCATAAAAATTGAAAGCATGGATAACCCGGGTTGGCATGTTTCAGTAGATATTTATGACACGGAACTTGCTGATGAAGACTTTCAGCTAGACGAAAAATCATTTGACGATGGGCGCTGGTATAGATGCTATATAGAAAACGGGAAGTTTATTGCCTTTGGCGGACCGCGACAGCTTGAAGAATTGATCACTCTTTTTCTGGATTGGGCCGAAGCGCAGAGCACACCCATAACAGCAGAATAAAATGAGCGCGCCATCCCTTACCTTGCGCCCCGCGACACAAGCCGATATGCCTTTCCTGATCGAGCTTCGTCGTCTGACGATGAGCGAGCACTTTGAACGGCTTGACATAGCCTATAACGCCGAAAGGCAGCTTCAACGCATCACGGATGGGTTTGAGCACGCGAACATCCTGTTGATCGATGGCAAAGAAGCGGGGCTTCTGAAACTCGATAAGACTCAACCCCCATGGATGCTGATGCAGATTCAGATTCACCCGCAGCATCAAAAACAAGGCCACGGAGAAAGATTATTGAGGGCCATCCTTCATGACGCCCAAAGCGAAAGAAAGGGTGTCACCCTAAAGGTGCTCAAGAAAAATCCGGCGCAAAAGCTTTATCAACGCGTCGGCTTTCGCGCCGAGAAGGAAGATGATCTCTCCTTCTTTATGTATTTTTACCCATCATCTCCCTGACGCGCTGGGCGACAAGCTCCACATCATTTAGCGGGGTATAGAACCAGCGTTTCAGCTTTCCATCAAAGGGGCGAGTCATCCCATCGTCCCGCAGGGCCTGATGAAAGCGGCGAAACTTGTCGGACCCGCCGGACAGCGGCAGGACATAAACGGGCTTGCCCGTTGTGCAGGCTTCGGATGTCATATTGACAGAGTCCGCCGTCACGAAAATCGCATCGGCCAAACCCAGCATGGCATAATACGGATTATCACCCTCGCCATCCCAGATTTTGTGCGACGTCCCCTGCAGCGCTTTTTGAAGGATCGCGAGATTCTCGGCACCCGTCCGACGCGATGTTGTGACCATTAGGCTGCCGCCTATCTCATGCGCCAGTTCGGCCAGCTGGGCGGCCATCCGCTCCATATCCTGTGGAAGCAGATCATACACAGCATTGCGCCCACCAATCACGACCGCCAGACGCGGCTCGGGCAACGCCCCGTAAGAATCCTGAAAACGCGCGGCCTCATCCGTCAGACGCTGCTTTGTCACGCGGTGCAGTGCGCCACGCGTTGTGATCACATTCGCCCCCAACAGCCCATCATGGCGCGGTACCGCAACAAGATCAAAGCGCGAGGGATCAATCACAGGATTTTGGATGTGGACCGTAAAAACCTTCTTGCCCTGCTTAGCGGCCTCGCGTTTAATATACAGGCAGGCCATCGCACCTGCCCGCCCCGAGGCAATAACGAGGTTCGGCCAAGGCGGAACGAGGTTGTCGCTTTGCGAATCAAAAGCAAACCGGAGCCCCAATCGAAGGAAGGGCGAAAGCCATTTCCAGGGGGCACGTAGCCGCACACGCTTAACATGAAAGGAAACATCTAATCGCTCAGCCAAGCCAACGCATTGATTTTCCATACCAATTACGCCTGCACTGACAATCCAGCATTGGTGTTGGCTCTGACTAGACATCCAGCTAATATCCCCTATAACGGCCTTGTTTTAAAACTACTTTACGAGAGTCGCATGAAGCGCGTCAAACTAGATCATATCGACCTTGTCATCCTGAATGAAATGCAAAAGGATGGACGGATTACAAATGTCGACCTAGCTGAAAAAGCCGGGATTTCGGCACCACCCTGTTTGCGCCGTGTTCGGGCGCTTGAACAGGCCGGTTTTATCCGCGGCTATCACGCGGATATCGCCCCTGACAAGATGGGCTTTGGTCTGACCGTCTTTATCCATGTTGGCCTTGCCAACCATTCCGAGTCCGATCTGGCGCATTTCACAAAACTTGTCGACTCATGGCCTCAGGTTCGTGAAAGCTATATGTTGACCGGAGATTCTGATTTTCTTCTCAAGGTCGTGTCGGAAGATTGGGAGTCCTTCCAGAAATTCCTCACGACACAGCTGACGACCGCGCCGAATGTTATGCATGTGAAATCAGCCCCAGCTATGCGGCGCACAAAGTTCGAAGCTGGCGTCCCCATCGATACGAAAAGTATGGTTGGTCCAAGCGATAAATCAAACACGTCACCGACAAACAAATAAATCAAAAATCCGTCAAAGGAACCTTCCCTTGTTTACGAGACTCTTTGTCGACATCGTTTCTTTCTGTCGCCGCCACGGCGCGCTCATTAGCCTGCTTGCTTTGATCACAAGCATCGGCCTTGGCCTGTATGTGGTCCAGAATATCAGGATTAACACCGATATCGACCAACTCATGCGGGCCGACCTTGACTGGCGCCTACGTGAAAAGGAAATGGACAAGGCTTTTCCCCAGTCGCTCGACCAGCTTGTGATCGTCATCGACGGGGCTAATCCCGATCTGGCCGAACAAGGTGCCGCAAAACTCGCAAAGGCGCTCCGCGAGCAGCCAGACCTGTTCAAAACCGTCAAGCGACCCGATGCGATTCCCTATTTCCAGAAAAACGGGCTCCTGTTCCTCTCGACTGAACATCTCGCAGAAAAACTGGACTTGCTGGTTCAGGCACAGCCCATGCTCGGCGGATTAGCCAAAGACCCGTCGTTGCGCGGCCTTTTTGAAACGCTTGGTCTGGCGCTTGATGGCATCACCTATGGCCAAGCCAAATACGAACAGCTTGAGCCTTCACTTGCCGTCATCTCCCAGACAATTCAATCGGTCCTCGATGGACAGCCGACGATCCTGCCTTGGCAAAGCATGATGTCGAGTGGTCAACCTTCAATTCACGAAATTCGCAAATACATTTTAACCCAGCCCGTTATGGACTTTTCAAGCCTTTCCCCCGGTGCCAAGGCTAGCCAAACGGTTCGGGAACTGGCACGCGAGCTCGACCTTACGCCCGACAAAGGCGTACATGTTCGGCTGACCGGTTCCGTCGCTTTAAATGATGAAGAGTTCGCCAGCGTTGCAGAGGGGACAGAAAAGGCAACCGTTCTCTCTATCACCCTTGTTTTGCTCTTGCTCTATTTCGCCCTTAAATCCGTTCGTCTTATTTTACCCATTCTCCTCACGCTTTTCGCTGGGCTTATAGCGACAACGGCTTTTGCCTTGGCAACAATAGGTTCACTTAATCTGATATCGGTTGCTTTTGCCGTGATGTTTGTCGGTATCGCCGTCGATTTCGGAATACAGTTTGGCGTTCGTTTTCGCGACGAGTTGTTCAAGAAACGGGATGCCGTCGAGGCCATGCGCTCGACAGCCCATCTGATTGCCGGCCCGTTCTCTCTGGCCGCAGCATCAACCATTTTGGGATTCCTTGCCTTCATTCCAACCGACTATCGCGGTGTCTCCGATCTTGGCGTTATTGCCGCCGCTGGCATGGGCATCGCCTTCATCCTGAACTTCACCTTACTCCCAGCCCTTCTTTCCTTGTTCAAGCCGCCTGCCGAAAGAGAGCCCATTGCCTATGCTTGGGCGCGTCCCATTGACTTGTTCCTTCAGACACATCGCAAGAAGCTTTTGGGTATCGTCGCTTTGGTCGCTGCCATAGCACTTATCCCTGCAAGCCAGACGCGTTTTGATTTCGATCCGCTTAACCTCAAAAATCCAGAGACAGAATCCGTGGCGACTCTGTTCGATATCATGAAAGATCCGGACTCAACACCCTACACCATCAAAATCCTCGCGCCCTCTCTTGCCGAAGCAACGACCCTTGCTAAAAAAATCGAAACATTAAAAGAAGTCGATCATGCGCTAACCTTGGCAAGTTTTGTTCCAGAAGATCAAGAAACAAAGCTGGCAATGCTGGCCGATGCCACCTTCCTTCTGGGCCCCTCCTTGCATCCGGAAGAAACATTACCCAACCCGACAGACGAACAAATCTATGCCTCCTTAAAAAAAATGGCGGACAAACTGCGGGCTCTTGGCCCCGATAAAACCACTGCAAGCAAGCTTGCCGATCAGCTAGAACGCGTTATCAACAAGAAAGATCCAGCGACGCTACAAAACCTTCATACCACCCTGATTTCCGGTCTGACCACCCTCATTGACCGGCTTGGAGGCATGCTTCAACCTGATCCTGTAACACTTAAAGACATCACCTCTGACCTGAAGGAGGACTGGATTACGGCAGACGGACGCGCCAAGATCGAGGTTTACCCCAAAGGCAACGGACGGAATCATCGGGTTCTGACTCAGTTCACCGATGCGGTTCGGGCCATCGCTCCCGAAGCAACGGGAGCCCCCATCTCCATTCAAGAGTCGGGCCGGACAGTCATGGGAGCCTTCATTCGCGCCGGAATATTTGCCATCATCGCCATCGGTTTGCTTGCCTTGTTCGTCTTGAGGCGCATTGTTGATGTTTTTCGTCTTCTCTTGCCTCTAATCCTTGCTGGAATCTTAACATTGGCAACAATGGTCCTTATTAACTTGCCTTTAAACTTTGCGAATGTGATCGCCTTGCCTCTTTTGCTTTCTCTTGGGGTCTCCTATGCAATCTACTTTATAACCTACTGGAAAAACGGCCACGAAAATCTCCTGTATTCCAGCATGGCGCGTGCTGTCTTGTTTAGTGCTGGAACAACACTTGTTGCATTTGGGACACTATCTCTGTCATCTCACACAGGAACACGTGGAATGGGGGAATTATTAACCCTCTCGCTCATATACTCCGGGCTCAGTACGTTTCTTGTATTGCCCCTTTTGCTGAATCGCCCTAGATTAATTAGGAAAGATGCTTAGGGGTCAGTCCAATCGCACCAATAAGGACTTATGAGGACATCATGATTATTAATAAACGTTCATTAATGGCGCTCTCATTCATAATGCTTTTCGCCCTGACGGCTTGCTCATCAATGCCAAAGGGTTCGGCGGAAGAGGCCGAAGTTGCGGCAGTCAATGATCCTATCGAGCCCGTGAACCGCACAATCTTTGACGTCAACGACTTTCTGGATCGCCTGTTGATTCGTCCGATGGCAGAGCTGTATCGCGTCACTGTTCCACCGCCACTGCGCGACCGGATCGCATCCATCTTGAAGAACATGTCCGAGCCGGTCATTTTCGCAAACAACTTATTGCAGGGCGAAGTTACAAATGCTGGGACAACAGCACAACGCTTCCTGGTTAACACAACGGCCGGTGTCGGCGGTATGTTCGAGGTGGCGAGCGGTCTGGGGCTTGAACGCCAGACAGGCGACTTTGGCCAAACGCTTCACACTTGGGGTCTTGGCGAAGGACCTTATCTAGTTCTTCCCCTCTTTGGACCGTCCAATGTTCGTGATGCCGTTGGTTTAAGCGTTGATACAGTTATGTCACCATGGAAGTACATCGTGGCCTTTGGCGACACCGTCATCGAAGACACATTTGCTACATCGGATATGGTCGCCTCAGGCCTGACACGTCGTGAAGCCAACATTGAAGGGTACGACGCCTTGCGTGAAGGGTCGCTTGACTTTTACGCCCAAATGCGCAGCGTCTATCGTCAATACCGCGCCAAGCAGCTTGGCGTAACGCCTGAATCACAGGTACCAGTTTTTGAAGATTATGACGCCGAGAACAGCACACCTGTTCTGCGTTAATAGCAAACTGTAGAAGAAAGGGCGGGATGCAACAGATGTTGCCCCGCCTTTTCTTTTTGTCTATGCTCTTCTCGTTATAAGACAAAAAGGATAAAACCGTGACCGATATTCCCAATTCTTTGCATATTATCCACCACCCCCTTATCGTCGATAAGCTCTCACGCCTGCGCGACAAATCCTGCAGCTCTATTGCCTTTCGCACCCTGCTTCGCGAGATTACAGCATTGATGACTTTTGAAGTATTGAAGGATCTACCAACAACAACACGACTTGTTGAAACGCCATTGACCCAAATAAAGGCTCCTGTCTTGGCCGATCCAGCGCCTTCCATTATCCCGATCCTGCGGGCTGGACTCGGCATGTCAGAGGCGCTGATGGAGCTTATCCCCTCGGCCAGCATCGGCCACATCGGTGTCTATCGCGATCACGATACAAAAGAACCCGTGGAATACCTTGTCAAACTTCCCAAGGCCTGCGGTCAACCCTACGTCGTAGTCGATCCCATGCTGGCGACAGGGAACTCTCTTGTCTATGCTTGCGATGTCTTGAACAAGAACGGCATCAAAGATGAGCAAATCCGGGTTATGGCGCTCGTTATCGCACCCGAAGGTATTCGAACCTTTGCGGCCAAGCACCCGACCATTCCCGTTTTCGGCGCTGCGCTGGACAGCCATTTGAACGAACATGCCTATATCGTGCCCGGCCTTGGCGACGCGGGCGATCGCATCTTTGGCACGACCTAAGACAAATGGCCCATCTTCCAACAGGGATCATTGTTTCCGCAGCCATTCGGCAAGCGAGTAAAGAGGGCGTCTCGATCTATGTCCTTCATAAAGGCGATCAAGATACGGGTGCAATCTTGATTAAACTTAATTTTCTTGATGGACGTGCGCAGCTCTTCACGCAAACAACGTTAGATGACCTGTCTGGGTGGCTGCCCGCAACGGCCGAGCCTATTGATGAAGCAGAGACGCAAACAACCATAAGTCAGTTCCTTAAATTCGACCCCGATTTATGGGTAATCGAGATCGAAGACCGTGAAGGGCGGCTTTGGATCGAAGGAAAGATTCTTGACTTTCTAGGATAAAAAAGTGTTTTTCTTCCTGAAAAGAAAAAAAACTTGCCACAACCCGCTTTAGGACGTTTAAACTACCGCCACGTCAAGATACGGACACAATGGAGCATAACGTGACAGATACCCCCCAACAACCATCTTCGGCCCCCAATTCTGAACTCCCCATGTTCTACTCGTCCATCCGGCCGTTAGATATGGAAAAGGATACCAATCTTCACGTCTCGCCCCCACAAAGTTTTAGTTTTGCCGCTAAAACAAATGCCATCCCCCTTCTGACAGATGAGTTTCCTCTTGCAGCCTCACACTATCCTATCGTTTTCGCCGCTGGCCCCTCGCCTGTTCCGGCTGTGGTCGTTGGGCTGAATAGCGACACGAATCTTTTCGTAAGTGAATCCGGCGAGTGGTTGGGGGGCAGCTATCTTCCCGCTTATGTCCGTCGTTACCCCTTCTTGCTGATGGATGATCCCGATCAGAAGCAATATGTTTTGTGCATCGATGAAAATTCCCCCATGCTCGGCCCTCAAGGTGAGCATGCGCTTTTCAAAGATGGGAAACCGACCCAGTTCACACAAAGTGCCATGAACTTCTGTGCGACTTTGCGCCAGCAAGGGGAAGCAACAGACGAGTTTGTGAACGCCTTAAAAGAGTACAATCTACTGAAGAACAACGATGCGGAAATTGAACTTCCCAACGGAAACAAAATCCAGCTCGCAGGTTTTCAAGTCATCGATCCCAAGAAATTCGACATGTTGCCGGATAAAACCTATCTCGCATGGCGACGCAAAGGATGGATCGGCCTGATCTTCGCCCACCTTCTCTCCTCCCATCGATGGCAAAACCTGATCACGCTGTCGATGATGCGGGGCGAAGAGATATAAACGCTGGGTTTTCATAAAAAGTTCTAGGAAGAAACCGCGATATCCGATACCTCTATAGGGGGTTGTGATTCCGTTTATTCAAGGACTTCTGTCATGAGAAATGCGCTTTTGCTTAAGCTAGCCTTCTTGCTTGCTTTCTTTTTCTCTATGCCAACGCTGTGCTATGCGACATCACATACGTCCTATGGCATTGCCATGCGCGCGGCGCCCAAATATCCGGGATACTTCAACCATTTTGATTATGTGAACCCCTATGCCCCCAAGGGCGGGACGCTCCGCATGGGTGACGTTGGGACGTTTGACAGCGTCAACCCCTTTATCTTGAAAGGTGTTCCTGCTGCCTTGTCCTCAATGGTTTTCAGCACGTTAATGGAAGGTTCCCTTGACGAACCCTTCAGCCAATATGGCCTGATTGCCAAAGATGTAACAATCGGCGATAGCAATAGCTGGGTTTCCTATAACCTGCGGCCCGAAGCCAAGTTTAATGATGGCAAGCCCATTACCGCCGATGATGTCATCTTTTCGTTTGAAACGCTTCGCGATAAAGGCCATCCCGCCTATCGGAGCTATTACAAAGACGTGGACCATGCCGAAAAAATGAGCGACCACGCCGTCAAGTTTGTCTTCCGCACAACAGGCAATGCAGAGCTACCGCTTATCATGGGACAGTTACCTGTTTTGCCCAAACACTTCTGGAAAAATAAAAACTTTGCGGCCACAACTCTGTCGCCCATTTTAGGCAGTGGCCCCTATAAGATCGAGAGCATTTCGCCCGGTCGGGGCATCATTTACAGCCGTGTAGATAATTGGTGGGGCAAGGATATTCCCGTCAATAAAGGGCGCTATAACTTTGATAAAATATCCGTCGAATATTATCGCGATGCAACCGTCGCAATCGAAGCCTTTCTTGCCAACCGGTATGACGTACGCGTGGAGAACATCGCCAAGGAGTGGGCCACCGCCTATAACACGCCAGCCGTTAAACAAGGGCTAATCAAGAAAATCCAGATCAAGAATGAATCGCCTTCTGGGATGCAGGGCTTCGTCTTTAACCTGCGCAACCCTCTGTTTCAGGACAGACGCGTTCGGCAGGCACTAACGCTTGCCTTTGATTTTGAGTGGGGCAACAAGACTCTGGCTTATGGTGCCTATCAACGTACGAACAGCTATTTCGCCAACTCCGAGCTTGCAGCACGCGGCACCCCCTCCGGCGCAGAATATGACTTTTTGTGGCCCTATCGGGAGCAGTTACCCCGCGAAGTTTTCTCCTCGGTCTATGAGCCCCCTCGCACCGATGGATCAGGCAACAATCGTGATAATTTAAGAATGGCCGCCAACTTATTAGCCCAAGCCGGATGGAAAATGGCAAACGGCAAGCTCGTGAATGCACAGGGCGAGCCCTTCTCCTTCGAAATCATCGACAAGTCTCCTCTCTTCGAGCGGTGGGTGGCCCCTTTTATCCGCAATCTTGAAAGACTCGGGATTACGGCAAACTATCGCGTTGTGGATTCCGCACAGTATCAAAACATGATGGATAGCTTTAATTTTGACATGACGCCGCACGTTTTCGGTCAATCGCTCTCCCCCGGCAACGAGCAACGCGATTTCTGGACATCGGCCAAAGCGACACAAAACGGAAGCCGCAACCTCATTGGACTACAAGACCCTGTTGTCGATGAGCTTGTCGAAAAAATAGTCCATGCGCGTAGCCGCGCCGAGTTAGTTACCCTCACCCGCGCACTCGATCGCGTCTTGCTGTGGGGCTACTATGTCATTCCGCACTGGAATATCGGCTATTACCGGATTGCCTATTGGGATCAGCTGAGCAAGCCCGACAAAGACCCGCCCTATGGGGCCGATATCGTAAGCCTTTGGTGGTTTGACGCGGATAAGAAAGCTAAGCTGGACGCCGCATCGCAAAAGGGCAAAAAGTAAGATAAGGCAAGGAATTAACCTTCTTTGCCAGCCCAGTCTAAAGACTTCTGAGCCGTGCAAGGGATCGCCCATATTCGGTTGATTTGTGGGCCTCGAGTTACTATAGTGCCGCCTCCGGCAGGGCGGTGAAAGCCTCTCCTGTCGCCAGTAGGTCGGGGCATAGCGCAGCCTGGTAGCGCATCAGTCTGGGGGACTGGGGGTCGCAGGTTCAAATCCTGTTGCCCCGACCAAATAAATCAAAAAATTAGAAGCCAATCTCTTAACGTCTAACACCGAGTTGGGCAGTTTTCAGCAAAGCGGTTGGGCACTCTTTCTAATCAACGAATAAATCAGATGACTGAAAATCATGAAATTGAGAAATACGGCGTTGCGCAGTTGGCAGAACATCTGCGATCCAAAGGGCATAATGTTAGGGTTTCGGACAAGAAAACCTATGATCTCATCGTTGATAATCAATATGCCGAAGTTAAAACAAAGGCTCATGGGTGGAGCAAGTTTGATTTTATTAGCCTAACACAAAATCAGCACAATGAATTGGGGAAAGAGCTGAAGAAAATCTATGTCGTTCTGAATGCCAAAAACGCAGATAAAATTGAGTTTTGGGAAATTGATGCCAAAGACCTAATAGACAGCAATTACAACACAATCATTCATTATGAATGGAATAAAGGCCAGATTGCCCACTTAAGAAAGGCCTAATTTCTCTTCTAACATTTGTTTCCCCTCCATCTTACCCATAGCGGCCTTGGCCAGTAACTTTTAATTGGCCTGCCGAGCGTAATAAGCCGCCATGTCATCCGTGCGGTGTCCGGTGAAAGATTTGATTTGCTCAGTTGTGCATCCGGCTTCGGCAAAGCGCAGAGCAAAAAAGCCCTTGTCCACAACAAATGGCAAACTGCGCATCGACACGTGGGCGCTCACGATCAAGCTTTCGTCCATTACGGGCGTTTGGGCAGTCACAAATGTCGGCATAGATTTATTCGTCAGACCCCGGTCTGGCGCAGGAGGTCACGCATTTTTTTAAGTTCGGACAGAAGCCCTTCCATCTCGCGACGGGCAGTAGCCGAAAGCCCCGATGCATCGACCGTGTTCGCCACGGCAATCTTAGTGACCACGCCATCCTCGCCTTCTTCAAGCGTCGGGACGACAGAGCCCGTAACTTCGGAGGGACGAACGATGCCGGCACGACCCGTTTCCTTTAGCAGCTTTTGCACACCGCGAATGGTCATGCCTTGATTATAGAGAAGCTCCTTGATATTCGAGAGCAAGACAACATCCTCGGGACGATAGTAGCGACGACCGCCACCCCGTTTGAGAGGACGCACCTGCTGGAACTTGCTTTCCCAAAAGCGCAAAACATGCTGTGGCACCTCAAGGTTGTTGGCAACCTCGCTGATCGTGCGAAAAGCTGTCGACGCCTTAGACTCAGAGGATTGCACTTCAGGTAATGAAGACGACATATCCATCATCGGGCGTGATCCTTAATCTTGGGAGTCAGAAGAAGATGTCTTTTGTGTGCGGTTGACCTTGTCCTTGAGCACATGGCTTGCACGAAAGACGAGAACGCGACGCGGAGAGATAGGAACTTCCTCGCCAGTCTTAGGATTACGGCCAATACGCTGAGCCTTGCTGCGCACCTGAAAACTGCCGAAAGAGGAGAGCTTGACCATATCCCCCTGAACAAGAGACTTGCTAATCTCCTCAAGGATTACGTCAACAAATTGAGCGGACTCATTACGAGACAGGCCGACTTCTTGATAAATAGCCTCGGCCAGATGGGCGCGCGTGACAGTTGTTTCAGACATGGGCTCAATATCTCCTTTTGAGAAGTGTGAATCACAGACTAATACGGATTTCACGAATCGTCAAAGAGAAAGATGCCGATGAATCAATCGGATGACAGGCCACTGTTAAGAAAGAACCAGAAGCCCGAAAAATGGCGCCAGCCAAAAAAGACAGGGGTCCGCGCACGGGCCCCCGCCTTTCCTCACATAACACCCAGTATTTTCTTATGATGTTCTCAAGCTATCCTCAACCGTCTGGAACACTTCTCTCAGTTTCGGGCCAAGGGTCAACAGAACGGTAACGATCGCAACCGCGATAAGAGAGGCGATCAAACCATATTCAATAGCTGTTGCACCCTCTTCTTCTCTTATAAAACGTGTTAGCATCTGACTTCTCCATCCATGTTGTTCAACAATAAACTGAGCGGCGTTGCTGGGCTTTCTCAATTCATATGATAAGGATATCTTAGCACGCCTCCCCTTAAGATATCGTGAACGAAACAGCATATTATGCTTTATTATCAATAGGATAATCGATGTAAATCCAAACGGGATTGTTTCAAAATTAGATGTATTCCTAAAAGATTGTCCTCTAAGCTCGTGGAAAACCGGACAAAGTACCTCGTGCCCTTTGAAGCCAAACCTCGTTGCCTTCCCGCAAAAAGTGGACAAGTCCGCCTCAGGAATGTTATTTTTTAAAAATCATTTCTTAGGGAGAAGCGTTGAGATGCAACATTCACTCCCGTTCCTGTCCTTCTTGACAGGCCAGATCGCCTTAGACAGCGCGCCGGCCCTTTCCGACGACGCCTCGGATACTTGGATGAAATATGGCGAATTACGGGAGGCTGTCCAAGACCGGCTCAAACGTCTATGCCCCCCCTCTGCCGATTTGCTTAACCCTCGCAGCCTTGTCCTGTGTGCACTTCCGCAAACAAAGGCTGGCGTTGTGGCATATCTCAGTGCGGTCGCAAGTGGCCACGCCGTCTTGCTCTTGGATGCAAATCTGCCGCGACTTGACCTTTTTCTCTCAGCCTATGATCCAGATTGGGTGCTGCTCTCTTCGGCCCTTCATCCCGGCGCAGTATACACGCTTGAAGACTGGCCAGAAGAAGGCATTTTTTTGTGGCGAAAAACCACTTCGTCTGAAGCAATGCCACACCGAGATCTCTTTCTCCTTCTTCGTCCACCGGGCCCACCGGAACAAATCAAAACCGTTCGTTTGTCTTATGATAATGTTGCGGCGAACCTTGCCGCCTCGCTAGGGACTCTGCCCATTACCAAAGGAACGCGGGCACTCATTCAAATGCCGTTGAGCTACTCTTTCAGCCTATCTATTTTGCATATGGCGCTTAGCGTTGGCGGATGCGTCGTCTTAACAGAAAAAGATATCAAGGACCGCGCGCTCTGGACCCTGATCCAAAGGCGGGACGTCGATTTATTTGCTGGTGTGCCTTTCCATTATGAGTATATCGCCAAGGCGTGTATCGATAATCTGCGCGTACCGCGTCTCAAGATTTTCCTGCAAGCGGGCGGGCGCATGCCCGTCGAACGCACGCAGGAATTGCTGCGCCAGTTTCAGGCTCGCAGTGCAAGCCTCTTCCTCCTTTATGGACAAACCGAGGCCGCACCACGTATCGCGATCTTGCCCGCACATCTTTATCCTGAAAAACTCAACACCGTCGGGCAAGTGGTCACGGGAGGCAGGATCGACATTGCAGAAGGAGGACGCCTCATCTATCGGGGACCTAACGTGATGATGGGCTATGCCGAAAAGCGGAGTGATATTGCCCTTGGCAATTCCATGGACGGCGTACTGGATACTGGCGATAGAGGAGGACTGGACAAACAAGGCTTTGTCTTTATCGAGGGAAAAGGGTAAAAAAACATCCATGGATGAACTCAGACGCCTTTTTCCTGTGAAAGGCCCGCTGTCGCTTCAAGAGCTTCAAGCGGCTGTGGCCACATTGCCATTGGTGAAGACCTTGCCGATACCCGAGGCGATTGAAGCCATGTCTCGCCTTTCTTCCCAGCTGATGAATGACACACGCACGCGCCCTTACCCCGAACTTCAGGCGTTAGGCTTTTGGCTCAGAGCCAAGCACATCACACAGCTGGTCGCTGACTATCTGCCTACACCCATAGCAAGCCTTCGTGTGCCACGGGGTGTTGTCTTCCAGATTCCCCCGCATAATGTCGATATCCTGTTTGCCTATAATGCCCTCCTTTCCTTCCTGTGCGGCAACATCACGCTCGTGAGGCTCTGGACGGACCTCACGCAAGCGCAGTCCCTTTTTCTTGAACTTTTAAACGAAACGTTCAGCCAAGAACTGGCCGCTCGCCTGATCTTTATCAGCGCACCCCGTAATGACGCGGTAACAAACGCCCTTTCTTCGTTATGCGATGCCCGCATGCTTTGGGGTGGCGATGAAACAACGGAAAAACTCCGCACCCTTCCCTTGCCACCCACGGCCATCGAGACGCGTTTTGTCGACCGGTTTTCTTCGGCGTTAATCAAAGCCGCCGCCTATCTAAACGCCTCACGCGAAGAACAGGACAAAGTGATCCATGCCTTTGCACGAGACATTTTTAGCTTTTCCCAAATGGCCTGCACCTCGCCGCGCCAGCTTTTTTGGTGTGGGACAAAAGAAGACACCGAGCGAGCCCGCGCAAACTTTTACCCTCGTCTCGCCGCGCACGCGAAAAGCTCCTTCAGCCCTCTCGATATGGGCGACGCCACAGCCAAGCTCAATGCGGATTTTCTTGCGCAACATGATCTTGACCTTGCGGCAAGGCAAAGTTTTGAAGATTATCTCACGGTTCTGACCCTTGTCGAAAACGCCTGTCTTGGTGCGTTCAAAGATGTCTCTTTCGGTCATGGCTTGCTGTTTGATAGTCACATCGCCTCAACACTAGACATCGCATGCCACAGCGCACGCAAAGACCAAACACTGACGCATTGGGGCTTTTCTCCCGAAGAAATAACCGCGTTGGCACGATCGCTTTCTTCGCACGGCTATGTTCGTTATATTCCTGTTGGCAAAAGCCTCACCTATGATCCTATCTGGGACGGGCAAAACCTCTTTGACATCCTCACAAAGCTTATAAGGGTTCACGCATGACCTCTCTCATCCTTCTCGGCGCAGGCGGTTTCGGGCTTGAACTTCTTGCCTATGCACAGGATTGCAAAAAGGCGGGCAGTCTTTCTTGTTCGATCAAGGGTTTTTTGGACGATAGCAAACCAGTTGGCACTCTACACGGCGGCGCACCCATTTTGGGGCCGACAGACAGCGAACTGGACAAAGAGGCCATCTATATGGTCGCTCTAGGCATGCCTGCGGCGCGAAAGGCCCTTGCGGACAAGGTCACAACAAAGGGAGGCAAACTCCTCTCGCTTATCCATCCTTCCGCCTATACGGCTTCCACAGCGCAGATTGGCGATGGGTCGATCTTGACCCCCTTTTCCTTTGCAGGGCCGGAATGTGTGATTGCCGAAAATGTCCTGCTCAACCTTTACGCTAGCGTGGCGCATGAAAGCCATGTTGGCGCGCACTCTGTCCTTTCGCCCTATGCGGGAACGCAGGCACGCGCCAAACTCGCTAACTCCGTTTTCTGTGGGGCCCACACAGCCATCACCTACGGCGTCAAGGTCGGCACCGGAGCAAAAATCGCTGCCGGATCGATCGTCTACTCAGACCTCGCCGACGGAGCCGAAGCCTTTGGCAATCCAGCACGCATGCGGACCTCATAAAGCCCCTTCCCTCCCTAAAAACATGAACATATAAAGAACAAATCGGATGTTCTATTTATGTTCTTATTGTGATTACTGATCTCACCTTGTCGCTCGACTTGGGAAAGGTGGGTTGGTAACCATTTTTTCCCTGAATTAACAGAAATTTATTACATATTCCCTTGCGCTCCCATGCCTTCCCATGATATCCCATAGTATCCCATGCGTTGTTTTTGTTCGGCGATGCAACATGTGTTCCAACTCTTTGTTTTTTCGAGGACTTAATGGCCGTATTCCTCTCAACCTTTGTCAACAAGATTGACAAAAAGGGACGGGTCTCGGTTCCGGCGTCATTTCGCGCCGCACTCGGAGGAGGTATGGGTGGTGATTCGTCAGGGATCGTAATTTTTAAATCTCTGCAATATGAAGCGCTTGATGGCTGCTCCATCGCGCATCTTGAGTTGCTCAGTGAAAGTCTGGAAAAGCTCGACCTCCCCCCCGAAACGCTTGAGCTTATTGAAACCACAATTTTCGGCGGGTCTGTTCAGGTTCCGTTTGATGGCGAAGGCCGCGTAATCCTGCCCGCGCACTTGACACAAGCTGTGGGCATCGAAAACGAAATTGCCTTCGTCGGTCGCCGCAAGACCTTTCAGCTCTGGAATCCGGCCAAGCTCGCTGCGCATGACAAGTCGGCCCGTACAGCGGCGCGTGCGAAAGATATTTCACTCAGCAAAATTATCGCGGCGGCTTCCATGAAGATCGAAGGGAGTGCGGCATGAGCGAACAGCAAGCCCATCGCCCTGTTATGCTACGCGAAGTGATCGAAGCCCTCGCCCCTCAACGCGGCGGCATCTATATCGACGGCACCTTTGGCCGTGGCGGCTACACACGTGCGATCCTCGAAGCGGGCGCGGACGAAGTCATCGGCATTGATCGCGATCCGCAAGCCATCGAAGCCGGTCAAGCGCTAGTTGCCCATTTTGCACCGCGTCTACGTCTTGTCCACGGTGCGTTTGGGAATATGGAGCAAATTACCGCTACGCAAGGCGTCAACAAAGTTGACGGCATTGCGCTTGATCTTGGCGTTTCTTCGCCACAGCTCAATGAAGCAGAGCGCGGCTTTTCCTTTCAAAAGGATGGCCCCCTCGACATGCGTATGAGCAAGGACGGCCAAACAGCGGCCGAGATCGTCAACACCTATGACGAAAAGGAACTGGCAGATATTCTCTATACGTTCGGGGACGAGCGCTTTTCGCGGCGCATCGCACGGCATATTGTCGAAATGCGTGCCAAGGCTCCTTTGACCCGTACAACCGAACTTGCCAACCTGATCCGAAGCGTCCTGCCCCGTTCACGTGACGGAATTGATCCGGCAACGCGTTCGTTTCAAGCTTTGCGTATCGCCGTGAATGACGAGATGGGCGAGTTAAAGCGTGGCATTGCCGCCGCCGAAATTCTTCTCAAGCCACAGGGTCGCCTTGTTATCGTTTCCTTCCATTCGTTAGAAGATCGCTGTGTCAAAGAATTTTTGCGCGCCCGCAGCGGTGAAGCCCCGCAAAGCTCGCGACATCTGCCCGCTAACGACAGCTCGGCCCAACCGACCTTTGATATCATCACCCGCAAGCCGCTCGGCCCCAGCGAGGAGGAAACGCTAGCGAATCCTCGGGCACGCTCAGCGAAACTACGCGTTGCTGAAAGAACAACTGCCCCCTGCCCCACGGAGACCGCCGCATGACCCGCGCTTTGCTTTCTGCTATCTGGCTCTCATTGACAATCGTGGTAAGCCTTGGCTTGTACCATACAAGCTATCGCGTGGAAGATTTGAGCAAACGCCTCAAAACGCTAAACGCACACATCCAGAACGAGCAACAAAGCATCCACGTCTTACGCGCCGAATGGGTCTATCTGTCCAATCCTGCACGGATTGAAAAGGCCGCACGCAAGCATCTGGACCTTCAACCAACCACACCTGACCAAATTGCGAAACTTAACAAGATATCGGCGCTGATCCCATCCCGTGGCGAAGCAGCCACACGTTTGGCTATCGCAGAACGAAACCAAGCCCTTTCTCGCAGACACGCTGCTGCACATACACCCAAAATTGCCGCATCAGAAAACGACAGGCTCAACACCCGTTTACTCTTCCACCGCGAGGCGACTGCGCAGCAGGATATAGAGTCCTCGACGGCCATCTGGTCCGGTAATGAACTAGCCCTTGCCAGCCCGAGTCCGACCAGATGAGATCATGGCGTCCCAAAAAACGCCGCAACTATTCATCAAAACAACCCGCCATACCCGGATTGTTCAGTAGCGATGGCGCGCCCCCCACCGGGCTGCGCAAAACGCCCCGAAAAACAACATCTCCCGGCGAGCATGCTCTTGAACGCGCACGTCCCCGCCTTGGCATCCTTCTGATATGTTTTGCTTTAATCTTCATGGTCATATCCGGCCGTGTGACCTTCCTAACCCTCAAACAGGAAACACAAGAGGGAACGCAACTCCACGCGCTGTCAGCGGCATCCCAGATCACCGCGCGCGCTGACATAACAGATCGTAATGGCACAGTTTTAGCAACGTCATTGCCGACCATGATGCTCATGGCCAATGCCAAAAATATTCTCGATCCCATCGAAGCAGCTGGAAAACTCCGCGAAATTCTACCCCATCTAAACGCTCAGAAACTAGCCAAGGCCCTTGAACGCACCAAGCACTATCTGGTTATTCAACGACACCTTACGCCCAAACAATACTATGCCATCAACACAATGGGCATCGCAGGACTCGAATTCGTGCCCGACGAGAGCCGTATATATCCATCGGGAAATATTACCTCTCACCTTCTGGGTTATACGGACGTTGATAATAACGGCATTGCAGGTATTGAAAAGGCGAAGGACGAGTATCTCAAAACAGCGGGCAAACCTCTTATCTCTTCCATTGATTTGCGCTTGCAAACTATTCTGCATCGCGAGCTTTCGGATGCGATTAAGACGTTCAAAGCCATTGGTGCCGCAGGCGTGATCATGGATGCTCAGACGGGAGAAGTTCTTTCAATGGTCTCCCTGCCCGATTTTAATCCCCAAGACGCAGGCAGCGCCCCAAGCGATTCCAAGTTCAATCGTGCAACTTTGGGCGTCTATGAAATGGGATCAACCTTTAAGAGTTTTAACACGGCCATGGCTTTGGATCGCTGTGGCATTAAGGCGGCCCAGAAGTTTGATACAACACAGTCCATTTCCATAGGTGGGCGAACCATCCGAGACTTTCATCGAACAGACCATTGGATGAATGTGGCAGAAATCTATATGGAGTCTTCCAACATCGGTTCAGCCCGCATGGCTGAAATTTGCGGACGAGAAACCCAACGAAGCTTTCTCTCCTCGCTAGGTCTAATGGACAAAATGCAAATCGAGTTACCAGAGGTTGGAGCTCCCATTATCCCTCCCCTCAAACGCTGGGGTGATACAACTGTGATGACGGTTGCCTATGGCCATGGTATCGCCGTGAATGCCGTCCAAATGACCGCCGCTACGGCTGCACTCGTTAACGGCGGCTATCGTGTCCAACCGACTTTGCTCAAAAAATCCGAATCGTCCGAAAAAGAACAAGGGCCAACCGACCGCATCATCTCGGAAAAAACATCAGAACAAATGCGGGCTTTAATGCGAATCGTTGTCAAATACGGAACGGCCAAAAAAGCGGATGTCCCCGGCTATCTTGTTGGCGGCAAAACAGGAACGGCGGACAAGCTGAATGGGAATCACTATAACGAAAATGCGCGAATCTCCTCATTTCTAGGGGTTTTCCCCATCAACGCGCCGCGCTATGTTGTGCTAGCTTTGTTAGACGATCCCAAAGGCAATGCCAGCACCTATGGCTTTGCCACGGGTGGCTGGACAGCGGCGCCGGTTGTGAAAAAAGTCATCAGCCAAATTGGCCCCCTGCTCAATCTCTCGCCATTCGAGCCTGAGGTGATCGAGGCAACAGAGCACCGCCTGCTGCGACCTTTGGGTGCGAGCACGCTAAGTAGTTTGAACATTAATAACGAAACGGATGACTATGCGGCTGTCGAGTCTAATAGCGCCCGCTGATGGAGCGGTTTTTTTCGGGGACGACAAGCAGATCGTCGGGATCAGCGCGGATTCACGCCAGATCGAACAGGGCTATGTCTTTATCGCTGTGCCCGGCTTTAAGCTTGATGGAACCTCTTTTATCAAAGAAGCCATCGAGAACGGCGCTGTTGCCGTGATCGCGGAAGAAGGTATTGAGGCCGCTTCCCTGCCTTCGCATGTAACCTTGATCACCGTGCCGGACGTACGCGCGGCTCTTTCGATAGCGGCCAGCCGTTATTATCCACGCCAACCTCAAACCATCGCGACCGTGACGGGGACAAGCGGAAAAACATCAACGGTCCATTTTACACGTCAGCTCTGGCAGATGGCGGGACATAAATCCGTGAGCATCGGCACACTGGGCCTCGTAACGAAAGAAGGGGCTTCTTACGGCTCGCTGACAACACCCGACCCAATAACACTTCATAAATTGATCGATAGTCAGGCTTCGCACAATGTTACGCACCTTGCCATGGAAGCTTCCAGCCACGGCATTGAGTTACACAGGCTGGATCATGTGCGCACAAGCTACGCCGCCTTTACCAACCTGTCACGCGACCATCTGGATTACCACAAAACGATGGAAAGCTATTTTGCCGCCAAGCTTCGCCTCTTCACGTCGATCTTGCGCAGCGATGGTGTTGCGATCATCAATGCGGATATTCCTGAATATGACTCGCTCCTTGGAGTCTGCACCTCGCGAAATCTTAAATATTTGACCTATGGCAAACAAGGCAAGGATGTCCGTTTACTTTCGTCGTCGCCGATAGCAGGCGGCCAAACGATGCAGTTTGAAGCGCTGGGGACGAAATATGATATCGTCCTTCCTATCGTAGGCTCTTTCCAGATTGACAACAGCCTGTGTGCGCTGACGATTGCCCTTGCAAGTGGCGAACCCGTCGACGCAACAGTCGAAAACATGACGAAGCTCACGGGTGTACCGGGCCGTTTGGAATATATTGGCACAAGCGAACGCGGCGGCACAGTTTATGTCGATTATGCGCATAAGCCTTCTGCGCTGGAAAACGTACTTTCCGCACTACGGGATCATGTCCGCGCAACGAACGGCAAGCTGCATGTTGTCTTTGGCTGTGGTGGTGACCGAGACAAAGGCAAGCGTCCGCTTATGGGAAAAATCGCACAAAATATGGCCGATTATGTCATCGTGACGGACGACAATCCACGAAGCGAAGTGCCCGCAGCTATTCGTAAAGAAATTTTAGGGGGCTGCGCAACGGATTCATCACTCAAGGAAATCGGCGACCGCGCAACCGCGATCCAGCAAGGGATAGAGGCTCTGAGCGACAACGATGTTTTGGTGATCGCCGGAAAGGGTCACGAAGAAGGCCAAATTGTGGGGGACAAGGTCCTTCCTTTCAACGATGCGCAGGAGGCGCGGAAAGTATTGGGCATAGGATGAAACTGGAATGGAAAGCCGAGGATGTCTTGCGTGGCGTACGGGGGCAATCGCTTCATACGCAGGACTGGACCGCACACGGTGTTTCAATTGATAGTCGCACTGTTTGCAAGGATGATTTGTTTATCGCTATTCGAGGCGATGCGCTTGACGGGCACGACTATGTTCGTGCAGCGTTTGATGCTGGTGCTACAGCAGCAATTGTCGATAAGCAGCCGCCGAATACGCCGCCCGATGCGGCCCTTGTTTTCGTAGATGATACCTTCACAGCCCTGCAGGATTTGGGGCGGGTAGGACGAGCCCGCGCAAAAGCAAAAATCATTGGCATCACAGGATCGGTTGGCAAGACCAGCACAAAAGAACAACTCCGCCTAATGCTGGGCGCAGTGAACGACACTTATGCCAATGAAGGCAGCCTGAACAATCACTGGGGCGTCCCTCTTTCACTTGCACGACTTCCGGCCACGACGACCTATGGCATATTTGAACTTGGCATGAACCATGCCGGAGAGATGGCCGCATTGGCGCACGAAGTCCATCCCGACGTTGCGATTATCACGAATGTCGAAGCCGTACACTTGGAGTTCTTTGCCTCGGTTGGTGCGATTGCAGATGCCAAAGCCGAAGTCTTTCTAGGGATGGCGCCTTCTGGAACAGCAGTTCTCAATGCGGACAACGAGCATTTTGCCCGTCTTGTCGCGGCAGCGCGCACACAGGGGCTTAAAAAGATTTTATCTTTTGGCAAAACATCCAAAAGCGATGCCGTTTTGATTTCGTCCAAACTTTATGAAGCCACAACCGAAATCGAAGCAGAAATCATGGGCTGCAAGTACAAGTTTGCGATAGGCGCATTGGGTGAACATTTGGCGCTGAATGCCCTTGCCGGTCTTCTGGCGTGTCATGCTGTTGACGCTGACATTGAAACCTGCATGGAAGCGTTGGCCGGATATCGCACCCCGCCACGTCGCGGAAATGTCCAACGCTTAACCCTTCAAACTGGGGGCACCATCACCATCATCGACCAAACCTTTAACGCAAGCCCTGTCGCGACCAAAGCAGCCATTCGTTTGCTCGGTCAGGTCGCAACTGCCTCGGGCAAGCGCAAAGTCGTCGCCCTTGGGGACATGAAGGAATTGGGCGATAAGGCAGCCCTACTCCACACAGACCTTCTTCCGGCCTTACTTGAAGCCAACATTGACTGTGTCCATTGTTGCGGGCCCTTGATGTTCCACCTTCATCAGGTCTTACCCGAAAAGATGAAAGGGGCTTTGGCCGAAAACAGCACCGCGCTTGCCCCCCTTGTCGCACAAGAAACAAAAGACGGCGACATCGTGATGGTCAAAGGCTCGAAAAGCACGCATATGGAAGAAGTTGTTCATGCCCTTCTTGCTTTAGGCGAATGTGAACCCGACAACCAGAAACTAGCCAGTTAATTTAGGTCATATTCCTCATGCTATATCATCTTCTTGCCCCCTTTGCTCAGGACTTTATCGGATTCAATTTGTTCCGATATATTACGTTCCGCACGGGCGGCGCGCTGTTAACAGCCTTGTTCATTTGTTTTGTACTCGGACCGCGACTGATTTGTTGGCTCAAAGCTAAACAGGGCGAAGGCCAGCCCATCCGCACGGACGGCCCCGAAACGCATTTAAAGAAAAAGGGGACGCCGACGATGGGCGGCCTCATGATCCTGATCTCTGTGATCGTGAGCACCTTACTCTGGGTTGATCTGGCGAATATCTATACATGGATTGTTTTGCTTGTGACCTTTGCTTTTGGCATGATCGGGTTTGCGGACGATTACCAAAAGCTTACCAAACGCAACGTGCGCGGCATTCCGGCTAAAGTGCGTCTTTTAACGCAAGTCATCGTCGCTGCGTTGGCCTCCTATGCTATCATCTATTTCGGCCAGCATCCGCATGCGAACGAGATTGCCATACCCTTCTTCAAGGATTTCTGGATTCCGCTGGGAGACTTTTTTATCGCCTTTGCAGTGTTTGTCATGGTCGGTGCCAGCAACGCCGTAAACCTGACAGATGGTCTTGATGGCCTTGCGACCGTTCCTGTTTTGATCGTAGCGTTGTGTTTCGGCCTGATCTCCTATTTGGTTGGCAATATGATCTTTTCAAACTATCTACAGATCGTTTATGTCCCCGGCGCAGGCGAACTCTCCGTTTTCTGCGGCGCGCTTGTCGGGGCTTGCCTTGGTTTCTTGTGGTTCAACACACCGCCTGCTCAGGTTTTTATGGGTGATACAGGCTCTCTTGCATTGGGAAGTTCCATTGGCACCATCGCGCTGATCATCAAGCATGAAATCGTCTTGGCGATTATCGGCGGCTTGTTTGTGATGGAAACTGTATCAGTGATCATTCAGGTTGCCTCCTTTAAACTCACTGGAAAGCGTGTTTTCAAGATGGCGCCCCTGCATCACCATTTTGAAAAACAGGGCTGGTCCGAGCCGACCGTCGTGATTCGTTTCTGGATCATCGCGTGCATCCTTGCGCTTGTTGGCATGTCAACGCTGAAACTGCGATAAGAGTCATGTTAAAACTCTCTTCTGTAAAAGATCAAACCTATCTCGTTTTCGGCTTTGGCAAATCGGGACAGGCAGCTTCTTCTTTCCTTCAGGCAAATGGTGCACGCGTTCTCGTTTGGGACGACAAGGACACGGCACGGCATTTGGCGGCACAGGCAGGTTACGCCCTTTTGCCTGATCCCGATCATCTTTCTAAAGAAAAATTTGATGGGGTTGTCTTATCGCCCGGCATTTTCCTTTCCCACAAAATTGTGGTGCAGGCTCGCAAGCACAAGATCCCCGTGATCAATGATATCGACTTTCTTTTTCGCGCTTGCCCAAAGGCAACCTTCGTCGGTGTCACGGGAACCAACGGCAAATCGACAACTACGGCACTTATTACACATATTCTGAGTCAATCTGGGCGTAAAGTTCACATGGGCGGCAATATCGGCACGCCTGCTCTTTCGCTCCCCCCACTTGAAGAAGACGGGATTTGTGTTCTTGAACTTTCTTCCTATCAGCTCGATCTTCTAAAAACACACCCGATAAGCGTTGCGGTTTTGCTTAACATCACGCCTGACCACATCGATCATCATGGCTCGATGGAAAGCTATATTACTGCCAAGAAAAATCTGGCCCAAACAAAAACAAAGCAAACCTTTATCCTTGGCACGGATGAACCGGAAACGCAGGAGCTGAAAAAAGAACTTGCCTTACGTGGCAATCTAACCTTGATCGAGCTTTCCGCCACACATGACGTTGAAAAGGGTATCCGCATCAAGAATCACAAGCTCTACTCGACAGAGGAAGGCTTAAAACCCATCGATATGTCACCCTGTAAAACGCTTGTTGGCACGCATAATGCCCAAAATGCTGCGGCGGCTTTCGCCGCCTGTCGCGCCCTTGGTCTCAAAGCTTCTGACATTGAAAAAGGCCTGCAAAGTTTTCAGGGCCTCGCACACCGCCAGCAACTTGTCGCGACGCTCAAGGGCCTTCGCTTTATCAACGACAGCAAGGCCACCAACGCCGATGCAGCGAGCAAAGCCCTTGCCGCCTATAACACCATTTACTGGATCGCGGGCGGTGTACCGAAAGAAGGTGGCCTTTCCGGCCTTGAGGCCTATATGTCCCGCGTGGTTCACGCTTTTTTGATCGGTCAGGCCGAAGAAGATTTTGCGGCTTGGTGCGAAGGCAAGGTTTCCTTCTCGCGCAACGACACACTCGACAAAGCCCTTGCCCAAGCCGCACGTATGGCGTGGGAAGATGGCAAGAAAGACGCCTGTGTTCTTCTTTCCCCTGCTTGCGCGTCTTTTGACCAATATGAAAGCTATGAAAAACGCGGCGAGCATTTTGCCGATCTGGTCCATGCCCTAACAAGGGAGAATGCCTGATGGCCGCGCTTGCCCGCACGGATCAATCCGTCATTGGCCGCTGGTGGTGGACGGTGGATCGCTGGACTCTGGCAGCGATTATCCTGCTCATGGGCATCGGCATCCTGCTCATTCAGGCGGCCACGCCTGCTATCGCCGTCAAGCACGGTCTAAGCAACTTCTATTTTGTCGAGCGCCATTTGATCATGCTGGTGCCCGCACTTTTTATGATGCTGGGGCTTTCCCTTCTCTCGCCGCGCAAGGTTCTCACTTTTTCGTTGGGAATGCTGGCGGTCTTCTTACCCCTATTAATTGCAACACCCTTTATCGGTGAAGAAGTCAAAGGCGCGGTGCGATGGATTGCCGTTGCAGGCTTTTCCTTTCAACCTTCCGAGTTTATCAAGCCCGCTCTTGCGGTCGTCGCGGCATGGCTTTTTTCCCGACAATGCTCACGGCTTGGCTTTCCCGCCTTCAACATGAATGTTTTACTCTTTCTTATCATTACGCTCGCCATCCTCAGCCAACCGGATGTCGGTATGACCGTTTTAATCAGCGCTATCTGGTTTGGTCAGTTTTTTCTGGCTGGCATGCCCATGATCCTCGTTTACACAATGCCCGTTGTGGCTATGGTCGGACTTGTGGGGGCCTACTATACTTTCCCGCATTTCGCCTCGCGCTTTGATCGATTTATCAGCAATACGGGCGATACCTATCAAACCGACAAGGCGCTGGAGGCCTTTACCAATGGCGGATTGTTTGGCACAGGCCCCGGTTCGGGCGTAGTTAAGATGAAAATCCCAGATGCCCATGCCGACTTTATCTTTGCGGTAGCCGGGGAAGAGCTGGGCCTTATCGGTGCATTGCTGATCGTCTTTTTGTTTGCCTTTATCATTATTCGCGGCATCTGGAAGATCAAGAACGAGAATAATCTGTTTGTCCTTCTGGCCGCTGCGGGCATCTTGATCGAGCTGGGCATCCAGACGGCAATCAATCTCGGCTCGAACCTGCACCTGATTCCGGCCAAGGGTATGACCTTACCCTTTATTTCCTATGGCGGCTCCTCGCTTTGGACTTTATCGATCGAGATGGGGCTTTTGCTCGCCTTGACCAAAAAAAGATATGGTCTTTCAGATATATAGGCTTCAATAGGCTTTTCCACCGCTTTTTTCGATCCCCCTACGCCTGACCCTTGCGACTTAGGCCGAAAAAGGGTCTATTAGGAGGTGAATTCTCTCTTTCCTTTAAAGGGTTCCTCGTTATGTCCGAAACGCTCTCAGGTCGCGTTCCCCTCTTCCTTTTGGCAGCCGGAGGCACAGGTGGGCATGTCTTCCCCGCAGAAGCCCTCACCCGCGAACTCAAAGGACGCGGCGCGAAAGTTGCTTTTGTGACGGATAATCGCGGCAACAAGTTTAGCGACGAGTTGGCCGTTCCCGTCTATCGTGTCAAAGCGGCCCCTTTGGGCAAGGGCTTGCGTCGCCTTTTTAACATCGTCAAAATGGGCATCGGTGTGATGCAGGCCAAGTTGCTTTTGCACCGCCTCAAGCCCGCTGCTGTAGTCGGTTTTGGCGGTTATCCTTCCGTGCCATTGCTATATGCGGCGGCAAAAGCCCATATCCCTATTATCCTGCACGAACAAAACGCCGTACTGGGCCGCGCCAACAAAGCCATGCTCCCGATGGCCAAAGTTCTGGCTACATCCTTTCCCAAGGTTCAAGGCATCACCGGTGCGCCGCGTGCCCGTGTCGTGCAAACAGGCAATCCGGTTCGTCCGGCTTTTGCAACGCTACGCGCAACGCCCTATCCCGAGATGACAGAGGATGGCCCCATTCGCTTGCTCGTTCTGGGGGGATCGCTCGGCTCGGCGACCATCTCGCAAGTCGTACCCAAGGCGCTGGCTCTTTTGCCCGAATCCATGCGGCGTCGCATCATCATTGCCCAGCAGTGCCGTCCTGAATATAGAGAAGATGCACGCGCCGCCTTTGCGGCAGCAGGTGTTGTCGCCGAAGTCTCGCCTTTCTTTAAAGATGTGCCTGAACGCATGGCGCAGGCGCACCTGATCATCGGACGTTCGGGTGGCGGTGCAATTGCAGAATTAACCGCCATTGGTCGGCCATCGATCCTGATCCCCTTTCCCCACGGCCATGCGGGCGAACAAAAAGCCAATGCCGAAGCGCTTGCCCAAGCTGGCGGTGCTTGGTTGATCCCCGAAGAAGCCTTTACCCCCGAAGCTCTTGCCGTTCGGCTTGAATCCTTGTTCGCGCTTGAAAATGCGCTCAGCAAAACAGCGATGGCCGCACGCGCATGGGGAACCATTGCGGCGGCAGATGAACTGGCTGACTGTCTTTACGAAGCCGTCGATCTACCGACCCCAAAATCCATGCAAAAAAAAGCCCATTGTGCCGACACATCGGGAAGTGCGTTTTCCTATACAACGAAAGATTAGCCCTCATGAATTCCAAGCATAGCCATTTTTCTCCCCATGACATCGGCCTTGTCCATTTCGTTGGCATTGGTGGTATTGGGATGAGCGGCATTGCCGAGATCTTGCATCAACGCGGTTATAAGATTCAGGGCAGTGATTTGCGAGAAAATGCGAATGTCGAGCGTCTTCGCGCCAAGGGCATCGAAATCGCCATTGGCCACCGCGCCGAAAATATCGGCTCGGCGGGCGTCGTCGTCATTTCTTCTGCCGTCAAAAAAGACAATCCCGAAGTCGTCGCCGCACGTGAAGCCTTTATCCCTGTTGTACGTCGTGCCGAAATGCTGGGCGAACTCATGCGCATGAAATGGTCGGTTGGTGTCGGCGGGACGCATGGCAAGACAACGACGACTTCGATGGTTGCCACCCTTTTTGATGAAGCAGGCCTTGATCCGACGGTGATCAATGGCGGGATCATCAATGCCTATGGCACCAATGCGCGGCTTGGTGCGGGCGACTGGATGGTTGTTGAAACGGACGAGTCGGACGGCAGCTTTACGAAGCTGCCTTCTACGATCTGTATCGTGACCAACATGGACCCCGAACATCTGGATCACTACAAGGATTTTGACGAAGTTCGCAAAGCCTATCTGACCTTTGTCGAAAACATTCCTTTTTATGGTTTTGCCGTTTTATGCATCGATCATCCCGAAGTTCAGGCGATGATCGCCAAGGTTCAGGATCGACGTATTTTAACCTATGGCTTTTCGCCACAGGCTGATGTGCGCGCGATCAACATTAAATCCGATGCCAAAGGATCGACGTTTGACGTTCAGCTGACCTGTCGCAAGACCGATCAAACAAAAACACTACACAACATTGTTCTGCCTGTGATTGGACAGCACAATATTCAAAATGCCCTGTCCGTGCTTGCCATCGGCTGGGAGCTGAATTTTGACGAAGAAACCCTACGTCAGGCGCTGCTCAAGTTCAAAGGTGTCAAACGCCGCTTTACAAACACAGGCGAGGCCCATGGCGTGACGATTATCGATGATTATGCCCATCATCCGGTTGAAATCACCGCAACGCTGAAGGCTGCTGTGCAAGCCAAACCCGAACAGGGCCGTGTGATTGCCGTGGTCCAGCCCCACCGTTATTCACGTCTGCATAACCTCTTTAAAGAGTTTTGCACCTGCTTCAACGATGCGGATATCGTTCTTGTTGCTGATGTCTATTCGGCGGGCGAAAACCCCATCGAAGGCTCCAGCAAAGAAGCCTTGGTCGAAGGCCTGCGGGCCCATGGCCATCGCGAGGTTTACCCGCTTTTTGCGCCAGAAGAATTGCCCGGGATGATCGCCGCCTTGGCGCGACCGGACGATTATGTGATTTGCCTTGGCGCAGGAACTGTTTCAGGCTGGGCCAATGCCCTGCCCCAGCAACTTGCCGCCCTTAAACTCTCTCATCAGGAAAAGGCCGCCAGCTAAAATATGACAGCTCCCTCCCATATGGTTGATACGTCGCTTATAGACCGACTCCCCGCGATCAAGGGTCGGCTCACACCACAAGCGCCGCTCAAGAATCAGGCTTGGCTGCGCGTTGGAGGACCGGCCGAGGTTCTTTTTCAACCTTTGGATGAAGAAGACCTTGTAACTTTTTTGAAAAACTGTCCTTTGGATATCCCGGTTATGGTCTTGGGCGTCGGCTCGAACCTGCTGATCCGCGATGGCGGCATACATGGCGTTGTGATCAAAATGGGCCCTGCCTTTGGCCGCATTCAGGTTGAGGGCGACACAATCACGGCAGGCGCGGCGGCCATGGATTTGAACATCGCGCGAGCGGCAAAAGACGCGAGTCTTGCGGGTTTCGAATTTCTTTGCGGCATTCCGGGAACATTGGGTGGTGCCCTTCGCATGAATGCGGGTGCACACGGACGCGAAACCAAAGACCTTGTGACTTCCGTTCGCGCCGTGACACGCCAAGGAGACATAATAACTCTGTCGCCCGCAGACATGGGCTTTGCCTATCGCCGCACTACTGTTTCACCAGAACTAATTTTCCTTGGTGCCACACTCAAAGGTACCCAAGACTTATCGGAAAATATTCAGGTCCGCATGCAGGAGATCACGGCCAAACGTCAAGACAGCCAGCCGATTCGCAGCCGCACGGCTGGATCAACCTTTGCCAATCCCGAAGGACAGAAAGCATGGGAGCTAATTGATCGCGCCGGATGTCGGGGTCTTCGCCTTGGGGGTGCGATGATGTCCGAGCAGCATTGCAACTTTATGATCAACACAGGCGAGGCCACCGCTGCCGATTTGGAAAATCTCGGTGAAGAAGTCCGTCGCCGCGTGAAAGAAACGACGGGCATTGACCTCAGATGGGAGGTTCGCCGGATTGGCGAGTCTCTTCCCCCCAGCAACCCCACGGATTAAGGAGAATCCAACCATGACCACGACAGCGACAGCACAAAAACAATCCCCTGCTAAAAAACCAATTCGCAAAGTCGCCGTCTTAATGGGGGGCTGGTCCTCCGAACGCGAGGTTTCGCTGGTCACAGGCGGGGCCGTTTGCAAAGCCCTTGAGGAAATGGGTTATGAGTATCGCGCGATTGATGTTCAGCGCGATACGGCGGGCCTTCTGCAAGCCCTCACAATGCAGTCAGACGGTCGCCCCGATGTTGTCTTTAACGCCTTGCATGGCCGCGTGGGCGAAGACGGCACCGTCCAAGGTTTGCTAGAGTTCATCGGCATTCCCTACACCCACTCCGGCGTTTTGGCTTCGTCCATCGCCATGGACAAGCCCCTTATGAAAGTCGTGGCCAAGATTGCAGGCGTCCCCAGCCCAGAGGGCCGCGTTGTCTCACGGCAAGAAATCTTGGATCACGGCTATCCCTTCCCGCCTCCCTTTGTGATCAAACCGACCAACGAAGGCTCCAGCGTCGGCGTGCGTGTTGTCATGGATGACGAAGACATCAAGAACATCGAAGAAGACGGTTGGATCTATGGCAACAAAGTCCTTGTTGAACAGTTCATTCCGGGAAAAGAACTCACTGTCGCCGTTCTGGGCGAAACAGATGGGGCGCGGGCGTTAGGCGTAACCGAGCTACGCCCGATCAATCATTTGTTCTATGATTACACAGCGAAATATTCTGGCGGCGAAACGGAACACCTACTTCCGGCTCCTTTGCCAAAAAACGTCTATGATGAAGCCATGCGGCTTGCGGTCTTGGCCTTTGAAGCTGTAGGATGTTGCGGCGCGGCACGCGCCGATTTTCGGTGGGATGACACCAAAGATGGGGTTTCCGGCCTCTATTTCCTTGAGCTGAACACACAGCCGGGAATGACGCCCACCTCACTCCTTCCCGAACAAGCGGCCTTTGCCGGCATACCCTTTAACGACCTTATTCGCTGGATGCTGGAACACCCGACATGCCCCGCGTAGCCAAGAAAAAGAAACCCCTGCGCGGCAGTGTCCGCCAAAGCGCAAAGAGCGTCGCACCACAGGTTGAAGCACCGCGTGGGCCGCGTCTGAGCTTTGGCGTGCGTTTGGCTATGCTGGTTCTGGGCGCGATTTTCCTGATGGTCTTTGTCACATGGATCTATCACAGCTCTTGGCCACGATCTTTGGGAAGGTTTATAGCAACGGGCACAATCGAGACAACAAAGAGGATAGGTTTTGAAATCAAGGATGTCTCCGTCAGCGGGCGGCGCTACACAAGTAAAAAGGAATTGTTCGATGCCTTGAACATCAGGGCTGGCGGCCCGATTTTGGTTTTTGATCCAGAGCAGGCTTACGCTAATATCAGGCAACTGCCATGGGTTGAAAAAGCAACGATTATTCGTAGCCTGCCCAATCGTATTGTGATCCAACTCACGGAACGCCAACCCATTGCACGCTGGCAACATAACGAGACGATCTCTGTGATTGATGGCGAAGGCCGCGAACTGACAGCGGCAAAGGCCGAGTTCTTTTCCAATCTGCCCCTTGTGATGGGCGAGGCTGCACCAGAACAAACCAAAACCCTGCTTGCTACGCTTCAAAATTATCCTGTTGTCACACGCGTTCTTAAAACGGCCGTGCGGGTGAGCGAGCGTCGCTGGAATCTGTATCTCAATCCAGACTTGCTTATTCGCCTGCCCGAAGATGATATGGAAAGCGCACTGGACAAGCTGACAAGCCTCATCGAGGACAAAAAGATTCTTGATCGCGATATCAAAGCGATTGATTTGCGCATTCCTGACCGGATGATCATCGAACCGGGATCTTCAACGTCTAATGCGCCACAGGAAGCCCCCTCAACACAAAAAAAAGGAACGGGCGAATGAACCGTTTTACGCAATGGCTCTTTGACAAGCCGCGCGCGTCACAAGGTGATGTTTTCGCATCGCTTGATGTGGGAACGAGCAAAATTGCCTGTTTTATTGCACGCCTTGACGATCAAGGCTTGCCACATGTGATCGGTATTGGGCATCAGCTTTCTCAAGGCGTACGTGCGGGTCTTGTCGCGGATATGGAAGCGTTAGGTCGCGCCATCTCCGCTGCCGTAGAAACGGCCGAACAAATGGCAGGCGAAAATATTGATCGTGTGGTCGTGAATATTGCGGGCCCGCAGCTTCTTTCGCAAACAGTTGGCGTCGCCCTTCCCCTCAATGGTCGTGAGATTACGTCCAACGATATGGAGCGTCTGGTCGCGCAGGCCCAAACCATGGCGGCCGAGGATTTTGAAGGCCACACGATGGACCTTCTACACACGCTTCCGGTACATTACGCGCTAGATGGTCAGCGCGGCATCCGTGAACCGTTAGGCATGATCGGGCATTCGCTACAGGCAGATTATCACCTTGTCTCGGCGGCTTTCGGCCCCGCACGCACCTTGGAAACGGCAGTGGCGCGTTGCCATCTCGAAGTCGAGCGCCTTGTCGCCGCGCCGATGGCTAGCGGCCTTGCCAGCCTTGTCGAAGACGAGATGGATTTGGGCTGCACCATCATCGACATCGGCGCAGGCACAACCGGCATCGGCATCTTTTTTGACGGGCATATGGTCTATTGTGACGGCATTCCTTTGGGAGGCCTTCACATTACAAACGACATTGCGCGAGGGCTCACGACGCCCTTTACGCATGCCGAGCGCATGAAGACACTTTACGGCAACGCTTCGCTTTCACCGCTTGATGAACGCGAGATTATCGACATTCCTCAAGTCGGCGAAGAACAGCCGGAGTTTGCGAACCATCTGCCTAAATCGCATTTGATCCGCATTATCCAGCCACGCCTTGAAGAAATCTTTGAAATTATCCGCGCCCGTTTGGCAAAAAGCGGCATGGGCGATGTGGCGGGACGTCGCGCCGTGTTGACGGGCGGGACAAGCCAGCTTCCGGGTATTCGCGATCTGGCGGCACGCATTCTGGACAAACAGGTTCGCTTGGGTCGCCCGCTGCGCATCTCGCGCCCCTATCAAACTCAACGTGGCCCAGCAATAGGACCTTCTTTGACTGGCCTTGCCGAAGCAACGTCTGGCCCTGCCTTTTCGACGACGGCAGGCCTCCTGATTTCGGCCATGCAGCCCGAAGGCTTCGATCCCTTTATTAGCTATGACTATGCTGGCGGCGGTGGACTCTTCTCGCGCATGGGCCAATGGTTCAAGCAAGGTGTATAGAACCTATTAACCTTCATCACCCATTGCCAACGCCCTTGAACATGGCATAATGCCTCTTCCAACACCGTGAACAAGGAAATGATCGCCATGACTTTTGAACGCGCAACACGCCTGACCCAGCTTCCGCCTTATCTGTTCAAGGAAATTGACCGGATGAAAGCCGAAGTGGCGGCCAAAGGCGTTGACGTGATCAATCTGGGTGTGGGCGATCCCGACCAGCCGACGCCGGACTTTGTCATCAAAGCGCTGCAAAAAACGGCAGAAGATCCCGCGAACCATCAATACCCCTCCTATTCCGGCATGGGCAAGTTCCGCGTGAGCGCCGCCGCATGGGTCAAGAAGCGTTTTGGGCTGGATTTCGATCCGAACAAGGAGATTGTGACCCTGATCGGCTCCAAGGAAGGCATCGCACATTTCCCGCTCGCCTATCTCAATCCCGGCGATATCGCGCTGGTGCCAACGCCCGCCTATCCTGTTTATCACTCAGGCACCCTGTTCGCAGGCGGCGTGTCGCACTTTATGCCACTGACAGCTGAGAACAATTTTCTTCCCGATCTAAACGCCATTCCGGCCGATGTCGCGAAAAAGGCAAAGATCATGTTCATCAACTACCCGAACAACCCGACGGGTGCGACCTGCGACCTCGCTTTCTTTGAAAAAGTCGTGGCGTTTGCCAAGGCGAACAGCATCATCGTGGCGCATGATGCCGCCTATAGCGAGATGAACTATGAAGGCTATCAGGCTCCCAGCTTTATGCAGGTTGACGGCGCACGTGATGTGGGGATCGAGTTCCACTCCTTATCGAAAAGCTTTAACATGACAGGCTGGCGCATTGGTTTCGCGATCGGCAATGCCGATATCGTTGACGCGCTGGGCCAGATCAAGTCCAACATCGACTCTGGCGCTTTCAACGCCATTCAGGAAGCGGGCATTGCCGCGCTGGACAGCGATCAAAGCTTTATCGGCCATATGCGCAAGATCTATACCGAGCGGCGCGATGTGCTTGTGCCGGGCCTGAGGGAAGCCGGCCTTGAGGTCGAACTGCCCAAAGCCACCTTCTTTGTCTGGTGCCGGACACCCAAGGGGGTGAAGTCGGCGGATTTCACCGCGCTATTGCTTGAAAAAGCGGGAATTGTGACGACTCCCGGCAACGGTTTCGGGGAGCCGGGCGAAGGCTATGTCCGATTCGCCCTGACCGTTTCCAAAGAACGGCTTGCAGAAGCTGTGGATAGAATCAAAAAGTTGGCCTTTTAGGCCGTTAACCCTCTGGACGCCCTGCGGCAAACCCCCTATGCTCAAGCTCCGTTAACGGATTCTTGAACATTGGCCCGTGAGGTTTTTTATGGCTTGGCATCGCGTCCTGTCGTTTGCGTCTTTGACCCTTATCGCAGCGGGTGTGCCTATGGGCGCATCAGCACAAGTTCTCGGCGATTACGCCACAACAGGTGATCAGGCGACGGTTTCTTCTGTCTTTGATGCGGCCGGAGCAGCGGCACCGGGAGGCTCATCACTTGAGGCCGACTACAACCGCCTTTTTGTGGGAACTGCCGCCGACATCGCCCAGTCGGAGCAATCCATGCTACCGACCACGGCGCATAATGTTCCCGGTGTTGTTGAGACCCTTGCCGGAACAGAAGAAAAGAACCTGATGAGCCGTATGCGCAGCCTGCGTGAACGCGATGAACGCCCCGCGACGACACATATCGTGTATGATCCTCCGTTCAAGCCCCTTCAAAAATCGCCTGAAGCCCTGCACGATCTTCGTAGTCAGGCAGACTCCACACCAACAACAACCGAAACAAAGATGGCGACCAAGCGCTATCTTTTACGTAGCCCCGCCCTTTATCGCGAAGGGGAACCTGAACTGGCGGAGCACAGCACATCGGTGGTCCAACGCACCTATGACAAGAGCATGCACCACGCCTCTGCTGCGGCCGGACAAGCCAACGACCAACGCCGCGAAACCTATTATGGTGGCCGCGATTTCCCCAAACAGCAAGTGACCCCCAATGCCGTCGATCGCAATGCCCAGCGTCTGTTGAGATGGTCAGGTGAAACAGGTGGTGCTGCGCACGCTTATGATACGGCAACCGACAAATTGCCGCGCCGCCGCCTTGTGACCCTGAGCGAAAAGGAGCAAAAGGCTATCTCCAGTTATCCTGGTCAGCCTCTTGCAAGTCAACTCAATTACAATGATCGGGCGCAACCATCCCAGACGCCCGTTCCCCTTTCGACGACACCTCCGGTTATCTATGGCGCTGGTGAAGAACCAAAGGATATCGCCTTACCGCCGCCGGTGTCGGCTCCTTCCCCAGTCATATACGGCGCCGGTGAAGAACCGGTTGTGGCCCCTCCTGCCCCTTCGGCACCGGTCGAGACGCCCTTTATCTATCGCAAGATCGATCAAACAAAGACACTGACAACGCCAAGGCTTGGCAGTGTAACCTCAAGGTCCTTAACCGGACAAAACAGCATGGTGATTCCGCAAACGACAAACCCTGCGCTGACTATGACCTCCTATCATCCGCCGCGAGCAGAACAGGATGCGGGCACATTGCTATGGCAGAACGATGCCGGATCACCGGCGTTGCTTCCCGCCGCACCTCCTTCACAGGCCACAACCGCTCCTGCTCCGGTCCTGCCGAAGCCGCAGGCAAATGTCTATGGCACACAGGCTGTGCCCGTTGCAGAACGTTCTGGTAGCGATAGCAAATGGGGCGTCTTTGTCTCCGGCGACACGGGTTTTGGCTCTGGAGAGCACCAAACCAACAGCGCAGATGCCAAAACAACAAAGACGGGCCTGACGGTCGGTGCAGATTACAAACTTCGCGACAAGACCTACATCGGCGGTGCCGTCACTTATGCGCGCGGCAGCTTTACAACCGGCAGCATGGGTGATTTGAAAAACGATAGCGTTGCACTTTCGGTTTACGGCACAACAGCCTATGCACGTGATGCCTATGTTGATGGCTATCTCAGTGCTGGTTATCACTCGCTCAATAGCGAACGTTTGATCTATGCGGGAAACAACACGACCCGCAAGGCCAAAGCATCGCCCGATGGCTACCAGCTCGGCGGCAATGTCGAGACCGGGTATGATTTCCGCGTGCTTGAGCGTACAAAGGTAACGCCCTACACCGGCTTCCGCCTTGCTTATGGCGATTTCGGCAGCTTTGATGAAACGGGAGCAGGCAACTTCAACCTCAAAACCGACGATATGGATAATTTGTCCGCCATCGGTTCGTTGGGCGTTGGCGTTTCCCATGCCTTCATCATGAACAATGTCGGCACGATCCAGCCAGGTATGCGCGTCGCCTATCGTCATGAGTTCGGTGACGATAGAACCTCCGTCAAATCATCGTTCGTCAATCTCGCCAACTCGTCCTTTACAACAAAGGGAGCCAAGAAGTCGCGAGACTGGATTGCATTGGCACCATCCGTTTCGGCCTATCTGGACAACGATTGGTCGTTCTCGCTCCAGTACGAGCATGATTTCATGCGCGACGACACGAACGAGAACATCTTCAACATGAGCGCGCACTACCAGCTCTAATCCAACTGTGGGACTCTCTCACCGCCCCGCAGTGAAAGCGAGGGAAGATGACACAGAGTAGTCAAAGCTATGATACGACAAGCAAATGGCTCCACTGGAGTCTTGGCATCGCTATTGGTTTGATGTTCGTCTCGGCAGCCCTGATGGATATCGAGCTGCCCCCCGATCAGCGCAAGATGCTCTTTACGGCGCATAAAACGACAGGCTTTTTTCTTTTGCTTGCCGGGATCTTTCGCGTCATTTGGCGCAGCAACCATTCGGCGCCCCCACTCCCTCTTAAGAGTATGCCCCAATGGCAAATCAAGGCAGCCAAGGCCACACATTTTGTGCTTTATGCCCTTGGCCTTCTTGTCCCGCTGGCCGGATGGCTGATGGTTTCGGCAGGGCCCTATGGCCTCAGCCTTTTTGGCATATTGGCTGTCCCTAATATTCCGATGCCGTCCGATCCCGACCTCCTCAACACGCTACGTCACATTTTTTCTGGCGCACATGCTATCATGGCAACAATCATGCTAATCATGATTGTGATCCATATCGGTGCCGCGATCCTTCATCACTTTGTTGACCGCGACGATGTTCTCTTGCGGATGTCGCCCGTGTGTCTGGAAAAGTTCCTGATCAATTTGCGGGGCAAATAGCGTCCGGTTCGAAGGTGTAGGTCCGGCTGCAAAAGTGGCAGGTCACGGCGATTTTTCCGTGTTCGTCAATCATGGCGGCGATTTCATCTTTGGGCATGCTGGCAAGAAGATCTCGAACCTTTTCGCGTGAACAGCGACATTCATGGCGCAAATTGCGACGATCATAGGCCCGAACGCCTTCCTCATGGAACAAACGGAAAAGCAAACCCTCAAAAGAAAGCGCCGGATCCAGAAGCTCGTCCGCCGTGCAGGTCTGCATAAGAAGCATCACGCGCTTCCAGTCATCTTCCTGAACCGTATCGTCTTGCGGAAGAGAGGCAGGCTCGCCCTCGCCGCCTTCGCGCGGCATGCGCTGCGCCATAAGGCATCCCGCATGCCAATGCTCATCGCGATCCTTGCGCGCAAAGGTCAAAATGCCGGTCGGAATCTGCTCCGACTGTTTGAAATAGGTATGAAAAGCGGCCGTCAGATCATCATTCTCGATGGGGACCACACCCTGATAGCGCTCATCCGTCGCTTGTTGATCGACGGTAAAAACAAGATGTCCTGAACCCAAGAGCCCGCCAGCTTTGGCCGACATGACCTCGGCTTCATCAAAGGTCGCACAGGCACGAATATCGCCTTCGCTCGTCACATCGACAACAAGACGGCTGACAGGCCCATCTGTCTGCGTCTGGAGCGTAAAAACTCCCTTAAACTTGAGGGCGGACGCAAGCGCTGCCGTCATTGCACAGGTCTGGGCAAGGAACGTGGCAACAGGCACGGGATAGGCATGACGTCCGAGCATATCATCCAGAAGCGGACCAAGCCTGACCACGCGACCGCGCACGACGCTTTGCTCCAGCTGAAATGGCAACAACGCGTCTTCGTCTCGTTGATGTTCAAACCCTTCTGTTTCGTCGTGCATCGACTTAGTCCTTCCAGATGCGGGATATCTTGTTCTATCACTTAACTTTACGCACATTTTACTACAAATTGGAACGCAGAATTGATTTTAGCAGCCTAATCCGTTACCCTGTAACTGGATTTTCTTCCCCTTCTCGCCTTTTCTGGTGTTCCCATGTCCTATGCCGCTAAAGTCTTAAGCCACCGCGTCTATCGGCGTCGCCACGCCATTTTTTACGCACTTTGCGCCCTCGTGCTTGTATGGGTGCTGTTATGGGGCTTCACCGCCTATCGCCTCAACAAGCTTGTCGATCACATGACACAGCCGACGAGTCCGCTGAGCTACGAGTCCCGCTACATGGACGGAACCTTCTTGACCGTTCATGTCCATCTCGAAAAACCTTCCCTCAAACAAGGATCAAACGAGCTTCAGGCTGGTGAAGCCGTTATCTACATGCCGGTTTGGAACTGGCGGTCCCTTTCTACAAAGCTCCGTCATGGGATCACGGGCCGCACAGAGACAATATCTTACAGTTTTGACGGACTGAAATTCGGCGTGGCGATGCCTGACTTCCCCGCGACGAGCAGCGAAGAGGTCGGCCTGTCCTTCTGGCTTTCGGCTTTGGGAATCACCCTGCCACAGGAGATGGACGTTTTGCTCGTACCCCGCATAGATGAGATCTCTTTCGATGGACATCTCATGGGTCAGCTCCCGGCTGCATTCACCGATGTCGCAATTCGAGCATGGAATGACGCGAGCGGCGTAATCGAAATCGACGACCTAACCCTGCGATGGGGTCCGCTGGACCTTGATGCCAAAGGCACAGTTGCCTTGTCCAATGAGCTGCAACCCGAAGCCGCCTTCTCGGCGAAAGTATCAGGCTTGGAACAAGCCATCGGCCAACTCAGGGATAATGGCAAGCTCAGTGAACGGGACGTCTCTTTACTTCTGGCTTCTGTCGGTGTGTTGGGACGACAGACAGGCATCGCCGGATCCTCCGGCCCTATCCTGCCTTTGTCTGTGCAAAACAACGGCCTTTATGTCGGGCCTGTGAAGCTTATGGATATCCCCCGACTTAATTGGCCACAAGAACCAAACGCGCAACCTGCCGAGCCAGTCGTCGACGCGCCATCGACGCCACAGCAAGACGCACAGCCGGAACAGCAACCACTCCCAGAAGAATAACTTGATCAGAATCCGGCGCGCATCCAAGAACAAATATGCCGCGTAAGGAGCGTCTCGTTCATCGTATAAAAATGAAAGTGTGACACGCCATGTTCAACAAGGCGCGTGATCTGGTGCGACAGCACATTCATCGCCAGCAGATGATGATCAAGGCTACCAGCCTCAACTCCTTCAAACATCGTATGCAAAAAGGCAGGCACGTGGGCGTTGCATCGATCGGCCATTTCGCACATTTTAGAAAAATTGATAATGGGTAAAAGGCCCGGCACAATGGGAACCATGATCCCGTTCTTTTCAACCTTGTCTCGCCAGCGCAGGAACACTTCAGGATCAAAGAAAAACTGCGTTAAAACACCCGAAGCACCGGCATCAACCTTGCGCTTCAAATGCTCGATATCGAAATTCTCCGACGGCGATTCAGGATGCGTTTCTGGATAACCCGCAACATAAATCGAAGCCTGCGGATAACGGGCCTTCACCCCCGCAATAAAATCATAGGTCATCGGGAATCCCTGCGGATGCGGTTCATAGGGATTTCCCGGTCCGATCATATCCCCGCGCAGGGCGACAATATGCCGCACGCCGTCGGCCCAAAGCTTGTCGAGCGTCTCATACACCTGCGCTTGTGAACGGTTGGCGCAGGTCATGTGCGCCGCAATGGGGATATCCGTGCGTTTGCGGATTTGCCGGATCACCTGCCGCAGCTTTTCTTCGCTTTCGGGTGTGCCCGTTGCGCCAAAGGTCACCGTAATGGCAGCCGGATCGACGGCCAGATAGGCCTCGATCGTTTCCATTAGATGTTGCTCGCCCTTCTCCGTTTTTGGCGGAAAAACTTCCAAAGAAAAGGAAAGATCCGACGGAATAAAGCGATCCCCCATCAAGCCCCCTTGGCGGCATAGCGTTCGCGAAGATGACGCGCCGCGCTGACCATACAGGAAAGCGAGGCCTTGACCTCCGGCCAGTCGCGCGTCTTGAGCCCGCAATCGGGATTGATCCAGATTTGCCACGGCTCCAGCCTTTGGCAAGCCTTTTCGATCAAACTCAGGATTTCATCCTCCGGCGGCACGCGCGGGCTATGAATATCATAAACACCGGGCCCGATCTCGTTCGGATATTTAAAGGTCACAAAGGCATCCAGCAATTCCATCTGCGAGCGGCTTGTTTCGATCGAAATCACGTCGGCATCCAGATCTTTGATCGCTGTGATGATGTTATTAAAGTCCGAATAGCACATATGCGTGTGAATTTGCGTTTCATCCTTCACGCCCGTGGATGCCATCCGAAAGGCCTGTATCGCCCAGTCGAAATAGGCTTGGTGCTCCTTGCGCCTTAACGGCAAACCTTCGCGGAAAGCGGGCTCGTCAATCTGGATAATCGAAATTCCCGCGCTTTCAAGGTCAAGCACCTCATCCTGCAGAGACAAGGCAATCTGGTGCGCTGTCACACTACGCGGCTGATCGTCGCGAACAAACGACCATTGCAAAATGGTCACCGGCCCCGTCAACATGCCTTTGACAGGTTTTGCGCTCAAACTTTGGGCATAGCGCGCAAGGTCAACGGTCATCGGCTCAGGCCGCAAAACATCCCCATAGATAATTGGCGGCTTGACCCCGCGTGTCCCATAAGACTGGACCCAGCCATTTTCGGTAAAGGCAAAGCCGTGCAACTTTTCACCGAAGAACTCGACCATATCATTACGTTCGAACTCGCCATGAACGAGCACATCAAGGCCGATTTCATCCTGCCATTTCACGCAAGCGGCAATCTGATCCCTGACAAAGGCGTCATAGGCCGCATCCGTCATCTTTTGCGCACGCCAAGAGGCACGGTTCTTGCGCACTTCTTCCGTTTGGGGAAAAGAGCCAATCGTTGTCGTCGGGAACAAGGGCAGCTTGTATGTCGCAACCTGAAGCTTCCGGCGCTCGGCAAAGGGTGTCGCACGTCCGGCAGCGGAAAGGGGCTGTTCCCGCAAGCGCTCGCCTACCGATGGCTCATGAATGAGTTTGGACAACTTGCGTCCTTCAGTGGCTTGGGTCGAACAAACCAACGCACCGTAAATCTTTTGCCGTCCTTCGTTAAGGGCACAGGCAAGCGCGGCAACTTCCTCGGCTTTCTGCTTGGCAAAAGCCATCCAGCTTTTCAACTGCGCGCCTAGCTTGATCTCGGCATCCAAATCATAAGGCACATGCAAAAGGGAACAGGACGTCGTGACCCAAACCCGATGATTGCCAAGCTGTTTAGCGGCATACTCCAGCTTCTGCAGAGATTTTTCCATATTGTTGCGCCAGATATTGCGTCCATCGACGACGCCCAGTGCAAGGATCATGGACTCCGGCACCGCCGCCAGCACATCATTCATTTGTCCCTCTCCAGCAACCAGATCGATGTGCAGCGCATCGATAGGGAGCGACGCCGCAAGGGCAAGATTATCATCAAGTCTGCCAAAAGGTGTCGTGACAAAGAACTTAAGCTTACTTCCCGCACGCAAGGCGGCATAGGCTTTCTCATACGCCTCTTTTTGGTGGATATCGAGATCAGTGACAAGGCACGGCTCGTCCAGCTGTACCCATGCCGCGCCCGCTTCCTCAAGTTTCTTGAGCACCTCAACATAGGCAGGCAACAACGCGTCCAGATACCCAAGGGGCGAGCTACCATCGCGACTTTTGCCCAACAGCAAATACGTCATCGGCCCGACCAAAACAGGACGCGCTGCAGCTCCGGTGGCCCGCATTTCCTGAAAAGCATCGACGGGCTTGTTGGAACAGCATTTGAAAACCTGTCCGGTTTCAAACTCCGGCACGATGTAATGATAATTCGTGTCGAACCATTTCGTCATCTCACACGCCGGAACATCGGCGCCGCTATGCTGTGCGCCACGCGCCATCGCGAAATAGGTATCCAGATCAACTTTGTTCCCCGCCCAGCCGTAACGCGAAGGCACAACACCCAGCAAGGCGGACATGTCCAGCATCTGGTCGTAAAACGAAAAGTCGTTGCACGGGAACATATCGATCCCAGCTTGTTTTTGCGTGTCTCGATTATATTCACGCATCTGCAGTCCGGTTTTCAGCAGATCGGATAAAGAACCTTCCTGACGCCAATAGCGTTCTGTCGCGAATTTCAACTCGCGGTGGGGGCCAAGTCTCGGATACCCCAACAATGTCGATTGAGCCATAACCTCACCTTTTTTCTTCTTCTATCATTGGTGGATAGCATCATAAGATGAAGATAATATTGCTGCTGATATCCCTTGCCTAGGCAAGTCCAATCTGCGTCAAACCGCAATAATTCTTAGCCGCCCTGCGCCTCGATAAACGTCTTGAGCTTATGTGCCTCGGCAAAGAAAGCCTCGCGAACCGGACGGCAATAGGGGTTGTCGCGCATGATGGCAAGGAACAAATCCTCGGTATCTAATCTTACAATATCAATGGATTGCAGGAACAAGTTATAGTTGGGCGTCATCATGCGGCGTGGCAACGGTTCCATGTTGATCAAAACCTGCGAGATCAAGTGGGGCAAGCCTTGGACATAGGCCAGCTCCCGATCATGCTCATCGGGTGTGGATTCCATGGTTTCGATTCCAAAATGTTCGGACAAGAAAGACGTAATCTTGGTCGCCCGCTCCTGCACTTTCGGGCCGCGCAGGGGACACAATACAACTTTCAGCCCCTTGGTTCCGTTCTTGGCAGCCCCCAGTGGCCCAAAGAGCGGATGCGTACAAATCACATCAACAGAAGGCGGCAAGTGCGTGTCCATCCACTGAGAAGGATAGACTTTGACCGAGCCGACATCCATCACCAACGCCCCCGGCTTGACGCTGTCTTTGATCTCGATAAGCACCTCTTCCATCTTGGGCACCGGCACAGCCAGAACGACAACATCCGCCTGCTTTACCGTTTCCTTCAGGCTCGCCACGGGAATATTGTGTTCGGCGGCAAAAGCGGCAGCCTGAGGGGCCGGATCGCTTGCAACGATCGTGACATAAGGCGACAGATGCTTGACCATTAATTGCCCGAAAGCCCCAAGGCCCAATATCGCCAAAGTTTTCTTCTCGCTCATGCTACGCTCCTGATCATAGTTCCACACAAAAAGCGCCCTTCTTCCTTTTGTCGAAAGGCGCTTTCAAAAAACGATATCTTGCTTTCTTGAGGTTACGCTTTCCGTCCGCTTTTCAAGGGAACTGGATAACCGCCCAAGGGGCTAAGGTGTTTCAGGCGACTGCCCATCATGGCCTTGATCCGGCCCAAACGGGTGTCGTTACGCCCCACGTACCCCTCGACTTCTGCATAATAGGCTGTCGGCGAGGCTGAACTACGCCCCAGCGACTTGCTGGCAAAAACGCGAACCTTGTAGCCTGCCTTGCTGAACAAACGCTTCATCTCGGCCTCTGGGACATGCTCGCAATGGAGCGCCAGCATGCTCCGATCATCACCCGTCAGTTCAGGATAAACGGGGCCAATCACAAGACCGGTCGGCAGGCTATTGCGTGCATTGGATCGGCCGGGCTTGAGAACCTCGAACGGCACGGAATGGAATACCGTAATCTCGTTCTTTTTATCAGCCAGCAAGACCGGCCACCACGGTTCCTTTTCCCCATCGACGGGCGGCGGCACAATAGCGGCCGAAATCTTTTTGTCCTGAAGCGCCTTGATCGCGGCGGCGGCCGATTTCATGGGGACAAGCGGCGTATGCGAGCCAAAATGGTCACGGGCGACGTCCCACAAATCCTCCCCTTTGTCGGGAACAAAAACCCCGACTTTAAAGGTCGGATTCTCGGACAGTAAAGAGTCGGAAATAATCTCGCGCCATACGCGGGACACCATTCCTGCGGGCAGATGGCCCTGTGGGCGGGCAGCGTGGGCGCGCAAAATCTGGGCTTCACGACCAGGGCGAATAAAGGTTTTTTGCTTGGACTTGGTCTTGATATCACGAGCCTGAACGATCATCTCGGCCCGACGCAGGAGAAGCTCATGCATGGCAGCATCAATCTGGTCGATCTGGGCACGCACCTCGGCCATCAGGTGATCAATGTTTTCGACCGGTGCTTTTTTCATGGTCATAGCAAAATCCAACTTTTCAAGGGTTTTCTGCCCTTCAAGGGCCACTCAAACTACATGACTTTGGCGCAAAAGCCAACCCCTTTACCCTCTTTGCCCCATACGGACTGTCGGGATGGGCGTTGTCGGCAACGGCAAGGGCAAGACAAGGCGACGGTTCCAAGGCCTTGGATTGATCAGGGCTGGCGACAAAACCTGCTTACTGGCCTGAACGATCAAAACGCCACCAAACCCGCCGAAAGGCAACCGTCCGCCTAGGGCTTCAACCCGTCGCCACAGCCCCGGAGCAAAGCTTAGGCACAGGTGGGACAGGCGCGGCGCCATAACTAAAGCTTTAGTTAAACGTTCAACAAGAAACCCTTGTTCTTTAAACAAACTTTTTGCCTGAACCGAGGAGTAAGGACGCCCTGTTCCAAAGGGTGTTTCCTCCTGATCCGCCCAACCGCCCAGTCGATTGGGAATGATCACCACCATTTGGCCGCTGGGTTTGAGGATACGCCAGACCTCCTGCAGCATGGCCTCTGGATTGGGAGCATTTTCCAAAGCATGTAGGAGAAGCACGCGATCCACCGACTCATCCGGTAACGGCATATGAGCCATATCGGCAAGACACGCCATATTAGGACCCTCACGCGGCCAATAGGCAACGCCCTGCCCATCCGGCATCAGGGCGATCAGGCGCTCGGCCTTGTCCAGCCATGGCCGAAGAAGCGGCGTGGCGTACCCAAGCGCGACGACGACATCCCCACGCACGGTCGGCCACAGGGTCGCCAGCTTTTCGCGCAAGAGCCGTCGAACCATTCGCCCCAAAGGGGAAATGTAAAATTCCCGTAAATCGACGACGTCCAGCCCCATAAAACCTATTCCTTTGTCGATGTTTGGGGCCATCCTACCCGACTTTTCCGGCAAACAAAAGATCGCCTGCGCGCATTAACCTCCTATTAGTACCCTTTTGGCATCCTGCCTGCATGGGATTTTCAATCGACCTTCTTCCGGCTGCGGCCGATAACTACATCTACCTGATCAGCGACGTTGCGCTGGGTCTTGCCATGGTCGTTGACCCCGGCGATCCCGCGGTTGTCTGCGAAGCGCTGCAGAAAAAAAACCTGCATCTGGCGCTGATCCTGAACACGCATCATCACGGAGATCATACAGCGGGGAATCTTAAGCTCCAGCATGATTACGGGGCCCCTATTATCGGCCCCTCCAAAGAATCCCACCGGATCGAGGGGCTTTCGCGCGGCGTGGAGAAAGACGACATCATCACCTTCTCTGACCTGCGCGGTCAGGTGATCGAAACGCCGGGCCATACATCCGGTTCAATCTCCTTTTATTTCCCCGAGATTAAAGCCCTCTTCTGTGGCGATACAATGTTCTCTCTCGGCTGCGGACGCTTGTTTGAAGGCACCGCCGTCCAGATGTGGGAGTCACTCAAGACCCTGCGTGCTCTGCCCGATGACACAATGGTCTATTGTGGGCACGAATACACCGAAAAGAACGCGACCTTCGCTTTGTCGCTCGACAAAAACAATGCCGACCTCAAGGCACGCGCCGAAGAGGTCACCAAACTCCGCAAAAAAGGGCTGCCGACCTTGCCCTCTTCGCTGGAGATGGAAAAGAAGACAAATCCTTTCCTGCGTGCTGATGATAAGAGTTTTCAGCTCGCCTTGGCGAAAGCCGGTGTTGCGACGGATGCGGATGCCGCCGCCATCTTTGGTGCCCTGCGCGCCGCCAAAGACCGCTTTACCGCGTAAACCGCATTGCCGCTCAAACAACGCCCGGAATGGCGGTCCTCTGAAAAACAGGACCCAGTCGTAGAGTTCTTTGCCAGCACCAAACGCCCGCCTATTCGGAAGCACTCTATGGATTCTCGATCAAGTCGGGAATGACTATGAATTTATAGCGTCGCCCTCTCTCCACCTCACATACCCTGTCACTCCCCCGACAATCTCCCCCTGACCACCCTCCCCTTGAGGGAGGGTCGAAAAAGTCACACAGACTTTTTCGGGGAGGGGTCAGGACCCAAGCGCTTCTGTGATCAGCAATCGTTCAGCCTTTCCACAAACGCCCAGCCCCCGTCTCTTTCCGCTGGCGTTGTATAGATTCCTGATCAAGGCGGGAATGACAGGCTCCTTTTCGAGACTGCTTCTAAATCTCGTCACTATGTCATCCCCGCGAAAGCGGGATCCACACATCCCCTGCGCTAAAGACATGCACCCGCCCCTTTCATCCATGCACAAAAAAACCGCCACCCCTCGCGAAAGGATAAACGGTTTTCAAAGGCTGGCGTTTGGCCACACGCCGCCCTAGCAATGTCAATAGCACACCCCGCCCCTCTGGTCAAGGATTATTTTATTAACATAGCCTTTTTTGTTCTTCCATTTTAACCATGATTCTTTTAATGGCCAATGATAGCCTGCTTCTTCCTATTTCTCAGGAAACGATTATCAAGGATGCTTTTATGACCCGATCCCCAATGACTTCTTCCAAACGTTTGGGCAACCGTGCGCCTTCGATCCTCCCACCGATGCCTTATTATGAAAAGATCCGGCAAGAAACGCCCGCGCCTAAATAGGAGTTACACGAGAAGCGTGGTCAGAAACCAGAACCCTCATAATGTTTGAAAGGAACGATCATGACTGAACAAGAAAAGAAGCCTATGAGTTTAAAAGAAAAAATGGCCCGTGAAGAAGAGATTCAGGATTGGGATGAATATATAGGAATGAAGTGCATTCGCACAGCAAGAGAAAGAGATGAGGCACAAGAACAGGGCAATCAGGATCTTGCAAAAAAACTAGATCAGGAATGGGAACAATGGGTTGATGTTAAAGATAAAGGATATTTCCATGCCGAAGAGACAGAGTTAGGCCGCGCCGCTCTTGCTCATATCCGAGAAGTAAGACGAAAAATTGATAAATAGAAATTTAGGGGAAGTTTGTTATGTCTGATTACTATGTATTTGGAACCCAGCCCCGATCAATCTGACACTGATTGGGACATGCAATATGCAAACTACAGTGACCGCATTAAACCGCGCGCGATCAACGCCCGCTTTTGGGTTGAACCCCCCCTCTATGCCTTTTTCGATCATGCGTGGGGCGAGAAGGAGTATGAGCCAACAACCGCTGATTTCTTCAGGCAGAACTGGAGCATTATCAGTGCGAATGCCGTTGGCGCAACCCTTGTATAAGTGACGAGCGTTACAACGAATATTTCTGCATCATTTCGTTTGTCCATTTTTGACTCGGCTTTGGTGGCACGGGCCAACTGGCGCCCTTGTTTTTTGAAGCAGGCGTTTTGGATTCCTTGATCTCATCAATCGCCTCTTTGATGCGGTCCCGTTGAACGATCATATCACTGGGCAGTGATTTGTGCGCATAGCACAGCATCGCCTCGCGGGCCTCGCCCTCATGCTTGAGACCAAGGACAACCAGATCATCCGCAACAGAGCGACGACGCTTATCATCGGGCGCGGCGCAGGACAAAAATGCCGAGAGGACAGCGGCTTTATCATACTCGCTCTGGTTATCACGATAATGAAAAGCCACATCCATGGCCTGTTCGCATACATTTTTCAGATCTCTTTTCTGAGCTGCACGCATAATCATAGCCAACCGACCATAAAGTGGCATATTGTCATAGTGAGGCGCTATGGGATTTCCAAGCGCCGAATGGATATAGCGAACCGTCGCTACCATCTCTTTTTCGCTGGCGCCAGCTACATCACCACTGTTCAACACCTTGCGTGCGGAAACAGCCTCATCCTGAGTGAGGGGTGTGCTGCTGCAGAATGGGTGTCGTCGACCTCGAAAAACTGTAGAAAAAATGCTACGCGGTGCTTCGTTAACCATTATAGGTCTCCCTTGAAATTATATCCCCGAAAATTACCTGCCCCTTTTAGCATGAAAGTAAATCCTCATAAAGCATTCCTTTCAGCCAGAACGCGCTGTCATATTTCCCTTCACCACAGGGCGAAAATCCTGCTAAAACAGGCCTTGTAACAACAAGCACAAGCCGTGGCGCCTGTCAGGTCACGAGCGGTTGCGCAAAGAGATCCGTCCGCCGGACAGACCGTTCCTTTTGAAAACAAAGGACTTCTTTCGACAGACGGATCACGAAGCGCAGAGTGAGTGATGTTGCCCTTAACGGCAAATAGCTCCTCCACAGGAGAAGGTTTAATATTATGACTGTTTATGTACGCTTTGCGCCCTCGCCCACCGGCTATTTGCATATCGGCAATATCCGCGCGGCCCTTTACAATTACCTGTTTGCCCGCCGTCAGGGAGGGCGCTTTTTGTTGCGCCTTGATGATACGGACCAAGAACGCTCGACGCCCGAATATGCCGCCGCCATTGAAGAAGATATGCGCTGGCTGGGACTGAACTGGGACGCCTTTGAAAAGCAATCGGCCCGCACGGTACGCTATGACGAAGAGCTGGAGCGTCTCAAAAAGTCAGGCCGCGTCTATCCCTGCTTTGAAACGCAAGGAGAGCTGGACCTCAAGCGCAAGACGCAGCTGGGGCGTGGTCTGCCGCCCGTTTATGACCGCGCCGCGCTCAAGCTGACGCCCGAAGGGGTCGAGAAGCTGATCGCCGATGGGCACAAGCCACATTGGCGCTTTAAGCTCGATCCCATCGATGTGACATGGAATGACGGCGTGCAGGGGCCAAAGTCCCTTCCCGCCTCGGCTCTGTCGGATCCCGTGATCGTGCGCGAAGACGGTGTGCCGCTCTATACCTTCTGCTCAATCGTGGACGATATCGATATGGGCATTACCCATATCATTCGCGGCGAAGATCACGTCACCAATACTAGCGTACAAATCCAGATTTGGAACGCGCTAACCGACAAGCCTGCGCCCGCCTTTGCGCACTATCCCCTGCTCGTCAGCGCGGATGGCACGCCGATGAGCAAACGACTAGGCACCCTGTCGATCCGCCAGATGCGCGAGGAAAGCCATATCGAGGCGATGGCGATCAACTCGCTTTTGGCCAAGCTGGGCACCTCTGATCCCATCGCCCCCTATCAGGATATAGAAACGCTTGCCGCAAGCTTTGACCTTGGTAAAATCTCGCGCGCGACGCCAAAGTTCGACATGCAGGACCTCAAGCACCTGAACGCCAAAATCCTGCACCAGACGCCTTATGCCGCGATCAAAGATCGCCTTGCGGCTTTGCAACTGGCTGACATGACGGAAAGCTTCTGGAACGCGGTGCGCCCCAATCTTGAGACGCTCGACGATACGCGCCTGTGGTGGGAAATCACGCACCAACCCGTTGCATCAATGTTGGGTGAAGACGCCGCTTTCTTAGCCGACGCCGCCGCGCTTCTGCCTCCTGCGCCATGGGATGAAACGACATGGTCAAGCTGGACCAACGCCGTCAAAGCGAAAACAAGTCGCAAGGGCAAAGAGTTGTTTATGCCACTGCGCCGCGCCCTGACAGGCCTCGACCACGGGCCGGAGATGAAAGCTCTCCTCCCGCTCATTGGTTATGAACGCAGTATCAAACGACTAAAAGGGGAAACAGCATGACCCAACTTCATCTCTATAACACCCTATCGCGACAAAAAGAGCTGTTCGAACCCATCGACCCTGCCCATGTCCGCATGTATGTCTGTGGCCCCACGGTCTATGACTATGCCCATATCGGCAATGCGCGGCCTGTTGTGGTGTTTGACACGCTCTATCGCTTGCTCAAGCGTCACTTCCCCAAGGTGAGCTATGCCCGCAACATCACGGATGTGGACGACAAGATTTTGGCACGCGCGGCGGAACGTAAAATCTCCATCAAAGAGCTAACTGTCAAAACGACGCAAATCTTCCACGAGGATATGGATCATCTTAATGCGCTACGCCCCGATCACGAGCCTCGCGCCACAGCCTATATCGCGCAGATGATTGCCCTCACCCAAACCTTGATCGAAAAAGGCCACGCCTATGAGGCCGAAGGGCATGTGTTGTTTGATGTGGCCTCCATGCCGACTTACGGCAAGCTGTCCCGTCGCACACGCGATGAGCTGATCGCCGGAGCCCGCGTTGAAGTCGCACCTTACAAAAAAGATCCCGCCGATTTCGTCCTTTGGAAGCCCGCTCCCGAAGGCGGCGAAGGCTGGGACAGCCCATGGGGCTATGGTCGTCCTGGCTGGCATCTAGAATGCTCTGCCATGGCGGATGATTTGCTGGGCACAACTTTTGACATTCATGGCGGCGGACTCGATTTGATCTTTCCGCATCATGAAAACGAGATTGCGCAAAGCTCCTGCGCCCATGATGGTGCCCCGCCTGCAAAATACTGGGTGCATAATGGCTTTCTAACCGTCAATGGCGAGAAAATGTCCAAGTCTCTGGGCAACTTCTTTACCGTGCATGAGTTGTTGGACGAAGCGCCGGGCGAGGCCTTGCGCCTTACCCTTTTGTCCGCGCATTATCGCCAGCCTTGCGACTTCACCAAAGATGGATTGATGACCGCTAAGGCAACGCTGGATAAATGGTATAGCGCCTTACGCAGCGTCGCGGATATCGAAGCTGTGCGGACGGACGTTCCCGCTGCCGTCGAAGACGCGCTACTGGACGATATGAACACACCGTTGGCTATCGCCGCAATTCACGAGATTGTCAGCAACCTCAACAAAGCGACGGACAACACGCAAAAAGCTAAACTGAAGGGCGAATTACTGGCCGCTGCGCAAGCTGTTGGTTTGCTCGAACAAGAGGCAGAAAGCTGGCTCAAAGGTGCAGGATCAGAAGGCGGCCCAAGCGAAGCGGAAATCGAAGCGAAGATCGCCGAACGTCTCGCCGCCCGCAAGGCCAAAAACTTTGCGCTATCCGATGAAATCCGCGACACGCTGGCCGCCCAAGGCGTTATCCTTGAAGACGGTCCCCAAGGCACCACTTGGCGGCGGGGGTAAAGGGGATGAAGGAACTCCCCTCTTTCTGTTATACTTGCCCTATTCTATCCTGTGTCACTCCCGCGAAAGCGGGAGTCCATATGACCTATGCAGAAATAGCAAACGCCTACTTTATGCTGCTGCGCTGTATGGATGCCCGCCTGCGCGGGCATAACCCTATTTTTTCTTGATGATAAGAAATCGATTAAATATCATGACCACACCCATTATTATCCTTGTTCATCCGCAATTGGTTGAAAATATCGGCATGACGGCCCGCGCCATGGCAAACTGCGCGTTACCGGAACTGCGCATCGTCGCGCCGCGCGATCCGTGGCCACTGGGCGATGTGCATCGTCAACGTATGGCGGCGGCCTCCTCGGGCGCCGAAGACATCCTGACCAACGCCAAACTCTATGACACGGTGCAAGACGCGATTGCCGATCTAAATTATGTTTATGCCACGACCTCGCGCACCAACGATATGGTCAATCGCATCGTCACGGCGCGCGCTGCCGCGCCGGATATGAAGGAACGCATTGACGAAGGACAGAAAGTCGGCGTCCTGTTCGGGCCGGAGCGCATGGGCCTTATCAATGACTATATCGTGCTGGCCAACTGCAAGATCACCATCCCGCTCAACCCCGACTTTATGTCGTTGAACCTTGCGCAGTGCGTTCTGCTCGTCGGCTATGAATGGTATCAGGCGAAGGACAAAACCCAGCCAAGCCAAATTCGCATGGGAAAAAGCCGCCCCGCCACGCATGATGAATATGAAAACTTTTTTCGCCGATTGGAAGAAGAGCTAGACACCAGCGGCTATTTCACCACGGAAGATATGCGCCCGACCATCACCCGCAATTTGCAATCCGCCCTACAACGCGCCGAAATGACGGAGCAGGAAATCCGCACTTGGCACGGCGTTGTCTCCGCCCTTGTACAAAAGGGACGGAAGAGAATGGGACGGGAGTAGTTATTTTACAGCATCCCCCGCCAGACTGTTGGCGAAGGCGCAGGTGATCTGGACCTGCACTTCTTGTCCGACTTGGGAAGGATCACAGCCCTTCACGCGCACCGCCTGCATATAAGGACTACGACCAAAAATGTGGCCCTTCTCCGGATGCGGCGTTTCAAGCAGCACCGACATCACCTGTCCCACCGCCTGATTGTTAAATGCGATCTGTTGATCGCGTAAAAGCTTTTGCAGTTCGGCCAGACGCTCTTTCTTCACCTTTTCATCGATCTGATTTTTCATGGCGGCCGCTGGCGTGCCGGGGCGACGACTATAGATAAACGAAAAAGCCTGTACATAGGTGATATCGCGCACGATCTGCATCGTCGCTTCAAAATCCTTGTCCGTCTCGCCCGGAAAGCCGACGATAAAATCCGAAGACAAGGCCAGCTTGGGCTGCACTGAACGCAGGAGCTCCACCACGTGACGATAATCGCCGACAGTATGTTTGCGGTTCATCGCGTCAAGAATGGCATCCGAGCCACTCTGTACCGGCAGGTGAAGAAACGGCATCAGCTTCTCAACATCGCGATGCGCGGCAATAAGTGCCTCATCCATATCCAAAGGATGTGATGTGGTGTAGCGCAGGCGCAAAAGCTCCGGCATTGATGCCAAGGCCTCGATCACATCCGCCAGTTTCTTGCCGCTGCCTTCATCGTGATAAGCGTTCACGTTCTGGCCTAGCAGCGTAATCTCCTTGACACCACCGCGCAACAATTCGCGCGCATCATTGACAATATCCGCCATAGGCCGCGAATATTCTGCGCCACGCGTATAGGGCACAACGCAGTAGCTGCAAAAACGGTCACACCCTTCCTGCACCGACAAAAAGGCGCTTGAGCCACGCTGTCCCTGCGCTGATGGCAGAAAGTCAAACTTCGGCTCCACCGGAAAATCGGTATTGAGAACAACCTTGCCTTCACGCGCCGCACGGGCCAACATCTCGGGCAATTGGTGATAGGTCTGCGGCCCAAAGATCAAGCCGACATAGGGCGCACGCCGCGCGATCTCTTCTCCCACCGCTTGAGCGACGCAACCGCCCACGGCAATCATGACGTTAACGCCCTCTTCCTTCACCCGATCCACTTGTACGTCATGTAGGCGACCCAGTTCAGAAAAGAGCTTTTCGCTTGCCTTTTCGCGAATGTGGCAGGTGTTCAGAATAATGAGATCGGCCTGCCGCTGATCGTCCGTTTGCTCGTAACCGAGGGGAGCCAAGACATCGGCCATCCGCGCCGAGTCATAGACATTCATCTGGCAGCCCCATGTCTTGATAAAGAGCTTTTGTTTGTTTAGACTTGTCATAGGCGGGTTTTGACAGAGTTGGGCCTTAGCCTGCAAGTTTTTTCTTGCTTTTCTCTTTCTTGAATCGTCCGGTCACGCATTGGTTAACGCCATCCGAGACGGCGCGCTCACAATAATCCGCCAACATCTTGCGATTGCCAAAATCCTCAATCGTCACAGGGTCGTGAAAGATCACATCGACCGTAAAGGCCCCGATTTTAAAAACTTCCCACGCATGCTTGGCCAAGGTCATATCGCCATACCACGCATAATAGGGCCGCCACGAACGGCCCATCGGCAACCCGCCGATTTCGGTACAAAGAATCGTGACGGGCTGAACCTTGACATACTGCCCATCAGCCAAAGGTTTCTCAACGACACTGAACAGCGTACTTTTAAACGGTAATGTTCGCATGCCGTCCGACGAGGTGCCTTCAGGAAAAAAGATCAAATTGTTTCCGGCCTCAAGATTTTCGCGAAGAATATTGCGGTGCGCAGCCGCACGTGTGGATTTGCGTTCAAGAAAAACCGTGTTTTGGAAACGCGCCATCGTTCCGATGAAGGGCCAAGTCCCAACCTCGGACTTTGCGACAAAACAACCGTCAATAATCGACCCAAGCACCGGAATATCAAGATAGGACGAATGATTGCACACAACAATCATCGGTGTTTTCTGTGCTGCGTCGACAGATGGGATCTTTCCACGCACGCGTGGTTTAATGCCGACAAGCGCGATGCAAAGACCGTGGAATAACTTTGGAACCCTGTCGGCAGCTGAGAGTTTTAACCCGCGAAGGACCAACAAAACGGGCACAAAGACGACGACGAGCCCGGCAAAGCCAAACAAGCGAGCCCATCCGCGCAATGACGTATCCCATCCGGAAACAAGCTCTGACTTCATTTTCACCGAAATTGTTTTACTCATGCCAAACTTACCGATCATTCCGGAAAGTCAGTGTATAATCCTTGTTGCCAATACCGACATCGACTTCTTGGAATCCTTGCTTTTGATAACCGCGCTGCTCACAGGCTGTATCCCCATCAACCTTGAAGGCCTTGCGCCCGATACAGAAGTAGTTCCGACCGGACCAGCTTTTAGGCTGGGAGCCATCATCGGCTGATACACCAAGCGCTCGCGCATAGTAGAAATAAAACCGCTGACTCAAATGTTTGTTATAAACGCGTGCACACTGGCCCGGCTGAAGCTGCCACCAGCCTTCGGAAATCCACCCATCGTCATCCTCGCGATAAGCAAAGGCGGCCTCAATCACGGCTTGGGTCTGGTTACAAAACAAAAAAGCAGCCTGAGCCGTCCCGGACGCGAGAACGATCCACCCGACCAAAATGACCACAATACCCAAACGCACAGCTTTATCCCTACCCAAACATGATTCACAGGCAAGATAGTCGATCCGCACCCCGAGGGGAAGGGGTTTTCGAGGCGTTTTTCCCACGGGATAAGGGCTGGCTCTAAACCTTTTGTCGTGACAGAATATCCTGATAAAGTGATTCTTTTTCTCGAACCTAGCTAAAAAACGAAGGCCCCCCTATGACCGAGCCCAAATTTGTCATCAGCGATACCGAACTCAATGGCCTGCTGAGCCGCTACACCCGCGACTTTACAGAGCAGGACCGCAATGGCCGTTTTGATCCCATTACGGGTCGCGATAACGAACTAGATACCATGACCCTCATCATGTTGCAGCGTTTGAGAAAAAATGTGATGTTGCTCGGTCCGGCGGGTGTCGGAAAGACGGCTTTGTTCGTCGGCTTTGCCCAGCGGATCAACCAAGACCGCGTACCACGCATCTTGAAAGGTGCGCGTCTCATCGAATTGGAAATGTCGATGATTGGCGCTGGTTCCTCCTCTCGCGCCGAACTGGAAGGAAGATTGATCCCGATCATCAAAGGCGTGGCCGAACGCAATGCCAGCGGCCTCTTCCCGCCCATTATTTTCTGCATTGATGAAATCCACCAACTTATGGTCACCTTTAAATCCTCAAGCTACAGCGGCATAGCCGACCTATTAAAACCCTACCTTACCACGGGTGATTTGTATGTGATGGGGGCGACGACGGCGGAGGAATACGACGATTACGTCAAACAGGAACCTGCCATTGATCGCCGTTTTCAAAAGGTCACACTCGAAGTTCCTTCCCTGCCCGCCACGGTCAACATTCTTAAATATCTGCGTCCCAATTTTGAAAAACACTACGGGTTTAAAATCTCGGACGAAACGCTTGAATATATCGTAACCACGACGCATCGTTTTATCCGCAACCGCAACAACCCTGATAAATCCATTATCATTATGGATCAGGCTTGCGCCGAAGCCACAATGAAAGGCGTGACAAGCGAACTGGACCGTGACTCCATTGCCGTCGCGATCGGGGCCGAAGCCCATCTCGATCCTGCGGCCGTGGGATGAGCGCACCAGCCCGCATTGCGATCGCGGGGCTGGGGTGGGTTGCTCTTCATCGTCATCTTCCGGCGATCTTGCGGCATCCTGATCTCAGGCTTGTCGGCGTTATTGACCGACATGAAGGGCTGGCTGAACACGTCGCCCGGGAATATGACCTTCCCCACTTTCAACAAGCCGATACCTTAGATGGTTTGCCGTGGATCAATGAAATTGATGCCATCACCATTGGCGCACCTCCTACGGCGCATGAAAAACTGGCACTCAGCGCCCTTTGCCAGAAAAAACATGTGTTGACGGAAAAACCTTTTGCCCTCACGACAGAGCAAGCCGAGGCTATGGCACAAGCGGCCCAACAGAACGGCATAACACTTTCCGTTGTCCATAATTTCCAGTTCGCCCGCAGCTTGCGCAAACTTCACCGCGATATACAGGCCGGAAAACTCGGTCGCTTGCGTCGCATTGCTGCCACGCAACTTGGAAATCCCAAAAGGCGCCTGCCTGTTTGGTATGAAAGCCTGCCCTGCGGTTTGTTTTTCGATGAGAGCCCGCATTTCTTTTACCTGCTCAACAATCTGTGCGGCAATGGCCTTACGCTCCAGACGGCCTATCAGGTGCCCGACGAAACCGGACGCAACACGCCGCGTCTGGCTCATCTCCTTTACAAAGGGGGCGATGGCCTACCTGTTACGATTTCCTGTCAGTTCGACAGCACGCTCAGCGAATGGCATGTCACCGTGACCGGAGAAAAAGAAACAGCGATTGTCGATATTTTCCGCGATATCTATATTCGCCTTCCAAATGATAGTTCCCATAAAGCGCTTGATATTCTACGCACAAGTTTGTACGCCTGTGCCCAGCATTTTTGGCAGCACGTGCCAAACGGCCTCGCGCTTGCAAGAGGCCGAATGGATTATGGAAATGACGAGATCATCGATCGTTTCGCCCGTGCGATCCACACAGGGCAGAATGACGAAAAAATCGGTTTTCCGCAGGCGCTTGCCGTGCTTAAATTGCAACTCAACGCGATTAAAGCCCTTCAAGACGCAACAATAGCATGACTGACTTCTCCCCTTTTTCTACGCTCCAGAACAAAGCAAACCATATTGCGATCGTCACGCATTTTTACGGGAGTCATGGCGGCGGCATCGAACTTGTCGCTGAACGGCTGATCCGCGAAATGGAAACGGATCCCACACTGCAATTCGCCTGGATCGCCAGCGACACGGACCCAGCGCCCAAAATCAATGGGAACACCACCCTTCCCATGCGCTGTTGGAATTTCTGTGAAAAGGCCCTGGGCATTCCATGGCCGATCTGGGGCTGGCGCAGCCTCAAGCGTATGCATAGCACCATCGCACAAGCCGATGCCGTTTGGTTGCATGATACGCTCTATTTCGGAAACATCCTCGCCTATGCCTGTGCAAAAAAACTGCGCAAACCAGTTATGATCACACAGCATATCGCGCCCGTTCCCTATTGTAATCCGATGCTGCGTGGGGCTATGAAAATCGCCGACAAACTTTTTTCCTCGCGCATGTTGCTGGGCGCAGATGAAGTCATTTTCATCAGCGACCGTGTTGCCGAAGATTACTATCGCCGTTTAGCCTTTAAGCGCCCGATCAAGGTTATTCCCAACGGTGTCGATATTCGCACCTTTCATCTGCCGATGGCCGAAACGCGCCGCTATCTACGCCAGCAATTTGCTTTGAAAAACGAACAAATTGTCTTTCTTTTCGTCGGACGTTTTGTCGAGCGCAAAGGGTTGGATGTTTTGCGGCGCTTAGCCAAGCTTATGCCTGAATGCCGTTTTTGGCTTGCCGGCAAAGGCCCCATCAAGCCTGAAAAATGGCATCTACCGAATGTGCATGTTTTTCGCGGACGCAAAGGCGAAGCCTTGGCCGACTTGTACAAGTCTGCCGATCTCCTTTTGATCCCAAGCTATGGCGAAGGCTTTCCCTTGGTCATTCAGGAAGCGATGGCGTGCGGTCTTCCTGTTTTATGCGGGCCCGAAACAGCACGTGGCAATGCCATGGCCACACCCTTTTTGCAAATCGCGGATGTCTGGCCCGATAATCCCGAGCGCACGGCTGCGGTATGGCATAAGAAACTGAAAACTTTTCCTATCCCTCTGCCCATTATTCGCCCTTCTGAATCCATGGCCGAGTTCGCTTTGACCACTTGGGATTGGCCGCCTATTGCCCGTGTTTATGCCGGTTTGCTAAAAGACATGGCAGCAAACGGAAAGGCAGAAATAAAATCATGATGCCGTTTCCTTCTTCCGATGGTCCAACGCTTTCTCTTGTGATCCCCTGTTATAATGAACAGATGGTCTTGCACACTTTGCGCGAACGTCTCAGTACAGTGTGCGACAAACTCCAACATGAAACGGTCGAAATTATCCTCATCAATGATGGGTCAAAGGATACCACATGGCCGCTGATACAAGAATGGGCGCGTCAGGACAAGCGTGTGACGGCGATCAATCTGTCCCGTAATTACGGACACCAAATTGCTCTGACGGCGGGACTAACCTATGCGCAGGGCGTGCGCATCCTGATCCTCGATGCGGACTTGCAAGACCCGCCCGAACTTCTGCCTGCCATGCTGGACCTGATGGAGTCAGAAAAGGCTGATGTTGTCTATGGCCAACGCCAGACGCGTCAAGGCGAACGCTTTTTCAAATGCATGAGCGCACGGCTCTTCTATCGCCTGATTGATGCCCTGTCCGACACGCCTCTGCCCGCCAATGTCGGCGACTTCCGCTTGATTAGCCGCCGCGTCGCAGATCACCTTTCCGCTATGCCGGAACAGGCACGCTATATTCGTGGCATGACAAGTTGGGTTGGTTTCAAACAAGTACCCTTCCCCTATGAACGGCAACCGCGTCATGCGGGCGAGACAAAGTACCCCTTGCGCAAGATGCTGCACTTTGCCGCCGATGCGATTACAGGCTTTTCCGTAATCCCCTTGCGCGTCGCGTCCTATCTTGGCGCGTTGTTTGGCGTGATCGGCCTTTTCCTGCTTATCTATGTTTTGGGATCTTGGCTCATGGGCGAGACGGTTCAGGGCTGGACTTCCCTGATGGTCGTTGTGCTGGTGATCGGCAGCGTCCAGCTTCTTTGTCTGGGTGTCTTTGGTGAATATTTGGGGCGGCTTTATATGGAATCCAAGCGCCGCCCCCTCTATCTGATTGATGAAGTCGTGACCTGCGCCGATGTCAGCAGTTAAGCCTCAAGTCCCAAACCCCGATATCGCGCGCGCGTAATGCGAAATTGCACGACTTCTGACAAAGGCAAAGACCGCGAGAAATCTTTTTCTAGTACTGCAGCTTGAGCTACCAAGGTCGAGCAGACCTGATGACCGGCCTTATCGAGGTATAGATCACTTGCCAACAGCGCATTATCTTTTCCTGCCGCGGCGAAATCTGTCGCAACAACACGCATCTGTTTTCCTTTTTCAGAAAGAGCAAAAAAATAGTTTGCCATCCTTCCCTTCGACATCGGCGCATACGCTATCGTTAGATAAGATCCGTTCACGCCATATCCCTGTGCACCATTCAAAATTTCGGCCGGAAGGAACAGCTTGTGCGACACGCTTCGCAAAAGGAGAGACGGCGCATAAGTATCCTGCTCAAGAACGTCTTCGTGCTGCTGTAGACACGGTGGCAGGGAGCTTGCGACAAGCTCAGGCAAAAACATCATGCTTTGCGCTATGACCGGAAACAAGGAGGAATCGTCCGGCGCAGCTTTGACAAGATTGGTGAGAAGCTGAAAGGTCAACCGCGGATCGCGACGAACGATAAAAGGCACCCGTTTAAAAACATCCCTTGCGGCCAGACGATAAACATCGGGATGCAGCAGGACGTTTTGTTCGACAGATTCTTTGAGATAACCATCTACATAGCGCGCCTCCGCGCGATGATAGATAGCCGCCAGATAGGCAATAGGGTGCCTCAGGGCTGGCACGTGGTCCACAGAAGGCATAATCCATCTCCAAAAGGTTCAATATCCCATAATGACCATATTCTATCCGGCGTCAAAACAAGCTGCAAAGTCTTTTATTGGTTAATTTCCAATATAAAAGAAGCTATTACAAATAGTGATAGGCGTGGGGCCAGCACTTTACTAATCTACCTTTTATGTCACGCCTATATCGATTCTTGACGGGGCTTGGAGCCCCTTTGATCGCGCTCTATTTGCGCCTGCGCCGCCGCAAGGGGCGCGAGGATGCCACACGTTTTGCCGAACGAATGGGGATCGCCAGCCTGCCCCGCCCTCAGGGCAAACTCGTCTGGTGCCACGCAGCCAGCGTGGGCGAAGCGATGTCGGTCCTTACGCTTGTTAAAAAGCTCCGCGAACGTTTTCCAGACTGGCACATTTTGTTGACCACAGGCACGGTGACCTCGGCCAAGATGATTGCGACGCGCCTTCCCCTTGGTGTCTTCCATCAATATGTTCCCGTGGATCGCTGGCCCTATGTCAGTCGCTTTCTGGACCATTGGCATCCAGACCTTGTCCTGTGGGTTGAATCCGAACTTTGGCCTAATATGCTCGCCGCGCTTAAAGTCCGACGCGTGCCAGCCATCCTTCTCAATGGTCGCATGTCGGAAAAATCCTATAAGCGTTGGCGGCTCATCGGTCGCGCAACCAAAGACATGCTCTCGACTTTTGCCCTTGGGCTCGCGCAGACGGGAGCCGAGCGAAATCGCTTCGCTGGGCTGGGCCTTCAAGATGTGCGCGTCATCGGCAATTTGAAATATACCAGCGAACCATTGGATCATGATCCGCAAGCGCTGGAAGAATTGCGCACCCAAATCGGAAGTCGGCCCGTCTGGCTTGTCGCCTCGACCCATCCGGGTGAAGAAGAAATTGCAATGGCTGTTCATCGCTTCTTGCGCAGGACATTGCCGAACATTCTTACTCTTATCGCGCCGCGCCACCCCAGTCGCGGCGAAGCTATTGCTGCTTTGGTCGAAAAAGAAGGCCTCACACTCGCCCGCCGCAGCAAAGGCGAAACCTGCACGCCTGACACGCAAATCTATCTCGCCGACACAATGGGCGAGATGGGCGTTTTCTATCGCCTCGCGCCGCTTTGCTGCCTTGCCGGATCGTTCACATGGGGCGGCCATAATCCGGTTGAACCCGCCATGTTGGGTTGCGTTACCGTCTTTGGGCCCAAGATGGACAATTTCCTCTTTATGGCCGATGACATCCTTGCCTCTGGCGCAGCCATTCAGGTGATGGATGAAAGCGAACTGGCCGAAGTGATCCTCCGTTTGTTCCAATCACTCGAAGAACGCGAAGCCCTCGCAAAGGCCGCACGCGCATGGACCGCAAGCAAGCAATCGATCCTTGAGGAAACGCTTGACATCGTTGCGCCCTACTTTCAGGCGTCGAATAACGGATCTACGTGATGAAAGCGCCCGCCTTCTGGTCAGACCCCAAAGCGCCGCACATCCCGCCTCTGGATTGGGCGGGTTATGCCTATCGACTTGTTGGAAAAATACGTCGTGCGCTAGCCAAGCCCTATACGCCGAAAGTGCCGCTTCTTTGCATCGGGAATATCGTCGCCGGAGGGGCTGGCAAGACGCCAACAGCCCTCGCACTTCATCGCCTTTTTCTGAAAGTCTCGCCCACAAACAAACCTGTTTTTGTCACGCGCGGCTATGGCGGGAGCGAGCGCGGACCTTTACGCGTTGATCCGGCGCGCCATACGGTGGCAGAAGTTGGCGACGAAGCCCTCCTCCTCGCACAAGAAGGCATCGTCTGGATGGCAAAGGATCGCGTGGCGGCCATCCGTGAAGCCGAACGCGAAGCAACACACATCATTCTGGATGACGGACTGCAAAACCCCAACTTTACGCCGACGCGTTCGATCCTTGTAGTCGATGGACCCGCAGGCTTTGGCAATAATCGCCTAATCCCCGCTGGCCCCTTGCGCGAGATGCTGGCCGATGCGCTTGCCCGCCTTGATGCCGTTTTAATCATCGGCGAAGACCACCACAACATCGCCCAACAAGTCTGCGACAAGCCTGTCTGTCACGCCCGCTTTATCCCCTCGCTCTCCGGCGATGTGGCGCAGGGCGACGAGATCCTCGCTTTCGCGGGGATTGGCCGTCCCCAAAAATTCTATGACACATGTCGCGAAGCCGCACTAACGGTACGCGAAACGGCCAGCTTTCCCGATCATCATCCCTATACCCGTAAAGAACTGGATAACCTTCTGGCAACGGCCCAAAGCAAGAAGCTTCACCTTGTCACGACGGCAAAGGACTATGTCCGCCTGCCACCCGATTTTCGCACAAAGACTTCTGTCCTCAACATCCGCCTGATGATTGAAGATGAGGGAAAGCTGCTTAAAGTCCTAAATTAAAGCCTTCACCAACGCAGAAACGTTTTTTGCGTGCTATTTGAGGCAGGGCGTGACGCGCTCGACCGAAAGCTTGGCCAAGGGCGAACCCTGCAGCCACATCGTTTGGGAGCCACGTGGGCACGACCAGTAGGGATCGACTTGATCGGACATCAATGCGACCGTTCGCGCACCGACGGCCGCCGCCAGATGCGTGGGCCCCGTATCATTACCAACCACAAACTCTGCACCACGCGCAAGCGATGCAACCTGCTTAAGACTTGTCTTGCCCGACAGATCGATAACCTCTGGCGCAAGGGCGCGGATATCCGCAATGCTTTGTGCATCGCTCTTGGTGCCAATTGCTGCAACGGTCAGCCCCTTTTTGATCGCAAGCTGGGCGAGTTCGGCATAATGATCGGCGGGCCAGCGCTTATAAGGTCGCGACGGGGCGCAGCCCGGAATAAGCAAAACATAACGCGTCCCCAGATCAAAATCCCGCACAGGTGTTTCCAGCCACGAGAGATCTATCGTCTTTCCGACCTTGATGCCTGCCTTTTCCATCTGCGCGGCAACAAAGTCTGTGTAATGCATATTGGGTTGCGGAGGCCAGACGCGGGGATATGAACAGCCCTTCACAGCGCCGGACCATTCAACCTTTTTCTGCGCACCGCCCAGAAGGTAGTAAAGGATTGCTTGGCGCGTTTTCCCCTGAAGATCATAAACACGCGAGGGCGCATAGTTACGCACAGCACGATAAAGCTTGAACCATTCGATAAGCTGATAGGCCTTTGGCCGCGTGTCGGGAATAACATGATCAAACCATGGCATCTGCATCGCAAACCCTGCAAAAGCCGGAGCCGTCAGCAAAGCAATCTCAGCCTTGGGATGATGGGCACGGATCGCGGCAAAAGCGCCCATGCACAAAACAAGATCACCAAGCGCCCCCAGTTTAATCACCAAAATACGCTCAGCCATGGGTCACCAGCTCGTCATAAACGGCCAAAGTTTTTTGCACCATTTCATTCTTTCCATAATGCTTGGCGACATGCGCTCTCCCTGCCTTGCCAATCTTAGCGCGCGCCGCTGGCTCCATAACCATCGCTTTGTGTAACGCTGTAGCCCACGCATCGACATCAAACGGATTAACAAGCCACCCCGTGACGCCTTCCTCAACCGTATGAACCATCGCACCAATCGCACTTGCCAAAACGGGAACTTCCATCGCCATCGCTTCAACGGGGACGCGACCAAAACCCTCCGGCACCTGCGAGGGCTGTACGACTAGCGTCGCCATGGAATAGACCGCTGGCATATCCGAACACGCCCCAACCATCACCACATCGCCGTCCAGATTTTCAGCTTCTATCTTTTCACTCAGCTTCAGGGAATAGGCCTCCCTTCCTTGGTTATCACCGACAAAAAGCATGAGCGGCATATCCATGCCTGCTTTTTTCAAGATACCCAAGGCTTGCAGAATAAGCATATGCCCCTTGATGGGCGAAAGACGTGCGGGAAAAACGATAACGGGCCGATCCAGCGCGATCTCCCATTGTTTGACCCATTTGTCACGTTTAGCGTCCGTGATGCGCTGTTTGTTATAATAGGTCAGGTCCAGCCCACGATTGATCAGGCGAATACGTTCCTCAGGCACGCCATAATCATCTTTGATCTTCTGCGCAATATAGGGAGAAATGGCGATCACACGATTGGCCGATGCCATGACCCTGTTATAGGCTTTCTTGAAACGATTGGAAAACTTGTAATCCGCATGGAAGGTCGTCACAAAAGGACATCCCGTCAAACGGCACGCAATACGGGCACTCCATGCCGGTGCACGCGAGCGGGCATGGACCACATCAATATGCTCGTCGCGGATAAGTCCCGCCAGCCAAAACGCATTTTTGATAATCTTCAACGGATTCTTAGTCGCAACCGGACAAACATAATGGCGGGATCCACGTTCCTCGACTTTTTCCACGCGCCATCCGCCCGTGGAAAGGATAATCGCACGATCACCGCGTTCGACAAGGCCAACCGCAACATCGACGCATGCTTGTTCTGCTCCGCCTGTGCCAAGGGCCGGAATGATTTGCAAGACAGTGATCGTCATGACTTCTTCCTTTGGGTCGAAAAAGCAACACGCCAGACAGTCATCGCCGCCTTTTCCGACGGCACAAACTGTCCAGAGCCCAGCCATGCAGAAATCGACGCCAAATCACCAACCTGTTTTGTGCGTGCAACAGAATTATCGATCACGTCGCGCAACGCCACTACGAGTTTAACTGGTGTGCAATTTTCTTGTAAAAATTCCGGCATCACGGCACGGTTCTTCATGATGTTGATCAGCGTAAAAAAACGTGTCTTGATCAGGCGTCGCGCGAAAAAGACCGTCAACGCATTCGCCTTGTAAGCAATCACAGAAGGCAGCTTGGCCATCGCCAGCTCAACCGACACTGTACCTGAACAGGCCAAGGCCGCACGCGCCGCTGCCATGGCATCGTATTTATCTTCGTCCGTATAGGTGAAGTGAACCTTCACGGGCCAGCTTTTAACCTTGTGTTCGACCAACGCGGCGACATGCGGTACAGTCGGCACAACAATCTCCAGCTTTGGGTAGTAGGTGGCCAGCATTAACACCGTGCGATAAAAAACAGGCAAAAGCCGCTTGATCTCCCCTGCACGCGACCCGGGCAAAAGCATGACAAGCGTTGCCCCCTTCTGCACGTTATATTTTTTGATAAAGCGTTCGCCGTCACCCGACGAGGCGCCGCTTTCAACAAGCGGATGGCCGACAAAGGTGCAAGGCAACCCCTCCTTGGTAAAATAGGGAGGCTCAAACGGCAAAAGCACCAAAAGATGATCGAGAAAGCCCGCAATCATTTTGGCGCGTTCAGGGCGCCACGCCCAAACGGAGGGCGCGACATAATGAATGAGCGGAATGCCGCAGCCTTTGAGCTTTTGGGCCACACGAAAACAAAAATCCGGCGAGTCGATGGTGATCAAAGCCACAGGACGGCGGGCCAGCACATCATCCGACGTCTGGCGAATCCGCCGCAGAATTTTCGGCAGATGCAAAATAATCTCGACAATACCCATATGGGACAAGTCGCTTTGATCAAAGAGCGGATCAAGCCCCTCTTGCAGCATGCGCGGGCCGCCTACGCCTGCAAAACAAACCTGACCATGCATCTTTTTGCGCAAGGTCCGCATCAAGCGAGCCCCCAAAAGGTCGCCGGAGGCTTCTCCCGTCACAAGGTAGAAAAGCGGGCACTCTTGCCTCTCCTTTTCTTCCTTTTTCCGAGCTTCAACCATACGTTTTATCCTTACCCTGAAGCGAAAGCCCGACGATAAACAGGCCCAGACGGTCAGCGATTTCGATGGTCATTTCCCTGTCGACAATCTGGCTGCGTCCTGCCTCCAGCGCGATGCCGGCAAGACCTGCCTGATGCGCATTTTGCACCGTGTCTGGCCCAATCGTCGGTAGATCAAGGCGGCTGTCTTGCTGCGGCTTGGCCAATTTAACAAGCACGCCACCTGCGCCTTCGCGCCGGACATCCGCCGAACGCGCGATCAGCGCGTCCGTTCCCTCGACAGCTTCAACGCCCAGAACGATCCCCTCTTGCACAATAACCGCCTGTCCGACATCCATCTCGCCAAGCGAAAGGGCAACCTCAACCGCTCGCTCAATATCCGATGAGGCTTGTTCATTCGGCATATGCTTTGTCAGCGCCCCTTCCGGAGTCAGTAAATCGCCAAGGATCGCGCTCGCGCCGATCAAGCGAACCTGACATTCTTCTTCAAGAACTTTGCCAACGGCACGCAAAACCGCATCGTCACCCAAAGCATTCAGACCGATTTTCGCAAGGATTTTCATCGTCAGCCAATCAGGCCGCAATTCGCTCAGCGAAGGACGGCGCACGTGACCAATCATCACGATCTCCTGAATTCCTTCAGCGCGACACAAATCGCGAAACTTGCCAAGCTCACCCAAAGAAAGAAGCGTGTGTGGATGCCCCTGTCCCAGATCAGCCTCAGCATGTCCCTTCAGGCACACAAGATGATAGGGCCGCTCCGTCGCCCGACAGGCTGCTGCCAACTTCGCCGGCGCGCTGCCTCCGCCTGCCAATATTGCGAGTTTGGGCAAGAGAGACACAAGCGTTTCTCCTTACGCGTCCTGATCCGGTTGACAAAGCGCCCGCGAAGAACGCAAGCGGATAAAATCGACCATGCCGGAAACAAGTTGCTTATCGCCGTATTGTCCAGCGACATCCTCCAACCGTTCGGCCATCGTGCCTTCCTTGGCAAAAAGCATGCGGTAAGCGCTGCGCAAGGAATGGATCTCATCACGCGAAAAACCACGACGCTCCATCCCCACAATATTGAGGCCAGCAAGATAGGCCCGATCTCCTTTGACCATACCATAAGGAATGACATCGCTTTCAACACCCGACATGCCGCCAATCATCGCATAGGGACCAATGCGCACAAACTGATGCACCGCCGCCAAGCCGCCGATCACGGCATAATCGCCGACAATCACATGGCCCGCCAAAGTTGCATTGTTAGCCATCACGACATTATTGCCGATCAGACAATCATGCGCGACATGAACGCCAACCATATAAAGCCCATTATTGCCGACGCGCGTGATCATACCACCGCCTTCGGTTCCTGGATTCATGGTCACATGCTCACGGATTTGGTTATTCGTGCCAATCTCAAGCGTTGATGGCTCGCCGTGATATTTCAAATCCTGTGGCCTGTGCCCGATCGAAGCAAAAGGATAGATTACCGTCCCTTCGCCAACGCTCGTACGCCCCTCAACCACAACATGGGATTTGAGGCACAACTTGTCACCCAGAACAACATCAGGCCCGACCACGCAGTAAGGGCCAATCTCAACATCAGTACCAAGTTTTGCCTTGGGATCGACGACGGCTGTTTCGTGAATAATCGTTGCCATTATGCTTCCGTCCGGTTGGAGTCAGGAACCAGCATCGCCGTGAAAACGGCTTCCGCGACCAAAGTGTCATCCGCATAGGCATGCCCCGCAAAGCGCCAGACGGTGCCACGATGGCGCTCCTTCTTCACCTTGATATACAAACGGTCGCCCGGCAAGACAGGCTTTCTGAACCGGGCCTCTTCAACCGACATAAAATAAACGACATGGGTTCCGGCATCAACGCCTTCGATCGAGTCCACAACAAGCGTCGCCGCCGTCTGGGCCATCGCCTCGACAATCAGAACGCCGGGCATGATGGGATGGCCGGGAAAGTGCCCCTGAAAGAACGGTTCATTGACCGAGACGTTTTTGATGCCCGTGCAGCTTTCGCCGCGCACAACATCAACCACTTTTTCGATCATCAGAAAAGGATAACGATGTGGGATCCTCTTCATAATACCCGTAATATCGATGGTTGACGTGTTTTCCCCTTCTTTGTGCTCTTCGGCCATGATGTCTTTCTCCTTATAATCCTGTCGGTTTTTGCTCTCGTTCCTTTGAAAGCCAAAACCAGCCCCCTCCTTGAAAGAAGAGGGGCAAATGGTAACGCATCGACCGTTGTAGCTGGTCGCGGAGTCTTATTCAAGGAAAAGAGGCAAAAAGAACGCGTTAAGGGCCTTGATTTAAACGCGGTTTGAGGAGATGCCTACCGTCATCTTGGATCATCTCATCAGCAAGCACCTTGACCGAAATTTGAGGAAGAGCCTTGTCCAGACGCATCAAAACTTCATCGGTGATATCAACGGCATCGGCATTCCAAATCACCTGCTGCTTCACAACCACCAAGGAAAACCCCTTTTCCTTAGCAACTTGAGACACAATATCGACCAACCCCGTACGCACAGTATTCATCGAATCAGTAAAGGCCTGATCAAGCGCCTTACGCCGTGACTGGACATGGCGCTCAACAGTCAAAAACCGCTTTTGTAGTTTTTGCTCTTCCTCGGCATAGGCATCAGCCTTGGCCTCTTCGCGCAGTTTGATCAGCTTCTTTTCAGCTTCCCGCAAGTCTGCTTCTTCGGAAGAAATCTCGGACTGGAACTTGGAACGTTGGGCCTCAAGCTGGTCACGCGCGCTCTTGGCCGCTTTTGAGGCTTGGAGAATACGTTGCACATCCACAATCGCAACATAAGTCGGCTTCAACGCAGCAGGAACTGCTGGCTTTGCCACAGGCGTCGCCGCATAGGCAACCCCACCCAACAGGCTAACGCCGAGCATCGCAAACAAGACAAGGCGCGCCAGCGCGCGCTTCCGGTTAGAAGCGCGTGCCAAAGCTGAAGTGGATATGTTGAATGTCATCATACGACTGCTTGAGGAACGGTTGGGCATAATCCAGACGGATCAATCCGAACGGCGACTGCCACGAAAAACCAACACCAACGCTGGCGCGCAGCTTCGGATCATCACGGAATATTTCACCCGCAACCGGATCTTCATCATTCTTGCCCACGACACCAAAGTCACTGAAGATATGCGCCTTCACACCCATATCATCAGGTATGACATAGGTTGGGAAAGCCAGCTCGACCGAACCGCGTGCGAAGCTATTGCCGCCAAGGGAGTCATCCGCGCCATTTGTTAAATCGCGAGGCCCGATACCGCCATAAGCAAAGCCACGAAGCGTATCACCACCGATAAAGAAGCGATCATTGATGCGAACATCCTCACCAAAGCCGTCAATAAAGCCAACTTCACCAAGCAAGCTCAGAACGATTTTTTCATAAGGGCTGTAGAACTGTGTGCCCGTCAGTTTGGCGCGGTAATAGTGACGATCACCGCCCGCTCCCGCAATATCGGTCTTCAGCTTTGTGATAAAGCCCTCAGTCGGATCAATCTTGCTGTCACGGACGTCATAGGTCAGATCTTGCGACACGATCGAAGACAAGCTGGAGCCCGTCTGCTCCCGCACAAAGCGCGAGGCTGACGGATCAACATTACTGATCTTATCATTGCGCAAGGTATAGCTGAGCGACTGGCGCAGATATTCAGACAGCGGATACCCCATGCGCAAGGCAAAGCCTGTATTAACCTCGTCATAGGCGCTTTGATCCTGTTCATCACTACGCGTATGGAAGATGTCAAAACCAGCCGACAAATCGCGATCAAGGAAGTACGGTTCCGTAAAGCCGAAATCAAACTGTTTCGTCACACCCGAAATCGTGGCCCCCAACCGGACATCCTGTCCACGGCCAAGGAAGTTGCGCTCACGAATAGAGAAGTCACCCAACGGACCGTCGGTCGATGAATAACCGGCGCCCAGCGAAATCTCGCCCGTGGACTTTTCTTTCACTTCAACATTGATGTCCGAACGATCAGGTTGCTCCCCACTCTTGGGCGTAACCTTAACCTCTTCAAAGAATCCGAGATCCTTAATCTTCTGTTCTGAACGCTTGACGCGTGATGTGCTGAACGGGTCGCCTTCGGCCACCTGCATTTCGCGACGAACGACTTTATCAAGCGTGCGCGTGTTGCCCGTGATGTCGATGCGCCCGATATAGACGCGCTCACCCGGCTTGATGTGGTATGTCAAATCGACGACAAGTGTGTCTTTGTCCTTCTTGGTTTCCGGCACAATATCGACAAAGGCATATTGCTTGTCTCCCAAAACAGCCACAAGCTTGGCGATGGAGCGCTCGACCTTGTCGGCATCATACCAGTCATCCTGCTTGGTCATAATATCCTGACGCAGCGTTTCGCCATCCAGCCCCTTAATATCGCTGATGATATCAATCTTGCCAAATTTGTAGCGCGGTCCTTCATCCAAGGTGAACGTCAAGAAAAAGTCGGAGCGATCCGGGGTCATTTCCGCTACGGCCGAAACAACACGGAAATCGACATAGCCTTGACTCAGATAGAAGCGACGGAGCAATTCCCGATCATAATTTGTGCGATCGGGATCATAAAAATCGGAGTTAGAGAAGAACTTCCACCATGCGCTTTCCTGCGTATTCACGACGGCTTTCAAATCGCCTTCATCAAACTTATTGTTCCCGACAAAGTTGATGCGACGAACGCCCGTATGCTTGCCTTCTGCAATTTCAAAGACAACATCGACCCGGTTTTGATCCAGCCTCACAATCTTGGGATCGACCGTCGCGGCAAAACGCCCCTCACGACGATAAAGGTCAAGGATGCGCTGCACATCCTGCTGAACCTTCGGCAAGGTATAAACAAGGCGCGGCTGGAGCTGGACTTCCTTTTTCAAATCATCGTCCGAGATTTTATCATTGCCCTCAAACGCCACGCGATTGACGATGGAATTTTCATCCACCTTGATCCACAGCGTATTGCCATCCATGGCCAGCTTCACATCGGAAAAGAGGCCCGTGGCATAAAGCGCCTTGAGCGACTCGTCCATTTGCGTCTCGCCCATATGTGAACCCACAGCTACCGTCAGGTAAGAAAGAACCGTATCACGCTCTAAACGCTGCGCCCCTTCAATTCGAATATCGTTGATGACGGGCCCGTCCACATTTTCATCCACCGCCTCAACACTGCTTGTTGGCGCAGCGGAGACTTTCGGCTCGGCAGCACTAAGCGGCAACGGAAACAGAATCAAGTTTGCGAAAACAAACCCGACACAGCCCACCAGCGACAAGGTCGACAAAGGTGTGCTGAAAAGAAAAGAGTGGAAAAGAGGTTTTTTCATTTATGAAAACAAGCCACGTATGTAAGAGACAACATGCAAGTGAACCAGATCATTCCAAGTTGCAAAGACCATCAAGAACAAAACAACCGCCGCCCCGAACCTAAGGCCATATTCCTGAACCCTATCGCCAAGTGGGCGTCCCCGCAAGCTTTCAACAATATAGAAGAAGAGATGTCCCCCATCAAGCAAGGGAATCGGAAAAAGGTTAATTAATCCGAGATTCACCGAAATCATGGCGACAAACCAGAAAAATGCCGAAAGACCATCCTTGGCCACCTTGCCGGACATTTCGGCAATACGGAGCGGTCCGCCTAGCTCTTCCGCGCTGCGCGTGCCCATAATCATCTGGCCCAGCCCCTTCATCGTGTCGCCCGTAATACGGCCAACCTCCAGAAATGCCTCAAGAATCGAGGCCCCAACCCCTAAATCGCGGTAGGCGCGGTCCTTCGAGACAATACCCAAAACACCCTGCTTGTGCTCGCCCCCGAAACGATCCGTTATCGTCTGGATCTCCGGTGTCACATTAACCGTGATGTCCGTGCCCTCGCGCTGATAAACAAGGGAAACAGGCTGCCCATCACTCAGCATAATCAGGCGTTTAATCTGCTCAAAACTCTCCATGGGCTTGCCATCGATCGACAAGACCGTGTCACCTTCCTTCATGCCGACCTTCGCCGCCGGACTCGCATCTACAACCGAAGCGATCTTGGTGGAGGTATAGGGTTGGCCGTTAAAAGCGAACAACAGGGCCAGAACAAACGCACCAAAAAGATAATTAAAGGCAGGACCCGCTAACACGATGGCAAAACGCTTGCGCACTGGCTGTGCGTAAAAGGCCATCTTCTTCTCGGCCTCTGTCATCGTTTTAACTTCCTCGGACGGGCCAAAGCTACTGGGATCGGCATCCCCGAACATTTTGACGTAGCCCCCAAACGGAATCCAGGCCAAGCGCCAACGCGTCCCCAGCTTGTCGTGCCAGCCAACAATCTCTGGCCCAAAACCGATGGAGAAACCTTCGATCTTCACACCTGCGCGCCGCGCAATCCAAAAGTGACCGAACTCGTGCACAAAAACCACGAGTCCCAGCACGACCAGAAACGGCCCCACATAGCTGATTGTCGTCCAGATTGATGAAAGTATGGAGTCCATTTCCGTTTATCCTTTTCGTTTTAGGCGACGAGCGCCGTTACCTTGTTCTGTGCCACATCACGCGCAGCTTTATCCGTCTTCGCCAACACATCCAGATCCGTGAGCGCGCCATCAAGGCCCGCATTCAGCGTTGCATCGATCACTTTTTCGATATCCAGAAAACCGATCTTTTCATCCAGAAAAGCCTGAACCGCCACTTCATTCGCGGCATTCATGATGGCAGGCGCCGTCCCGCCCTTGGCTAAAGCTTCGCGCCCCAAACGCAAGGCGGGGAAACGGACAGGATCCGGCACTTCAAATGTCAATTGGCTGATTTTGGCTAGATCAAGCTTCGCGGCGGGCGTTGTCATCCGCGCAGGCCACGCCAAACAATAGCCAATAGGAATACGCATGTCGGGCGAGCCAAGCTGCGCCAGCGTGGAGCCATCTTTATATTCCACCATCGAGTGAATAACCGACTGCGGGTGCACCAGAACGTCGATCTTGTCCGACGGCATCTGGAACAGATAGGCCGCCTCGATCACTTCCAGCGTTTTGTTCATCAGAGTCGCGCTGTCGATCGAGATTTTGGCACCCATGTTCCAGACAGGATGCTTGCCCGCCTGCTCCGGTGTCACGACAGCCATCTGCTCGCGCGAATAGCTGCGAAACGGCCCACCCGATGCCGTGATAATCAGACGCGAGATACCATCACGCCGCTCGGCATCAAAAACCTGATAGATGGCGTTGTGTTCGCTGTCCACCGGCAAAAGCGTGCAGCCATGTTTAGCCACAAGCTCCATCATCAAAGGCCCGGCACAGACCAGCGTCTCTTTATTGGCGAAAGCCAGCTTGGCCCCACGCTTGGCCGCTGCAATCGTGGAAGGCAAACCCGCCGCCCCGACAATCGCGGCCATCACCCAATCGCTGTCACGCTCGGCTGCTTCAACAACGGCATCGGCACCTGCCCCAATTTCAATATCGAGTCCTGCAAGTGCTTCTTTTAGCTCTTCCAGCTTGCTCTCATCCGCAATCGCCACAAAGTCAGGGCGAAGCTTGCGCGCCTGCTCGGCCAATAATTTGACATTGCGCCGCGCCGTCAAGGCAACGACGTGATAATTCTCCGGTTCGCGTTCGATCAGATCGATTGTCTGTGTCCCCACGGAACCGGTCGACCCCAAGATAGCAACGCGTCGCTTCCCGTTTTTCGTTTGAGACTCTTCGCAATTTGATGCACAGCAACAGGAAACTCCACTCATTCGTTTTCTTTCTCTCTTTTTTCCAAATCTCTATCCAACAAGCGCAACGTAAAGCGCCAAACCCATCGCTGCCACGATCAATCCATCAACCCGATCCAGCATGCCACCATGGCCAGGAATCAATCGGCCGCTATCCTTAGCCCCCGCCCGTCGCTTTAGATAGGATTCAAAGAAATCCCCTGCTTGGGCAATCACCGCCAGTATAGCGCCACCACACGCCGCCGCCTCTGGACTGAACGGCAAGACAACCGGCCATCCAGCAAAACGCCCAAAAGAGAATCCCCGCGCCGCAGCGTATCCCAAAAACGAAGCAAGCGCCATGCCACCCAAAAGGCCCGCCCATGTTTTCTTAGGACTTATTTTTGGCAAAAGTTTGGGCCCTCCTATCAGGCGTCCCGCCGCATAGGCGCCTATATCCGTGCTCCACACAACAGCCAATAAATATATTATAAGATCAAGGCCATATGCATCATAGTTCCGAAGATAGATGAGAGCTATGCCGCCATACCCCAAATAGGGGATTCCGACCGGCGCCCACAGCGCAGATTTTAGACGTCCCCACCACAGAACCGAAAAATAAAGGACAATGACGCTCGCCATCACAATAAAGGCGGTTGCATAGACGATGTTGCCCCACAGGCCGATTCCCAAGATCAGAAGCAACAGACCGAACATCCAAAGGCCGCCCAGCGGCGAAATGCCCCGCACGGTCAGGCCCATCCATTCATAGGCCCCGACCATCATCATGGCCGCCACGAGGATCGTATAAGGCCAGCCACCCGCCCATACCACGCCGAGGACAAGCGGGATCAAAACAATGGCCGATATCGTACGCTGGGCTAGATTCGACGACAAAACCGATGGAAGCTGTGTGGACATAGGAAGATCCCTTATGACAGCAATGATGGTGTTAGGCGACGCCTTACCGCCCGAAGCGGCGTTCGCGCGTGTTGTATTCTTCTATCGCGGCTTTGAGATGCTCGCCAGAAAAATCAGGCCACAAAACATCCTGAAAGACATATTCAGCGTAAGCGGACTGCCAAATCAGAAAGTTCGAGGTACGTTTTTCGCCGCTGGTCCGAATCACCAGATCAGGGTCAGGCAAATCATGTGTATAAAGATTCGCCGAAAGAAGCTTCTCGCTCACCTCTTCCGGTTTGACTTTGCCTGCGGCGACATCGCGCGCTATTTTCTGCGTGGCGGCCACAATTTCCTGCCGTCCGCCGTAACTGAGCGCAAGCGTAAGATTAAGCGCCGTGTTCGCCGCCGTTGTTTGCTCGGCCTTTTCAATCATGCTGCGGATATCGAGTGCCAATAGATCCCTTTCGCCGATCACGCGAAGGCGAACATTATTCTTGTGCAACGTGGCAAGCTCGCTTTTCAGATAAAAACGGAGGAGCCCCATCAGCTCGGACACTTCACTTTCGGGGCGGCTCCAATTTTCTGACGAAAAACTATAAAGCGTCAGATGAGAAACGGGAAACTCGCGCACCGCTTCTAACGTCCGGCGCAAAGCCTCGATCCCGGCTTTATGCCCCATCGCGCGTGGTCTGCCACGCGCCGTAGCCCAACGCCCATTGCCATCCATGATGATAGCAATGTGAAGCTTATTGTCGTTCTGGTTGCCTTGCTCTATCACCGTGCTTGCCCAAACCGCTAGACGGTCATGATCTCTTTTTCTTTGTGCGCCAAAGCTTCGTCCATCGCCTTTATGGCTTTGTCGGTCAGCTCTTGTATCTTGGTTTCAAGAGTCTTGAGCTCGTCCTCAGAAATCTCGCCCGCCTTTTCCTGCTTCTTGATCATGTCCATGGCATCGCGGCGAACATTACGCGCAGCGACACGGGCAGCTTCGGTGTATTTCCCCGCAACCTTGGTCAGCTCGGTACGGCGCTCCGAGCTCAAGTCCGGCACCGGCACACGAATAAGAGTGCCATCCGCCTGCGGATTAAAACCAAGACCGCATTCGCGGATAGCTTTCTCAACGGCTTTGACCATGCCTTTGTCCCAAACCTGAACGGTTAGAAGGCGGGGTTCCGGCACATTGACGCTACCAACCTGATTGAGCGGCATCTTGCTGCCATAGGCTTCGACCATAACGGGGTCCAGCATCGAAGCTGCCGCGCGTCCAGTGCGCAAGCCGGCAAACTCGCGATGCAAGGATTCGACAGCGCCATCCATACGTTGTTTGACTTTTTCAAGATCCATGGTTTGTCGCTCCTTCTCTTACTTTTTGTCCGTGATAATTGTATAGAGCCCCTTGCCCATCACCACATCGGCAAATGCGCCATGCGCCACGATAGAGAAAACGAGGATGGGGATATTGCTTTGACGCGCCAACGAAATGGCCGAGGTGTCCATCACCTGCAAATCCTGCGCCAGCACATCCATATAGGTCAGGCGGTCATAGCGCGTGGCCTCGGGATGCTTGACCGGATCGGCGCTATAAACGCCATCGACCTTGGTTGCCTTGAGCAACGCATCACACTGCATCTCTGACGCACGAAGTGCCGCTGCTGAGTCAGTTGTAAAGAACGGGTTGCCTGTGCCCGCCGCAAAAATAACCACACGACCTTTTTCCATATGACGAATAGCCCGACGGCGAATATAGGGTTCGCTCACAGACGACATGGGAATCGCGGATTGCACACGGGTTTTTACACCGATGGTCTCCAGCGCATTTTGCATAGCCAGCGCATTGATAACCGTTGCCAGCATACCCATATAGTCCGCCGTAGCACGATCCATCCCCTTGGCCGCGCCAGAGACGCCGCGAAAGATATTACCGCCACCGATTACGGCGCAAACTTCAACGCCCTCTTCCACCACATCCTTGATTTCTTGAGCGACACGAGCCACCGTTTCAGGATCAAGCCCATAGTCGCGATCCCCCATCAACGCTTCACCCGAAAGCTTAAGCAAAACGCGTTTATAGAGGGCTTCACCTTTTGGACCCTTTTTAGTGGTGCATTCACATTGCGACATGATGTTACCTCTTCTTAAAGACGGCCTCAGCCTACGATTTTGAACAGGCCAGCGCAATAACCTGCGCTCACCTTAGCTGTAGGCAAAGAAAAAGCCGGATAACCGGCTTTTTCCCTTTCTTTTCCGGTATTAACCGGCCATTTTTGCAACTTCGGCGGCGAAATCGTCAACCGCCTTTTCGATACCTTCACCCAACTGGAAGCGGACAAAGCCCGAAAGCTTGACATCAGCGCCCAAAGTCTTTCCGGCCTTGGCGACCACGTCCTTGATCTTGCTTTCGCCATCGACAACAAAGACTTGTTCCATCAGGACCACTTCTTCGTAATATTTACGCAGACGGCCTTCGACCATCTTGGCAATGATCTCTTCCGGCTTGCCGCTCGCACGAGCCTGTTCGGACAGAATGTTGCGTTCACGATCCAGCGCTGTCGTATCGACATCGGCGATATTCAAGGCTTCTGGACGCGCCGCCGCGACATGCATCGCGATTTGCTTGCCCAGCTCCATCAGCTTGCCCGCATCTGCTGTTGATTCCAACGCAACGAGCACACCGATTTTGCCAAGGTTTGGCGCAATCGCATTGTGAACATAGGACGCCACGATCCCGTTGCCGACCTCAAGCGAGGCCATGCGGCGCAGATTCATATTCTCGCCGACGGTTGCAATCAGGTTGGTCAGCTCTTCACCGACATTGCGGCCAGTTCCCGAATAGGCCTGCGTTTTCAGCGCCTCGATATTATTCACACCCAAAGCGATCTTGGCCGCACAGGAAGCAAAGTTTTGGAAGCTGTCATTGCGCGAAACGAAATCTGTCTCGGCATTGACTTCAAGCGCGACAGCCTTCTTGCCCTCTGCCACAACAGCAACCAAACCTTCGGCGGCAACGCGTCCGGCTTTCTTGGCCGCAGCGGACAGACCTTTCTTGCGAAGCCAGTCTATCGCTGCTTCCATATCGCCATTACTTTCTGTCAAAGCCTTTTTGCAATCCATCATGCCTGCACCGGTTGATTCGCGCAGATCCTTGACCATAGAGGCAGTAATCTCAGCCATTGGCTTTCTCCTTTTTATCTAGAGTATGGGATATGCCGCGATTAAGCGACAGATGTTTCGCTGGCCGGAACCTGAGCCGAGGCGCCGACATCCTTGCCGCTCGCGATGACTTCAGCTTCGATACCATCCAAGATCGCCTGTGCCGCCAGATCGCAGTACAGATTGATCGAACGCGACGCGTCATCATTGCCCGGAACCGGGAAGGTGATCTTGTCGGGATCGGAGTTTGTATCCAAAATCGAGATAACGGGGATACCAAGCTTCACAGCTTCCTCGATCGCCAAAGATTCTTTGCAGCTATCGATCACGAACAGGATATCGGGAACGCCGCCCATATCCTTAATACCGCCCAAAGCGCGTTCCAGCTTTTCATGGTCACGGGTCATATCGAGGATTTCTTTTTTCGTGAACTTGCTCGCGCTAATTTCCAATTTTTCTTCTAGTTCGCGCAAACGCTTGATGGACTGGGAAATCGTCTTCCAGTTCGTGAGCATACCGCCCAGCCAACGATGGTTAACATAATACTGGCCCGAACGCTTCGCTGTTTCGGCGATTTTTTCCTGCGCCTGACGTTTTGTGCCGACGAATAGAACGCGTCCGCCCGAAGCCGCCGTGTCACGCAATTGCTGCAGAGCGCGCTGGAAGAGCGGCACCGTCTGCTCAAGATCGATGATATGCACACCACTGCGTACACCAAAGATATAAGAATGCATTTTGGGATTCCAGCTGCGCGTCTTGTGACCATAGTGAACGCCAGCTTCAAACAACTCTTTAAGAGTCACGACAGGAACTGCCATGTCTTTTCCTTTCTTTTTCCGGTTATGCCTCCACATACCTACTGCGTCACCACTGTGACACCGGACGGCACGATGGGGATGTCTCCCCCACCCAGCCAGATATGTGTGCGATTTATGCCGACAGGTCCCTATGACCAACGGCTGACGGGTTCTTTACCGAAAAGAAGCGCAAAAGACAAGGGTAAATAAAGGGGGAATGGTTGCAGAAAGGCAGACAAGGCCAATATTAACCCTTATTATAAAGTGTCCGTTTATAATTCTTGAACTTTTCCTTATTCCGCAGGTCAGCTACGAGCCGGAAAGGCTCAGGAAAGCTATAGGTTCGGATTAAATCAATATTCTGGGCAAGCCAGTCGCGTTGAGTCTGTCGATTATCCTCAGTCAGACTGCCGCGTTGCTGCATTTCACACCGCATGGCATTGAATTCTTTAATCAGGGATCGCGCAACAGATCCAAACATCATTCGTGGGCCTTCATGAAAGACCTTACGTTTCAGCACTTCCCTTTCATTAGGAGAAAGCATCTCCTGTGGCGCGACTCGATGGAAATTCACTACACTAATCGTACCTTTATTAAGATCAACACGCCACGCCCCCTCTCCAACCTGCGTGCTGGCGCTTACGACATTTAAATCGCCAAAAGCCTTTGAATAAGGACATAAATCAAAAGGATGGGGACGATTGGAAAAAACAGAGAGTGTCATCTCAGGCCCACGCCGAACACCGAAGAAATCGCGCAAAAAATCAAAACAATGGCGCGTATTGCTCTTGGAATCCATATAGGCCACACCGAAAAAGCGATCTTTTCCCTCGCCCTGAACCAAAGAAAGGATGGTATGTCGTCCTTTATTTTTCAATGGCAGAACGCCCTCGACATGGGTCAGTTCATTGGTTGCGCCATGACCGATCAAAAAATGGGCGGGAGGAAGGACAAGCGTAGTTGTAACTTTTTTTGACGACATAATGGGAAACTCTCTTTTACAACATTAATTATCCCACCATTTTACGCGATGGTTGGTATGAAAACAATTTTAGGAAGCATTTTATGATGGCTGGGCACGGAACCATGGTTAATTTTACCACTCCTGCACTTCAAGCCCGTCGCCCATCTGGCGCAGACCGGCGCGAAAGACATCCGTTAATAGGTAAGAACCTTCGAGTTCAACCTCGGCAATATCATCATCCAATTCAAGCGCAAGGATAACCTTACCACGCCCCGGCTGGGCCGCCACCAGATGTTTCTGGATATCCGGTAAAACAGCCCCATCATACAGCTTGACGCGAATACCCTTGGCCAGACGCGCCGCGACGTCGGACAAACGCTCAAAACTGCGGGCAATAAAGCGCAGATCACCGCCACCCTGCTCACCCTTGCCACCTTGGGCATCCACATCCATCAAGATCGCTTCGCCCGGCTCCAGCATCTCGCGGGAAGACGCCAAAAGATCGGAGAACACCGTCATCTCGAACGAACCCGTCGCATCTGAGGCCTGAACAAACGCAAAGCGATTGCCGGATTTGGCCGTGCGTTCTTGCTTGCCCATCACAATACCAGCCAGCTTGAAGCGGCTATAGCCTCCTGCCGCCAAACGCGCAGGAACCGTCGATACCGTGACAGCGCCGATGCGTTCCAAAAGCACGCTATAAGTATCAAGTGGATGCGCTGAAAGATAAAAGCCCAAAGCCTGAAACTCTTTTTGCAAGCGCAGCATATCATCCCACGCCTTAGCCTTAGGCAAAGACGGACGCGGCGCGACATCCATCGATCCGAAAATGCTACCCTGTCCGCTTGCTTTTTCATCCGCCATCGCATGCGCATGCTTCAGAAGGATATCGATGGCTTCGATAACTTGTGCCCTATTCCTGAGCAGCCCATCGAAAGCACCCGCCATCGCGAGCCCTTCCATCTGTTTGCGATTGATAACACGCGCATCGATGCGTTCGGCAAAGTCGAACAGATCCGCAAAGGGCTTGCCCGCCTGTCGCGCCGCGACAAGCGACGTCATGGCCGCCGCGCCAACACCTTTGATCGCGGCCAGCGCATAGCGCACTGCTTTTTTCCCTACACCGGTCACTTCGGGCCGGAATTGCGCAAAGCTTTTGTTGATATCCGGCGGCAACAAAGCGATCCCGTGACGCGGCAACTCCTGACGATACACGCCCAGCTTGTCCGTGTCGCTCATTTCAAAGTTCATCGCCGCCGCAAAGAACTCGACCGGATAGTTCGCCTTCAGCCACGCCGTCTGATACGCGATCAACGCATAGGCCGCCGCGTGCGATTTATTAAAACCATACCCTGCGAATTTGTCGATCTGGTCAAAGATCAAGCCCGCCTGATTGGCATCGACGCCATTTTTAACTGCGCCCTCAACAAAGGTTACTCGCTGCGCGCGCATTTCCTCCAAAATCTTTTTGCCCATCGCACGACGCAGCAAATCAGCACCACCAAGGCTATAACCCGCCAGATACTGTGCGGCCAGCATGACCTGTTCCTGATAGATCATGATGCCAAAGGTATCTTTCAGGATCGGCTCGAGCAGCGGATGAAGATAGTCCGGGGCTTCCTCACCATTCTTACAGCGAATATATTTCGGGATATTGTCCATTGGGCCCGGTCGATAGAGTGCGACCAAGGCGATGATATCTTCGAACCGGTTCGGTTTAAGCCGCCGCAACATGTCGCGCATGCCCGAACTTTCAAGCTGGAACACGCCAGTGGTATCGCCGCGCGAAAGCAAGCTATATGTCTTTTCATCATCAAGCGGCAAATGCGACATATCAATGTTCACGCCAATTTCATGGATCAGATCGACGGCGTTTTGGATAACATCCAGCGTTTTAAGACCCAGAAAATCGAACTTGACCAAGCCCGACTGCTCTACCATCTTCATATTGAACTGGGTCGCGGGAATCTCAGCGCCTGGATCGCGATAAAGTGGCACAAGCTCAACCAGAGGCCGGTCCCCAATTACCACGCCCGCTGCATGCGTTGACGCATTTCGATAAAGACCCTCTAGCTTGAGCGCCATATCCATCATCTGCGCTACGGTGGGATCATCGTCACGGAGTTGTTGGAGCGGCTGCTCACTGTCCAGCGCCTGTCCCAAGGTGATGGGATTGGCCGGATTGCTTGGCACCAGCTTACAAATCTTATCGACATAGCCATAAGGCATGCCCAGAACGCGCCCCACATCACGCAACACCGCGCGCGCCTGAAGCTTACCATAGGTGATAATCTGAGCCACACGATCCGCGCCGTATTTTTCCTGTACATAGCTGATGACTTCGTCGCGCCGCTCCTGACAGAAATCGACGTCAAAGTCCGGCATGGACACACGTTCCGGATTCAAAAAGCGCTCAAACAAGAGGCCAAAACGGATAGGATCAAGATCGGTAATCAGCAAGGACCAAGCGACGACGGAGCCTGCACCTGACCCACGTCCTGGTCCCACAGGGATGCGATGTGCCTTCGACCATTTGATAAAATCCGAGACGATCAGGAAGTATCCCGGAAAACCCATATTGACGATGATATCCAACTCGTAAGCCAGACGGTCTTCATAAGGTTTGCGATCCGTGATCCCAAGCGCATCAAGTCGCTTCTTAAGGCCTTCAACTGCTTGCGCACGCAATTCGTCAACTTCTGTACGCCCTTCCGCCATTTGAAACGGCGGCAAGATCGGTTTGCGCGTCTCCGGCATAAAGGCACAGCGTCGCGCTATCACAAGGGTGTTATCGCAAGCCTCCGGCAAATCTGCGAAGAGCGCACGCATCTCCGCCGCAGACTTAAAGCGATGATCAGGCGTCAGACGCCGCCTGTTTTGTTCCGCTAAAACGACCTTGTCGGAAATGCAAAGAAGCGCATCATGCGCCTCATACATCGCCTCGTTACCGAAATAGACGTCATTCGTCGCAACAAGCGGGATATTGCGCTCATAAGCCCAGTCGATCATTTTGGGCTCGGCTTTTTGCTCCGCCGCACCAATGGGTCCGCCGTGATGGCGTGTCAACTCTATATAAAGGCGATCCCCAAACAGATCTTGCAGGATTTTAAGGCGCGCCGCCGCTTCTTTTTCTTGATTTTCCAGCAAGAGCCTGCCGATTGGGCCCTCGACGCCGCCTGTCAGGCAGATTAGGCCACCTGCATGATGCGCCAACTCTTCATAGGTCACGAAAGGATCAGGCCGCTCCATATCCACAAACGAGCGGGAAACAAGCGCACACAAATTGCGATAGCCAAGTTCGTTTTGAACAAGAAGAACCAGTTGGTCATACAAATCACGACGCGCAGGAAGCTTGCCATTCATTTCGAGTTGTTCGGGCCGCACGAGCGAAATCTGGCACCCGATAATCGGCTGGATACCCTTGCCCGAAGCTTTCACGGAGAATTCGAGCGCGCCAAACAAATTGCCTTTATCGGTCAAGGCGACTGCAGGCATATTATTCTGCAAGCAAAGTTTAAGAAGATCTTTGCGTGCCGTTAGTCCTTTTCCTTCTACCACGCAAATGGCCCCTTCCGCCAAAGAATAGGCAGAATGGACACGTAGATGAATAAAATCGGCTAAATCAGACAAACTTTTCTTTCCTTCTTACTCGACATCCATGGAGTAATTGTTTTTGTCGTCCGTGTAGATCGAGCGATCCTGCGCTGCCTCTGTATGGTGATAAATGTAAAGGGCGTTGCGCAACCCATTATACGCGCCTTCTTTCTCAACCGCCGTCATCACATCGATAAAGGGCATGAGCTGGCGCATACGGTTGGGAAAAACACTGCCGAACGTATTGTCAAATCGCACCGAAAAACGGTCGTCAAAGGCAGCACGGGCAACGATATTTGCTGCCACAATGCCATCCGGCTTTAGATGGTTTTTAATGTCACGATAAAACTCTTGTGTAATCGCCTCCATCGGCATGGAAACATTGCGCGTGTAGACATCGATGACAATCATATCATATTTGGCCTTGTCATGAATGATAAAAGACCGTGCAGACTGGGCAACAAACTTTTTATTGCTCGCCAGCTTGTTTTTCAAAAGCTCGCGTTCGGCAATCTCCTTTAGCTCCTTGTCGATGTCGATATAAAGAAAATTGTTGTAGTTATCGAAGCGACCGATATCAAAAGCCCCTGCACCCAACACGAGGATATCAAGAGGTCCCCTTTTCTGGCTATTCAGCATGGCGATCAAGTTCTGCTCGATATATTTGACGTGAGGAAACCTGTTCTGTGGCAACAAAGTGAACCGCGAAGAATAAGCATTGTTAATAAAAACCATGACATCTTTTGTATCGGGGACGGGAATAAGCCGCACCATGTTATAGGCGTTATTGCCGACAACGCCTATCGCCCGCAACGTCCATGGATTGTTAAAAACAAACGTGAAGAAAACAAAGATCAAGCAGACAAGCAGCATAAACCGGCGGCGGCGTCCCGCAACCAGCAGGGCAAGGAGGCCAAGCAAAGCGACCGTAATCGTCACCGTGTTATGCACGCCCAAATAAGTCATCAAAACAAGCGTGGAGAAAAGTGACCCCAAAAACGAACCAATCGTCGAGAAAAACAGCATACGTCCTGTAATTGCACTGAGTTTTCTTTTCGAAAAATAGTGGCTGGCAAGAGGAACCGTTTGTCCAAGCAGATAAATAGGCGTGACAAGGAAAAGCATCACGTAAAGAAATGTCTGTGGCAACCGATGCGTAATGCCAACTTCATTCATGACATAAAACACGGACTCGACGATCACATGGGTCAGGCCAAACGACAGGAAGATAAGCGCCACAAGAATATTGCGCATCAGGATGTCGCGGATCGAATTCTTAAACAGCTTTTTTGATTTGGCTCTTCGATAAGCCTTTACATAGCGATGCCCACCGACATGGTAGCCAACGGCCAACGGCAAAAGCACACCGCTGATGATGATCGCTGTTGTTTCAACGCCACTCCCGACAAAGGGCACCAAAAGACGAATACCCAGCAACTCGCATGCGAGCACCACATAGCCTTCAATCAAAATCACCAGAAAAAGGAGCGTTGTTTTATTCAGCATTGTGGATTCCCCTAAGCCAAAAAGACTTAAGCGTTATACGTCATAACAAGTTGGGGTAAAAGCGACATATCATCAAAAACGACGTCCGGTTTAGCGCCTTGCACGCGCGTACGCCAAGCGGGGGTTATGTGGCTTGCCCCCAGAAAGGCAAAAACGCGCATCCCCGCTGCCCTCGCCGCCTGAACACCATGAACACTATCTTCGATCACGAGACATCGCGCCGGACTGACATCATGTTTTTCAGCGGCATAAAGGAAGATATCCGGTGCCGGCTTTCCCTTTGGAACGTCATAAGAACAATAGATAACATCTTCAAAAGAAGGATAAAGACCCACTTTTTTGAGCGCGTGCGTATTGCGCTCTACCGTACTGCCCGAAGCGATGCATTTATCAATGGCCGACAATTTTGCGACAGCTTTCGCAACGCCGTTTATTTCTTTTAGCTCTTCGGTGAAAGACCGCATGACTTCCTGCCGAAAACCGGACATATCAAAGCTCGCAAAGGGCCGTCCACTCTCGACCTCAACGATCGGGCCAATCGCGTCAAAACCACGCCCAGCAAAGCGGTCGATAAAGTCCGTTGTCGAAATAGGGTATCCCCATGCCGTCAAGTAACGGGCTGCGATCGAGCAGGACAAAATCTCGCTATCAACCAAACAGCCGTCACAATCCCAAATAATCAGGTCAAAGGACAACAAAGCACCCGATCAGAACGGGATGTCGTCATCAAGGTCGGGCAGGCTCGACGAAGACGAACCGCCGCCAAAGCCAGACTGATCCATCACGGGTTCGTCACTACCAAAGCTGCTGCCAGACCCACCGCTCTTACCATCCAGCATGGTCAGTTCGCCACGATAGGGGCGCAGTACAACTTCAGTTGTATAGCGATCCTGCCCATCCTGCCCCGTCCATTTACGGGTTTCAAGCTGCCCTTCGATGTAAACCTTCGCACCTTTTTTCAGATACCGTTCGCAAATCGTGACGAGATTGTCATTCATCACCGATACGCGATGCCATTCGGTCTTGTCCTTGCGCTCGCCCGTGTTTTTGTCTTTCCAGCTTTCGGATGTCGCGACAGGAAAGCTAGCCACGCGCCCGCCATTTTGGAACGACCGCACTTCGGGATCTTTACCCAAATTGCCGACAAGAATAACTTTATTGACGCTTCCAGCCATAGCTCACCTTTTCTCGTTTCGTCTGTGTTATAAGGGGGTTACACCCCTTTCTTTGATTACCAGATCAAAGAGCTGCGGCGCAAGAGCCCCCGCACCTTAGCGACGGTTTATCCCCAACTCTTTGCGGCCCTTCGACTCACGCAGACACAAAGCATAGCAGAAAGAAGGAAAGATGCATGTTCTATTTTCGTTCTTGTCTTTTTTGACGATTCGGCGCATATAACCCCTTATGAGCACGAATAAGGTCATCCATGTGCGCGGGGCGCGCGAACACAACCTCAAAAACATCGATATCGAGATTCCACAAGGCCAGCTTGTCGTGCTGACGGGCCTCAGCGGCTCAGGTAAATCCTCCCTCGCGTTCGACACAATCTATGCTGAAGGGCAGCGCCGCTATGTCGAGAGCCTCTCGTCCTACGCGCGCCAGTTTTTGGAGATGATGCAAAAGCCCGATGTGGACGGCATCGACGGCCTGTCCCCCGCTATTTCCATCGAGCAAAAAACGACCTCGCGCAATCCGCGCTCGACCGTCGGGACAGTGACCGAGATTTACGATTATATGCGCCTGCTCTTCGCACGGATTGGCATCCCCTATTCCCCCGCGACAGGACTGCCCATCGAGAGCCAGACCGTCTCACAAATGGCCGACCGGATTCTAGCCCTGCCCGAAGGCACGAAGATCCTTTTGCTCGCCCCCATCGTGCGCGGTCGCAAGGGTGAATATCGCAAAGAATTGGCTGATCTACAGAAACAGGGCTTTGTGCGCGTCAAGATCGACGGCACCGTTTATGAAATCGACGACACACCCACTCTCAATAAGAAAATCAAACATGATATTGCCGTCGTAGTGGATCGCCTTGTCGTGCGCGCCGATCTGGGGCACCGTTTGGCCGACTCGATTGAAACCTGCCTACGCCTTGCCGACGGGCTGTTATTTGTCGAAAAAGTTGGAAATGATGAGACAATCACATTCTCTTCCAAGTTCGCCTGTCCTGTCAGTGGTTTTACCATCGACGAGATTGAGCCCCGCCTCTTTTCCTTTAACAGCCCGCATGGCGCATGCCCCGTTTGCGACGGGCTGGGCGAGAAGCTGTCCTTTGACCCCGCACTGGTTGTGCCCGATGAAGATCTTTCGCTTAACGAAGGCGCTTTGGCCCCATGGAAGACGACCTTCTCCGCTTATTATACCCAGACGCTTTCTTCGCTTGCCAAACATTACAAGCAAAGCATGGATGTACCATGGCATAAGCTGAGCAAAGAATTTCAAAAAGCCGTCCTTTACGGAACAGGCGCAACGTCGATCAAGATCGCTTTTGACGATGGCGACCGCGTTTATCAAACGAACAAGCCATTTGAAGGCGTGATTCCCAATCTGGGACGGCGTTGGCGCGAAACAGAGAGCAACTGGATTCGCGAGGAAATCGCCAAGTTCCAAGCCTCCAACCCTTGCGAAGCCTGTCACGGCCAACGACTCAAACCCGAAGCGCTCGCCGTCAAGATTGATGGGCTGACGATCAGCGATGTCACCGCTTTTTCGATTGCCGAGGCTGGTGCGTGGTTTGCCAAGCTAGAAAAGAAACTCAGCAAAAAGCAACAGGATATTGCCGCGCGTATTCTCAAGGAGATCAAGGAGCGGCTTGGCTTTCTCAACAATGTCGGCCTGTCCTACCTCACCCTTGCGCGAGCGAGCGGCACGCTGTCCGGCGGCGAGAGCCAGCGCATCCGTCTTGCCTCGCAAATCGGCTCTGGCCTGACGGGCGTTCTTTATGTGCTGGACGAACCTTCCATCGGCTTACACCAACGCGATAATGACCAGCTACTCGCCACGCTCAAGCATTTGCGCGATATCGGCAACAGCGTTCTTGTCGTCGAACATGATGAGGATGCCATTCGTACGGCCGACTATCTGATTGATATGGGGCCCGGCGCAGGTGTGCATGGGGGACGCGTTGTTGCTGCGGGCACACCTAAAGATGTTTTGAAATGCAAGGAAAGTATCACCGCCGCTTATCTGACAGGCCGCAAAAAGATCGACGTGCCCACGACGCGTCGCAAAGGGCATAAGGGCAAGTGGATCGAGATCATCGATGCCCATGAAAACAACCTGAAAAACGTCACGGCCACGTTTCCGCTCGGCACGCTGACCTGCGTCACCGGCGTATCAGGCAGCGGGAAGTCTACGCTCGTTCTTGAAACGCTCTATAAGGGGCTGGCTCGTAAAATCAACAAAGCCCGGGAAATCCCCGGCGCGCACAAAGACATCAAAGGCATCGAGCATATCGACAAGATCGTGGATATCGACCAATCCCCGATCGGCCGCACGCCACGCTCGAACCCTGCAACCTATACCGGTGCCTTTACCCCTATCCGCGACTGGTTTGCCGGTTTACCCGAAGCCAAGGCGCGAGGCTATAAGGCCGGACGCTTTTCCTTTAACGTCAAGGGCGGACGCTGCGAAGCATGCGAAGGCGATGGCGTCACCAAGATCGAGATGCATTTTCTGCCCGATGTCTATGTCACCTGCGACGTCTGTCATGGCAAACGCTATAACCGCGAGACGCTGGAAGTCACCTACCGCGACAAATCCATCGCCGACATTTTGGAGATGACTGTCGAGGAAGGGGCTGAATTCTTTGCTGCCGTTCCCTCTATCCGCGACAAGATGCAGACGCTGGAGCGCGTCGGCCTTGGCTATATCAAGATCGGGCAATCAGCCACAACCCTGTCCGGCGGTGAAGCCCAACGTATCAAGCTGGCCAAAGAACTCTCTCGCCGCGCAACGGGCAAGACACTCTATATTCTCGATGAACCAACAACAGGCCTTCACTTCGAGGATGTGCGCAAGCTGCTGGAGGTGCTGCACGCCCTTGTCGATCAGGGCAACACGATCATTGTGATCGAGCATAATCTGGAAGTTATCAAGACGGCCGATTATATCCTCGACCTCGGCCCCGAAGGCGGCGATGGGGGCGGTCGCATCATCGCCCAAGGTACGCCCGAAGACGTCGTCAAGTTCAAAGGAAGTTATACGGGCCGATATCTGAAGAATTACGTTTGATTTTATAAAGATGTGTGAGTCTTCGCAAAGAAAAACCCCCGCCTATATAAAAGCGGGGGGCCGTAGTAACTCAATAATATCTATTCCTACCGGATACACTTGGGGGGACGAATCGCGGCGACATCGACTTCGCCAGGTCGATGGGGTGCCCCAACGAAAATCCAGCCCTGCCCTTCGATAAAAGTCCGGCCATATTCATCTACTGTTGATTCAGATCTTCTCACCGCATTACGAGGAAACTGTGTGTATTTCCCATCGACAGCTGAAGCTAATGGCGTATCATATTTTCCTCTTACTGCCTCCATCTTGATAACCATTTTTCCCTCTCCCAAAGTTCAAATGTGTTTCGATGGAATTATTGGATATAACGCTTACATTACTTACACAATACTTTCAGGAAAAAATTTTGACCTAGTATTATTTTCAAGCTAGACTACAATTGTCATGCTGTCCACTGAATGATCCCTCTCCCACGCGATCATCGGATAATTACTGAACAAACGCACAGGCTCTCACCCCCTTTGGGGCTTGGGAATGTTTCTGTTATGCCAACCCGCAAGATAGGTATCGGTTCGTTCCGGCGACGCTGGCCCGTTACGTCGGCGGGTGCATCCCGTATCGGCTAATCCCCCAAATCGGGCAAAGATTGTTTGTACATAAGGCTTACCCGGCGCGGCGGGTGCACCACCAATCTGGCGCAGTCTTGATATACGCTTCATTTCCTGAACAAGCGTCGCGAATGTCATTCGATGCAACTGTCTGGACCTCGGCAAAGGCGCAAGACCAAAAATTTCTGGCAAATCAGGCGCCGCGATTACCTCCCATTGGCGGCAAGGGGCAATATCTCTTTCCCCATAGGCATCTGACCGAATACGACATGTGGCGTAATACTCAACCAGAAAAGTTATGTTTTGAAGAGATTTTTGCCCCACGTCCCTTGCACCAAAAGACCTGAAGGCGCGGGTATAAATACGCAAAGCGCGCCCATTACCAAAATCAACAAAAGCAAACCGGACTTGCTTCCCCCGTTTTGTCCGATAAGGATGCGGGAAAACCGTTCTAATTAATTCTTTTGTCGCCACCACTTCATCCGTGCCGGAGACAGAACCACATTGCTGCCTCTTTTTCATATAACCAACTTTCTTATTAACCAAAATCCCTTGTAACGTGCACACCATAGCCCCCACCTATTAGTTGCACAACGCCTCCACCTTAACGCCCTCAAATCACAGGGAAAAATATATAACATTGCGCATACGGAAGGTTAATCTAGGCTGTCAACTTATGCCGCCTTTAAAGTTTACTTTTGCAGACACGGTTTACGTTCGTACCCGCCTATCCCAAGAGCGGGGTTAAACGCAGGGTTTCGCAAAACATCCTCTCCTCCCTCTACCATCTTGGAAATAAAGAGAAACCCTGCAGCAAACTGACGGAAGAGCCCACATTCGCCCACTTTCTGATCCTTGTAAGGATTCCTCTTATTTTTCTAACGCGGTTTTTCTTGCATTCCCTTAGCTACTCCCCGTAAATTCACACGATAGATCCAGTGTTTTGAAAGAAACCGCCGTGCCAGTTGCCGACCCCCTTACACAAAAAGCCCTTCTGCGCTTACGTTCACTCGCCGAAGGGAACGAAGTGCCCCCCGATTTCATCACACTGATCGAGACCCAAGAGTCCACCTACACAATCCAAGGCTTCATCTCTCTCAAACCTGCCCTGACACTTAAGTCCCGTGATGTCGCCGGACGAATTAAAGCCAAAGGACCAAAACTGCTTGGCTCCTTCTCGGAACTCGCGCAGGAAGTCGAAACCCTTAAAAAAGAAATGGAAGAGGGATCTAGCTGGCTTGACAGCGCAATAAAAGAGCTTGAAAAGACACCGGGACACGGTTGGGGGCATGACGATGCCCATCTAGCTTGGAACGACAAGAAAACAGTATTGACCGCTACAGAACCGTGTCCTTCCTGTAATGGTGTGGCCACGCATCCTTGTCCCCATTGTCATGGCCTTGGGACAAGCTTATGTGACTTTTGTCAATCACGGGGACAAGAAATTTGCCAACACTGCGGCGGGCGCGGCCATGACCCCAACGACCCCAATCTTAAATGCTCCTATTGTAACGGTATGGGTTCTCTTCTTTGCCGTCATTGCAATGGAACACGACAGATGCCCTGCCCCAACTGTCATGGCAAAGGGCATGTTCCGTGTAAAAATTGCCGCGGAACCGGATTTTTCAGCCGTGAAGTCATTGTTGAAAGCGGGGCCAACCTAACCTTCTCTCTTGGCCCAACGTCCTCTTTGCCTAGCGGCCTTTTACGCAGTCTTTCTCGCATCGGCGAGGCCAACCTCTACAAAGGACATGCCGACATCACCCTGCTTCCCAACGATCCCGAGGCAACAAAAGAACAAAAGTGCCGTCTAACACTTGAAGCCAAAATTCCTTATGCCGACATCAAGGTCCGTTTTGGATCAAAGGTCGCCATGATCTCTTGTTTCGGCAAAAGCTCAAAGCTTTCGAATGTCCCTCCCTTTCTTGATACAGCCCTGTCGACAGCGCGCAGCTATCTCGTGAAGGCCGCCAAAAGCGACTTTCCGGTGAGCGAAGCGCTTGGCCCACGCCTGATGCAAGATGCGCTCAAGCTCCAATTAACTGGAAAGAAGCACCCCAACCACCTTCGCCGCCTTTATCCCGTTGGATTAAGCGAAAAGGTTGCCCAAGAAATCATGCGACACATGTCGCTCTCCCTCAAACGCGAAACCATGCGCACGAGGTCCTTTGTCGCAGCAATATGTACAGGAATTTTCTGCGCCCTGTCGGCGGGTTACTTTTTCTCGCCCCTTCTCTCATGGGCGGCTTCATATCTGGAACCAAGCGTTTTATTTGCTATCGAGTTCTTCATGCTTATGGGCATGTTGGTGGTTACTTGGCTCGCCTTACTATATTTCGCCCAAAATCGCCTTAGAAAACAATTCCCAAACTTGAAAGTCAAAGTGTCACCAAACCCCGGAAAACGGGGAATGATTGCCTTGGGAACCATTTCACTTGTCTTTACAGTTATGGCGATTTATGTCCATAACTCATCTGCCTTGCCAACTTTATAAAAAATGTTTGAGACGCTAGGTCTAGTATGCCGCTATGGGCGGTTAATTTATCTTCATACGCAAGATCCTATGCGCTGGGCTCGCTTCTGCCTGCGCAGCGCTTGGAAGTTCCATCCCTCTTTAACATGGCTTCGCTATATCGAAAGCACACCTTTCCTTGCCCAAGCCCCCGAAAACATACGCCGCGTCTTGGCCGACAAAATACATCGGCCTTTCGCACGCTGTCACCTGACGACAACGCAACGGGTTAATGCGCTGATCACGCACTACGATATTCTTGCCGACCTTTTCCCTCAGCCCCTCCTTGAAAGAATTGTTGAAGGACGAAGGGTTCACATCGCAACGCTTGCCGGACAACACAGCGATGAAACCTATACGATTACCCTAAGCCGCGAGATGCTCTCGCAACATCAAGGTGAGCTGACCTTCTTGATGCTTGATGTCCAATCTGAAGTGCCTCTTGCACGTCTTGTAGTCAATCTCTGCCGTAACGCCGATGGCACCATCCAGCTTGTCTTTAATGGCATGCAAGGCCCCGGTCCCGAATATAAGAAACGGATTGTCGAAGTCACACGGAATCTGGATGGTCTCCGCCCCAAACGTGCCGTTGTTGAGGTGGCAACAGCCTTTGCCGAAGCGATTGGGGCCCACAGCATTGTAGCCATAGGCAAAAAAACCACGTATCCCAGAGCAAGGCAAAATGGCAACGTCGCAACCGCACGGATTATGATAGTTATTGGGAAGAGTTTGAGGTCACTCCCCTTGCCAACGGGGATTACCTGTTTCCATCGAAAATTGAGCGACGCAAACCAGAAGACATCCCTTCCAAAAAGCGCAACCCCGCGATCAGTCGTTACGCCCTTCTGGACGCACTCCATCACGAAACGGTCAAGACCTTCGTTTCTTTGAGAAACAAGAACGTCGCCTCTATTTTGCCGATGGACACCTTGACGATACAAAAAAGCGCCTGAGAAAACTCAGGCGCTTTTTTTATAAATCATCTTTATGCCTAGAACTTAGACAAACTCTTTCACATAAGATTCAAGGAAACCCTTGAGCTTCTCTTCAACTTCCGGCTTGATTTGCTTTTCCTTGCGAATGGCTGCCAGAATATCCGCACCATGATTCTTGAGCGCAATCAAGAACCCCTTTTCAAAGCGAGGTATGTCATCAACCTTCACATCATCCAGATGGCCACGTACACCGGCAAAGATCACGCAGACCTGCTCTTCGACAGGAAGCGGTGCATATTGCGGTTGCTTGAGCAACTCGGTCAAGCGCTGACCACGGCTAAGCAGCTTCTTGGTTGTAACATCAAGATCTGAAGCGAACTGCGAAAAAGCTTCCATTTCACGGAACTGGGCCAGATCAAGTTTGATCGAACCGGCAACCTGCTTCATCGCCTTGATTTGTGCCGCTGAACCGACACGGCTGACCGACAAACCAACGTTAATGGCCGGACGAACACCTTTATAGAACAAAGCTGTTTCAAGGAAGATCTGACCATCCGTGATCGAAATCACGTTTGTCGGAATATAGGCCGACACGTCACCCGCTTGCGTCTCGATGACCGGCAACGCCGTCAAAGAACCACCGCCAAGTTTGTCATTCATCTTTGCCGCACGCTCCAAAAGGCGTGAATGCAAATAGAAAACGTCACCTGGATAGGCTTCACGGCCTGGAGGACGACGCAGCAACAACGACATCTGGCGATAGGCCACAGCCTGCTTTGACAAATCGTCATAAACGATCAGGGCATGCTTAGAGTGATCACGGAAAAACTCGCCCATCGCGCAACCTGTGTAAGGAGCGATAAACTGCAACGGAGCTGGTTCGGAAGCGGTCGCCGCAACAATGATCGAATATTCGAGGGCACCGGCATCTTCCAGCGTCTTGACAATCTGAGCAACCGTCGAACGCTTCTGGCCGACAGCCACATAGATACAATGGAGCTTCTTCGAAGGATCAGCTTCGTTGATCGTTTTCTGGTTGATGAAAGCGTCAATTGCAACCGCAGTTTTACCCGTCTGGCGGTCCCCGATGATCAATTCGCGCTGGCCGCGGCCAATCGGAACAAGGGAGTCAATCGCCTTCAACCCTGTTTGCATCGGCTCGTTAACCGATTGACGGGGAATAATACCCGGTGCCTTGACTTCAACGCGACGCATTTCGACATTCTTCAACGGCCCCTTGCCATCGATCGGGTTGCCCAAAGCATCGACCACGCGTCCCAAAAGCCCCTCACCAACAGGAACTTCCACAATTGCGTCTGTGCGCTTAACGGTATCACCCTCACGGATCGAACGATCATCACCAAAGATAACAACACCAACACAATCCGCCTCAAGATTGAGGGCCATGCCTTTGACGCCATTTTGAAATTCGACCATTTCGCCAGCGCGCACATCGTCCAAACCGTGGACAAGTGCAACGCCGTCGCCGACTCTCAATACCTCTCCTATTTCCGCCATCTCCGCCGAAACGCCAAGATTGACGATTTGCTGCTTAAGAACGGACGAAATCTCCGATGCGCGAATATCCATTTACGCTGCCTCCTGTTGCGATTTAAGGTGACGCGCTAAAAGCGCCAACTTTCCTTTGAGGGATGCGTCCAAAAGACGCGATCCAATTTTGATAACAAGACCGCCCATCAGACTTTCGTCTTTTTCTGTGACGATCTTAACCGTCCCGCCAGTTAGAAGAGCCAGCTGTTTGGACAGATTCTCTTTCTGCTCGTCGGACAAATGATCCGCCATGGTAACATAGGCCGTATGCTCATTGTGACGAATCGCCAACTCAGCCTGAAAAACATCGATAATCAAGCCCAAGATTCCCATCCGGCGGCCCTTGGCGAGCAAAGTCAAAAAAGACCCTGTCAACTCATGCAACTTGGCCCGAGCGACAATCTCTTTCATCAGCTTTTCCATCGCGCTGACAGGCAGACGGGGATGATTTGCCAGAATAGAAAAAATCTTGTCGGAATCGATGACTTCTTGAAGGACTTTGACATCCTTCGCCACTTCGTTCAGCACTTTTTTCTCTTCGGCCATTTCCATCAGGGCCGTTGCATAGCGACGCGCCAACAAGGCTTCGTTACCAGCAATAATTTTCGGTTTGTGGACTTTGGACACTTCTAGACTCCAGCGTTGCGGGCGAATAGTCGATGAAAACTCGACAGGGAAATAGCAGAGGATCAGCCATCGTGCAACCTTTCTCGTTCCCCAAGGGGCATATTCATGGATGCATTCAATACCTATTTGATATCAATATGTTACTTTACCCCCCGTCAGCGCCCTCGAATCTTGGCATAAACCGGACAAGATTCACGATGGGCCCCTTCTAAATAACCGAGACTCATAAGAAACTCACCCACGATTTCAGGCCCCATAAAGCGAAAGGTCTTGCGCATCACCTTAACCCAAGCCTCCTTCCCCTGCCCAGCATGAGAATCAAGCCATTTAGCCAATGACCCGTGCGAGCCACGAATCGTCTGGATCACAGCCGCATTGGCAATGATCGCCTCGATCTTCTTGCGATTGCGGATGATCACCTCTTCGCCCAACAGACGCTCAACATCCTTAGCCGTATAGACCGCAACCTTGTCGGCCTCAAATCCGTCAAAAGCCTTTTGCATCGCTGCGCGTTTCTTGAGCACAATTTCCCACGAAAGGCCGGCCTGCATAATCTCAAGCGCCATGCGCTCGAAAATTACCGATTCATTCTTGGATGGAAAGCCATATTCCTTGTCGTGATAGGGGCCATGGATCGGATGACCCGGTGCAATGTCACAGTAATGGGGCATATTCCTTCCCCCTTCTCACACCCTGATGAGATGGACCTCGACAACCGGCTTTTTGCCCTGTGTTTCGCGCAGGCGGCGGCGAATAACCTTAAACACCGCCTCCTTAAGCCCCTTGTCAGATAAAAGGATAGAACGCGGCATCCGTTCAAGTTCATCAAGAATGTGGTTGGACAACTCTTCTCGCAATGACGCGATTGTATGCTCATCATCCACACCAAGCAACGTGACCTGCGGATCGCAAACAGCGATCCCGCGACGATCCAGAACAAGCGTAACCACGGCCGCACCGTTAAAGTTCATCTTACGGCGATCTTTTGCAACGGTTTCATCCAAGGGACGCAGATTAATCCCGTCAAGCCCCCATCGTCCGACAGGCACTTCGGCAATCTCTTCATAAACGCCCGGCCCCAGCCGCATGAGCTTGCCGTTTTTGGAGATCATCGTACGTGTAAACCCAAGATTATGCGCGAGACGTTCATGTTCGACCTGATGGCGCACTTCTCCATGGACAGGCACAATCAAGCGCGGCTTGACCCACTCATAAAAGATTTTCATTTCCGGCTGCCCTGCATGTCCCGAGGCATGAAGCAAGGTCCCTTGTGGCACATGATCCGCCGTCACAACATCAATCCCTTGCGATATTAAAAGGTTCTGCACGCGCGCAATTGCCTTTTCATTGCCGGGGATATCGCGTGATGAAAAGAACACGACATCGCCTCGCTCCAGTTCGGCGACCGGATGATCAAACGCTGCAATGCGTGACAACGCAGCCCGCTTTTCACCTTGGCATCCCGTGCAAACCATCACGATCTTGTCGCGTGGAGACTGCATCGCTTCATGCTCGCTCAAGAACCCGTTAAACTCGGGAAAGTATCCAAGTTCAGCGGCCATCTCGGCATTGCGCCAAAGCGAGCGCCCCACAAGCGAAACATACCGTCCGTTTTCCCGTGCTGCCGCCGCAATGGAACGCAGTCTTGCGATATTGCTGGCAAAACATGTCACCGCTATGCGGCCCTTGCGCCCGTTAAAAAGCTTTTTCAGGCCCCTTTGCGCGTCAATTTCTGAAGGAACGGGCGTTGTGACCAAGGCTCCGGTCGAATCGCCGACCACGGCCATCACGCCATCATGACCCAGTTCGCGAAAACGCTGTTCATCCGTCAAATAGCCGACAACAGGTTCATCATCCAGCTTCCAATCGCCAGTATGAATCACGCGGCCATGGACTGTATTTATGGCTAGCATGTGGCTATCGGGTACGGAATGCGTCACGCGCACAAACTCCACCGCAAACGGGCCAAGTTCACAAGAACCCCCATTCGGGATTTCATTCACGCACACCTGATTTTGCAGGCCAGCCTGCGCCAGCTTGGCCCGAATCATAGCGGCAGCAAATGGTGCCGCATAAATAGGACACCGAAGCTGTGGCCATAAATGCTCGATCGCGCCCAAGTGATCTTCATGCGCGTGCGTAATAACGATGCCGAGCAAATCAGCGCTACGCTCGGCAATAAACGAAATATCCGGCGTTATGATATCGATGCCCGGTGTGGTTTCGTCACCAAACATAATCCCGCAATCTACCATCAGCCACTTGCCAGCCGTACCATAGAGATTCAGATTCATCCCGATCTCACCCGAACCGCCAAGCGGCAGGAACCACAGCGCATCATCGGGAGGAAGATACGGATCTTTCTTCTTTTTCAAATTCATGAGATTCTACGACTTTCTTTTGTTTTTCTCGTAAATAAGGAACAAACCGCGCAGGGTCAAATCCATATTGATTTCATCAATGCAGGGCAAAGCCTCTATAAACAATTTCGACAAGCCGCCCGTTGCTACAACCTTCATCGGAAAGCCAAACTCTTCCTTTGTGCGTGCAATCAACCCTTCGATCATCCCGACATAGCCCCAGAACACGCCAGACTGGATAGCCGTCACAGTATTGGTTGCAATGACCTTAGGCGGACGCGCCACAGCTACGCTGGGCAGCTTGGCGGCCGCCATATGTAAGGCGCGGATTGACAAATTGACTCCCGGTGCAATGGCACCACCGCGATAAACACCGCTGCCATCTATCACATCAATCGTTGTAGCTGTTCCGAAATCAATAATCAACAAAGGCCCCTCATAGAGAGCGACGCCTGCAACGGCATTGATCAAACGGTCAGCACCTAATTCTTCCGGCCTATCAATCGCAATCTCAACCCCTGTCTCAACATTCTTGGCGCCGACAAGGATAGGCTCACGATGAAAATGATCACGGCACAGCTTGGTGAGGTTAAAGTTCATATCCGGCACCACGCTGCCGATAATCGCACCATCAACTAACGCGGGGTTTAACCCAGCCTGTGTCATAAGACTTGTCAGGAAAACCGCATATTCATCGGAAGTGCGTTGGACATTCGTTGCCGTTCGCCAGAGCCCGACTTGTTTATCCTGATCAAAAAGCGCGAAAACCGTGTTCGTATTCCCCGCATCAATGGCGAGTAGCATTAGTTTGTTCCTTCTCCGATATAAAATACATCGCCCGCGTCGATAACCCTTTCTCCGCCATTGAGCAAGCACAAAATCAGGCCGCCACGTTCGTCCAATCCGCCAAAATTTCCGGTAATTTCTTCCGTACCGACGCGGACAACGATGGCTCCCAGCTTGGCATCCGCAAGCCATGCACGGCGCACGGGCCTAAAGCCATCATAACGCAGCGTCATATGCCAATGATCAAGGCTTCGCAAAAAGGACTCTAAAACCTGATGAACCGGAACAACAACGCCTTCGGCCATCAAGCTTGTCGCGGGATATGGCATATTGTCCGGATGGTTGGCGACATTGATACCAACGCCGATCACAATCCAATCGACGATGCCGTTTTCGCATGGCGCCGCCTCAATCAAAATACCGCTGATTTTCTTACCTCTAATCAAGACATCATTGGGCCATTTAAGCTGGATATTCGCACGGGGGTGAGCGTCAAGAACGGCATCATAAACTGCCATTGCGGTTGCAAAACTGTAATACCCGGCCTGCGTGGGCGTACAACGCGGGCGCAACAAGACACTAACGTATAAATTGCCTCTGGGCGATTCCCACACGCGCCCATGCCGTCCCCGACCGGCTTTTTGCTCGAAAGCCTGCACAACATAACCTTCAGCCTCGCCAGCCAGCGCAGCGAGTTTGACATCATCATTCGTACTGTTCGTCACAGACTTTGTCTGAAGGCGGAACATTTGGGGGATCATGGGCCAACCAAACTTTCAACTGCTTGTCGCGCTTCTTCCAGAAAGGGAGAAGGAAGGAAAATAAAAAGAACCAGCGCTCCACATATTCCTGCGATCAGTAAGGCTTGAGGCCATGCAACTTCATGCGATCGTCGTGAATCAGGTGCTAGCTCAAAATACATGATTTTAATGACACGTAAATAGTAAGCCGCAGCAACGACGCTACAAAAAACGCCAAGAACCGCCAAAGCTATCCAGCCTGCGCGTACCGCGCCCAAAAAAACAAAATATTTGCCGAAAAACCCTGCCAATGGGGGCACGCCGGACAAAGAAAACAAACACACTGCCATGGCAGCCGCCAAATAAGGATTTGTTTGTGATAACCCCGCCATATCGGGAATGTCTGTAAACCGATTGGGACCCTGTTCAAGGATAAAAAGAATAGAAAAGATGCCGAGTGTCCCCAGAATATAAAGCGTCATATAAAGCAAAATACTTTGTGTCGCCTCGATCCGCGCCACAACATCTATCGCAGGTGTACCGAGCACAGCCAACGCAACCATCAGTGTTCCCATATTCACAATCGCGCTATAGCCCATAAGGCGTTTGAATGAGGTTTGCCGCAACCCGCCAAAGGCCCCCACAGCCATGGAGGCAACAGACATCACCGCAAAAACGAATCCGATCGCTTGCCCTATTTGAGACAAAGGTTGCAGACAGAGAAGAGTTAGAACGGAAAAAGCCGCAAGTTTGGGTGCCGTGGCCATAAAGGCCGTCACGGGTGTCGGTGCCCCCTCATAAACGTCAGGCGTCCACATCTGGAAAGGAAAAACGGAAACCTTAAAGGCAAAGCCCGCCAAAACAAACATGGTGCCGACAGTCAGCCCAAGGGCATGTTCATCTGTCGCGCCGCCAAAGGCTTTGGCAAGAGCCCCAAAATCCATCGTTCCGGCAAAACCGTAAAGAAGCGAAAGGCCAAAAAGCAGGATACCCGAAGACAAAGCGCTGAGCGCAAAATACTTCACGCCAGCCTCACTGGATTTAATGTCCTCACGCCTTGAGGCAACGAGAACATACAAGGCAAGGTTCTGAAGCTCCAACCCCATATAGAGCGTGATCAGATTATGCGCGGAGATCATCACCATCATCCCCAAGATCGCAAAGAGCAGCATAATGGAATGGTCGGGTGTCGTTTCAGGATCCCTTTGGAAGGTTGCCATGAAGACAATGGCAGAGGCACCCAACAAAAGCACTTTAACGAAGCAACGAAGACCATCAGAAACGGCCATGCCGTTCAGCCCGACGCCTTGCCCTGCGCTTTGGCACACCAGCGACGCCACAAAAGCCATCAAGCCCATGGCCATCCAACCGACCAAACGCGTTCCTTTGGCACCGCGCCACGCACTATAGAGCAACAAACCCAAGCTTCCCAACGCCATCACAATTTCAGGGAAGACGACAAGCATGTTCATACAGCCCCCTTTCCGCCGACAAGATGCACGACATCAGTCGCAAAAACATGCCGGAACGTTTCGGGGTAAAGCCCCATCCACAAAATAAACAAAATAAGCGGTGCGAACATCGCCTTCTCTCGCAAAGTCAAATCGGTAAGCGATTTGACGTCTTCCTTGTCACAGGGGCCAAAAAAGACGCGGCCATAAAGCCAGAGCATGTAAACAGCGCCGAGGATAACGCCCAGTGCAGCAACTGCCGCCACGGCAGGCCGGTAGAGCCATGCCCCCTGCATCGCAAGAAACTCGCCTACAAAACCCGATGTGCCCGGCAACCCAACGGCAGCCAGCGACAAAAGCATCGCCAGAGTCGCATAGCACGGCATGATCGTCGCCACGCCGCCAAAACGCGCAATCTCGCGCGTATGAAGCCTCTCATAAACAACACCAACGACAAGGAACAACCCGGCCGACACAAGGCCATGGGACAGCATCACGAACAACGCCCCTTCAACACCCGGCACCGTTCCCGAAAACAGCCCCAACGTCACAAACCCCATATGCGCCACGGACGAATAGGCAATCAGCTTTTTTATATCCGTCTGCGCCAACGCCACAAGGGAGGTATATACGATGGCAAACAGACTAAGCCCCATCACCCACGGCGCGAAATGGGTACTGGCCTCTGGCAACATCTGGAGCGAGATGCGGATAAAACCATAGCCCCCCATCTTGAGCAGCACACCCGCAAGGATCACACTGCCCGCTGTCGGCGCTTCGACATGAGCCAAGGGAAGCCATGTATGAAAAGGCCACATCGGCGTCTTGATTGCAAAGGAAGCAAAAAAGGCCAACCACAGCCACAACGCCACATCCCGCGGCAATGTCGCATGCGCCATCTGTGTCATATCCGCACTTTCTGTTTTCAAAACCATCGCAAAGATAGCGATCAGCATTAGAACGGAGCCCAGAAACGTATAAAGGAAAAACTTCATTGCCGCATAAAGGCGCTTCTCGCCGCCCCACACGCCAATGATGAGGAACATGGGGATGAGGACACCTTCAAAGAAAACATAGAAAAGGACAAAATCGAGCGTCGTAAAGACGCCGATCATCATTGTCTCAAGAAGCAGCAAAGCCGCCATAAAAGACGGTACACGCTCTTTCACCGCAAAACCCGATAAGATCGCGATAGGCGACAGCAAGGCGGAAAGCAAAACAAACCAAAGAGAGATACCATCAATCCCTTTATGATAAGCAATACCAAAGGCGGGGATCCAGTCTTTCTTTTCAATCAGCTGGTAGCCGCCTGCCATCGCGTCGTACCCCGCATAGATTGCAAGCGACGAGATAAAGGTCAGGATAGAGACCCCCAGCGCAATCCAACGGGAAGCCTGTGTGCGCTTCTCTTCGTGACCCGAAGGAAACAGGATCGGCAAAAGAGCAATCACCGCCACGCCAAAGAGCGGCAGAAAGGTTACAAAACTGAGGAGCGGAAAGGCCATACTCACGTTAATCCTCCCCAAAAGAACACATAGAGCCTCACGATAAAGGGCCACAACACCAAAAGCGTAACACCCGCCAACATCCCAAAAGCATAATGATAGAGATAACCCGTTTGTATCCGGCGCAACCGCTCGCCGGATTTTTGAACGACCACTGCCACGCCATCAGGGCCAAAACCGTCGATTACGCCCTCGTCCACCTTATGCCACAAGACGCCACCAAGACGGGGAAGCGTCCTGACAAACAACCGGTCATAAATCTCATCAATATAATATTTGTTGGCAACCAGTTTATACAAAAGGCCCAAACGCTGCACGATCGACAAGATGATGTAGGGGCGTTGAACATAAAGTTTAATCGCAAGGCCTATGCCCGCAAGCGCCATCAACAACGGCAAGAGCTTGATAAGCCAAGGCACGTGATGGCCTGTTTCCGCAGCCTGTTCTTTAACAAAAATTGCGTTCTGCCAAAACGCGCCATTTGCCGCGCTGGCAAACCATTCATGCCCAACGAAGCCCGCAAAGATCGCGCCCAACGCCAAGGGAACAAGCGGCGCCAACATGATCGTCGGAGACTCATGTGCCTTGACCTGCGCCTCGCCACGGGCTTGGCCATGAAACGTCAGGACAATCAAACGCCACGAGTAAAAGGCCGTCATAAACGCAGCCATGATCCCCAATGCAAAGGCAAGGATGCCATACCATGTGCCATGGGCATAGGCGGCTTCAAGGATCATATCTTTGGAATACGCCCCTGCAAAACCAAACAACCCTTCGATCCCAATGCCCGCAAGAGAAAGCGAGCCAATCCACATCAAGGCATAGGTGTAGGGAATCTTGCGCCACAGGCCACCCATCTTGCGCATATCCTGCTCGCCGCTCATGGCATGAATCACGCTACCCGCCGCAAGGAACAACAGCGCCTTGAAAAAGGCATGGGTCGCCAGATGAAAGATCGAAGCGCCATAAGCCGAAACCCCTGCCGCAAAAAACATATAGCCCAACTGGCTCATCGTCGAATAGGCAATGACACGTTTGATGTCATACTGGGTCATACCGATGGTCGCGGCGATAAAGGCCGTGGCCGCCCCGACACACGCGACAACGGCGAGCGCCGTTGGGGCAAGCTCGAACAAGGGAGAAAGACGCGCCACCATGAAAACCCCCGCCGTGACCATAGTGGCCGCATGGATAAGGGCCGACACAGGCGTGGGCCCCTCCATCGCATCCGGCAGCCAAGTATGAAGGCCCAGCTGGGCCGACTTGCCCATCGCCCCCATAAAGAAAAGGAGGCAAATAAGCGTTAAAGCATTACATGAGCTTTGGCCAAATTGAACCGAATAATCAACAAGTTGCGGTGCATTTTTGAACAAGTTTACAAAATCAAGCGCCCCAGCCATTTGGTAGCAAGCAAAAATGCCTAGCAAGAAGCCAAAGTCCCCCACACGGTTCACCCAAAAAGCCTTCATGGCCGCTTTGCGCGCACTGGGCTTGTCATACCAAAACCCGATCAGCAGGTAGGAAGAGAGGCCGACTCCTTCCCATCCAAAGAACATTTGTACCAGATTGTCGGCAGAAACCAGCATCAACATAAAGAAAGTGAAAAGCGACAGGTACGCCATAAAGCGCGGCACGCCACGGTCATGATGCATATATCCAATCGAATAGATATGAACCAGCGCCGAAACGCTCGTAACGACAAGCATCATCACCGCCGTCAACGTATCGACCTTGACCGCCCAGTTGAGCATCGTCCCGCCAACGGATAGCCACGGCGCCAACACATGCTCTCGTGCACCAGAGACAAACGCCACATCATGAAAGACATAAATCGACATCAACGCCGAAACCGTCACGAGCGCGCTTGTGATCAGTTGGGACAGGTGATCACCCAAACGATGCCCCCCCAACCCCGCAATCAGAAATCCGACAAGGGGCAAGAAGACGATGGCTTTGTCGATCAAAGATACATCCATACGCGCCCCCTATCCCTTCATCTGCGCAAAATCATCAAGCGCAAGAGAGCCTCTCTTACGGAAGGCCACGACCATGATCGCCAACCCAATGGCCGATTCCGCCGCCGCAACGGTCAAAACAAGCATGGCAAAAACCTGTCCCGACAAATCACCAAGAAAATGGGAAAAGGCAACAAGATTAATATTTACGGACAAAAGCATCAACTCAATCGCCATCAAAAGAATGATGACATTACGCCTGTTCAACACAACGCCCAAAGCGCCGATCACAAACAGCAGACCAGACAACGCAAGATAATGGCCAAGGCCTATGGTCAATACAGTCTGGATCATAGGGCACCTTCCCCCGTTTTGATCTTGCGGATTTCAATCACATCCTCACGACGGCGCAGGATCTGTTCTGTCGCCTTTTGCTTCTTTATTTTTCGTGGCTTGCGAAGCGTAAGACTTATCGCCCCCACCATCGCAACCAGCAAGATCACGCCCGCAAGCTGGAACGGATAGATAAAGTCCGTATAAAGCACCCGCCCCAAAGCCACCGTATTGGAAACCTGTTCCGGCGCAGCTTGCGCAACGGGAGAAGAAGGCTCTTGCCAAAGAAGCGCGACAATCAACATTTGAACAAGCAAGACACCGCCCATCCCTAGTCCAACAGGGAGATAACGGCGGCTTCTTTCGCGCAAATCGTCCTGTCCGCGCACATCGAGCATCATAACAACAAAGAGGAACAAAACTGCCACGGCGCCGACATAAACAATAAGCAGGATAAAGGCCAAAAACTCAGCCCCCAAGAGCAGGAACAAACCTGCCGCATTGAAAAAGCACAAAATCAAAAGAAGGACCGCCGGAACGGGGCGGCGTATCGTGACAACGCCCACGGCCGAAGCAAGAAGCACGAGCGCAAACATATAGAAGAGAAGGCCTGCAATCATGACGCGCCCCCTTCCTTTTTCTTGAGCCGATCAGCGGCAAGGTTGGCAGCAATAAGGCTTTCCCACCGATCCCCATTGGCAAGCAGCCGCGCCTTATCATAAATCAGCTCTTCATGCGTTTGCGTGGCATATTCAAAGTTCGGTCCCTCAACAATCGCCTCAACCGGACAAACTTCCTGACACAGACCGCAATTGATGCATTTGGTCATATCGATATCATAACGCGTTGTTCGTCGCGAACCATCAGCCGCGGGCTCGGCTTCGATCGTAATCGCCAAGGCCGGGCAAACCGCTTCGCACAATTTACAGGCAATGCAGCGCTCACTCCCGTCTGCATAGCGCCGCAAGGCATGCTCACCACGAAAGCGCGGGCTGAGCGGCCCTTTTTCATAAGGGTAGTTGATCGTGACTTTGGGCTTAAACATATAACGAAAAGTCAAGGCCAGCCCGCTTATGAGATCGAGGCCCAGCCAATAACGCAACCGTTGTTTCAGGCGCGGCGTCATCATGCGGCACCTCCTAACATATCGACCGTCGCCACAACGACAACCCAGACAAGAGCTATGGGCAAGAAAAACTTCCAACCCACGCGCATCAATTGATCATACCGATAGCGCGGCAAGGTTCCGCGCACCCACAAAAAGACAAAGAGGCATGCCGCAATTTTAAACGCGAACCATATAAAGCCGGGGATGAAAGAAAGAGCGGCCAGCGGCGGGAGCCATCCACCCAGAAAGAGAATGGAAGTCATCGCGCTCATCAAAATCATGTTGGCATATTCGCCCAAGAAAAACATCGCGAAGATCATGGCCGAATATTCGGTATTAAAGCCGCCGACCAGCTCCGACTCCCCTTCCGGCAAGTCAAAGGGGCTGCGGTTCGTTTCTGCCAAAGCGCAAGCGAAGAAAAGGAAGAACATGGGCAGCAGGATAGAAAAGACATTCCATCCCCCCTGCTGCGCTTCGACAATCGCGCTGAGGTTAAGCGAGCCGGCTTTCAACAAAACAGTGACAAGGATAAGGCCGATGGAAACTTCATAGGAAATCATTTGCGCGGCCGCGCGAAGCCCCCCCAAGAAAGGATATTTGGCGTTCGAAGCCCAGCCCGCGATAATAATCGCGTAAACACCCAGCGATGAAATCGCAAGCAGATACAAGATCCCGACATTGATGTCGGCCAGCACCAACCCCTTATCAAACGGGATCACCGCCCATGAGGACAAGGCGAGGAAAAAGGTGAAGATCGGTGCGGCAAGAAATAAAACCATGTTAGCCTTGCGCGGGATAATCGTCTCCTTGAACAACACCTTCACGCCATCAGCCATCGGCTGGAGCAAGCCAAACGGCCCAACGACATTCGGCCCCTTGCGAAGCTGGATCGCGCCCAGAACTTTTCGTTCCGCATAGGTCAGATAAGCTGTCCCGCCGAGCACAACGGCCAAGATGCCAACAATGCCCAGAAGGATCCAGATCACAGGCATGACACTATCCCAAAAAGCTTCCATCACGCCTCCCCTCCTTCGGGTCGGATCAAGGGCCAGATCTCCTGCGCACAGGCCGCCATCGTGGGCGAGCAACGCGAAATCGGATCCGTCATATAATAATTGGGAACCGCTGGCGTGAAAGGATTGAGCGAAAGCGTCCCATCGGAGCCAAACATTTTCCATGCATTCATTGGAGCCTCACCAACCTGCCCCAAATGAGGGACAGCGGCAATCATCGCCCGACGCACATCGTCAAACGACTTGAAACTCACGCCATAACCGGCCGCCTGTGCAACATCAGTGAGAACAGACCAGTCTTCCCGTGCCCCGAAAGGAGGAGGCACGGCTTGGGCGGCGCGCTGTACACGGCCTTCGGTATTAACATAGGTTCCATTTTTCTCTGTATAGGCTGGCGTCGGTAAAACAACGTCGGCCCGCTCGGCGCCTCGATCACCATGATGACCCTGATAGATCACAAAGGTCTTGCCAAGGCGCTTCATATCAATCTCATCCGCTCCCATCAAGTAAAGAAGATCAAGGCGATTGCCCATCGCCGCCGCCAAGATCGAGCGCGTAGCCATGCTATGCGTGCCATGCGGCAAGAACCCAACATCCAGAGCGCCTGTTCGCGCGGCGGCGAGTTGGAGCACGTTAAAGCCGTTCCAATCCTCACGGATCAGGCCACAGGCTTCAGCAATTTCGCGGGCCATGCCATGAATAGCCGCGCCATCCATCCGCGCAAGCGCCCCCGCTCCCAGAATAAGCATGGGATTCTTGGCCCGCTTGAGCGTTTTGGCAAAGGGAACCTTCCCTTCAACAAAGTCACGCAAAACAACCGGCGAATGTCCAACTTGCGTGCAAGGATACCCCAAATCAGCTGGAGCGCCAATCATCCCGACAGCCAAGCCCCCTTGCCGCCACCTTTTATAGATGCGGGCATTGATAAGCGGCGCTTCATGCCGCGGGTTCGTACCGACAAGCAAGATCGCATCAGCCTGATCAATCCCTGCGATCAAGCTGTTCATCACATAACCCGCACGGCAACGCACATCATAGTTCGCGCCATCCTGACGACAATCGCGATGTGGCACATCCATCTTGTCTAGCAAGCTCTTCATGGCAAAAAGGCTTTCACAGTCCACCATATCACCTGCTAGGACAGCCATGCGCTCTGGTGCGATATCGCTGACATAATTTCCAACGAAGTCTAGAGCTTCCGGCCACGACGCAGGATAAAGCCGCCCATCCTCATGCCGGATATAGGGCATGTCGAGCCGTTGCAGCGCAAGACCATCACAGGAAAAACGCGTCTTGTCATGAATCCAGACATCGTTGATCGCCTTATTCTCGCGCGGCACAATCCGCATAACCTGTCCACCACGCGAGTCGATGCGGATATTCGAACCGACGGCATCCATGACATCGATGCTATCCGTGTGTTCCAACTCCCATGGCCGCGCCTTAAACGCATAAGGCTTGCTGGTCAGAGCGCCAACGGGACACACATCCACGAGATTACCGGAGAGTTCGCTCAGAAGCGGCCCCTCATGCAGCGGCGCGATTTCTGTTTTCTCACCACATGCAAAAGCGCCAAGTTCCGGCGATCCGGCAATTTCATCCATAAAACGGATACAACGCGTGCAATGGATACAACGCGTCATCACGGTTTTGATCAGCGGTCCCAAATCCTTGTCACGCACCTGACGCCGCGGCTCTTTAGAGCGGCAGCGATCAGCTCCATACGCAAAAGCTTCATCCTGCAGATCACACTCGCCGCCCTGATCGCACACAGGACAATCAAGCGGATGATTGACCAGCAGCATCTCCATTACAGACTGGCGCGCCCTCTTAACAACATCGTTGTCCGTCTGCACATTCATGCCCGCCGTACAAGGCAAAGCGCAGCTTGGCATCAGGCGCGGCATTTTTTCCACTTGAACAAGGCACATGCGGCAGCTTCCTGCAATCGACAGGCGATCATGATAACAAAAGCGCGGGATCTCGATTCCCAACTTTTCACAAGCTTGAAGAACGGTTATCCCCTCTTCAACCTCAACGTCCCGATCATTGATGGTGAGTTTAATCATGGCTTTGGATGGCACATCGCTCATGCAACCTCCTTGGCGCGTTCGCGCGCTTGCATAATACGGGCCTCCATCACGGGCCTAAAATGACGGATAAGTCCTTGCACAGGCCACGCCGCAGCATCACCAAGAGCGCAAATCGTGTTTCCTTCGATCTCCTTGGTCATATCCCACAGTGTATCAATCTCGTCCAACGTCGCGTCGCCACGCACCATACGTTGCATCACGCGATAGACCCAGCCGGTGCCTTCACGGCAAGGCGTACACTGTCCGCAGCTTTCATGCATATAAAAGTGGCTGAGCCGCGCAATTGCTTCGATAATATCGGTGCTCTTGTCCATCACAATCACACCCGCCGAGCCGAGCGCCGAACCGACTTCTTTCAACCCGTCATAATCCATCAGCGCTTTTTCACACAAATTTTTCGGTAGCAACGGCACGGAGGAGCCTCCGGGAATAACAGCCAGCAGATTATTCCAGCCCCCACGCACACCGCCCGCATGTTTTTCAATCAGCTCCTGTAACGGGATGCCCATCGCCTCTTCGATATTACAGGGCTTGTTGACATGACCGGAGATGCAGAAAATCTTGGTGCCCGCGTTTTGCGGCCGCCCGATCGAGGCATACCATGAACCGCCACGGCGCAGGATTTCCGGCACGCTGGCAATCGTTTCGACATTATTGATCGTGGTCGGGCATCCATAGAGCCCCACATTCGCAGGAAAAGGCGGTTTATTGCGCGGCAGTCCTTTCTTCCCCTCAAGGCTTTCCATCAAGGCGCTTTCTTCACCGCAAATATAAGCGCCGGCCCCACGATGCAAATAGATGTCGCAATCAAAGCCCGCACCGCATGCATTCTTGCCCAGCAATCCGGCCGCATAAGCTTCATCCAGCGCATGCTGAACATGACGCGCTTCATTCACAAACTCGCCGCGTATATAAATATAAACCGTATGCGCATGAACGGCGACTGCCGCACACAAGGCCCCTTCCAATAAGCGGTGCGGATCATAGCGCAAAACATCCCGATCCTTACAGGTACCGGGCTCGGATTCATCGGCATTGACCAGAAGATAATGCGGACGATCCGACGGTTTCGGCATAAACGACCATTTAAGCCCCGTCGGAAATCCAGCTCCGCCACGCCCGCGTAAATTAGATGTTTTGACTTCCTTAATAATCTTGTCACTGCCCATCTGGATCAAGGTTGCGGTCTTGTCCCATACACCACGCCTTTGTGCGCCCTCCAGCGTCCAAGGCTGCTGGCCCTCCAGATTAGTGAAGATGCGATCCTGTGGCTCTAGCATCCCTCACCCTCTTTCTTGTCCTTCCCGCAGGAACAGGCGGCCCCGCATTTTTGGATTTGCGAACCCTTTTTCGGTTTGCGCCCATTGGCCAGATCATCAAGAATCTGAACGACATTTTCTGGTGTCAAATTCTCATAGTAATCGTCGTTAATCTGCATGACGGGAGCATTGACACAAGCGCCAAGACATTCGACTTCTTTGAGTGTGAACTTGCCGTCCGGTGTTGTTTGCCCGAGTTTAATCCCAAGGTGCGCCTCGCAAGCGCGTGCGATCGCCTCCCCGCCCTTCAACCAACAAGGCGTCGTCCGGCAAAGCTGAACAAGAAACGTCCCGACAGGCTCCAGATTGAACATTGTATAGAAGCTTGCGACCTCAAAAGCCTTGATTGGCTCCAAACCCAAGCGGTCAGCCACATAAATCACCGCCGCGCGCGGCAACCAACCTCCATGCTGACGCTGCGCCAAATCGAGAAGCGGAATAAGCGCGCTCTGCTCGCATCCATCGGGATATTTCGCTTCAATCACCTTGGCCTGCGTTTCATATTCGGGAATGAAGAAAAAGGTTTTAGGTTGAACATCATTCATCGATCGATCTCCCCAAACACAATATCCAGACTTCCGATAATAGCGACAACATCGGCTAGCAAATGATCCTTGGACAAAAGAGGCAAGACCTGCAAATGCGCAAAGCTGGGCGCACGGATCTTGCAACGATAAGGTTTATTACCACCATCGGAAACCAGAAAAACGCCAAACTCGCCCTTTGGCGCTTCAATAGCGGTATAGGTCACACCTTCCGGCACATGATAACCTTCGGTTGCCAGCTTGAAATGATGGATCAACGCTTCCATCGAGGTTTCGATGTCAGCGCGATCCGGCATCGCGACCTTATAATCATCGACCATCACACGCCCCTGCGGCATGCGGGCAATACATTGTCGAATAAGACGCACGGATTGCCGCATCTCCTCCACGCGCACGAGATAACGCGCATAGCAATCACCCGTCAGGCCAACGGGCACGTCAAAGTCATAGGCTTCGTACCCGTCATAGGGCTGCGCCTTGCGCAAATCCCAAGCTACTCCCGTCGCGCGCAGCATAGGGCCAGATAAACCCCACGCTAACGCTTCTTCTTTGGAAATAATGCCAATATCCACCGTTCTTTGCTTAAAGATCCGGTTTTCGGTCAGCAGCGTTTCGAGATCATCAACCGTCTTGAGAAAAGGATCACAGAAAGCTTCGATATCTTCTAACAACCCGTCAGGCAAATCGCGCGCTACGCCACCCGGACGGATATAATTCGCATGCATGCGCGCGCCGGAAACGCGTTCGTAAAACTCCATCATCTTTTCGCGCTCTTCAAAACCCCAGAGCGCAGGCGTGATCGCACCAAGGTCAAGCGCAAAAGTCGTCACCGCGAGCATGTGATTAAGCAAGCGCGTGATTTCGGCAAACAGCACGCGTATCACGCGCGCCCGCTCTGGCGGCACAATGCCAAGTAGCCGCTCAACCGCCAGCGAAAAGCACTGCTCCGACGCCATAGGAGACACATAATCCAGACGATCAAAATAGGGCAAGGCTTGCGTATAGGTTTTGTGCTCGATCAGCTTTTCCGTCCCGCGATGCAAAAGCCCGATATGTGGATCAGCCCGCTCGACCACCTCGCCGTCCATCTCAAGGATTAGACGCAAAACACCATGCGCCGCCGGATGCTGCGGCCCCAGATTGATGGTAAAAGGATCGCGCGGCTGCCCGTCTTTGTCCTTGATTTCAATTTGAACGGGTTCGGTCAAGGATCAACTCCCTTTGGTTCTTGAATTTGGATATAAGGGGGTGCCACACGTAAAATCTTAGCTTCATCCAATCCATAATTCTTCAAAATATTATCAATTATCCCTACTTCTAGATAATTCGTGATAACATGATCAACCAAGCGACGAAGCTTATCTTCACCTACAGGTAGAGCAAAGTTTATAGGGGGCGTTTTCAACGCTGCGCCATCTACGCGCCGGATTTTACCGGGATTGTTTTTCATAAAGACATCTGCAATAGAAGGATCGTTGACTGTGGCATCTGCCTTTAAGCTGGAAACGCCTACCAGCAAGTCTCCACCATTATTAAAGTTCGGCAAACTTACCTTCCTTGCCTTCGGAAAAAGTTCGTTCGCCACAATTCCCGTAAAATCACCATCCATGAACATTATGGAAACTTTCTCGTCATTGACCTGTCCATAGTTGTGATCAAACCTGTGGTCACCTTCTTTTACATACAAATAAAATGGCACGAAGCCTATTGGGCGGGTAAAATCGCTGACCATTGCTCTTTGGGGCGTCATTGTAAGGGGCGAGCAAAACATATCATATCGGCCCGTGGGAAACCCCTCAAACATATTGGCCGAACCAACTTCTTCCGCCCAGTCGATTTTAAGGCCAAGATCTTTGCCCATCGTTTCGAATATATCGGCAACGACCCCAGAAATTTTTCCTGTGTTAGGGTCTTTTATGATAAAGGGCGGCCAAGTTTGATAGGCGCATCGCACCGTGCGTGTTTTCATGATGCGGTCATAGGCGCTTATCTTCTGTACATCCTGCTCATGCGCCGTTGTTGACACATACAGTGCAGCAATAACCGCAACTAAAGACAATAAAAGTGCCAATGATGATTTCCAACTATTCATCACTATCTCCCCTTTTTTGTACGGCTGTCATCCCCTGCCAGCGCGAGGACGTTTTGAAATCACGGAAAGGCTCCTCCAACGAAACAGGTTCATAAGAGACGCGCTGGTTCAGATCGTCGTAAAAGACCTGCACACGACCGGATAAAGGAAAATCCTTGCGCAGCGGATGCCCCTCAAACCCGTAGTCAGTCAGGATGCGCCGCAGATCCGGATGGCCGGAGAAATAAATCCCGAACAGATCAAAGACCTCGCGCTCAAACCAATTGGCGGAGGGATAAACTTCTGTCACAGACGGAACCTGCATCCCCTCCTCAATCCTCAAGACAACCGTGAGGCGCGTGTTGTGGCTAAGGCTCAACAATTGATAGGCCACGTCAAAGCGGGGTTTGCGCGCCGGATAGTCCACCGCGCACACATCCATCAATTGATGAAACGCCGTGCTCTGATCCTCTTTTAACTTGCGCAAAACACCAACGATGCGATGCGCCGTCACAAGGATAAAAACTTCACCATGCTCGGTATGAACTTGCACCTGATAAGGATCGAGTGCCGCACGGATTTTATCGATATAAGGCCGAAGGGCGCGGTCGATCATGTCTCGCTCCCCATATTGATCAAGGTTGGCTTTTTGCCGCGACGGATTTTGCGGTGAAGTTGCAAAAGTCCATACACAAGCGCCTCGGCCGAAGGCGGGCAACCGGGAACATAGATATCAACAGGCACAATCTTGTCGCACCCGCGTACAACGGAATAAGAATAGTGGTAGTAACCGCCGCCGTTCGCGCAGCTTCCCATCGAAATCACCCACCGAGGCTCGGGCATTTGATCATAAAGGCGACGCAGCGCTGGTGCCATTTTGTTGGTCAAGGTTCCCGCCACAATCATCACATCCGATTGGCGAGGCGATGGACGCGGCATCATACCAAAACGGTCAAGATCATAACGGCTCATATAGGCATGGATCATCTCGATCCCGCAGCACGCCAAACCAAATGTCATCGGCCACATCGAGCCCGTACGCGCCCATGCCATCAAATCGTCAAGCTTGGCCAACATAAAGCCCTGTTTTTGGACTTCCCCTCCCATCAAACGCGCCGAAAGCTCCATGCGCGCGCGCAGGGCCGGATCGTCAGGCAATTGGAAAGAAGGCGGCTTGATCAATCCCACTCTAATGCTCCCTTTTTCCATTCATAGATAAAGCCGACAGTGAGTACAGCCAAAAAAGCCATCATCGAGCCAAAACCCAACCAGCCGATTTGTTTAAAGACCAGCGCCCAGGGAAACAGGAACGCAATTTCCAGATCAAAAATGATGAAGAGGATAGCCACAAGATAAAAGCGCACGTCGAACTTCATCCGCGCATCATCAAAAGGCTCGAACCCGCATTCATAAGGGTCATTTTTGCTTTTATAGGGATTGTGCCGGGCAAGAAGAAAAGAGAGTACCGCCGCCGCACCAGCTACAACAAAGGCAACGACCAAAAAAATCAGTATGGGAAAGTAACCGGAGAGATACCCTTCGGCCATTTGGAACCCCCATGATCAGACGCGAAACGAAGGACAGGCAAACGAAAGCCGCCGCGCACTGAACATGAGCCGATTAGACGGAAAAATCAAGGCGAAGCGTGTTTTTATTGTTTGTTTTTCTATGGCTTGGGCTGAGCAGAGCTTTTAAGCCTTCCCTTGATATCCCGCACCTCTTGCGCAGCCGATTCGATCTGTCTGCGCCAAACGCCCCCAGCCAAAAACCGCGCTAGAACCTGATCTCCCTTCATGGCAATGCGACAGGCTGTTCCATAGTGGTCTTTGACTCTCACGCGCACTTTTATGTCTGAATCATCGTCACGATAAGGGACTGACCTAATTTCTATGTATGACAATGTTAATGGCCCTAATTGACACAAAAAAACTGCCCGCTCTTTTTTACCCTCTCTGATAAGAGATGTTGTTTTGGAAGTTTGTCCTACCTCAATAGAATTGGGATGTCTTTTCTTTTCCGATATAAAATATTGCGTTACAGTTCTAACGTCCTCAATCAAGCGTTTGGAAGACGTCGTGCATCGCTCGGCATTCGCAAATAACCTTTTAATTTGGATAGGTATTATACGAGAGAAATACATGCCGGGATAAAAAGCCATAGCCGCCCTGCTCCATCCGCTTTGAAAACGATGTATATATATCAAGATTAAAAGGAAAGAACAGATGAATTCGGAAGAAGAAGCTACGCCTGTTTAGAAACAAGTATAGAGAAAAGCCAATTTGAATGGCGCGAGTGACGGGACTTGAACCCGCGGCCTTCGGCGTGACAGGCCGACGCTCTAACCAACTGAGCTACACCCGCATAAGGTCACAAAACAGGCCGCCAGCTTTAAGGCATCGAGGCCCTCTCTGTCAACCAGGAAAGAACACAAACGGCAAAAATCCGCTTGAGAACTGAATAAACAGAACCTTTTAGCACTTAATTCAGCGACTAGCGGCATCCATGCTCCTTGAGATGCGGCACATAACGCTTATCCGTGCCCAAGATATGGTCAACCAACCAATTCCGCAAAAAGGCCATAACATCTTGAGTCAAAACACTATTTTTGTCCGTCTTGAATTGCTTCTGCACCTCAAGCACCTTTTTAACCAGCATTTCATGCTCGCGCTTATGATGCGTGGTTTCAGGGTAACCCGTTTGATCAAAGAATTTCTCTTCATGCGAAAAATGTGTGACCGTATAGTCAATAAGCTGATCCAAAACAGGCCCCATAACCGCTTTGGCCGTACCAGCAACAAAACCCGCATACAGCTCGTTGAGCATACCAACGAGTTTTTTATGCTGTGCATCTATCGAAGGGATGCCGATCTCTAACTTCTCGCTCCACTCAAGCAAAACTTCTTTCTTCTCCTCACGAATCTTTGCAAGGAAAGTTACGACTTCTTGTTGAAGCTGAGAGGCGTTATGCGACAACTCGCTTGAAGACTGAAGAACGTCTTCTGCTACACGGCCTGTCGTTGTCGAAGCCTGCGTCACACCTTCAATGTTTGAGGACACTTCCCGTGTGCTTGACGCCGCCGCCTGAACATTCTGGGCGATTTCACGCGTGGCAGACCCCTGCTGTTCCACAGACTGGGTGATGGTTGAAGAAATGTCCTGAACCTGATGGATAATATCTTCAATGTGCTTGATGGCGTCCACCGCACGTTGCGTGTTTGATTGAACGCTCGAAATTTGTGCCCCGATTTCCTCTGTCGCCTTAGACGTTTGATTGGCCAAGTTCTTGACTTCACCGGCAACAACAGCAAATCCCTTACCCGCCTCACCAGCGCGCGCAGCTTCGATCGTCGCATTCAAGGCTAACAAGTTGGTCTGGGCAGCAATGTCCGTAATCAACTCGATCACGCCACCAATTTTGTCCGTTGCAGATTGAAGCTCTTGAATAAGTGCACTCGTTTTAACCGTTTCCTGCGCGGCCGTGCGGGAAACTTGGGCTGCCTGCTCCACTTGATGTGTAATCTCACCGATTGAAGCACTCAACTCTTCCGCTGCAGAGGCCACCGTTTCGACATTATGCGAAGCACGTCCAGCAGCCTCGTTCACATTAGCCGCCTGCGCCATCGATTGCTGCGCTGTCTCAGACATATCCTGCGCCGTCGTCTGCATCTTACCAGCAGAAGAAGCGACTACCTTCACAACGCCCATAACTTTGGCTTCAAAGGAATCGGCCATTTGCTTAAGTTCGGCTTTACGCTCCTGCGCGGAACGGTTAGCCGCCGCTTCCTGTTCACGCCGCATGTCTTCGACCTGCAAGGCATTCTTCTTAAAGACCTCGACAGCACGCGCCATATCACCGACTTCATCCCGACGAACGGTTCCAGGAATGTCAACCGTGAGATCCCCGCCCGCTAAGCTGCCCATAACTTCAGTTATCCGGCGAATAGGCAAAACAATGTTACGCGATGTCACAAGCCACAGAACGATACCAACAATCAGGCTGATAATGCCGATATAGAGCGACCAATCGTTGAGACGTGTGATCCGTTCCATCGCCGTTCCGGCCCTGCCTGATGCTGTTTTCTTGTAATCATCAACGAGCCCTGCCCCTATTTCATCCAGTTTTTCAGTATCCTTTGCGGCAGCAGCCAAAAGAGAAATTGCAGCAGGATCCTGTAATTTTTCGGGATGGCCGAGATAATTTTGTATCTTTGGCAGAGATTCCTTGTACGCATCAACAGCTTCGATAACTTTCTTAACCTGTTCATATCGCTTGTTATCCTTTGTTGTCGAGGCTAGATCATTAAGAAAATTTTTCGCTTTCTCAATATCTTTCAGGCCGAGGTCCCATCTATCTTGAGCGCCGGTTGCCAACGCAATCCAAGTATTGAGCCGTGCATTATATAGGGTCTCCACCGCGACATGCATTTTACTTTCGTTTGTGGTGGCTCGAAGAGTCGCTCCAATAAGTTCCGTCGTCCCCTTCCCTTCAATAATTGTGAAAAGGTTAACGCAAACAAACATGATGTTGAGAACAGCAAAACTGAGGGCAAGACGAACGCCGATCTTTAAACGAGAGAGCATTGACGGAATCCTTTGAGCCATTGAAAAACCACCAAAAGAGAGTGGTTACCCTCTTTTAGCAATTAACCTTAAATATATATATGAAATCCAGTTTTTCTCAAACATATCATCGTGTTTCTTCTGGCAATGAATAAGCTGCACAATTGTTTTTTTTCAATAAGTTAATAAAATCCATTCTGCTCATGTGGTTTCGAAAGGATCTGAGCGTTGCAGACAGGTCACGCTTTGCATAGCGGCGGCCATCTGGACCCATCATCAATTTGTGGTGGTGATATTCCGGCGTTGGTAAGTCCAGAAGCGCCTGAAGCAAGCGATGGATATGCGTTGCCTGCAGCAAATCTTCCCCACGTGTAATAAGGGAAACCCCTTGCAAGGCGTCGTCCACAACGACGCTGAGATGATAACTTGTGGGGACATCTTTGCGCGCCAAGACCACATCACCGACCAAGGCGGGATCAACCCGAACGGTTCCCGCTCCGCGATCATGCCACGTCAAAGATTCGGGCACGCTGGCCATTGCCTTCGTGACGTCCAAACGCCAGACAGGCTCTCTCTCTATTTCTTTTTCACGACGCTGTGCGGGCGTTAACGCGCGGCACGTCCCCGGATAAGGCAACGTGCCATCGTCAAGATGCGGCGCATGACCGGAGCGAGCAACTTCAGCCTCGACCTCACGACGCGTACAATAACAAGGATAAACGAGTCCCCTCGCCTTCAATTGGTCAAGAGCGTCTTTATAATCATTCATATGCTCGGACTGACGGCGAACAGGCTCAGGCCAATGCAATCCCAACCAGTGAAGATCTTCAAAAATGGCTTGGACAAACTCTTCCTTGCAACGAACGGGGTCGATATCTTCGATGCGCAGCAAAAAAGTTCCACCAGCCTCCACCGCATGCTCATAAGCAAACAGCGCCGACATCGCGTGCCCGACATGCAAAAGGCCGGTCGGGCTGGGGGCAAAGCGCGTGACAATCATGGCTTTTCAGCTCGAAATTGAAAAATACGCGCACGATCAAGAAATGGGAACGAAACAGGCTCCAACCAAGTCGGTCCCTGCCCCATCACGAGTCTTTGTGCCAAAGAAAGCTTACCTTGTTCCTTGCTGCGATAGATGGAGGGAACCGACGCGCACAGGACAACCAGATCAGAACCTGAACGTTGCAATATCTCCTTTGCTTTCAGATCTTCCGTCGCAGAAAAAAAGTCCAAAGAACTTTCAATCCCCACTACATTTCGGTGATAGGGAGCCGACATCACGGCATGCGGTGTCATCAAAAGCAAAGCGGATCCTTCTGAAATCGTATTCATGATCGTGCGTTGCTTCGCCCCAAACCATGCGGGATCAGATAATAGCTGACCGACAACCATATTGAGACAATGATCCATTCTTGGTTGCTGGGTCGGAAAAAAGATCGTGCCTGCTAATAAAGGCTTCCCCTCAACGACAGCGGGCGCAACAACAGAGAAAAGGGGGCCAAGAGCAAACAGTGCCACAACTTTTGCAAGCCTCTTTCGATGGATTGCGCCAGACGCATTAATTTTGAGCCAGATTTCTCTGCCCATCGCCGTCATCGGCACGATGCCCAAGAAGGAGGCCATGACCACAAAACGCAACTGGTAAAACAGCATCAAGCCGTTCGCTACAAGCAACAGAAGGAAAAGAAGGCCCCAACGCGGCAAGCTTTGCTTATCCGCTTTTGTCAGAAAGTAATAACAAACAATCGCACCCAACAATGGATAAAGCCCCGTTACAAGGTTTCTGGGGTCCGTTGCAATATATTGAACAAGGGGAATCCCTTCAGAAATATGCGCAAAAATCAATTCGTAGATTCGTGGAGACACACCTCCAAGGGGTCCAATTGCAAAGGCAGGGCTAAGCCAGAGTAAAAACAAAGCCAATGCTGCGGCCACGACACCCGCAATCAACAAACGAATAAACATAGGCCACAACATCGTTGCTGCGGCAACGGCAGCCATCCAGAAAAAAGCTATCCCCGAAACCACCAGATAAAAACCGGAATAGCTATCCAACGACATTCGTAACAAACTGGTCGGTTCTGTTGTGGCTAAAAGCCCCAACGCGGTGCCCGACACCAAACTTCCAGCCATGACAAGAGCCGAAGGGACATGGCTTCTGCCCTTGATGATAAGCCAAAGGCCACACCAGCCGAACAAGAGAAACACCCATGGCAGCGATTCAAGCGCAAGCGCAACCATCAGTGCAAGTCCAAGGCCGATCCCAACCGACAGTTTGATGTCTTGGGGCCTGTCCATCCACCGCAATACACTCATAAACGTAAAAGCAAAAAGCAATAAACCCGGCGCATGGTGATCCACGCGTCCTGGCGAAAATTGAAACAAAACCGAGGTCGCCAAAAGGGCAAAAACTGCTGTCAAACCTGTCCATTCCGGCGGGATAAAGGAAGAAGCAAGCGTGCGCACGCTCCTGAAATAAAAGGGCAGCAAGAGCATCGGCCAGATGATTGCCGTAGCGCGCCCCGCCAAACTCCATGATCCCGATAGCCAGTGAACAAGTGCCATGAGCACCGCAAGCGGTACGTCCAAAAATCGCGAGAAATGCAGCGCTGTACCTTGTGGCGGGGCAAGGCGGTATAGGACCGGATCGAACCAGTTTTGGCCGCCCAGTAAATCCATTGCCCTTACCAAATGCATCACATCATCCGAATCAGCAAAAAGCCCATCATAGAGAGGTCCCGCCGTATTTATTAAAAAGGACCATGCGACAAAGAACCATGCCCAGACGCCTAAACCACGAAAAGGGGGTCTAAAAGAGCCAAAAAATGGGCGTAAAGTCGAATGCATAGCTGAAACCTGTTGAAAAACAGCGGTGAAAATAACAGTTCCCTTGCCTTTTACAAAGCAAATTGCGTATCACTGGGGCCGAGATCTTGCAAGGGAGGTTCAGGGCTATGACGGGGTATCGCGACGACATCACGATTGCGCGGGAAACACCACTTCTTCCCATTGAACAAGTTGCAGTTAAGGCTGGCTTCAATGTCAACAGCCTCTATCGTTACGGCCCCTATAAAGCCAAGATTGCTATGGAAGCAGCCCTTCCCCCTACTTCCTCCGCTTCTGGAAAATATGTGCTCGTTACCGCCATCAGTCCGACAACTGCCGGTGAAGGCAAAACAACGACAACGATCGGGTTGGGAGATGCACTCACAAAACTGGGACAGAAAACGCTGATATGTTTGCGTGAACCCTCGCTTGGCCCCTGCTTTGGAATGAAGGGCGGCGCGACAGGCGGCGGCTTGGCCCAAGTCGCCCCTATGGACGAAATCAACCTGCACTTCACGGGTGACTTCCACGCCATCACAGCCGCCAATAATCTGCTTGCCGCGATGATTGATAACCACATTTATTGGGGCAATGAACTGCGGATTGACCCAACCAAGGTCACATGGCGGCGCGTGATGGACATGAATGATCGTGCGCTACGCAAAATTGTCGTTGGCCTCGATAACAACGGGCAGGTTCGCGAGGACGGTTTTGATATCACGGTCGCCTCAGAAGTTATGGCGATTTTCTGCCTTGCGAAAGACCTAACCGATCTGGAAGAACGCCTTGGCAATATCATCATTGGCCAGCGCTTTGATAAAAGCTTTGTCCGCGCTCGAGAACTTAAAGCCGCCCCAGCTATGGCTGCCCTGTTGCGCGATGCGTTTCAACCCAATATCGTCCAAACTTTAGAGCACACGCCGACGCTCATTCATGGCGGCCCCTTTGCAAATATCGCGCATGGCTGTAACACAGTGGTTGCCTCGCGCCTTGCGTTAAGCCACGCCGACATTGTTGTGACGGAAGCTGGTTTTGGCGCCGATCTGGGTGCTGAGAAATTTCTGAACATCAAATGCCGCCAATCAGGCCTTGCGCCCGATGCTATTGTGATTGTCGCGACAGTGCGCGCCCTTAAGATGCACGGCGGCGTGGCAAAAGACCGTCTTGGCGAAGAAAATATTGCCGCCGTTTGTGCCGGAACAGCTAACCTCGTCTGCCATATCGAGAACATGAAGAAGTTTGGCGTGCCCGTTGTCGTCGCGATCAATCAATTCTCCACCGATACGCAAGCCGAGATGAATGTCATCCATCAAGCTTGCGAAGAGCGCGGTATCCGTGCCCATTTCTGCAATCATTGGGGTCTTGGCGGTGCGGGCGCCCTCACCCTTGCCCAAGACGTCGTCGATATGCTCAAGAACGGTAGCGCAAACTTTAAACTGCTTTATCCCGACATGCTGCCACTGCGCGAAAAGATCCAGACTGTTGCACGCGAAATCTATCGTGCAAAAGATGTTGATTTTGCACCTGCTGCGCTGCGCAAGCTCGCCCTCTATGAAAAAGAAGGTTATGGCAAATTTCCCGTCTGTATGGCCAAAACACAATACAGCTTCTCTGCGAATCCCAAGCTGTTGGGTGCGCCCAAGGGCCACGTCCTACCCGTTCGCGATGTACGCCTTTCGGCAGGTGCGGGCTTCGTCGTTGCACTGTGCGGCGAGATCATGACCATGCCGGGTCTTGGCCGCTCTCCCGCAGCCGAACGAATCCACATCAACCGCAATGGTCTTATTGACGGCCTTTTCTAGGCTTATTTCTTTCTTTTTGGTCTCAACCCAAAAGGGCTGTTACACTGCGTGCATGTTGAACACACCGCGCAATGACGGTGAAAGGGCCATCTTAAAGGTTTGTCTGATCATAATCAAAATCCAGTCTGCAATATTATGTAACAGTGATAATCTTTAATCCCCTTCTCCCAAGCAATGAAAAGAGGAAAAGTTATGAAATAAGCTCAGTATTATGGTAAAAATCATTTATTTTCTGCTTATTATGGCCTGTTTTTCATCTTTTACCCTTTCGTTCTGCGGCAATCAAAGCTAGGTTTGCCGCACTTTTGCCATAGCAATTGTTTACACTTCTCAAAAGAAATGGCGCATAGGATGATGCCCATGGGAGAGGCTCAAACAATGAGAATTGCAGGTTTCATATTGGTCGCCTTTATCCTCGCCTTGTTCGCGGGGCGATCCGCCTATGCTGGCGACAAAGCTCTTTTAGGTACGGGCATGGGTGCTGCTTTGGGCGGCTATGTCGGCAGTACAATTGGCAAGGGCGATGGCCAACTAGCCGCAACGGGGGCTGGTGTTTTTTTGGGCGGACTCATGGGGCATTCAATCGGTTCGTCAATGGAGCATTCAACCGCTGGCACCTACAGTTCGCGCAACTATGCCCCGATGAATGCCTTTCGGAATTACGCCCCCTATCAACCCAACTATGTCGCGCCTGAATACCCACAACAGGAAGTCATTTTTATCGATCCTTACCCCACAATAATCGAGGCACCTCAACAACAGGCCGTCTATGTCGACGGTGGTTATGTCGGCGTTCCCCAGCCACCAACACAGGCCCGTCTGCGCAAGCATCGTCATTGTCGCGAGTTTACGCAGACCATTCGCGTTGATGGCCATAATCGTGAAAGCTATGGGACGGCATGCCTGCGGCCTGACGGCTCATGGCAGATTGAACAGCGCTAATACCTCAATGACCGCTGCTCCTGCCCCTGACTGGCATCTGGCCGATTTTGATTTTCATTTACCGGAAGAGCGCATTGCTGCGCATCCTGTTGATCCTCGCGATCACGCACGACTCCTTCATGTCTGCGGTAAAAATCTTTCCGATCATCATGTCTTTGACCTTCCCGCCCTTTTGCACGAAGGCGATGTTTTGGTCATGAATGATACAAAGGTTATTCCGGCTCGTCTCTTCGGCCTTCGGGGCGAGGTACGCGTTGAAGTCATGCTCAACAAACGCGAAGCAGGAGATGGCGAAGTCTGGTCAGCGCTCGCCCGTCCGGGCAAAAGGCTACGCGAGGGACAGGTTATCGTTTTTGCCCCTGACTTCTCATCAGAAATCCTGTCCAAAAAAGAGGGGGGTGAGATTCTGGTGCGTTTTAATCAAGAAAAAGACGCCTTTTTTGCTGCCGTTCACGCACATGGGCATATTCCGCTGCCCCCCTATATCAAGCGGCCCGATGGCGATATGCCCGAAGATCGAACACGTTATCAAACCATATACGCTCGTCATGAGGGGGCCGTTGCCGCACCGACGGCAGGGCTTCATTTTACGCCCGAACTTTTCGCAAAGCTGGATGAAAAAGGCATCACACGAACAACCGTTACGCTGCATGTGGGCGCAGGAACATTCCTTCCCGTCAAGACAGAACGCGTGGCCGATCATGTGATGCACAGCGAATGGGGCGAGATCACGCCGGAAACGGCTGTTTCTCTCAACGCGGCCAAACGTGAAGGCCGTCGTATTGTCGTAGTCGGCACTACCTCTTTACGCCTGCTTGAAAGCTCCGCCGATGAAACTGGCATGATCCATCCTTTTTGCGGAGAAACAGACATCTTTATCACGCCCGGCTATCGCTTTCGGGCCATTGACGCGATGCTGACCAATTTCCACCTGCCGAAATCCACGCTTTTTATGCTTGTCAGCGCTTTGGCTGGTCTTGAGCCCATGCGCAGCGCCTATGCCCATGCCATTGATAACGACTATCGCTTCTACTCCTATGGCGATGCCTGTTTGTTGGAGAAAGAAACAACGTCGTTTTAACCACAAGCGACCCGATTTTGGCATGTTTCTTACGAGCGAAACAGAATAATTATTATTATATTACAAACAGATACAGCTCTGCACATTCACTACTCTTCTTATCATGAAAGTTTTGTAAGCAAGTTTTTCTTTTGATACGGTGCCCCTCCGCCGCATTTGGCTCATGTATGTTGTTGAGGAAAACATGGAACCGAAAATTAAGCTTGGAAACATAAGCTCGAAATCAAGAAAAATTGACCTCCTGCCAATAGCTCTTCCCAACATAGTGCTCCTTGCATGCATTCTTGGTATGAATACGCTTACTCAACAGTATTTTAAGACCAATATTGTCCCCGCTAAACAGCAATCAACTATACCCGTTGATCAACAGGAAAAATGCAGTATCGCTGTCAGAGATTTATTTACCATAGAATCCGAACCCCAAAGAGATGCCCAGAAGATTCAAAGGCAGCGATGGGTTGTTGAAAGTTTATGTCAAGTCTCAGCCCCTCTTTCCGAGAGGCAAGAGCTTTGCTCTGATGCAACAAAAGCCTATTTAGAGAAATCAACAAAAGGCCAAACTTTTTCGCCTGATACAACCAAAGCTCGCCACACACTGGGACTATTGTGCAGCACCATGAATGCGGGCCACAAACTTATTAAATGACAAAGATCATTGTTTTCATTTCCACGGCGACGTGAGTTTGTTAGAAAGATGACCATGACCGCCTTTTCCTTTAACCTGTCCCATACCGATGGCGCGGCGCGGCGCGGACGCGTGACAACGGCACATGGGACATTTGAAACGCCTTGTTTTATGGCAACAGCGACTGCCGCAACCGTGAAAGCGATGACCGTCGATCAGGTACGCGCGAGCGGTGCTGAGCTTGCCATTTGCAATACCTATCATCTGATGCTGCGCCCCACAGCCGAACGCGTAGCTGAACTAGGCGGCCTTCACAAATTTATGAACTGGCCCGGCCCTATTGTCACCGACTCCGGCGGGTTTCAGGTCATGTCGCTCGCGGGGCTTCGCAAGCTGTCCGAGGAAGGCGTTACCTTTCAGTCCCATGTAGATGGCAGCCGCCATATGCTTTCGCCCGAAAGGTCCATGGAAATCCAGCGCCTGCTAGATAGCGATATTACGATGGCCTTTGACGAATGCACGCCGCACCCCGCAACGCACGACGTGGCCGCCGAATCCATGCACCTATCGATGCGCTGGGCCGAGCGTTGCAGCAAAGCCTTTGTCCGGCGTGAGGGTTATGCCCTGTTCGGTATTATACAAGGCAGCGTCTATGAAGATTTGCGCACCGAGTCCATTCAGAAGCTGACGGAGCTTGATCTGGACGGCTTTGGCATTGGCGGGCTCGCCGTTGGCGAGGGGCAAGAGGAAATGCTCAAGGTTCTTAATTTCTCCCTGCCCCAACTTACGCTCGTTAAACCACGCTATTTGATGGGCGTCGGGACACCTTCCGATATCGTTGAAAGCGTCTATCGCGGCGTTGATATGTTTGATTGCGTGATGCCTACGCGCGCAGGACGCACAGGACGTGGCTATACCCATCGCGGCACGATCAACATACGTAACGCACGGCACACCAATGACCCAAGACCGATTGATGATCGTTGCACCTGCCCCACCTGCGCCGGCTATTCCCGCGCTTATCTACACCATCTGTTCCGCTGTGAGGAGATTTTGGGCCCGATGCTCCTGACCCAGCATAACGAGCATTACTACCAGAACCTGATGAAAGGTCTGCGCAACGCGATTGAACAAGGCGCTCTACCCACATTCCGAGCACAGTTTTATGCAGATTGGGAACAGGGTGACATCACTGCTCTATAAGATTTAAAAAAGTTAACGGCCACCCCTTTTCAGGGGTGGCCGCTTTTCTGTAATTGGAAAGAAGAAGTTTTACCCTTCTTGCTTACCGGACAGGTCGTTGCCATTGCTTTGATCGACGACTTTCATCGACAGCTTCACTTTACCGCGGTCATCGACGCCAAGAACCTTGACGTGGACTTCCTGACCTTCGCTGAGAACATCACCAACCTTGCTGATGCGTTCCTTGCTGATTTCCGAGATATGGACAAGTCCGTCTTTCGAGCCAAGGAAGTTCACGAAAGCGCCGAAATCGACGATCTTCACAACCTTGCCCTTATAGACCATGCCCACTTCCGGCTCGGCCACAATGCCCTTGATCCAGTTGATGGCAGCTTCACCAGCCGCAGAGTCAACTGCCGCAACCTTAATGGTACCGTCATCTTCGATATCGATCTTCGCGCCCGTGGTTTCGCAAATTTCACGGATCACCTTGCCACCTGTGCCGATCACTTCACGGATCTTGTCCTTGGGGATCATAAAGGTGGTAATGCGCGGTGCATTCTGGCTGACGCCTTCGCGTGCGCCCGTGAGCGCCTTGGCCATCTCGCCCAAGATATGCATACGACCATCTTTAGCCTGACCCAAAGCAATCTGCATGATTTCCTTCGTGATCGATGTGATCTTGATGTCCATCTGCAGCGCTGTGACGCCTTGATCTGTACCCGCGACCTTAAAGTCCATATCGCCCAGATGATCTTCATCACCCAGAATATCGGACAGAACGGCAAAGCCACGATCTTCCTTAATTAATCCCATCGCGATACCCGCAACCGGACGTGGCAAGGGAACACCAGCATCCATAAGTGCCAACGACGAACCGCACACAGTAGCCATAGAGGAGGAACCGTTCGACTCCGTGATTTCGGAAACAACACGGATCGTGTAAGGGAACGCATCCTTAGCGGGCAAGAGCGGATGAATGGCACGCCAGGCTAGCTTGCCATGGCCGATTTCGCGACGTCCGGGACCTCCCATACGGCCAGCTTCACCGACCGAGTAAGGCGGGAAGTTATAATGCAGCATGAAATGCTCGCGATACTCACCCGTGAGCGCATCAATGATCTGCTCATCTTGTCCCGTGCCGAGAGTCGTGACGACAATTGCCTGCGTCTCGCCACGCGTAAAGAGTGCCGAACCGTGCGTACGACCCAGAACGCCAACCTCGCCAACGATCGGACGGATTGTCTTGGTGTCGCGGCCATCAATACGGCGACCTGCATCCAAAATCATGGCGCGGACATGGTCGTATTTCATCTGATCGATCGCATCGAGAATGTGCTCATGCGCCATCTCTTCAGCAGGGATCGCGGCCAAAGCCTTTTCCTTCAACGCATCGATCTTAGCATAGCGGATTTGCTTAGCTGTCTCGTTATAGGCATCTTTCAAATCAGCGCCAACAATGCCTTCAAGTTTGGCTATTAAAGCCTTCTTGTCATAGGCAGGCGGTGGCAGATCGCGGGGATCTTTCGCACAAGCCTCGGCCAGCGAGATGATCAAGTCGATTACAGGCTGCATCTGATCATGGCCAAACACAACAGCACCCAACATCACTTCCTCGGACAATTCCTTTGCCTCGGATTCAACCATCAAGACGCCTTCTTTCGTGCCCGCGACAACAAGATCAAGGGCGCTTTCTTCAATTTCCGTCAGCGTCGGGTTGAGGACATACTCGCCATTGATATAACCAACGCGCGCGCCGGCAATCGGTCCCAGGAAGGGAATGCCAGAGATCGTGAGCGCCGCCGAACAACCGATCATTGCCACCATATCGGGGCTGTTTTCCAGATCGTGGCTGAGCACCGTGGCGATCACTTGCGTCTCGCACAGATATCCTTCAGGGAACAGCGGACGGATCGGACGATCGATCAGGCGGCTGATGAGTGTTTCGGCTTCCGTCGGACGGCCTTCACGACGGAAGAACCCGCCGGGGATGCGGCCAGCCGCAAAATATTTTTCCTGATAATTGACCGTGAGCGGAAAGAAATCCTGCCCTGGTTTTGCTTTTTTCGCGCCAACAACGGTACACAAAACCGTCGTTCCGCCCATGCTGGCCATCACCGCGCCGTCAGCTTGACGTGCAACCTTGCCTGTTTCAAGAACAAGCTTGCGTCCGCCCCATTCCATTTCTTTTCGAAAAATTGTAAACATTTTTCCGTCTTCCTTTTTCTTCATTGACGTCCCGCCTGCCCCCATGGCAAGCGGCCTTCATGCTGCGATACGCTTCATGAATCCTATGCGCCGATGGCCGTTTGGAAAATCGGCCTTCTCGACGAATTGCTGATAACCCAGTTTGGGATAAAATCCCTCCCCTTCGAAATCTTCTGTCCACAGATACGCACTGTGACAGCCGCGTGTGATGGCTTCGCGTTCGGCTTTTTCGACCAATTGCCGCCCTAGCCCCGACTTCCTCTGTTCCTTTTCGACCCAAATTGTGTCGATATACAGCCAATTCCAGAATGTTTTGCCCGTGAGACCGGCAATAATATGTCCGGCATCATCGCGCACAATAATAGAAAGAGCTTGCTCGCTATAGGGCGGGGATGAGCGCTCCAACGCATTAGCAATCAATCCTTTGAGCAAGAAGGCATCTTCTTCAGGGTCGATATGATCCTTGATATCAAAGAAAAGCGTTTTCATCTCGACCCCGCTTGTTCAGAAGTCTGTAACAACCGCTTCATAAAACCAATGCGCCGATGGCCAACCGGAAACCCCGGCAACTCGGCAAAAACTTCATATCCCATCTTGGCATAAAAATCGGGCGAGGTGAAACTTTGAGCCCAAAGATAAACGCCCGTGCAGTCGCGCGCACGCGCCTCTTCTTCTGCCGCTTCGATCAAGCTGCGGCCAACGCCCTGCCCGCACAGCGCGTCATCCACCCAAAGGGAGTCGATATAAAGCCAATTCCAGAAACTTTCCCCATATAGCCCCGCGACGATGCGATCATCATCTTCGTCGCGCTTAAGAATCGAAAGGGGAACAAAATCGAGCGTTAGACCCGTCTCTTCGCGGGTGTAATCGTGAAGACGCTCTTCTAAGGCGTCTAAATCTTCAGGATCGATGTAGTCAGATATCTCGAGCAAACCAACGGACAAGTTTTCTTTTCCTTACCAACCGAGCGGGACGGATTTCCTGCTCGCCTTCCTTAATAATCAGCAAGGGGCTTTCGCTATGGCAAAAGCCCCTTCCCCTGATCTTACTTTCTCAGATTATTCTCGGCGAGAACTTTCTCATAGCGAGAGAAGTCCTTCTTCTTCAAATAACCGAGCAAGCTGCGGCGTGTGCTCACCATTTTGAGCAAACCGCGGCGCGAGTGGTGATCTTTCTTATTCTTGTCAAAATGATCCATCAAATCGTTGATACGACGTGTCAGGATCGCGATCTGGACTTCGGGCGAACCTGTGTCGCCTTTTGTAAGAGCATGTTTGGCAACGAGTGCCTGCTTTTGGGCTTTGGTCATCGACATCGTTTATCTCCATTAATCAAAGGTGAAACCACGCACAACCCGAAACGAACCGTTATAAGCTTCGACCAAAGCGACAGGCGTTCCCTGAAACGATGCCATAATAACAGGGGCATCCATCAAGGAAAGCTGGTCAGGCCTGATCAAAAGGCTTTGTCCGGCGCGCAAGCGTTGCGCTTCGTTGGCGTTCAGTGTCAAACCCGGGATGTCGTCCAGTGCCGCACTGATCCCCAACAAGGCCGTTAAGGCTGCCTCCTTATGGGCTAAATCAGCCAGTTTTTCCAGCGAAAAAGCATTTTCTATAGTAAATGGCCCCACTTTTGTCCGTCGCAACGCCGAAATATGGCCATACGTGCCCAATTTCAGAGCTAAATCCCGTGCCAAAGACCTTATATAAGTACCTTTCCCACAGGAGACGGTAAAGGAGGCGTGATCTTCATCTTCTACTTTAACAAGGGAAAAAGCGCGGATATTGACCCGTCGCGCCTGCATTTCAAGGTCATGTCCCGCCCTTGCGAGGTCATAGGCACGCCGTCCATCGATCTTTATAGCCGAAAAAGCGGGGGGAATCTGCTCGATCTCACCTAAAAACGCGGGTAACGCGGCCAAAATGGCCTCTTTGGTCGGTCGAACGGGGCTCTCGGCCACAATATCGCCTTCAGCGTCGTCGGTACTGCGTTGCTGGCCCCAACGGATCGTGAAATCGTATTCTTTCTCGCCATCCATGACATAGGGAATCAGCTTGGTCGCCTCACCAAAGGCCAGCGGCAAGAGTCCGCTCGCCAAAGGGTCTAGCGTCCCGCCATGACCAACCTTCTTGCCGCCCAAAAGCTTACGCGCCTTTCCTAAGGCCTGCGTTGAGGTCAGACCCAAGGGCTTATCAAGAATTAGCCAACCGTGAGGTCGGGGGGTAATGAGACTAGGCATCATTCGTCGTCTTGATCCGTTTCGGGATCACCCGATTCCTTGACCAAATCCTTGGCGACGGCGGGATCATTCAAGATACGCTCGATATTCGAGGCATAGGCGAAGCTGGTGTCCAGCCGGAAATCCAGCTTGGGCACATAGCGAAGGCGCACGGCCTTGGCGATCTCATGACGAAAAAATCCCGCCATGCCATTCAGCACCTTGCGCGTCACATCCCCGCCCTGCCCGTCCAGCGTGGTAAAATAAGCCGTTGCGTTACGCAAATCGGGGCTGATCTGAACCTCCGAGACAGTGATGATCGGCGCGGTAAAATCCCTTGGCCAAGGCACATCACCCCGCTGAAACAATATGGCCAGCGCATGGCGGATTTCTTCTCCGACTTTCAATTGTCTTTGCGACCGCATTTCTTAACCTTCTTATTGCTGTATTGGCTCTTCATCTAAGAGAAAACAGGGCAAGAATAAAGAAAAAACGAAAAATTCAGCTTTTTGAGGGGCTGAAACTATTCTTGCGATCGGGATTTGTTTATAACAAGACCATTAGATGCAGGAATTATTCATGACCCCATTAACCATCCGACGTATTGACCCTCCCGAAATCAGACAAAAGAAGCGCCAGATCAATCACGCTTTCCGTGCAGAGACAGAAAACAACCTATTCGTTTTTGCTCTGGATCAATTTCCACATTGGGACATTCTCTCTTCAGGGAAAGCCCTATCCATTGAGCAAATGGATGATCGGAAGCAAGCCATCGAATACGCCGTACACACCGCCACGAAAAACGAAAAGCTGCGATGTGACTACAATCAAACTACAAAAACCACTCCCTTTATCACTTGGGGAGAATATAAATTTTATAAGCTCGAAGCAAAGGCGATGGCCCCGTTTCCAACTATTGTCCTAAGCGATACGGGTGATAATTCTTTTGTCTTTCCCTATCCCCCCTCTTATCCCATCCAAGAAATAGATGTTTACCAGAAGAACATGTGTTGTCTCTTTTTGCCGTCGGCAAAAGAAAAGCCTGTCAAATTGTGGTCACGCATTATGGGAATTCCTGAGGCGACTTTTTCCTATACCCCCTCAGCAGAAGACACGTTGTCTTTCTTTAGCAATCATGAACGGGCCCACGCCATCCATATCTGCAAAACACACCGCTCGAATGAAAATAGGTATTATGAAGAGCTTCACGCCGACCGCACCGCAATAAAGGGGAACCCAACGCTAAGGCGCGATGTCATACATATGCGCTATGCGAATGTCTTAAAGTCAATTCCCTATTACTGGAACGCCCCTGCTCTGGAAAACAACAACAAGAAGAATCCGTACACTTACCAATGCGATGTTCCCAGAACCTTAAAAGTTTATAAAGAACTCACTTCAGAGTTGAAAAGGAGCTGGGGCTATACAAACATGGCCCTATGCCCAGCGCACTTTCGTTTTTCTGTCCTGCGTCAACTGAGTGCGCATGGAAGCTTCAAGAGAAACACAAACACTGAACAGCTTGCTGAAAAAATATTGCAAGGCGCCGAACATTTTTGCTCCGGGATCACGTATGAAAAAGCTAACGGCACACGTCAGATCTTTGATATGGGGCGTGGAAGACTTAACGTCATCACACGCCACGCTTTATAGAACTCTACTTTGTCGACAACGCAAACGTGATCCCAAGAGCAATACCCCAGATTGCGGCAACAAAATCCTGTTCATCAAGCCTATCCTTTCGGCAAAGACCCTCGTTTACAACTTGCGAGCAATCTCTTCGATCTCGAAGCATTCGATCATGTCATTTTCCTGAATATTGTCGTAATTCTCAAACGCCATACCGCATTCAAAACCTTCACGGACCTCCTTGACTTCGTCCTTCATGCGCTTGAGCGTTTTGAGTGCGCCTTCATGGATCACGACATCGTCACGAAGCAAGCGAACCTTGGCGCCGCGCTTGACGATACCTTCGGTAATCTTACAACCCGCAACCTTGCCGACTTTGGTGATGTTGAAGACCTGCAATATACGCGCATAGCCAAGGAATTTCTCCCGAAGCTCTGGGGCAAGCATGCCGGAAAGCACCTGCTTTACATCGTCGATTACGTTATAGATGATCGAGTAGTAACGGATTTCAACGCCATCACGCTTGGCCATCTCACGGGCTTGCGGATTGGCACGAACGTTAAAACCGATGACCATACCGCGTGAAGCATTAGCCAGCGTAACGTCAGATTCTGTGATCGCGCCGACAGCGGCATCAAGCACGCGAACTTTAACTTCCGTATTCTCTTCGGACAATTTTTCAAGCGATGTTCTGAGCGCTTCGACCGAGCCATGGACGTCAGCTTTAATAAGGATAGAAAATTCTTTCGCTTCACCCGCTTTGATATTTTCCATCATTTGTTCAAGGGTTGAACGCTGTGTTGCGGCCGAGGCAAACTCGCGACGGCGACGAATGCGGAACTCGCTGATTTCACGCGCCCGTGATTCCGAAGGCACGACGCTGAGTTCATCACCCGCGACGGGCGTGCCGTTCAGACCAAGGATTTCGACCGGCATAGCAGGGCCGGCCTCTTTCACATTTTCCCCATGGTCATTGATGAGAGCGCGCACACGACCCCACTCCGCACCAGCAACAAAAATGTCGCCAACGTGCAAGGTGCCACGTTTAATCAGGACGGTCGCTACAGAACCACGACCTTTTTCCATCTTGGCTTCGACAACAGCACCTTCGGCGGGGCGGTTGGGGTTAGCCTTGAGATTCATCATTTCAGCCTGCAGAAGGATGGCTTCCTGAAGCTTTTCAAGGCCCATGCGCTTCTTGGCAGAAATCTCGACCGACAGAACCTCGCCGCCCATTTCTTCGACCTGCACATCATGCATAAGAAGCTCTTGGCGGACGCGATCTGGGTTAGCCGCAGGAAGATCGCACTTGTTGATCGCAACGATCAGCGGTGCATCGGCGGCTTTAGCATGACGGATGGCTTCGATCGTTTGTGGCATGATGCCGTCATCCGCTGCCACGACCAAAATCACGATATCGGTGACATTCGCCCCACGCGCACGCATTTCCGTAAAGGCAGCGTGACCCGGCGTGTCGATAAAGGTGATGCGGTCAAACCCGTGCACAGGCTCCTTCATCACAATCTGATAAGCACCTATATGCTGGGTGATACCACCCGCTTCTCCCGCAACCACATCCGTCTTGCGCAAAGCATCAAGCAACGACGTTTTACCATGATCAACGTGACCCATGACCGTGACAACTGGCGGACGCGGCAATATGTTCTCATCATTATCCTCGATGATCGACAAATTGGCTTCAACATCCGATTCAGCAACGCGCTTGAAACGATGACCAAACTCTGTGACGATAAGCTCGGCCGTGTCGGCATCAATGCTTTGCGTAATCGTCGCCATCACACCCATTTTCATAAGTGACTTGATCACATCCGCACCACGTTCGGCCATACGATTGGCCAGCTCTTGGACTGTGATAACTTCAGGAATAATAATATCACGAACCTGCTTGACCTGATCCTGCTGGCTCAGCAATTGCCTTTTTTCGCGCTCAATACGACGACGCATCGCCGCAACGGAGCGCTGACGGCCGCCCTCTTCACCCTGAAGCGCTTGCGAAATAGTCAACTTGCCCGACTGACGCCGTGACGCATTGCCACTACTGCTTGGGCGGCGCGGCGCGGCGCGACCGGCACGGCCACGACGAGCCTCATTCTCCTCTGAATCCTCACTCCCGGCGCGTCGATATCCGGTCAAACCGCGATCTTGAAACGCTGTTGTCGTTGTCGGGGCTGGACGTTCAGTTGCAGCACCACGCCTTGGAGCCGTGGTCGTAGCAGACAGGTTCTTTGCCCGTTCGGCATCATCCTTTTTACGACGTTCTCCTTCGATACGCTCCTGCTCTTGAATAAGGCGAAGTTCTTCAAGCTCGCGCTGGCGCAACCGCTCACGTGGTGAAAGATTGGCATCTTCAACAGGCGTTTCTTCACTCTGCTTTTGTGCGCGCTCTATGGCTTCTTGTTCGGCCTGAAGGCGGCGCTGCTCGTTCTCAATTGCGGCACCACGAAGGGCGCGCATACGTGTTTCACGTTCTTCTTGGGTCAAGTTACGCGGAACGGCGGTCCCGCTACGGTTCTCTAACCCCAAAGACGACTTGATATCCACCGCAGCAGACTGCGACGAACCCGTCTCGGCTGTCCGTTTCTTGCGCTTGACCTCAACGGCAACGGTCTTGGAGCGGCCATGGGAGAAGCTCTGACGGACAGAACCCACCGCGCCGATGTTCTCAATAGCAGGGGGTTTTTTCAGTTCAAGCTTCGGCTTTGCGCCAAGGCTCAACACCTTTTTCGTTTCCTTTTTCGCTTCGGTCTTTGTCTCTTTATCGGTCATATTGCTCTACAATCCAAAGAAGGTTCGAGATCAAGGCTCCCCGTATCGCTGACACCACGCCAACGTACCAGTTCCCTCATCAGTTTCGTACTTAATGCATGCGGTAAAAGCCCAACACTCGCCAAAGGCGACTGTCCAAGCGCATCACCGATTTGTTCCTTTGTCCACGGCGAAGGAACGATATGCCCCCGCGCAAGTTTCTTTAAACAATCCTGACCGGCATCTTGAGCCATAAGGATACAGGAAAGACGGCTTTCGCTCAGGGCCTGCTCCACTTGCCTTTGGCCAAGGACAAGGATGCCAGCACTACGCGCCAAGCCCAAAAGGTTGAGGCAATTGTGAGAAAGAAGATTAGCCGTTGTTAGAACCAGATCGGCAGGAACGTGCACCTGCCGTTTTGCTGCGCGAGCAAAAGCCTTTTTGGCAACAGCTTGGTTGAGTATCTCGCGTGAAGCCTGCACCCACAAGCCACGACCGGGCAAACGTCCAGCAATATCGGGGACAATCTGGTTGTCTGGTCCAATGACAAAACGAATAAGGAGCGACTTATCCTTGATCTCACCACTCGCAAGGCAACGACGTTGCGTCGGCGCCATGGTGTCTGGCGCGGGCAACTCCGTTGCTTCGCTGGTTAAAGGATAATCCGCAACCATATTCCTCTTGGTACCTCATCGTTATTCAGCTGTTGTCGAAGGCTCGTCCGCAAACCAATGCGCACGGGCCGCCATAATCATTTCATTTGCACGCGTCTCGGTAAGTTCATCCTCACCCAAAATCTCTCGCAATTCGTCGCCAGCCAAATCGGCCACGTCATCAAGCGTCTTAATGCCTTTTTCGCCAAGCTTGACGGCATATTCAACCGTCATACCCTTGAGTGTCATAACATCATCAGCAATACCCAGCTCGCTACGCTTGGCCTCTAGTTTCGCAGCCTTTTCAGAAAGCCACGTGCGGGCGCGTTGCTGCAGCTCGGCACCGACTTCCAGATCGAACCCTTCGATCTCGGCCAGTTCGTCCACAGGCGTATCGGCAATCTGTTCGACGCGCGTAAAGCCCTCGCCCACCAGCAAGTGCGCGATAACATCATCAACCGACAGCGCTTCGATAAAGAGCGTCGTGCGGATGCGCAGCTCTTCCTGACGGCGCTCAGACTCTTCCTTCTCAGTCAGAATATCGATATCCCAGCCCGTGAGCATGGACGCCAAACGCACATTTTGACCACGGCGACCAATAGCAAGCGACAATTGCTCGTCAGGGACAACAACATCCATGCGGCCATTTTCTTCATCCAAGACAACTTTGGCAACTTCGGCAGGCGCCAAAGCGTTAACAACAAAGGTCGCGGGGTCCATTGACCACGGAATAATGTCGATTTTCTCGCCCTGCAGTTCGCCAACAACGGCCTGCACACGGCTACCGCGCATGCCAACGCACGCACCAACGGGATCGATCGAGCTATCATTCGAAATAACAGCAATCTTCGCACGGCTTCCTGGATCGCGCGCAACCGACTTGATTTCGATGATACCATCATAAATCTCTGGTACTTCCTGCATAAACAATTTGGCCATAAAAGCAGGATGCGTACGCGATACGAAAATCTGCGGCCCTCTTTGCTCTTCACGCACATCGTAGATATAGGCGCGGACACGATCGCCATTCTTGAAATGCTCACGCGGCAAAGACTCGTCGCGACGCATGATGGCTTCGGCGCGGCCAAGATCAATTGTAACATTGCCGTACTCGACGCGCTTGACAACGCCGCTAACAATCTCGTCCACACGGTCCTTGTATTCCAGATACTGGCGGCGGCGCTCAGCCTCGCGCACCTTTTGCACGATGACCTGCTTGGCAGCCTGCGCAGCAATGCGTCCCAAATCGATCGGCGGCAGTTCATCAATAATGACATCGCCAATCACAGCATCAGGCTTTGTCTTCTTCGCACCTTTAAGATCCACCTGCGTGTATTCATCCTCGACCGTTTCGACAACTTGGAGGTGACGCTCCAACCTTGTCTCTCCATTCTTACGATCGATATGCGCATGAATATCATGTTCATAACCATATTTCGCACGAGCGGCTTTTTGAATAGCCATCTCCATCGCTTCCAAAACTTCTTCGCGCTCAATCGATTTCTCGCGGGCGACAGCATCGGCGACATGCAATAATTCCATAGGGTCCTCGTTTACGCTTTTGTTAGATCCTGTACGTTCCTAGCCATGACAACAAAAAAGGCGGGCTTTTTGGCCCACCCGTCAAGTTACCTTATCCGATTGGAAGGCATCATACCAACCAAGCCGAATAAATCAAGCTGTAATCCATTAAGTCGTTAAGCATTATGTCCTTTTTCCATGGTCGAATATTAAATTATTGTGTTTACATATCAATTACTTAAATCATTTTGATCGATTTCAACACTTTTTCTTCGGTATGATGTTTCAACTCTTTTTCTATTTCTTGTTTAATTTCATCCTCAATTTGCTTGCGTTCGGCAGGGGTCATACGGGCCAAATCTTCTTCGGTCAGCTTGTGGCGGCTAAGGTAAGCGGCGCGAATCCGCTGGGCTGGGGTCATCCGTGCATAAGCCAGAAAGTCGGCTTTGGCGGCCTGATGAGCGGCCTCTTCCTTCGCCGAAGTCTCGGCAAGCGCAGCGGCAAAATCATACCCGCCTGTTTTACTCTTTGTGGAATTGGCTTGCCCACTCACCGATGATGACAGGGACAAACTAGCACCCGTAACATTGAGCATATGACGCCTCTCCCTTCGATATTAACTTAGTGGAGACAGAAACCCCTCCGTTCAAAGGGATGCAAGAAATAGGCCAGAACAAGACGTAGCCAGATCAAAGACGCGCAACACGCGCCAACGTAATGACACGGACCGACGCCGCACCTGCTTTTTTCAAGACACGCGCACATTCGCTGACCGTCGCGCCAGAGGTGAAAACGTCATCGATCAAAACCAGCGTTTGACCCGAAACATCAAAGCGGGGATTAACGGCAAAAGCCTTGGCAACATTGGCGCGGCGCGCTTTCTCACCCTTGTCCTTTTGCGAATCTGTTGCCTTGACCCGCAGCAACGCATCGGGCCAATAAGACAAGCCTGTCTGCTTTGCGATGGCAGACGCCAAAAGTGCCGATTGGTTATACCGTCGTTTGAGAAGCCGCCAGCGATGCAGGGGCACGGGTAAAACGGCATCGCATCCCGTCAAAGCTTCTTGACCGCAACGCGTCATCCATCCGGCCAACACAACGTGCAGATGCGTTTGATCGGCATGTTTCAGCCGCAAAATCATGCCACGACTTTCCTCGTCATAAATAACGGCGCTTCGCACCATGTCATAAGATGGTGGCTCGGACAGGCATTTGCCGCACAAAGCCCCTTCGCCCATCGGATAGTCAAAAGGGAAACCACAGCATGCACAAAAAGGATCGGAGATAAAACGAATCTTGGCCCAACAGTCGGCGCATAGCGCATGTGCACGCGTAATAGGCGTTTCGCACCCAACACAAAGCGGCGGCAGGATGAAATCTACCCCAAGAACAAGTATATTCCGCGTCCGTTTTAGGCTTTCTTTGAATAGAGAAAAGGCAAAAGACATCTAGCCAAACCAAACGACATATGTTCATTTATTACAAAAGGAACATACATCAAATGACAGAAAATAAAACATCTTTACGCACCGATCACCCGCTGGCCCGCATCGCACTGGAGCGCCTTGATGAAAGACTCGGCGAGGTCAAACGGCGTTTTACCTGCCCGATGATCTGGCAAAAGGGCCAAAGCGCCAAGCCACAATCGGCCGATTTAATCCTGAGCCTTTTTTCGCTGGGGCAAAGCGGAAATCTTCTTGAAGAGCTACGGGCCGTCTATGAATCGCTTAAGCCAGAAGGGCTTTTCCTCGCAGCCTTGATAGGAGGCGAATCCCTTCAGGAACTCCGCGACAGCCTGATGCAGGCGGAGCTTGATCTACGTGGCGGTGCGGCGGCACGGATGGCCGCCCTGCCTAAACCGGAAGATATGGGCAACGCACTCACCCAGACGGGCTTCGCCCACCCTGTTGTCGATCACGAGAGCTTTACCCTTCTCTACGACAACATATTCGCACTGCTGCAGGATCTACGGACACAAGGCTGCACCTATAAGCCGAAAAACCGGACAGGGTCCTTTGCCCCGCGCAACCTCTTTGCACGCGCCAGCCTTGTCTATCACGAACGCTTTGCAACGCCTGAGGGCAAGATCCCCGCAACCGTCGATATGATCTTTCTGCATGGGTGGCGAGAGTAAGACTATAAATACATTACTGTAATATTTGCCTTTCATTTCACAGCTACCCATCGCTTTGAACTAGCCGAAGATTCCCACTTTTCTTACCAAGAATTTTCTTAGCCTCCTTCAAATCGATTTTTGCTTTGTAGCCTTGCTCTGCTAGTATCGTTAATAACTCACCACCGCTAATAAGTGTAAGAGGCTTTCCTTTAACAAAGTCGTAAGCATCGCTACCAAAATGGGAAGTTGTAACCAAAATACCTTTCATTGCTCCTTCATTCATCATCGTGCCATACAGGTCACGAACCGCAGCCACCCCAACGACATTCGTATATCGCTTCGCTTGAATGACTATCTTACCTCCGCGTACTGGGTCTGGGTCAAAAGCAATTGCATCAACACCTTTGTCTTTGCTCGATTGCGTAACCTTCACTTCCATACCATCGCCGCTAAAAACTTTTGAAAACGTTTCACGAACTAAATGTTCAAAATCCTGCCAATCCATAGCTGCAAGATTTGTTTCCTCATCAAGGGTATGAGCCACGTCGTATGATTTGATAAAACGCCGATCTTCTCGACTAATCTGCATGATCGGCGCAATTGGAATAATGCTAGAAAGTCTCGCACTACCGATGCCCTTTAGTCCTCGAAAACACTCTTTTGGAGAAATGTTTTGAAGGTTAATTTGCAAGAATTTCTCTTTACTAACCTGCAAAGACAAGATGCATGCTTTAACGCAATGTCCCGTTGACTTGTCTAAGCTATTGACCCATCCGTTATATACAACAGCATCAACTCCATTAACGACGTCCGTTAAGAAAATTTGGTTAACGTCAGATAGGCACAATTGGTAAATTATGTCGTCATACATTTCATTTATTTCTTTTATACTAAATTCTATAAACTTTACTTTGCCTGTCGTTTTTATAAATCTTACCTCTTTATATTTCGGGAGATCTTCCAATGATAAAAGAAGGCTGTCGACAATTGCGATCCTATTGTCTGCAATATATTCTACCTCTAATTCAGAATTTTGAATTTGGTGATTCTTATGATTCTCTTCGAGAACCGAGTGAATATACGCGGAGATATACTCTGGTCTTGCCGCTCTATATCCTTCCGTTAAAGTTGATATTATCTCCATTTGGGCATTATATTCTTCTTCTATACCCTTTTTTTTGCTCTCCCATTCCCTCTTATACCCACCGACGACTTCCCTTTTTCTAGATAACCACTCTTCATGCGCAACCTTAAATCTTTGCTTGATCTTTGCTGATCGAAGCCTTCTAAAGCCAATACTCGGAAGTGTAAAAAACAGTGCAAAAGCAAAGAATGTAATGGTACGGCCCTCTTCTAACACGTCTTCAAAAAGAGAGGCGACACCTAGCCAAAAAAACAACGCGCCAATGGCACCGCCAAAAACGAATAACATCGATAACAAGATAATAACTAATTTATTTTTCAACTTCACTGCTGGATCAGAAAGAATCATATTGCTATCTTCTTTTGGCTCCGCCTCCCCCCACTGTCCATAAGCGCTTTCTGGAATATCAATAATCATAGGCCTTGGGGGAATTACAATATCTGGAAACTCCCAAACGCTTACACGCTCGTTGCTATTCTTTAAAATTGAGCGTAACTGTTCCGATCTTCTTTTTATTATTTCGTTTGCCTTTATTGCTTTCATTTCTAGAGATTCATTATCTGCTTCACTCAGATACTCATCAGAAAATTCACTATAGTCTATGCTCATCCCCCCCTCCTTTACAAAAGATCTAATAACCTTACTCTCCTTTGGTTATGAACCCCTACACAAATTAAGCACCAATTCAAAGGGGATCTATTCTAAGGAATCAGAGTGTATTTAGCTTTAATCGCCCTACACCCTCTTATAAATCAGATACTCCGGCTCACGTCCCGCCGCACGGCCCTTTTGTTCATAGCGGGTGGGAATCCAGTCGGCAGGAGGCTCCGGCCCGTCGTAAAGACAAACAAAAGCCGGATGCTCGTTGCAACGCTCACGCATCCATTGGGCAAGCCCTCGTACATCCGTCGCAAGTCGCAATTGCCCGCCGCTTTGCATCACACGTGCGAGACGATCAAGATTTTCTTTGCCGATAAAGCGCCGCTCGGCATGCCGTTTTTTGGGCCACGGGTCGGCAAACAAAACGAAGCATCGCGTCAAGCTTTGATCCGGCAGGCAATCCAGCAAAAGCCGCGCATCGTCGGGAAGAATGCGCACATTCTGCAATCCCTGCTCATCCACATGGCGCACAAGGCTCGCAACACCATCAAGAAAAGGCTCACATCCAATAAGGCCGACGGAAGGATTGCTTGCGGCCTGAGCCGCCAGATGTTCACCGCCGCCAAACCCTATCTCTAGCCAAACCTCACGAACCTCTGGCCCAAACAGGCCAAGCGGCAGCAGGCTCTTGCCCTCTTCCGGCAAAGCGATTTTGAGTTTCGGCAACAGCGTATCCATCAATACGGCGCGACCAGCCCGCAAAGGGCGGCCTCTTCGGCGGCCAAACAAACGCAGCTTGGGCCACGTATTTTCCTTGTCTTCCTGCATAAATTCCAGCCTGTTCGTAAAAAGTGGCAGACCTTAACCATGATATTCCTGCAACACAACACGAAACTATTATGCCAATTATTGACACTACAAGGACATTTTATATACATTCTGACCCATGGATATGAAAGCAAACACCTTTGCGAACTTTTATGTGAACTCGATTATTATGATCGAGCTTATTCTTGTGCGCTAAGCGCACATCATATCCCTCCCCCAAAAAACAACTGAATCAAGACTAAAATCCACAAAAAGGATAAAAAGGAGACGTAATATGTCTAATGAAATGAAAGAACCCAAAATCGTTACCAGCTTCAAAGTGACCTCTGCAGATGGGGCGGTTTACCCCTGCCATAATGTGGGCATGTGGGCAAACTCGAATACTTATGATGGAATGACCCGTAGCAATCAAAAGACAGCCGATGCCCCTTCAGAAGCTCCTTGCAATGGAAGACGAAGCCAGTCTTTTGCCCAAGCGAAGGCGACATATAACATTGGTTATGGCCTGAACTAACGCAATGACAATTGCGTTTTCACGGTCTCTTTCCTTTTCTGTTCGCGGCATCGTCATGATCGCGGTGGGTATTATTGTGCGCTAGCGCGCACCATATTCCCTCCCCCGCATCAAAATCGATCAATGCAACAGAAAAAGGAAAGAGACCCTGACATGTCTTATGATATAACCTCCCCCACAAAAATATCTGCCCCCGCACCAACGATGCAACCCGCAGAAGCTGCTAAACAACAGCTCAAGCTTGTCAATTCTGCCGGCAACATTCTTAAAACTACCACGCATGATAGCTCTGGCGAGGTTGTTCCCTGCTGCGACATCAAGAGGTGGCTCAACCAACGTTACACTGGCCCCACGCGTCCTTTGCGACAAAAGAAAAGCAATATGAATACTCTGCTAGAGGCACGTCCGCATGCCTTGAACTGACAAAAAAGCCGCCTTCATTCCTGAAGGCGGCTTTTTTCTTTTCAACGATGATTACCTTAAAGACCGTAGTGACGCTTGAGCTCACCAACAAGATCCAAGCGTTCCCATGAGAAATGCCCATCATCCTCAGGCTCGCGACCAAAGTGGCCAAAGGACGAGGTCTTCTTGTAAATTGGACGATTAAGTTCCAGATGCTTGCGGATCGCTTTGGGTGTCAGGCCGACGAGTTCACGAAGAGCGTCAACAAGCTTGCTGTCATCCACATGGTTCGTGCCATGCGTTGTCGCATAAACGGACATCGGCTCGGCAATACCAATAGCATAGGCCAGCTGAATGGTGCAACGATCGGCGATGCCAGCAGCAACAACATTCTTGGCCAGATAACGGGCCATATAAGCCGCCGAACGATCAACCTTTGTGGGATCCTTGCCTGAGAAGGCACCGCCCCCATGGGGAGCCGCACCACCATAAGTGTCGACGATAATCTTACGTCCGGTCAGACCCGTATCACCATCCGGCCCGCCAATAACAAAGCGTCCCGTCGGATTGACATAGAAATGATTTTCTTCGCACATCCAACCCTGCGGCAAAGCCTTCAGGACATAAGGACGCACCAACTCGCGCACTTCTTCTTGTGAAACATTTTCATCATGCTGGGTTGAAACGACGATACGCGAAGCGCGAACCGGCTTGCCATCGACATATTCCAATGTCACTTGGCTCTTGGCATCAGGGCAAAGCTGCGGCAACTTGCCCGCGTGGCGATCCTCGGAAATCAGGCGCAAGATATCATGCGAATAGCTGATGGGGGCAGGCATAAAAGTTGGCGTTTCGTTACAGGCAAAGCCAAACATGATGCCCTGATCGCCTGCACCTTCATCCTTATCCTGTCCACCGTCGACACCCATAGCAATGTCGCTTGATTGGGCGTGAATATAAATCTGAACATCGGCCCATTGCCAATGAAACCCTTTTTGCGCATAGCCAATATCATGCACGGCATCACGCGCAGCGGCTTCCATCTCCTTTGGCGTGATGCTGTCAGGTCCACGGACTTCACCTGCAATGACAATCCGGTTCGTTGTCGCCAGAGTTTCAACGGCAACACGGCTATGGGGGTCCTCTTTCAGGAACATGTCGACAAAAGCGTCAGATATACGATCACAGACCTTGTCAGGATGGCCTTCACCGACCGACTCGGAGGTGAAGAAAAAGTTCTTTTGGTTGCTGTCCATGGATTTCTCTCTTGTTTTCATAGGAGTGGTGGGACAAGAGTTCAGCATGTTCGCCCGCGAAGATCAAGTCAGATGACAAAAGCTTGGGCAAAACTTATCTTATTCAGACATAGATTTGATTAATTCATATACTTTGCGGCGTGTTTTTGGATCACTAATGCTGTAATAAGCACGAATGAGTTCAAGTGTTTCCTTACGATAAAGAATTTCATCATCGGTGATATGCATTCCTTCGAGTGCATTTTGCTCTTTTTCTCCAAACCCGAGGGAAGGATACACCGCCGTGCGTTCGCCACGCACATCATCAAAAAAATAGGAAACAGGCACATCAAGCAACTTAGAAAACTGAAACAGCCTGCTTGCCCCCATGCGGTTTGTTCCGCGCTCGTATTTCTGGATCTGTTGAAAAGTCAAGCCACAGGCCTTGCCCAGTTGTTCCTGACTGAGCCCCAGCAAGTTGCGACGCAAACGCAAGCGTGCCCCGACATGAACATCAACGGGGTCAGGTTGGAAGGAGCGCTTTATGCTCTTATCCTTCGATTGGACAGCGGCAACGTTCATAAATAAGGGCCTATCCCTACAGCATCCTGAAGACCGGTGTATGAACAGTTTTAAGGAAAAAGAAAACAATAAAATAGTTAAGGTTACTTATGCCCCCACGCTTAAAAATATAAGCTGTTGTTTTAGATATATTCTTTTTTTTCGCTCACGAATCACGTCGCGTCGCAATACGCGAATAATGAATCTTGCCCGCAGACAAAAGCAACAGCAAAACCAGCATCCAGCTCACATCTCTTTTCCAAAGAGGATCGCTCGTTCCGGTCTCTTCAATAGCTTTGGGCAAAGGACTATCGACAAAACCGGCGCGGTCATAACCGATGGCTTTCACGACGCGGCCATAGGGATCAATCACGGCCGTCTTTCCTTGATTCGCGATGCGGACAAGTGGGAGTCCTTCTTCGATAGCACGGGCACGGGCAATCAGGAAATGTTGAGCTGGGCCAATGGTTCCCTTATACCACGCATCATTGGTCACATTAACCAAGAGAGCGGGCCTGTCAGCTGCCTCGACCACACCGCCCTGAAAGATTGCCTCATAACATACAAGTCCGCTGAGAGGGGGTAAGCCAGGCACACGGATCGTTCGAACACCCTCACCGGCCGTAAAGGGCTTGCCCATCATCGAAACAAGTTTGAGCGGAATAATGTCGGCAAAAGGCATGTACTCGCCAAAGGGGACCAAATGATGCTTGTCATACCCAGCGACAATCGTTCCGCGTGCATCCATCGCGATCAACGAATTATAATAGCGAAGCTCGCCCGCTTCATCGAACTGACGGCGCACGCTTCCTGTCAGAAGAACGGCGTCCTTGGGTAGGCGTGCGGCGATCATCCGGCGAATCTCGGGTTCCTCGGCCAGATAATAAGCCGAAGCGGTTTCCGGCCAGAGCACGTGCGTTGGCTTTACCCCTTGCGTCGGCTCGATAGAAAGACGAATGAGTTTCTCAAGATCTCTCGCTTTTTGCTGCGGATCCCATTTGCTCACCTGATCCATCTGGGGCTGGACGAGCCGCAACATGACATCGGGAACAAATTCTTGCGGTGCCTGCCGCAGGCGTATGACGCCTAGCCCATAGAGTCCCGTCGCCAATAGGATGGCCACTATCACCGCGCCAAACGTTTGGCGACGCGTCATGTCCTTGAGGAAGAAACCTGCGGGAAGGACGGCCAAAAGAGCGGTTAGAAGTGATAGCCCTTCAACCCCAAGCTCGCGAACACTTTGCATCATCGGCAAATGGTCTGCCCAGACATAGCCCAGAATGTCCCAAGGAAAGCCCGTCAGCAAATGCCCGCGCAGCATGTCAGCAAAGAACCAGCCGAGCGCCACGACAATCAGAAAATCAAGTCCCCGACCTGACCAACGACGCGCCATAATGGCAAACAAACCGTAATAGATAGACAAGAAAGCCGGGAGTCCGCACAGAGCAAAAGGCAGGACCCACCAAAACGCCTTGATATCCACAAAAAGCGCACCAGCGATCCAATAAAAAGAGATCAATAATTGACCAAAGGCAAAGGCCCAACCGATCCAGAACGCCTCGCGATCACGCGTGGCCTGCGCCAACAACAAGGCCAACACAGGAAACGACAACCACAAAAGGAAAAGCGCATTAAACGGCGGAAAGGCAAGAGCGCTTAACAAACCAGCGCCCCACGCCAACGCCACACGCTTCCAGACCGTCAAGGCCATCATACCTTGAACAGGGTAGGTCTTGATGGACAAAGACGCTAGACAAAAGGGCATTCTCACGCCTCACCTGACCGGCAGCCGCGAACACGAACGCGCTTGATGCGATTTTGATCAGTTTCAAGAATATCAAAGCACAAAGGCCCTTCTCCCCGAACCGTCTCGCCGATCTGCGGGATATGACCAGCAAGGTGGAAAACATAGCCAGCAAGCGTGTCGATCGTCTCTCTCTCTTCAGGGATCAAAATCGAACCAACATTTTTTTCAAACACTTCAATAGGAATTGAGGCATCCACGAGCATTGCGCCATCTGCCCCCATAATTACGCTTGCCTGCTCCGGATTGTCATGTTCATCCTCAATCTCGCCGACAATCTCCTCAACCAAATCTTCGAGGGTCACAAGCCCATCGATGCCACCAAATTCATCGACAACCATTGCCATATGTTGGCGTGTTTGCCTCATCTGCAACAACAACTTGGAAGCTGGCATTGATGGCGCGACAAAAGGGATCGGACGAAGGAGCTCGCGCAGACTACACTTTTTTTTCTCCGCCATACAGGACAAGACATCCTTCATATGGATCATGCCCATGGCTTCATCCAGCGTTTCACGATAGGCGGGGATACGGCTATGCGCATGCTCGACCATCAACTGAACGAGATCATGAAACGAGCTTTCAACATCGATTGCGACAATTCGGGCGCGCGGCACCATGCAATCCCCGACTTCTTTGTCACGCATGGATAGAATATTATCCAAAAAAACGCGCTCGGCTGTCGGCATCCCGCCGGCTTCATGCGATTCCTCAATCAGCTCATCCACAGCTTCATGCAAGGCCGCCACTTCAGGCTCGCTGCGGACATGCCTTAAGATTTTCGACACCAGACTTTTTAATCGACTAGGAGGTTCTTCTTTGGGAGGCTCTCTGCTCGAAAGGGGATCACTCATCGCTATTTCTTCTCTCCAACTCAAAACGCCAAAGGCTCGTAAGGATCAGGCAGCCCCAAAGAAGCCATGACTTCTTTTTCAACCTTCTCCATCTTGTTTGCTCGGACCAACGTATCATGATCATAACCGAAAAGATGAAGAAGCCCGTGAATCGTCAGATGCGTGGCGTGGTCGAGAATCGTCTTCCCTTCAGCCTTGGCTTCTTTGGCTACAGTTCCATAGGCAATGGCAATATCACCGACACAAATCGGGTTCTTGTCGTTAAAGTTCCGCTTTTTGGCGAGCGCCATCAAATCCCGCGCTTCAAATTGGGGAAAGGAGAGCACGTTAGTCGGCTTGTCTTTGCCCCGAAAATCACGGTTGAGCCTCTGGACAGCGCGATCCGTCGTGAGCAGCACATTGGCCTCGGCCTGACGCGCGACAGGCAGGAGTGCTTCGGGCAAAACGGCAAGGGTCAGCGCAGCCGCTGCCTGTAGCCGTTTCTCAAGACCGGTTATCCGGCTCCAAGGAACGGACGCCACTGTAAGAAAGAGGGGAACGGGACGATTTTTCTTCATCTTAGCTACTCTTTTAACACATTTTTGGGCCAACGAAACGGGAAAGTTATCAACAAAATCAAGGCATAAACTATAGATTCTTTTTTTCTGGCCTCAAAGAGAAGGATTGATTAGCATGCCGCGCATGAACTGGCTCACTAATTTCGTACGTCCCAAGGTTCGGGCTCTGGTCAGCAGCCAGAAGGAAATACCGGACAATCTGTGGGAGAAATGCCCCGGCTGCAGCGCGATGATGTTCAAGCGCGAGCTGGAGGAAAATTTCAATGTTTGCCATCATTGCGGGCACCACCTCAAGCTCCCGCCCGTCAAGCGTCTAGAGATGCTGTTTGACGACGGGGCCTTCAAGCTGATCGATGTGCCCAAAGTTCCGGTAGATCCCCTGAAGTTCCGGGATCAGAAAAAATATACCGACCGCCTAAAGGAAGCCCAGAACAAGACGGGCCAGAACGACGTTCTCTTGATTGGCGAAGGGCAGATTGGCGGACAGTCCGCCATTGTGGCCGTCTTCAATTTCGCTTTTCTTGGCGGCTCGATGGGCATGGCCGTTGGTGAAGGGCTTGTGACCGCAGCCGAAGCCGCTATCAAGAAACGCGCCGCGCTGATTGTCGTTCCAGCGTCAGGCGGTGCCCGCATGCAGGAAGGCATTCTCTCCCTGATGCAAATGCCGCGTACCGTCATTGCGGCCAAATCGGTGAAAGATGCGGGCCTTCCCTATATCGTCGTCCTGACCGATCCGACGACGGGGGGCGTCACGGCTTCCTTTGCAATGACAGGTGACATCCACATCGCCGAAAAAGGCGCACAGATAGCTTTTGCAGGCGCACGCGTGATTGAAACCATCATCCGTTCCCCGCTACCGCCCGGCTTCCAACGCGCCGAATATTTGCTGGATCACGGCATGGTCGACTGCGTTGTCGAGCGTAAGGACATGAAGGAAACGCTGGCACGTATCCTCAACTTGCTCTTCACGCCAAAGATTGTCGCGCCCAAAGCCGTCAAGGCCCTTGGTCCCTTCCCGCATGGTGCCAAGTCTCTGCCGGGTAAAAAGGCGAAATAGCAAATCCGATGCCGGTCTCTTCCCAAGATCTTCTGAGCCATTTTCGCTTTGCACGTGGCAAGACGATCGATTTGACGTTGCGCCCCTCCTATACAAAACTTCTGGTCGAATTAGGCTCGCCCCATACCAAGCTGCCTGCGCCCATTCTGGTCGCGGGGACAAACGGCAAAGGCTCGACCATAGCCTTTCTGCGCGCCATTATCGAAGCGTGCGGTAAAACGGCCCACATTTACACCTCGCCTCACCTTATCCAGTTTCACGAACGCATCCGCATCGCTGGGCGCTTGATAGACGAAGAGTCGCTTGTTTCCCTTTTAGAAGAAATTACGGCGAAAGCTGAGCCCGGACAAATCAGCATCTTTGAAGCCGGTACGGCTGCCGCATTGACCGCTTTTGCCCGAACACCCGCCGATTGCACGCTTCTCGAGGTCGGGCTCGGCGGACGCTTAGATGCCACAAACATCGTCCCAAACCTTGTTGCCTGTGCCATCAGCCGCCTGTCCTTCGATCATCGCGAATATCTAGGTGAAACAATGCACGAGATCGCAGGAGAAAAAGCCGGAATTATGCGTGCTCAGACGCCTTGTTTTATCTCGCACCAGCCTTCTTCCGAAGCACAAGAGGCCTTACATGAACAAGCTGCAGCAAAAGGGGCCAAGCTCTATGGCGAAGGCGAGACTTGGTCGATTGAACGCCATGATGATGGAAGTTTTGATTTTCTGAGTGCAACGCGCACGCTCCGTAATCTGCCCCGTCCCGCCCTTCTGGGCGAGCATCAGTACCACAATGCGGGTTTAGCCATCGCCTGTGCGACAGCCCTGCCCTTTCCCGTGCCGGATGAAGCTTTTGCGCAAGCGATGCGCCGCGTCCAATGGCCCGGGCGTTTGCAACAACTCACAAGCGGCAAACTCCACCAACATCTGGAGGCATCGCAAGAGCTCTGGCTCGATGGTGGCCACAATGACTCAGCCGGAGAAATGCTTGGCAGACAATTTCAGCGCTGGCACGAATCCGATGGCAAACCGCTTCACCTGATTTTTGGCATGATCAACAGCAAGAAACCGCAAGAGTTTACGGCCCCGCTTCTGCGCTGGGCTGAAAGCATCGAGACGATCTATGTTGACGGTGAAATTCCCGGCTTTCCGGCAGAAGAACTCGCCGCAACCGTTGCGGGGATGGGCGGCAAAAACGTCGCGCCCAGCAAATCGCTTCACGATGCGTTAGAAAAAATCGTCCGCGCCAACGGCAACCAATCTTGCCGCATCGTTATTTGCGGCTCGCTTTACCTTGTCGGTGAAGCGCTTCGGCAAAATGGCAGCACCCTGAGCTAATCCTACTCAATCGTAACGCGCGGGCTTAATTGCGGTGAACTTAAAGCCTGTCCCCCTTCTCTTACCAGAACTGATGGCACGGTTGTCCGCCCTGCCTGCTTGGCCCGCAACAGAACGGCTGTTCGCCAGACATTGCTTCCTTCGCGTTTGACGACGTCAAAACCGATACTTGTTCCTGTTACCGCAAAATGATCTGTGTCATTGAGTCCGCTTTCAAGCCATGGAAAGTGTGTATAGGCTACGGCACTCTTACCTCTTCCGATGGACCTGACATCGAACGCGGACAAATCAGGCAAAACGACACGAAAATCCGAAGCCTCTTCATCCTTCTCCCCGCCTTGAAGGTACAATACATACCATGTTCCAACCTTTAAGGTCTCGGACGGACTAACGCGAAGACCGTCGAGATGATACATTTCCCGTTGGATCGTCGGCGCACTTGAACGGCTATCTCCCCCTTCGGTGCGCGAAAGATGTGCGACATAAAGCGCACGTCCCGACTGGTTGAAAAGGTCTTTTGTATTGGTAAAGGCCTCGATCCCGAAATACTTTTTCTTTTCCTCTTTACCTTTGCTGCCAGCTAGAAGCCACGAACCGTCATGGAGGGAAGCTTGTGCCAAAGCTTCAAGATAGGACGGAAGTTGCGCATCAGAGAGCCCTCCCGCACCTTCAAGCAGATGCAGACGTTCCATCATCTTGTCGGCAGACATCAGTTTGTGGCGAGCAAGCAGAACTAGGGCTTGCGGCAAACTCTGCTTCTCTTGCGCCTGTGCCTCCTCAAGGCGCCGGAGAGCTAAATCAAACCAACGGGCGGAGGCTTCCTCTTCCTTTCGTTCATCAAACGCCAAGGCCAAGGCCGAAAGCGTGATCAAAGAAAGAGACTTCCCCTCCGAGGTTTCCGCCATATAACGTAAGGACGAAACGTCGCCTCGGTTCGTGCGGGCCAAAGCTTCAATGGCCAAGGTACGGACTGGACGTTCCGACTCCTCATACCATGTATTGGTCAGCTTTCCACCGAGCCAAGCCGCTGCCTGATCTGCGGCAAGTTGTACATGATCATTCAAAAGAAGGAGAGCCGCTGTCGTGCTTTCAAAATCGCTGGGCTCTCCGCTTTGATAACGCGCAAAACCACCGTCGACATTCTGCCGTTTTAAAATATCTTGCCAATAAAGATTGCGCCTATGATCCAGCCATGAGGGCGTGGTGAGCTCGCTTGCAAGCAACACCGGACGCCAGAACGCAGAAAAGACCAACCAGTCCGCCAATTCACGTGTTGTCTGTGGCTCTTGCAACAAGGCCTGCTGAACCTTGTCGAACAAGTGGGGATGAAGAGGAACAGGCGCAACAATAAAGGACGAAGACGCGGATGATTTAACGGGTACTGTCTTTGGCTCAAAGGCTATGGCCTCCTTTTCCTCGACTTTACGGGGCTCAAACGACCACTTGATCCTTCGAGGGCCCACAACTTGCATCGGCCAGTCAAAAGTCTCGACTTGCTTGTCGGCCTTGATCAGTGCGAACCGCACATAACCACTGCCTGTGGCAACCGCATCGATGCCAAAAGGAAGGCTTTTCTGCTTGCCAGCGGGCAAGGGGCCACTCAAGGTTCCCGAAAGCTTGACACCGGCAAAGCCTTCCAGCTTGTAAGAAGCGGCAGCAGGACCCCCACGCCAAATCATCTCGGCCTTGGCTGTATCGCCCTGCGCCAGTCGCATAGGCGCATGCCATGATACAGGCGTTGCGAACCTCGCGTCGTCGGCGATGGGAAAGCTCTCTGCCTTGTCTACCTCTTTAGGGCTATAATCCAGATAACGATCGAAAACCTCTGCCTCAAACGTATCATGTGGCAAAACCTGCATCCGAACCAGAACACGGCGGCCCCAGCCCTCTTGGGCAGGCAAAGGCAAGTCATTCGATCCCGCTTTAAGCTCGCGATGAAAACTCTTGTGACGCACACCATCTGTCATATAGACAAACACCGACGAGTCGGTCGTCAATTCCATTTCCATTTCATTTTTGGCTGCGATCCATTCAATGCGTTCTTTCTTTTTCTTGGGACGGGACAGCGTCTCCTGCCCTGCACCGAAGCCACGACGCGCAAGGACTTCACCCCGATCATTAACAATTTCGAGCAAGTAAATGCCAGTTGTCACGGGCCATGTGATAAGATTTTCTCCTTGGGCGTTCACGTTAAGCGCGCCGCCCCCCACACGACGATGCTGGGGCAAAAGCTTATAGTCCCAAGCCCCTTCGGAAGGCACCCATTCAAAGCTTCGGCCTTCTTCATATATAATATAATACAAGTTCTTCTCAGCACGACGGCGTCCCGCTTGATCAAGCGCAATCACGTCAAACTGGGCGTTACTGTTTTCGGGAAAGAATTTCGCATTGGTCAGCGGGCGAAGGCCTATCCAAGTCTGGGCATGATCAAGGATAAGTGTTTCCGTCTTGCTTGATACAAGGCCATTAACCTCGGCACGAATCTGGACGGCCTTGGCCTCATCCCACGCGCTTTTCGCTTCGCGCGATGGCACGAGCGAAACGCGCGCGATGCCGTCAACACCCGTCATAAAGTCATAAGACTGAACCGGCTTGGCCGCCGTTGCGGCCTCAACCCCAAAGGAATAATCAGCCCAGTCATCCATCCGAGGCTGTGTTGTGACAACACGAAGCGTACCGTCCCGAAAGGAAACGGGACGTCCCTTTTCATCGACTATTTTGACTGTAACGGTTGATTTGGCGCCGTGCTGCCCACCTTTATTGCTGAGGGAAAGACTGATTTTGCTTTCCTGCGTTTCAGGCGAAATCCCTACAATGGATTCCTTGAGGATTTGTCCCTCTTTCTTCTGCCAGACCAACGGCCATTGCGCCGCTTTTTCCATCTTGGGCAGATCCAAAGAAGCATGATAACGCCCGTTTTCGTCACGCTTGAGATCAACAGAGAGATAGGCTTCACGATCCGGCCTCATAAGGCGTAAAACAGTATCACCAAGATCCATTTTTTGTCCAAAGGGGTCATCCGCCCACGCTGCTACCTTCATGACGTCGCCGGGCTTGTATCGTGCCTGATCCGTCTGGAGCGATGGCGCAAAAGATAGAACATTGACGGGCAAAGGAGATAACGTTTTCGGGTCAATTAAATCCAGTTGTCCGTCAGGCATCGCCACAACAACGAGATACAGCTCCTTTTCACGCTTGGGATCATATGTAACGAAGCCAAGACCTTGCGCATCTGCCTGAGCCGCGCCAAGCACATCTCCATTTCTGGCCAGAAGAGTGAGCCGGACATCCTGCGGACGAAAGGCTTTGCCCGACGATGTCACAAAAAAGGAAAGGCCCTGTTCCTTTTCAGCATAGTTTTGCCTCACAAGCGCGGCATGCAGATCGGAAACGAGAAACCACTGCCCCGCGAACAAAGACGGCTCGGATTCGCCAGCTTCCTGTGGCATGGCGGCAAGATAATACAGGCCAGGCTTAACATCCTTCTCCTCTGGCAAAGGCACGACAAGTTTTTGCTCGACATTGGGCTTGTTCCCGAAAACAAGATCGCCTTCATAAAGAACTTTGCCGTTGTTACGCGCAAAAATGAGGCTTTCGGACGGCGAGAGGTTGATTTGCTTGAATTGCTGCCAAGCTCCGGCAAAAGCTTTGGGCTCCTCGATCTTATAGAGTTTCAGATGCGTATTCTTGACATTGATTGAACTCAGTACATGCGCCGCGCCATCGCGAAGCTCTTTCCCGTTATTGACGATATGACGCGGCAAGACGGAAAGCCCCGCGCTCCCGACAAAGCTGAGCGCCTTTTTACGGTCTGGCACAACAAAACTAGTGGAGTATGGTGCTTCAAGCGTTGCGCCATCCTGACTTTGCGCCTTTTTCAGAATGATGCGATAACGGTCGCGATGCTCAAGGTTCTGTACACAAAGATGGCTTGCGGAAAGGCTGAGATTTTTTTCATCGACAGTTTGGCGCTTGCCTTGCTCGGACAAAGAAAGAGCTGCCGCTAGCTTTGTGCGGTCACGGATATCAAGCGGACGACTCATCACAAAGCAAAGCTCGGCCCGCTCCCCGTCGTAATGCAATTCTGTTCGCTCGACCTTAAAGGGAACGGCGCGCCCTTCTGCCTGCGCTTCCGCGCTACAAAAGAGGGATAAAAAGCTCAACAGAAAAATGGCAGACCACATCCGAAAAATGTGTTTAGACCTAACGCCCTGTGACACAAAGCCCCCATTCCTTACAGGTTTCGACCCCATGCTGTTCGCAAACTTTCGTGGCAAAATCATGAAATAAGCCTCTATGATCGCCCTTGTTTGTTAAATCTTGATCCCTTTGGCCAAGGCCAGTTCCCGTAAATTGCCCTGTGGACGGGGGCCATAATGGGAAATCACCTCGCTGGCCGCAACAGCGCCCAGTCGCCCGCTTTCTACCATATCGAGCCCGTGTGTCAGCCCGTAAAGGAACCCCGCCGCAAACAAATCCCCTGCACCAGTCGAATCGACTGCTTTCTCGACAGGATCGGGGGCAATTGTGATCGTGTGCCCATCATAGGCGATCATGGCACCCTTTTCGCTGCGCGTTCCGGCAACAACCTTGCAATCCTTGGCAGCCAAGGCAAGAGCTTCGTCAAAGCTCGAAACCTGATAGAGCGCCATCAGCTCGAACTCATTGGCGAAGAGAATATCAATCTTCTCGACGATCAATTTGCGAAAAGCGGCGCGATGCCGATCAACGCAAAAAGTGTCGGACAATGTCAGGGAAACAAGCCGCCCCGCCTCCTCCGCAATCGTCGAGGCCCAAACAAAAGCTTCCTGTGCTTGAGGTTTGTCGAACAAATAGCCTTCCAAATAAGTGATCTGGGCATTCGCAATTTGCTGGGCGCTAATATCCTCGGATACAAGTTCAACACTCACGCCAAGATAAGTGTTCATCGAACGCTCGGAATCCGGTGTTACAAGAATGATGCTTCGTGCCGTCGAGGGCCCTTGCGTTGCTGGCTTTGTCGGAAAATACACGCCGGAGGCTTGCATATCATGGCGAAAAATTGCACCAAGCTGGTCGTCCCTGACCTTGCCGATATAAGTTGGCGTACCTCCCAAGGCGGCAATGCCTGCAACCGTGTTGGCGGCGGAACCACCGGACATTTCAATGGCGGGCCCGATTTCCTTGTAAAGATAGGCAGAACGCTCTTCATCGACCAACTGCATGCACCCCTTGGCAATACCGTGAAGCTTGAGGAATGTTTCGTCGCTGTCGGCAATCACGTCAACAATGGCATTTCCCACGGCGCACACATCATAAACGGCAGGAACCTTGCTTTGAGCCAAATCGCGTATAACCATCTTTTTCTCCCTGTTTGTGCCCTTATACGCTATCTGAAGGGTCATCTCTACCCTTTTGATTCGATGGACGGAATCATCTTATCCCCATTATTCACCGTTACCCACAGGCAAAGATCTTGCGGGCGAAGCGCCCCCGTGTTAGAGCCGGAGGACAAGTCTTGCCGAATCGCCGGACCTAAGATACTCAACTAATGGGCTTTTCACCCATTATCTCGAAGGGGAAATAAATGTTTGGACCCAAAGATAAAGAAGTCGTCACAACAACAGAAGACACAGCAGGCGCAGCAGGGGCGGCCTCTCGTTCAGGTATCCCTGACACTTCACGCATGATGGCCTCTGCACCTATGCAGGGACGCCGTCCGGATATGGGCCACTCACGTCGCACGCACAGCACGCCACATGATATGGGCGAACGCAAGCTCACGGTTGGCAAGGGGCTCTCGCTCGCGGGTGAGATCACCGCATGTGACGTTCTGGTTGTCGAAGGCAAAGTCGAAGCGCGTCTGTCGGACGGCAAGCTTTTGGAAATCACCGAGTCGGGGCAATTTCGCGGCAGCGTAGAAATCGAAAATGCCGACATCGCAGGTCGCTACGATGGCGAGCTAACCGTTCATGGTCGCTTGACCATTCGCGGAACGGGTCGCATCACCGGTATCATCAAATATGGTGAGCTTGAAGTCAACGCAGGGGGCCAGATCATCGGCGAGATGCAGGTTGTCGGCGGCGGCGCTGGAGCTGGAAACCAGAAGGGTCCCGGATTCAAGAGCGCTTCAAAATTTGCGGCGGCCTCGCTGGAAGACGAGGAAAAAGACGACGATGGCGCCCTCTTCTCACGCAAGACGGCTGTGAACAGCTAATCGTTTTTTTACGACAGGAAAAAGCGGCTATTCCTTACGAATGGCCGCTTTTTTTATCCCTCTTTACAACCAACAATAATTTTGTGTCATGCTTCCGCTTCGCCCCTTTTATATGATCCGCCATGGACAAACGGTCGCCAATCGCGAAGGATGGGCTTCTGGCTCTATCGATACAAAGCTAACCGATCTCGGCAAAGAGCAAGCACGCGCCGCGCAATCCGTTTTGCCTTTTCTGCCACAAAAACCAACGGCTCTTTATCACAGCGCGCTGTCCCGCGCACGCGATACGGCTATCATCCTGAACGAGATTCTGAATTTACCCATGATTGAATGCGCCGATCTAAATGAACAAAATTTCGGCACTTGGGCTGGCCAGCCATGGGAGAACTGTCACGCCAAACTCGTGGCCGGAGAAACACCCCCGCAAGGCGAAGGCCGCGAGGTCTTTAATGCACGCGTAATGCACGGGCTCCATTTTGTCCTAACCACAACAACCGGCCTTCCCCTGATCGCCTCGCATGGCGGCGTGTTTGACGCGCTCGTGCAATCCTACGGCTTCGAGATACCGGATGTTAAGAACTGCCACCTCTACGGGTTTGAGCCCTGCACAAACGAAGCGCCCTTTCCTTGGACGATTTGGCATTATGGATGCGAGAGCGAAGACTCCTCGACAAAAGAACAAATTGTTCTTATTGACTAACGACCAGATGGTGGTGTTTGCCACAAGTCTTCAACAGCTTTTTTAACCGGAGCGGTGACTTTTTGGTGGTCAAAGGCAAGCCTCTCGCAAACCGCCTGATAGCCAGAGGCACGATAATCCTGTCCGACTTCACACAAGGCAAAAGCCTGCGCGATCACATCGCTTAAATCATCATTCCACTCAAACCCCTGATACTGTGGAAGATCCCCAAACAGGGCATCTGATCGCTCAGTCTTGTCCGTTATCGTGACTGCGCCAAGCATCATGGAATAATAGACTCGTTCGTGCAGGCCGTCGCGCCAAAGAGGATTCGTATTGGCGCAAAGACTGAAGTGAGCCATGCTTCGATACATATCCAACATAGAACAAGGCTTATGGAACTGCGTGCGTCGTGGAATATCTATTAAATAATCCCACCCGCGTCCGATGATACGTGAAGGATGGGGCAACATCGCACGCGCCATTTTATCACTGCGCCACCCACGAATATAACGATCCACTTCCTGCATGACCCCAAAGAAATCGTCGGCATTTTCCGTGGAAATTCTTCGATCCTGAAAAATCTGTGCCGTCGCGTCGGCAAGATCTAGGTTCCGGTTGGCCTTGGCCAGAGCCGCTAGATCAAACAAGATTTCACGCAAGGCCATGGGATAACCTTGCCAAGTTGTTTCAATATCGGCAGGGTTATCTGCTGTTTTCACAAACAAAATCCACTTTGCGGCTTTTTCAAGTGGCGCACGATTTTGCCATGGTTTTCTTACCCCTCTTATCGGGAGCAAAAGAACATTGCTGCGCGAGCGAAGATACTTCTCCTTCACCTCAAAATGATCGCGCACATGATACACATTGATGACATAGGAACTATCAACCGCGTGCTGACGATAATTGTAACAAGGGTGATCGTACCAGAGCGAAACAAAGGGGATTCTTATCGCCTCCCATAAATTCTGGCCCTTGTCATTTTCGAGCTGGCTGCCTACACCCGCAAAACCAAAAACGAACGAAAGGTCTTTGCGTCCCAACGCCTGCGAGAGCCGTGTAATGCCATCTGGCTGGAACAGATCTATAATTTCATAGCTGTATCCGCATTCTTTCCAAATCTCTCCATATCCGCGTGAAGACGCTTCGAGCACGCCGTTTTCATTTTCGGCAACAAGGCCAACGATGTGCTTGCGATCTTTCGGGTCGAGCATAAGAATCCTCTTTCCCTCTCTACACACGATGGACGATAAAGGATCGCCCGAACACAGCATAGTTGCGGTAGCTTTCAATGGAAAGTTCGGGATGCGCGGCAAGCCATTCACACACAGCTCGTCGCTCGCCCTTCTCGTTCGAAGCCCCAAGCTGATCATAATCATCAAACAGCAACAGGGATCCTTGCACCAAAGCTGACGAGATAAACTCGAGCGCCTGCAACGCAGGTTCATACACATCCACATCGATATGGGCGATCGAGATTTTCTCGATGCCATAATCGGCAGGCATCTTCCCGACAAGCGTATGATCGAAAAAACCCTTGGTTGCGGTAATGCGCGAAGTGTCCGCACCGATAAACTTCATATTATAGCGAAAGGTTTCAACATTAGCATAGTAGTCGCCGTCTTTAAAATGCGTCGTCTCCGTCTCCATCGCGCCGCCAATGCCTTGGAAAGAGTCAAAAGCATAAAAACTATCGCATTTTTTTTCAAAAAGTTGATAGGCAAGAGAAAACGTCATGCCATCAAAGACACCAAACTCGCAATAGGCTCCCCGACATTTCACCGTTCCGATATACTGGCTGGCAAGCCAGAACATGCCCGAATAATTGAGCCCTATGGGTTTGTATTCAGGGATCGAGTCAAAAACGCGACGACCTGGCGCACAAAAAACAACGGGGATACCCATTTCTTTTGCCGGGCTCATGGCGGCATAAGCCGGTCGTGCATCGTCAACATCACAGGCGACGACAACCACAAGGGCAACATCATTGGCCGGCTTTTCTCTTAACCCAAGCAAGACAAGCCGCTCCTCCGAAAATGTTGACAGGACATTGGCAAAACGATCCCGCGCCCTGTCCGTCAGGACCAACGCGACACGACCGGGCGAAACATCAGCCAAATGACTCAATATATCGTCATAAATACGCTGTGATATCGGATCAAACATATCTTCGCTCCTTTATTTCTCTTTTGGCGGTAATGGCCGATTGAATCCGGTAATAATCTGCTCAAGCTCTTTCACATAGGCCTCGCGCTTGCGGCCAAAGTCACGGTAATACTCACGCCGTTCCTCAAGTTCCTTGATATAGGCCTGACACCGCTGCCATTCCTGTCCAGCGGTTTCAAGCCGATTGTTAAGTTCTTTGGTGCGCAGCCGTTCCTGACCAACCTCAACTTCATACATAAATCGACTTAACTCCAACACGGCAAAAAGCGGTGCGGCCCAATCCAGATGCTCGCAGATATCTTTAAGAACAGCCTTCTGACGATCGTCCAAATCTTCGTCCCGCCACAGCATCGCAAGGCCATTGACGATAAACGTCGTGTGAAAGCGCCAGTCGGGATGCGCGGCAACAAAATCTTCAACAGCCGTCAAAATGCCGTTACGCGAACCGCCGCTTTCCAGCGCTTTATGATAATACCCCCCCGCCGAGGCCCCGCCTTCGAGAGCCTTTACAGAAAAAGGCGAGAGCCCCAGCTCAAAACTATGCGGATGCGGTGCGGTTACATCGGATGGGTCACAGTAAAAGTCGCGGCGGCCACAAGGCCACCCTACATCATGCACAAACAGGAAGGGTCGCTTTCCCCCTTCCCGCTCGATCCTAGCCAGAGCTTCCAGCTCCTTCAAAACAACCTCGTAATGATGATCGCCATCGACAAAGACGACATCCAGAACAGGCGCGTTTTTTAGAAAATCTAGAGACTTCTTCTTATGCACCTCAACAACGTCGGCCAGCTCCGGCTTTTCGGCTGGGTTGGGGTCACAGATCAAAAGCTTGGCCTGCTTCCGGCGGCAGTAATCAGCAAGAAACGATGTGTGTCCGCCAAGCTCGCTCCCAATCTCGCACAATGTTTTGGGAGCCAACGCCTCCAGCAAGGGGCCGGTAAAGCTGCTATAATTCGCCATGGAATAGATATTGCCTGCGCGCTGCGCATAGGGCGGCAAAGGAAAGAGATCAACGGCATGTGGCTCAAGCAGCATCGTGATATAATCCTTTTCGCTCATGCTGCTTTCTCCGCCTCAACTTTTTGCTCGTCCCATTTTTTCATAAGGGCTTCGCGATAGGCCTGCAAAATGCTCCACATCGCGCCGTGTTGTCGTCCAAGCCCCAACATCATACCAAGCCCAAAACGTCCATTATTGATATCGTCACGCATCCATTTATTGCGAATATGGGCGTCATATCGCGCATGCACATCTATATGATGCGTCACTGTATTGGCATACTCATCCTTGGCCTGTTGCAATTCGGGCGGACGAAGATGATAGTTCGCCAATCTTTCAGGAAAAACACCGATATCCCCGAGCTGCAGAACTTTGAGCGCGAAGTCCCAGTCCCCTAGGACGGGCAAACTTTCATCAAAACCCTCGACCGCCTCATAAACAGAGCGTGAAAAGAGGAAAGCTATGGGTGGGAACTGGTTACGCTGGAGCATATCAACGAGATAAACAGCCTTCACCCAAGCATTATAGGGCTTGTTCTCCACGATCTCCCATCCATCGGGCAATAGGCGCTCCCTAATCTCGTTTGTCCCGCTAATCGCACCGCACAATTCGGGACTCTGATCCAGATAAGCCACCATCTTTTCTAGATAGGTTGGCTCCCACGTGTCATCATCATCATGAATGGCAATATAGCGGCTCTCGCACGAGCGACACCCAAGATTGGACGCCGCCTCCATACCGATTGACAGAGCATTGTCGATCTGGACAGTGTGAATACCTGCTTCTCGCGCCTTGGCCACCACATCCTGTACGGGTGCCGGATCGCCACCGTCATTCACAACAACCCAGATCAAATCTTTAAACGTCTGGTTGACAACGCTCTGCATCGCGCGCGGCAGGAGAAGCGGCCTGTTTTTCGTGCGCGTGATCACGGCAACGGCGGGAATAGGCATTATCGGGATCTCCTTTGATAGGCATAGGCCAAATAGCGTAAAATCAACTGTTCCACCGCGCGCGCCAAGCGCGGAGAGAGGCGGATGGCAGTGTAGCAAGCGCAAATAAACGGGGCAAGCACCGGAAACTCGCGTTTGATTTGCCCCTGCCTCCACAAAGCATGACGAATACGCCAGATTTGCTGGGAAAATGGCGCGGCGTCTTTTTCAAGCATAACAGGTACCCGTAACGTCTTGCCAAAATCTGCCGAGCGCGGTGGCACAAGCAAAGACTCGATATCCATACGAGAGGGAAAACGGATTTTCCGGGACAAGCGCCGCAGGGCCCTTTCCTTGCGCCGCTCCACCTCATCTATGGGTATGTCCGTCTCGACCGTATCAAAATACGTCATGACTCCCTGCCAATGGGCGTCATCGCCCTGACCAAGTCGCGGATCTTCTGTCACATTAGGCCATGGCACGGCGCCGCCTGCTTCATCTCGCTGATAGCCTTCCGTACTTTGAATGGCGAGTTCAAGCGGTGACTCGACGATATGGTGATACTCGAACAACGCGCCGCCTTGCGCCCCGTAACGCAACGTCGTTTGATCGACCAAAAGGCCACTCATATAGGGAAACTGCGGTAAATGCTCCCCGCGTGTGTTCCACTTTCCAACGTAAAGGCCCGTCCACTTCCTGTCCTTGAAATGCCGCGCAAGCATGAGCTGCGCCGTTCCGCTCCATCCCGTATCGACGAGAAGGTTTTCCTGAGCCATCAGGGGGGCCATATAGTCCTCAAACAAAGCCCCCTGCTCTTCAAACATCGCGCGCATCTCGCGCCCCAAGGGAGCGTCGGCATGATAAAGTGCGGCAAAAGACGCCACATCGGCCTTGGCCCCTTTAAGCTCCCTAGGCAACGCTTCCACAAGGGCTGGCTCGCTATGCTCCCGCAACGCAGGCATGACCGCACGGATCATCTCGGTTAGTGAGGCCCCGTAAAACTCGCGGCACAAAATCGGCGCGACGGGCTCAAAGTTTCGTGCCAAGCACCCTTTGCACGCCGCCAGACGGGAAAGATAAAGGTCATGTTGCGGTATCATGGGTTGGCGTCCCGTTTTCTTGAGATACACACCATACATCTCGCGCAAACGAAGGCCGCCACGAGCGACATAGAGCGCAGAAGCATCACGCGACGCATAGGCTGCCTGATAAACGTCCAGCTTGGCGCAAAAAGACCAATAAAGCGGGCCCAAAAGCTCCTGCCCCGCCCGACGCGCCGCATCGCTTTTTATCTTCTCGCTCATCGCCGCGCCTCCAATCCGCTGAAGCGCAACCGCATCAAGAACAGGGCAAGTCGCATACTCACAGCGATCCGCCAAGCCAAGGAACGAGGTGTATGAATAGCCTTGATCCCTTTGCTTCGCGGACTATCAAAATCGCTGTGACGGCTATCGCCCAGATGAAGAACCTGCTCCGGCCCGCAGCCCTCTTGCATCATGACATGCTCAAATAACTTCCCGTTGCCGCGCTTACTCAGGCCGCTTTCGCAGCTGACATAGCCACCATCCCACTTGAAGCCCAGCGAACAATGTTGGCACAGTGCTTCGATGTCCGCCTTGCCGAGAAACATATCGCTGACGAAGATCACCTTGATTCCGCGCTGCTGGCAAACTTTGAGCTGCGCGATTAACGAGGCATTCGCACGGAGCTGCGTCTTTTCATAGGCGATTTCGGCCTCGTGCAATAAATCAATTGCTTGATCACCAAGCCCCAAAGCCCTCACCATCAAATAAAAAATATCCGTCAACGACGGCTCGCGGCAGCCTTCACACAATCTTGCTGTCGCATAGGCCGCGCGCCACGCCATCACACGAGCAGCATAAAGGGCCCATGCCGAAGGAACTGGGGCAACGCCCCCTTCAGCGAGGACTCTGTGCGCCCAGCCTGCCCATTGCCTAGTGCGCTCAAGCTCCGGCGTCGTGGTCCGAAACAAGACTGTGTCGAATACATCGGCAAAAACATGTGTGATGCGCGGATTCCGCTCTAGCGTTGCAAGGACATCCGCTACCACAGATCAATCCCCACCCAGATAGGCACGCAAGGCAGTGACCTCTTCGCCCAGCACTTCGTTTGGTGTATCGGCCCCATCCCAAACGGCATTCAAGGAGTTAAGTTCGGGATCAGTCCCGTCATTGACGGTATAAATGCGATGGCGTTGTTGATTATACCCGTCATGCAACTTGGCTAGAACTTGCCGATATTGAGTAAGTGCAGGGGCAAATGTTGCCGGATCGCTCGCGCACTGTTTGTCATAAAGCTCGGATGCGAACTGATAAAGTTCGATGTCATAGCCATGTGTCTCCTCGACCTTCTTGCGGGCATCATCGGGAACCTTATCCAGCTTTTCGGGGCTGATATTCTTTGAAATAAAGAACGGATGCTGCCAACGAAACAAGCGCGCCAAGCGCAAGGCGCTTTCATCAAACTTTTCGGCCAAACCGATCCCGACAATCTCATGTTCCAGATTGTGCTTGGCAAGTTTGAGTGTTTCTGCCGTCACGGGCTCTAAAAAACGACCGGCAATATACTGTGTCATCAAATTATTGAAATAAACCTTTTGATTACACAAGTCTGCATAGGCCAGCGCATCCATTTCACCGCTTTTAATTTTGGCATATAAACGGTGCGGAGGATAATCCTTAGCAAAAAAGAAGTCGGAAAAATAACGCGCAATAGGCTCCCTCAGGAAAGTGAAATAGCGATAAGGCTGCGGCAAGCTTTTGTGAACGCCAAACACTTCATGCCCGTGTATCAAGCTGAACTGGCTGTAATAGTCTTCGTCGCGGCTCCAATACCATTCCCGCCCATCCGGAAGGCCCGAAAAAGTGAACACTTGGGACAAATCGTAGTTCTGGGCGATGAGCGAACGCACCGATGAGCCGGCCGTTTTCGGGATATGGATAAAAATCACGGTCTCATCGACAGCTTTCTGAATTTGCGGCGCAAGATTCGACATTCACTCGTCCTTCTTCATATTCAAAAGCCAGTCACCGCACACTTTATCGACAACTTGCTCCGCCAGTTCTAGGGGGCCAAGAACAGAGGTGTCAAGGCACAAGTCCGGGTTCTCTGGGGTTTCATAGGGCGATGACAGGCCCGTAAAGTTCGGGATCAACCCTTCACGAGCTTTCTTGTACAAACCTTTTGGATCACGCTCCTCGCACACGGAAAACGGTGCGTCCACAAAAATCTCGTAAAAAGAACCAGGAGGAAACAAGTCACGGGCCATGGCCCGTTCTGCACGGAACGGTGAAATGAACGAGACGATCACGATCAAACCCGCATCAACCATCAACCGCGCAACCTCCGCTACGCGACGGATATTTTCCATCCGGTCTGTATCGGAAAAACCAAGATCCCGATTGAGACCATGGCGCACATTATCGCCATCCAGCGTATAGGTGTGCAGCCCCATATTGAAAAACTTCTTTTCCAGAAGATCGGCAATCGTTGATTTTCCTGCCCCTGAAAGGCCTGTGAACCAAAGGCAAAACGGCCTTTGCCCCTTCATCTGTGCGCGGGCAGCCGCATCGACGGCCATGTTCTGCCAATGCAGATTGGCGCCACGCGACAGGGCACTACGGATCGTTCCTGCCGCCACGGTTCGATGAGTGACTTTGTCACACAGAATAAAACTGCCCATCATTCTATTCTTGGCAAAGGGCTCGATCACCAGCGACGTTGCCAATCCCAAAGCGCCCTGCCCCACATCATTGAGAGAAAGGCTCTGCACAGGCTGTTCGATCAACGTCTCAACATCAACCTTGTGCTGGATAGCCGTGATCGTCGCTATCGTCTTCTGGGGGCCACAGCAAAAGGTATAACACGCACCAACACGTGCCGCTTCCTCCTCCATCCAGACCATATTCACAATAATCTGGTCGCTAATATCTGGAAGCTGGTTTTCCCCGACAATCATGTTGCCACGACTGACATCGATATCTCGATCGAGTGTCAGCATAATGGCTTCGCCCGTCTCTGCACGATCCTGCGAGCCGTCCATCGTCACGATATCGCTTATTTTCGCCGGCATGTTTGAAGGCAGAACCACAACATTTTGCCCGAGCCTTACATCGCCGGATTCAACCGTTCCCGCATAACCGCGAAAACTGGCATCGGGACGGCAGGCCCACTGAACTGGAAAGCGCAAGACATTGGCGCTCGCCATCGCCTGCGGTTTTACGTTCTCCAAATATGACAACAACGTAGGGCCAGTATACCACGTCATCTTGTCGCTCGGTTCGCAGATATTATCCCCCTTAAGCGCACTGACTGGCAAACAGACCGCGCTTGTCAACCCGCACTGGCGTGCAAAGGAGGTAAAGGCCGCCTCGATCTTACGAAAAGCCGTTTCGTCATATCCGACCTTATCCATCTTGTTGACGGCGGCTACAACATGACGGATGCCGAACAGGTGCGCGATCACGGCATGGCGGCGCGTTTGCGGCTTCAGGCCCGCCTCGGCATCAATCAAGATCACAGCCAGATCACTGACGCTCGCGGCCGTCGCCATATTCCGAGTATATTGCTCATGCCCTGGCGTATCGGCGACAATGAATTTGCGCTTGTCGCTTGCGAAATAACGATAGGCAACATCAATCGTGATCCCCTGCTCCCGTTCGGCCAAAAGCCCGTCCAGAAGGCCGGCATAGTCAATCTCGCCGCTTGATTTGCGCTGGGCCTGAATGTGATCTTGATAGGCCATTTGGGCATCGACAAGCAGTCGCCCAATCAAGGTACTTTTTCCATCGTCCACGCTGCCACAGGTCATCAGGCGCAGCAAACCGATATCCGAGGTATGGGGAACCGGCCCCGTACTTTCACTTGTCACGCCTTGCTGTTTGGGCCTCATCAAAAATACCCCGCCTGCTTCTTCAACTCCATCGCCCCCGCCTGATCATGGTCGATGGCGCGACCTCGGCGCTCAGACATCTGGTCGGCTTGAAGTTCTTCAAGAATCTCAACGACATTTTGTGCCGTTGACTCCATCGCACCGGTAAGCGGATAGCACCCCAGCGTGCGGAACCGGACCCACATCTTTTCGGGAACCTCCCCCTCTTTCAAAACGAACCGCTCGTCATCCGGCAAAACCAGCATGCCGTCGCGCCGCACGATTTCCCGCTCTTGTGCGAAATAAAGCGGCACAACATCAATTCCCTCGGCAGCGATATAGGCCCAGACATCCTTCTCCGTCCAGTTTGACAAGGGAAAAACCCGCATCGTTTCCCCCGGCGCGAGGCTCGTGTTAAACACGCGACCGAATTCAGGCCGTTGATTACGCGGGTCCCAACGATACCCAGCAGCTCGTACGGAAAAGATCCGTTCTTTGGCACGAGACGCTTCCTCATCCCGTCGCGCACCGCCTATCGCGGCATCAAAGCCATACGCATCCAGCGCCTGTCGTAAAGCCTGCGTCTTCATCACGTCTGTATAGACGGCGCTGCCATGGACGAAGGGTGAAATGCCTTTTTCCACGCCTTCTTCATTCGTATGGATAATCAGATTCAGGCCATAACGCCGCACCGTTTCGTCGCGAAAAGCGATCATCTCGCGAAACTTCCACGTCGTATCGACGTGAAGGAGCGGAAACGGCACCGGCCCCGGATAAAAAGCCTTGCGCGCCAGATGCAAAAGGACGGACGAATCCTTACCAATGGAATACATCAGTACAGGCTTGCGAAAACAAGCCAGCGTCTCGCGCAAGATGTAAACACTCTCCGCCTCAAGCTGGCGCAGATAAAGGGGCAAGTTCGACATGAAAAAACCTGATAACTGACGGGCCCGATCAGCCCAGCATAACTCACGGCAACTTTAATTGAGTCGTCAGCGACTGAAAAGGGAAAAGAGCCTTTCCACAAGAGCTTAGCTCAAGACCATTTCAGGAAAAAGCCTTTTATCCAGCCGCAGACTTGTCCACAGGGCAGTCAGAGGCATCCTCTATCCCCAAAGCCTTGCACAAGACATCGTCTTGATAAGACTTAATCACGGGCGGCGTGGTAAAGCGATCGAATTGATGTCCTCGAACGGCGCGGCATCTGTTACAAAAGAAATGGCGGTTCTGCTTGTCCTTTATTTCCTCCAGCGAAGTCTCAAGGAAATTGGCGTCCAAATGCTGTTCAAATGTTCGGCAGCACAAATCCACATTTCCGTCTGCATCCAGTGCGATCATGTCTTTTTGCCACGAACAAGCCCGGTCATAGGGTAAACGCGCCTTCATCATTTGCATAACATCGGTGGGCCCTAGCGGGAGACGGGTTACAACATCCGCCAATTTCTCGGCAACATCTGCTCGCCCTTCAGCAATCTCAACGCTCCACTCCAATGGGGAAAGGAAGGCCAGATAAGGGTCCATAGCAAAGCCCAGTTCTTCGCAAAAGTCCCGCATCCTTAGATACTCGACGCCGCCATTATCATTGTAAACATGGTAGCCGACCCAAATCTTCGTTTCGGTCAGGCCATTAGCCCGCATAAAATCGCTGATCCGCCGCATATTAGCCTTCACCAAGTCAATGTCGCCGCCAACATGGCTGCGGCCATAGATTTCCTGCGTAAACCCAGAAACCGAAATTTTGATCCCTGATGGTTGCGCCAGCAGCGTGCGTTCAAGAACATCCGTTTTACGAATATTCAAGTTGGATGACAAACCGACATATCCCGTTTTGTTTTTAACAAGACGAACCAATTCATCCAGATGCGGATGGAGAAAAGGTTCCGTCCAGTTATAAAGCCACGTGTTAATCTTCATCCCGTCAACTTCGCGAATCAGCTTGTCCAAAATCTGCGCAAGCCGCTCGACCGTCAGGACCGACTTGACCGGACGGCTATAGGGTCTGTTCGCGACGGGACAGGAGGGGCATTTCAGATTACAGCCTAAAACAGGATCGACAATTAATACAAAGCGGGACTGGGGCGCGGACACAAGAAAATCCCTTCACGAAACACAAGGAGCTCAGATCATAATGAGAAACAGATCGTAGATCAAAGACCAATCGCTCCCTTCATCAGGGCACACGCCGCCGTAGCAATGTCAATGGCACACGCCCCGCCCGAAGTCAAGATTATTTTTTCTATCATAGCCTAATAATATTTTCAAATAAAAGAAATAGGATTAGAATCCTTTCAGGCCTCTGTATTATTCGCTCTGATTAGCGCCTGCGTCCCGCCAAATTGGGGCAAATTTGCATTATGAGCGACAAAAGCCCATACTGCCGGACGCTTGCAAGACCTTTCCCTCTATATGGGAAAAACTTTGCGCCTACTGATTCAGGACAGGCGGCTTCCGATACCGTGCCCCATGCTTTCAAAGCATGGAACCGGGGGCCTACAGCCTTTGGCCTCCCTGCAGATGCATCCTGTCCGCCCCATATCTGTCGGAACAAAAGCAACAAGCCTTGGCCTCCCTTTTTTAAACAACCTGAAAGGCCCTCATGTTTCTTAAACGTTTTGTCCTCCCACTTATATTGGCTTTGACTTGTGTTGCCATTGTAACGGCACCTTTGGCCGAAAATTTTGTCTCCCACTGGTTCCAAAAAGACGTTGAACTGCGCTCGACCCTTATTTTCAAATCAGTCGAATATACGTTAGCTGATTTATGGAAAGAGGAAAAAAAACCAGCGCGTTACAAAAAGCTTTTCGATAATATCGCACGGGACGAACGCGTATTGGCCGTTGGTCTTTGCTCCGGTAACGGCAAATTGATCGTCAATAGCAGCCTGTGGCCGACCCATTTCGCCTGTCCGCCCACCGTATTAGACGCGACATCCGTCTTCACAGTGCATCAAATCAACAAAGGCGCCGTCCTGTCCGGCAGTTTTCAGATCCCAGTCGAAGACGCCCTCAAACCCAACTTTATCGTCCTTCACGATCTTAGTTTTGCCCAACAACGCGAGGGCCAGACGCGCTATCTGTTGATTGCCTTCCTTATCGTCATTTCCTTTGTCGCGGCGCTTGTGACACTTTTGACCGCACGACTGACCCTGCGGGGATGGATAGACCGGTTAATGCTGACGCTTAGTGATCCGCGAACACGCCTTTCCCAGCAACACCTGCCCCGCGAGTTTGTACCGCTAGTGCGCGAAGTGCGTCAAATGCTGCGCGAAATCAAGCCTGGTGATGTCCAGCTTGGGAATATCAAAGTCGAATGGACGCCACAAACACTGGAATGTCTGCTTAAACAGGAAATGCCGGGATCAGAGGTCATCATCGTCTCGAACCGCGAACCCTATATCCACAATGTCGGACCTAACGGCGAAATCACCCTGCAACGTCCCGCCAGCGGTGTTGTGACGGCGCTGGAGCCCATCACACGCGCTTGTAAAGGCACATGGATCGCGCATGGGTCCGGCAGCGCAGACCGCCAAAAGGTCGATGCCCACGATCGCATCGCCGTGCCACCCGATGCGCCGGAATACACGCTTCGCCGCCTTTGGCTTTCACAAGAAGAGGAAGAAGGGTATTACTATGGTCTTGCAAATGAGGGGCTCTGGCCGCTCTGTCATATCAGCTTTGTCCGCCCGACCTTTCGCGAGCGCGACTGGAACCATTATAAGGCTGTAAATAAAAAATTTGCCGAGGCGGTCGTGCAGGAAGCCAAAACGACCAATCCCATCGTACTGGTTCAAGATTATCACTTTGCTCTCCTGCCCCGTTATGTACGCGAACAGCTCCCCGATGCAACCATCATCACCTTTTGGCATATTCCGTGGCCGAATCCCGAAGTTTTCAGCATTTGCCCGTGGCGCGAAGAAATTCTGTCCGGCCTTTTGGGCAGTTCCATTCTTGGTTTTCATACCCAGTTCCATTGCCAGAATTTTATGGAATCAGTTGACCGCTTTATGGAAAGCCATATCAATCGCGATCAATCGATCATTACGGCGTGCGACCAATCAACCCTCATCCGGCCCTATCCGATTTCTATCGCGTGGCCGCCCGAAGGGATGCAAAACGTCCCTTCTGTTGAAGTGTGTCGCCGCAATATCCTTGAAAAATACAACCTTCCTCCGGACATTAAAATCGGTGTGGGCGTTGAGCGATTCGACTATACCAAAGGACTGATCGACCGCTTTACAGCGATCCGGAAGCTTTTGCGTGACTATCCCCAATGGCGCGGAAAATTTGTATTTATCCAAGCCGCCGCACCAACGCGCAGCCAGCTTTCCTCCTATCAAAACATTGCGCAGGAAACACATGCCTTGGCCAACGAAATTAACACTGAATATGGAACGGCAACCTACACACCTATCTTGCTTCTGGATCGTCACCACGAACCAAACGAAGTCTTCGAACTTTTCCGCGCTGCCGATTTCTGTATCGTAAGCAGTCTGCATGACGGCATGAATCTTGTTGCCAAGGAATTTGCCGCTGCACGTGAAGACGAACAAGGCGTTTTGATCCTGAGCACCTTTGCCGGTGCCTCGAAAGAGTTGCAAGAAGCTTTGCTCGTCAATCCCTATGACTCGACCAGCACAGCCTCAGCCATGAACCGCGCCATGGTTATGCCCGAGGAAGAGCAAAAAGACCGCATGCGTTTGTTGCGCGATATGATCCGCGATAACAATGTCTATTACTGGGCCGGACGTATCCTGCTTGATGCCTCGACCTTGCGCAAACGAGCCCGGCTTGAACGTTTTGCCTCGACGACGCCTGAGGACGCGGAAACCTGTTTCTTTACAAAAGGACGGTTTTAAATGTGGCTTCGTTTCAATCCGGCCAGCGATGCCTTGTTTCTTGATATTGACGGCACCCTGCTTGATATCGCGCCGACAGCCGAAGAAGTGATTGTACCGCCTTCGCTGATTAAAAACCTTGTCCAGATTCAAGAGAAAACGGGCGGCGCGCTGGCCTTTTTGTCGGGGCGTCCTATCACAGATATTGACCCGCTCTTTGCACCGCTTCGGGTTCCTTGCGCAGGGGTTCATGGGGCAGAAATTCGTCTAAGCGCGACAGGAAAAATCCAGCATGCCCCGGCCCTACCGGACGAATTTGTCGCGCGTATAAAGCGCAAACTAAAAGGTATGGAAGGGCTACTCCTTGAAAACAAGGGCCCAACGCTTGCTGTCCATTACCGTAAAAATTCTTCTATCTTCAAAACGTTGGAAGCCTCTTTACAACAAGAACTTTTACAATCTCACCTTCCCCTTACCTTGCTCAAGGGGCGAAAGGTCATCGAAATCGTTTCGGATCGTTTCAGCAAGGGCGGCGCGTTAGAAAGGCTCATGGCCTTACCGACCTTTAAGGGGCGACGGCCCTTCTTTCTTGGGGACGATATCACGGATCTATCCGCTATTGGCGCCTGCCTCAAACATGGGGGCGTAGCAGCTCGTGTCGGCGGCGCAATAAAGGACAAAAGCGCCTTCACCTCACCACAAGCCGTGCGCGACTGGCTGGCTTCAATGAGCCGCGGTTAAGTTCTCTTCAAACACAATCGGCCAACGCAAACTGCATGCGCATGATCTTTTCATGCAAGGTCGTACCACGATCAAAAAGCAGTCGATAGGCGCTTCGTTAATCGCAAAGGCTTCATCCTGTCCCTCCTATTTCAAAGGTTTTTTGAGTCGATTCGACGGCTTCCCAAGCGGGACGAAAAGGACGCCGCTTGATATAGGACGCATTGGCCTTTTCATACTTCTGCCAAAAAAAGTCCTGTGCGACGTCATCGATCGAGCCGCTGATCAACGCCTGTTTGAAAGGCTCATTCAAAAGCGCCGCCGTCTTAGCCTGCGTCAACGTCATGCCGTAACTGTTAGCAAAAGAGAGTTCACCGCCAGCTTTCTCAACAAGCAACTCCAGCGTCATCACAGCACAGCCCGTGGCAAAGTGATCGCCCAGAACCGTCGAACGCACAGCCAAATGCGGATCGACATTACTGCCCACATGCGGCGACAAGGGAGCCATGATCCGCTTGAACTGCCCGCTCTGCCATCGACGCGCAAAGCGGATGATCATTGTACGCAATGAAGCCACATCATCGGGGAACAAATCGCTGTGCCGCATCTGCGCCAAAAGCTGGGAAGGCTGCTGGCGTCCGACGATCAAACGTCGTTCCATAAAGGCCGATTGACGGTAATTAAAGCCAAGGTCGCCCTCATCCGTCTGGGCCGGTTTATCATCTGTGACGGGCCGCAGATAGGCAGACGGCTGCTCGCGATTGATCCAGTAAAGCGCCGCGCAGGGGCCATAACCGACAAGCCCCTTCTTTTCAAAATAATCGAGAGAGTCAATAATCACTTGCTTGGCCACACCGCCAATGGGATTGGCCCCGCCCATATGCATATCGCCACCCGCCGTCGTATAGCTCAGCACAGCCTCGGATTCGTTCGAGGTTGTAAGGGGGATTTTGCCTTCATGATTGGCAATCGCCCATGGGATTGGCAAACGCACCCGCGCCTGAATATTTTGCAAAAGGATATCATCCGAGGTTCGTGCCCATGTCGGGATATCAAGCGCTGCTGCTTCACGCAGATAGGCAGGCAGCGGCTCTTGCGCGTTCTCGCCACGGACATAATTCTTGATCCGCCGCATGAGGGAAGCCTGCGCCAGGTCGAACTTCTGCTCGATGCTAAGCGCCGAGCAATCGGTCCCTGCAAGAATCTCGTCCGTATAGTTTCGCGCGATTTTATCGAGATCAAGACCACAAGCGGCAACAATCATCGCATCAAGCGCTGCCTGCGACGGCGTGACGATAAAGCGGCCACCAATGCCTTCAATCTTGAGCCCATTCGGCAGCTCTCCTCCCTTCACAAGAAGCTGCGCCCCGCGCCACGTTGCCTCCACGCTGTTGTCATTGGGAATATAGACGCAGGTCAGAAAGCGATCCTTCAGCGCTTTGAGCCCCGCCTTTTCACCCTCTTTCACTGCGATAGCCAAAACGTTGTCACGATAAGTGAGCTTAGGAAAGCGGCGGAAGAATCCCTCAAGCCCGTTTTCTTGTACTTCCATATCCAGCATCATGGAAACGGCCAGCGCGCCATAGGCCGAGTCTTTTCCGCCCGAAAGCGAGATGACATAACCCTGTGGTCCGAAATCTTGCTTGGCGGCATAATCGCGTAGCCACAACGAAATCGAGCGCAGATACTCCTCAAAGGCCAATTCATCCTTTGTTAGAACACCATGCGCAAAAGCGTCATCAAAAGCGCTTTGCTGCCCAACTTTACGTCCTACAAAAGTATTGGCATTTTTGAAGACATGCTTGATCCGCACATCCGGCTCGCCACGCTCAGCAAGCGGCACACGACACGTCACACTGGTATACGCAACATCAGCAAAGCTGTAACGTGCCCCGTGGTGCAAAAGCTTGCCATCCTGCACATAAATCTGGCTGCCTTCGGCGGCATAAGCGCCAGACCCCGAACCCAGATAGTTGGTATAAACATAAAGGCCGCAATGCGCCGCACCTGTTTTACATAACGCCTCGATGCGCGTTGTTTCTTTATTCAAGGCAGGCTCCGGCTTGCTGGCGCTGGGATTAAGGACTATGGAAAGATCCTGCCGATGCGCCAGATCAATCAGATAGCGCGCCTGATTTTGCTCGCGCTGATTGATATGATTTTCATCCGCAATGCCGGGCCATGCCTCGGCGCAGATTTCGCAGGTAAGCGTCACAGCCTCTGCCGCGCCGTTCATCAACCCGACAACTGGCTTACCAAAGGGGATCAACGACCCATCCGGCAAAGTGATCCTCACGCTGCCCTGCTCCGGTGGCCACGGCACAAACTGGCGCGGCTCATATTCGGCAGGGCCATCGGCCAAGATGGATTTGGCCACCATCGCGACAACCTTGCCGCCCGTGACAATCGCCTGCACATTATAGGGACGATTGTTGATATTATATTCGGCTTGGTTCGCCAGCTTGTTTTTATTCGCATAGTGCCACGGCAGCCCGACCGTAAACACCAGATTGGGATCAAAATCGGCCGCATAGCCCGCCAGATAAGACAAAGCCGCCCATGTTCGTTCATTATCCTTGTTCCATTGGTGATAGTCATCAGCGGGATAGGAAACGAGTGACAGTTCCTCCGTTGATAAAAGATCCGCACCGTCCAGCACAGCCTGTTGCAACGCCTTTTCAAAATTGGTCACATTATGCGCCAGATCATAGACCTTTTGATTCATCGCCACCGAGGCAACACGCACCGTTTTTTCGTTCTGCTTTGCCATGGCTGTTCCTCCTCTTTTTATCACTGAATGGAAGAGGAGCTATATGTGGCCCCTCTTCCTCTTTGCGCTGCCTATCCAACCCTCTTAGCGAAAGGCTCCGGCTTTATGTCCCTGCCGGTTACAAGCTCGCGGCGAAAGCTATCGGACGTTGTGATTTGCGCGCCGTCGGCCTTCATCCGCTCCGGCGCCGCCGCAAGGTCTGGCCAAGACCCGTCCGCAACGGGTATCGGCACGCCACGACTTAAGTCGGTAAGAAGCAAAAGCTTGCTGCCGATACCTCCTTCTGCCAAAGCCGGAACCAGATCACGGGCCATATCGCGGCAAGAAAACTCGACACAGAAGTTTGTGGCGAGCCCGCCAATTCCGATGACGGCCTGCTGCGTCCCTTCAGCCTTCAGGACACGGGCAATAGCATCAAACACCTGTGGCGCTTGGGTTTTAGAAAGCTGATCGTTTTCCGTCGCAATGCCATAGCTATCGAGATCGCTGCGCATCCCTTTGCGGATCACAAAGAAACGATTGCCGCGTTCATCTATGCCTTTCAAGACAGGATCAGATGTGTGGTCGACCAGTTTTATCACAAGCTCGGATGGCAAGGCGGCCATCACCTCATCAGAGAACAAGCAACTCTTTGTCCCCTGCACACAGTGATCGGGCCAGAGATCCTGCTCCAGCGCAACGGTCTCCCCCTCCTTTGCTGGGGCATAGGTTCCGTCCGGCTGTCGCGCCAAAGGAAGCTTATCAAAGATCGCTTTGCCCTTATGATTAGCCGCAAAGCTCGCATGATCCGCAGGGTGATAATCCTGTGACAAAATGACAATCCCGCCGCGCATATCACGGATCAAATCGGCCGCCAAAGGCGCAACGACCTCACCCTCCGGCACATAAAGGCTACCGCCTTCTTGGGCCGTCAGTCCATCTTTGGCAAAGCCATTCTGGATGTCGATTAAAACAAGGATCGGTGTTTTTTTCATAGCAAGTCTCCTTTCCAAAGTGCGTGGGGGTCAAACAAGATCAAAGCGTGCTTTTTGCTTTTCAAGCGAACGGCTGGCTTGAATGTGCCGCATGACCTGCCGCCGCTTGTCGCTCAGCTCTTCGGCCATGCCGACGCCATAGGGATGCGGCTTGGATGGCGAGAGAAGCAGGTGATACGGATCAAGCTTGGCCAGCGAAGCGGCACAGGTGGCACGCGCCTCCCTCAAGATGCGGGCTGCATCTTTCTCACGATAAGCTTCCTGCGTCATCTTGCCCTTCTTCATCCATGGCTGGAGCAAGCGGACAAAGGGCGTTCCAGCCGGAAAAACCTTGACCTCCTGATCCGTCATGCTTTCCGAATAGATGTCGCGTGCCAGTCGTCCCTCACCAATCGGCAGATCAGACGGAATGATCGTGTCGCCTGCCCAACGCCCGCTTTTGTCAATATAGCGAACGACGTCATACAAACCCGGGATCGTGCGTTTCTTTTCATCCTGTGAGACTTTCATGAGTTCACGCGTCAGCTGCTCCCGCGCTACCCCTACATCGTGCCGCGCCGAAAGCTTCATCACAAGGCTAAGCAACGGATTATCGCGATTGATGGCAATGGACGAGCCGATACCAAAATCCGTGATAAAGCTCTCACGTCCTGTCACATCCTTCGCCGCATAGGCATAAAGGCTGGCGGCTTTGCGCACCGACACCGAGTCACTGGCCAAAATGCGTGCTTGCTTAAAGCCTGCCGCATCCAGAAGCTCACGAGCCTGTCCCGACAGATAACTCATATTACCAGAATCCAGCCGCACGCCCTTGAGCTTGAGCCCATGCTTTTTGCAAACACCGATGGCAGTCTTGATACCCTCAATCGTGTCATAGGTATCGGCCAGAAAGACCGTCGCGCCAGGAAAGACCTTGGCCCAGTTTTCAAACGCCTGCTCCTCGGTGTCATGCAGCATAACCCACGCATGGGCAAAAGTTCCCATCACCGGAATGCCGTAGCACATGCCCGCATAGACGTTTGAGCTGCTGTCCCATCCGCCGATATAGGCCGCACGCGCTGATGGCAACCCTGCAATACAGGGCGAACGCCGAAGCGCCATTTCCGCAAGTCCTGCTCTTTCGATATCGTGCGTTGAAGCGTCGACAAGCTCCGCCCCTTCTTTTAACGCTTCGCGCTGCGTTGCCAGACGGATTTGCGTGGCCACGGTCGCCAGATTAGTGCTCACCGCGTCAAGCGATAATGTCATGGCCTCAATCGCCAGAGCTTGCCAGACGGGGCCCGTGATCTGCTTGATCGGCTCGTGCGGCATGATGATCTCGCCTTCGGGCACCGCTTTGATATCAAGGGTCATCTTTTGCTTTGAGAGCCAATAGAGGAAATCATTGGGAAAGAGGCGCATTTTATCACCCTTTCCATCATCAACTTGCAAGGTAGCCAGATAGCCAAGCTCGCGATCTTTCCACTTCCAGCCATCATACCATTCGGCCGCCAAACCAAGGCCACTATTGACCAAATAGGGAACCTTGACCGAAACGGGAGTGTCCTCGCCCTGATCGTCGATCATATCGCCATTGTTCATCAGGCTACGCCCAAAGACGTTCGCCGTGGCCTTTATCTTATCGACCATCTCCAGCTTCCACATGGCATAAGTCATAGTCAGCGCATACAAATCGCAAGCAACAGGACCAATCGTCGGTAAAAACGATTGATAGCCTTTGGGGCGTGCGAGCCTTTCATAGTCAGGGATTTTTTGAGTCTTCATTGTCGTACTCCTTTCGTAAGCGTTAAAGATTGTGAGCGGTTGAAGTGAATGAAGATCGGTAAACGCCACACCGCAACGCATAGCGCGCAACACCAGCCCGCAGCTCGGCAGGCCAGATGTCGTCGGCAAGCTGCTTACGACAAGCCGTGGCATTGACCGAACTTGGTTGTATCGAAAGCTGAAACCAACCCATGTTTCCTTGTGTATCTTGTGCCTTTGATAATTGTGGGAGTTCGCGCGCTAATGGACTTGAAACAATAGCCTTTTCAGTTTCGTCGCGCGGCACAAGGATCAGCGGGTGGTGCGCAATGATGTCGCGATAGCCGTCCCATGTGTGCATGGTCGTAAAGTTATCGGCACCGACGACCCAAAAAAACCGTATCTTAGGATAATCCGCACGCAAACGGCTGAGCGTTTCGGCAGTGTGAAGCGTAGCGCGCTCCGCCGCTTGCGCATAGCGTGCCTCAATATCGGTAACGACAAGTCGCCTTTCCGACATAACATTAAGCCGCGCCATGGCCATACGGTCATCGAAAGGCGCCATGCCGTTGGTCGATTTAAAGGGATTTTGCGGGCTAACCAGATACCAGACCGCTGTGATGGGAAGCTGCGCGAGAAGCTCTAACCCGATTTCAAGATGGCGACGGGTTGAAGGATTAAATGATCCTCCAAATAATGCGATGGCTTCCATCATCTCCGCCTCCCTTTTTCCTGAAATCTATTACATCACGCACACCTCGACTTTCTTGGGCGCAGGCACAATCCGGCTGACCTGCGCTTGCCTAGAAACACGGGATCGGGAGGATATGCTGCTGTTCCGGGTGTTTGAGAAAAGCCAAGGTACGACACCAAACACCACTGTTTGAATCTGTTTATGTCGATGTCGGGCATTGTCACGGATCACGCGCACAAAGAAAGTTCGGCGGAGATTTTCTGCCCTTTCTTCTGTCGCTCGTGCGTCTGGTGCGATCGCGTATGTCATAGCTTTATTGCATCACGATTCCGACCGCCCGTTCAAGATGTCAAAGATACAAATAAAGAAAGGGAGAGAGACTTTTTGCGCGTTTTTGTGACCTAGATCACAGGTGAAGGCCAAATGCTGTGATCTTGATCACAAAGGAGGAAAATCAGGCATCCATTCTAATCGCTCACCGCGACTTGGCAGAGCTTTTTGAGACCCGGTACATCCGTCAGCGTGATTTCACCGTTTTCCATAGTAATCAGGCCCTTTTCGATGAAGCCTTTGATCTGGCGATTGATGCTCTCGCGAGAGGTTGCGATTTGCTGGCTCAGTTCCGTCTGGCTCAGATTGATCTTAAGCGGGATTTTACCGTTCTCTTCCCGCCCATATTTGTCACCCAGAAACAGCAAGAAATTGGCAAGGCGGGTCGGCACATTCTGCATAGCGAACAGTTCCATCGTGTTCAGATACCGAACGGCTCGATTGCACAGAATGCGGATGACATACATCATCGTTTCGGGACAGCTATACATGGCCGGAACAATATCGTCGCGGTAAAACAGCAAGCAGGTCGTATCTTCCTGCGCAATCGCATCGCCGGAGCGCGGCATGCCGTCAAAAACCGTGCGCTCACCAAACATTTCGCCTCGTTCGACCATCGAAATGAGCATTTCTTTATCGGTATTGGAATGAAGGCAAATGCGGATACGACCTGACAGGATAGCGCCCATCCAGGAATCCACCTGCCCCAGAACAAAGATCGACTCGCCCGCCTTAAACTGGCGAACCTCGGCCTTGCTGTTGAGTTGGGTACGAATATGATAAGGGAAGAGACCAAACCACTCGTCATAAATAAGCCGGTCATATTGATTATTGGCATTAAGCATACCCAAAAACTCCCTTTTAAGTCTGGCTATCTTACAAAGCTTCGATGCCTCTGAAAACAAAGAAATGGTACAAACCACAATTCACTTGAAAGATGCAAAAAATACACTAACATTCTCAAAAAACAGCATAATGAGCAGGATTTTCATGACCAGCACCCCGAATGCCAAACCCGACTTCTCCGACATCTTCGCCACACGCATGTCGGGGATCCCACGGTCCTTTATCCGCGAAATCCTCAAAGCCGCCGAAGAGCCGGGGATGATTTCCTTTGCCGGAGGCCTTCCCAACAAAGACCTCTTCCCCATCGAGGAATTGCGCGCCGCCTGTGACAAAGTGTTGCGCGAGCAAGGCCGCGAGGCTTTGCAATACAGCGCGTCAGAGGGGCACACCGGACTGCGCGGTTTGATTGCCGATCATTACAAAAAGCGCGGCATCCAGAATGTCGAGCCCGAAAACATCCTAATCACCAATGGCTCGCAGCAAGGCCTCGACTTGCTCGCCAAGATCACGATCAATCAGGGGGACAAGGTTCTAATGGAGGCCCCCTCCTACCTTGGCGCGATTCAGGCGATGGCGATTTACCAACCGGCCTTTGTCACCGTTCGCCTTAATGATGACGGGCTGGATATCGACCATCTCAAAGAGGTCATGGCACAAAAACCAAAGATGATGTATCTCATCCCGAACTTTCAAAATCCATCGGGTATAAGCTATAGCGATGACAACCGCCGCAAAGTTGCGGATGTCGTGCGCGGGACAAATACGCTTTTGATCGAAGACGATCCCTATGGCGAGCTGCGGTTTGAAGGCACGGCCAAAACATCCTTTATGAACCTGATCCCCGAACAGACGGTTTTGCTGGGCACTTTTTCAAAGACGCTTACACCCGGCCTACGCCTCGGCTGGATTGTTGTGCCGCCCGCATTGATGAACCAGCTTTTGATTGCCAAGCAGGCGACCGATTTGCACACCAGCACCTTTACACAGCGCGTTGCCTATGAATACCTGATCAAGGCCGACACGGACGCGCATATCAAAAAGATTGTGGAGCGTTATGGTCGCCAAAAAACGGCCATGATGGAGGCGGTCAAGAAATACTTCCCCGCTTCGATCAAAACAACAAATCCCGAAGGCGGCATGTTCCTGTGGATCACTTTACCCAACAACATTCCGTCCAAAAAGCTCTTCGATATGGGCATTGCGGAGAAAGTCGCCATCGTGCCGGGCGATCCGTTTTGCCTGAACCAGACGGAGCCCTCATCCTCCGCACGGCTCAGCTTTTCAACCGTTGACGAGACGATGATTGATCTTGGCATGCAGCGCCTTGGTGCGTTGGCTCACAAGCTTTGCGGATAAACCATGTTTCTTAGGAAGACTCAAAAATAATCACCTGACTTTTCTGGCCAAGTGGGTATGAACTCCCGCTTTCGCGGGAGTGACGTTTGCTTTTGTGTTGACGCATGACATTCAATCACCCTCCCCTTGAGGGAGGGTCGAAAGGGCAACACCCTTTCGGGGATGGGTCATTAGATCCCCTCAGTAAGGGCAACAACTCTTTATCGGCACAAGCTGTCTCCCTTACCCCTCCTCGACCTTTTTCTCACATACGTTCGAAAAACGTCGATCCTCCCTCAAGGGGAGGATAGGTTCTCGTTTCTATAAAGTAGTCTCCTCACCCCAACGCCTTGGCAATCGCGGTGCCCATCTCGCTGGTCGAGACCTTTTGCATCCCCTCCGACCAGATGTCGGCTGTACGAAGGCCCTGATCCAGAACACGGCCAACGGCATCCTCGATCTTGCGCGCCAGATCCGTGCGACCAAAAGAATGATCAAGCATCATCGCGACGCTCATAATCATGCCGATGGGATTAGCGAGACCCTTGCCCGCAATATCCGGCGCGCTGCCGTGGATCGGCTCGTAAAGCGCGCTCTTGCCGCCGATGGAAGCCGACGGCAACAAGCCGAGCGAACCCGACAAAACAGCCGCTTCATCCGACAAAATATCGCCAAACATATTGGGTGTGAGCATCACGTCAAAGCTTGAAGGCTGGCGGATGATCTGCATCGACGCATTGTCAACATAAAGGTGCGAGAGAGCGACATCGGGATAGGCCTTGGCGACATCCTCGACAATTTCGCGCCAAAAGCGCATCGCCTCCAGCACATTGGATTTATCAACAGATGTGACACGCTTTTTCGTCTTGCGTGCGCTTTCAAACGCAACCTTGGCGATACGGCGGATTTCGCTTTCGCCATAGACCATCGTGTTAAAAGCGATCTTTTCGCCATTCTCTTCACGAAACCCTCGCGGCTCGCCGAAATACACATCGCCCGTCAGCTCGCGCACAATCAGGAACGATACATCCTTGAGCATCTCGGGACGCAGCGGCGAGAAGCCCATCAACTGCGGCCAGATCTTGAGTGGTCGGAGATTGGCATAGAGCCCCATCTTTTTGCGGATGGCGAGAAGCCCTTTTTCAGGACGCTCCGCGAGCGGCAAGCCATCCCATTTGGGCCCGCCAACCGCACCAAGCAATACAGCATCGGCCATTGCAGCCGCGCTTTCTGTTTCCGCTGGAAAAGGCGTTCCCTTGGCCTCGATCGCGACGCCACCGATCAATTGCTCGGTAAAGGTAAAATCAATCTCGCTTTTGAAACAGGCAAGAATCTTCTTCGCCTCTTCCATAATCTCTGGGCCGATGCCGTCACCGGCAACAATTAAAATCTGTGGCATTGTGTGGTTCCTTTGTCGTGCGATTGAATAATTATAAGCTTTCCATCATTTTCTATGTAACCCTCATCCCTCAAGGGGGGGCGATTGCAACTACTGCACCTCACCGCGCCTTGAGCCAAGGCTGGCGGGTGAAATGCTCGGCCTCATAGGTTTTGATCTTGTCCTTATGAAGCAGGATGCTTTCAATCGCGTCAAGCCCGCCGAGAAGGATTTCCTTGATGTTCGGCTCGATCTCGAAGCGATAGCTCTGCCCTGCGCCCGTCACGCTTTGGGTCGCAAGATCGATCGTGATCTCTCCCGACGACGAAGCGAGGGCCTCGACGCTTTCCTTGGGCAGCTTGATGAGCAGAAGGCCGTTTTTATAGCTGTTGTTATAGAAAATGTCGGCAAAGCCCGGCGCGATCACCGCACGAATCCCGAAATCCATCAGCGACCACGGCGCATGTTCGCGGCTGGACCCGCACCCGAAATTCTCCCCCGCAAGCAGGATTTGCGCTTCCGGCTTTTGGTTCAGGATAAAATCGGCACGAGGCTTGCCATCGGCCTCATAGCGTATCTCCGCAAACAGCCAACGGCCAAGACCCGACCGTTTAATCGTCTTGAGATACTGCTTGGGAATGATCATGTCTGTATCGATATTGGCAATCGGCATAAAGGCCGTCTTGTCCGCCGAAACGGTAAGCGTCGTAAATTTTTGCATCACTTCTCTCCCTTCAAATAGGGCCTCACATCCGTCAGGCATCCTGCGATGGCCGCTGCGGCTGCCATCATAGGGCTGACGAGGTGCGTACGGCTGCCCGATCCCTGCCGTCCTTCAAAGTTGCGATTGGAGGTGGAGGCGCAACGCTCACCTGCCCCAACGCGGTCAGCATTCATCGCCAGACACATGGAGCAACCCGGCTCTCGCCACTCAAAACCCGCCTCGATAAAGATACGGTCAAGCCCTTCGGCCTCGGCCTGTTCCTTCACAAGGCCAGAGCCCGGCACAACCAGTACGCGCTTGACGCTCGCCGCTTTCTTGCGAACCTTGGCGATCTGGGCTGCCGCGCGCAAATCCTCAATCCGCGCATTGGTGCAGGAGCCGATAAAGACCTGATCAATGCCCAGACCTTCCATCGCCCGTCCCGCCTGAAGCCCCATATAATCCAGCGCACGCTGAACCGAAGCGCGACGAATATCATCCGTGATTGCAGCGGGATCGGGCACACGCCCCGCAATGCTGCCGCCCATTTCGGGGTTAGTGCCCCACGTGACCTGTGGCGTCAATGTCGAAGCATCGATCCGAATTTCTTTGTCAAAGACGGCATCCGCATCGGTTTTAAGCGTTGCCCAATAAGCCGTCGCCGCTTCCCATTGCTCCTCCTTCGGCGCATAGGGACGCCCCTTAAGATAGGCAAAGGTCGTCTCGTCTGGCGCCATCAGGCCCGAACGTGCCCCCGCCTCGATCGACATATTGGCAATCGTCATTCGCTCTTCCATCGACAGGCGCTCAATCGCGGGACCCGCATATTCGATCACATGGCCCGTACCGCCCGCGATACCAATCTGCGCGATGATAGCTAAAATCAAATCCTTGGCCCCCACGCCCTCCTGAAACGCCCCATCAACCCAGATGCGCATATTCTTGGATTTGCGCAGCATCAGTGTCTGGGTAGCAAAGACTTGCTCGATCTCGCTCGTCCCGATCCCGAAGGCCAACGCGCCAAACGCGCCATGCGTCGAGGTATGGCTGTCACCGCAAACAATGGTCGTCCCCGGTAGGGTAAAGCCCTGCTCCGGCCCCATCACGTGCACGATGCCCTGCGCCCGATCCGACGGTCCGAAATAGTGCACGCCGTGGGATTTGACATTGGCTTCCAACGTCTCGACCTGAAGCCGCGCCTCGGGGTCTTCAATGGGCCCCGAACGCTCGGTCGTTGGCACATTATGATCCGCCGTCGCCAGTAGGCTGTCGGTGCGCCAGAGCTTGCGCCCTGCCATCTCCAGCCCTTCAAAGGCCTGCGGACTCGTCACCTCATGCACCAGCTGGCGGTCGATGTAGACGAGCGACGTGCCATCCTCGAACGAAGTGACCACATGCTCGTCCCATATTTTGTCATAGAGTGTCTTGCCCATTAGTGAGCCTCCTTCATCGCCATCATTTTGTTGATCGCGCCGACATAGGCACGCGCCGAAGCCATGACCGTATCCGTATCCCGCGCATGACCGGTATAGAATTGATCCCCTTCACGCAAAATGATAACGGCCTCGGCCTGCGCGTCTGTCCCTTGGGATACGCTGTGCACCTCAAAAGAATGGAGTATTGGCGCGCAAGATGTTGCCTCCTGCACCGCTTGGAAGATGGCATCCAAAGGCCCATCGCCTGTCGCTTTCGTTTCAACGGGCTTGTCATTGATTTCCATCATTACATTTGCGCCATAAGCACCGGGGCCATATTGCGTCGTATTAAAAGCCGTCAGCCGCACAAAGCTCTGCATCGCAATATGCTGGTGGTCATGAATGAGCGTGAGCAAATCTTCTTCGGTCACGTTCTTCTTGCGATCGCACAAGGCTTTAAACGCATCAAAGCAGCGCAAGAAGGCGTCTTCATCCATCTCGATCTGCCATTCGGTCAGTTTGTTCTTGAGCGCGGCACGTCCAGAATGCTTGCCGAGCACGATCTGCGACTGCGTGATGCCGACGGTATCCGGCTTCATAATTTCGTACGTGTCGCGGTTCTTGAGCATACCATCCTGATGGATGCCGCTTTCATGCGCAAAAGCATTTGCACCGACAATCGCCTTGTTCTTCTGTACAAAGAAACCAGTCGTCGAAGCCACAAAGCGCGAGGTCGGATAAATCCGCTTGGTATCGATACACGTATGGCAGCCGAAGAAATCCGCACGTGTCTTGATGGCCATCACGACTTCTTCGAGCGGCGCGTTGCCTGCACGCTCGCCAATGCCGTTGATGGTGCATTCAATCTGCCGCGCGCCTGCCTTCACACCCGCCAGAGAGTTCGCCGCAGCCAAGCCCAAATCATCATGGCAGTGAACCGAGAAACAAACCGAAGGATACTGCGCGACCAGCTTTTCAATGATCGCCTGATACTCTTGCGGGATGATATAGCCGACCGTATCGGGAATATTGATCGTGCTGGCTCCCGCCGCAACAGCAACACCAACGGCCTTGATCAGATAATCAATGTCCGTGCGCGTCGCATCCATCGCCGACCATTCCACATCGTCGCAGAACGAACGCGCATAACGCACCGTTTCATCGATGATTTGCAGGACTTCATCCTCCGTCTTGCGCATCTGGTGTTCCAGATGAATCTTGCTGGTCGAGACAAAAGTGTGGATGCGCGGACGCTCGACCTTTTCCAAGGCGCGGGCCGCCGCCTCGATATCCGTCTTGATGGCGCGGGCCAGCGAGCAAACGCGCGCATTCTTTACGGCCTGCCCCACCGCCGCAATACATTGCGCATCGCCGGGCGATGACGCCGCAAAACCCGCCTCGATCACATCCACACCCATCCGGTCGAGCAAATTGGCTACCGCGATCTTTTCCTTGAGCGACATCGTCGCGCCGGGCGATTGTTCGCCGTCTCTTAACGTCGTATCGAAAATAACGACGCGATTTTGCGGCTTCATGATTTCTGCGGATTCCATTGTCCTGACCTTTCCTTT
>JAVEZQ010000004.1:0-74808 GCA_034002905.1 Alphaproteobacteria bacterium
AGCTGGAGTTGTCCCACGGCTGGTAAGTCCTGCCCCTTTTCCACAACCGTCAAGAAACTATTTTCATCAACCTCAACGGACTTGCGTACCTTCACGGCAATCGTGTGCAACGCAGGGATGACAGATGTTATTGCGACAAGACGCACGACCTTGAGCGACTCTGCGTGATCTGTCATTTCGGTGCCATCGGCATCCATCAAGTGGATGTCAAACACGTTCTCACCGATCTTTTGCAGCGGCACTTCAACAACCATCCCCTCCGCCAAGGGCAACATGCCGGAATCCCACCCTTCCGTGATCAGGCGAATGCGGCGAAGTGGTACGGGTTGCTGGGTATGAATAGTGATCTTTGTCTTGTCGTCAGGCGTACGCACCGTATAATCAAAGGAAACATTAGGAATGCCCGCGTTTGCCTCGTGCTTTTTGGATTCTTTGGGCTCGCTTGTGGCTTCTTCTTCAGGCGCATCCTTCCACTGCCGGTTTTCACCATAATAAGCAGCGCCTTCGGCGACCGCTGTCATGGGGTCTGTTTTCAGATCGGCAGCAATGCCAAGCTGTTCCGTCAACAAACGGCGGATCACAGGGATACGGCTTGGACCACCAACATAAACGACACGATCAATATCGGCCGGATCGAGTTCATGATCGCTCAACAACGTTGAAACAAGCTCTATGGTATTTTGAACCGGGGTACGGATAATCTCTTCAAACTGAGCCCGCGTGATGGGCACATCAAGAAAAATTTCCATATCGCTTTTGTCCAACAGACGAACCTCGTCGTCTGAAGCGAAGATCGACGCTTCCTCAAGCGTGGATAAATCAATTTTAGCCCGTTCGGCCGCCAGCATCGCGATACGCGACAAGCGTTGATATTGGGGATCGCGTAAAAAATTCTCTGGCAAATCAAAGTTTGCAAGCAGCCACGGCCTTACAATGGAGCTTACGATCATGCGGTCAAAATCCCGGCCACCCAGCATGTTCACGCCGCGCTGGTCGAGGATGCGGACTTCGCCCTGTGTTGCCTCGACAAGCGCAACGTCAAAAGTTCCACCACCGAGATCATAGATGATAAATTTACCCGAACGCTTCGCATCTGCCATAGAGGCGATAGCTGCCGCAACAGGCTCCTGAATCAAATCGACATGATCGAGTCCAGCCAGTTTTGCGGCCCGCAGTGTAGCTTCACACTGCATCTGATTGAACGAGGCGGGTATAGAAATGACGATGCCGCTGAAAGTTTCGATGCCGGTTTCCGTAACAATCTGGCCTATCAGCTGACGAATAATTTCTGCCGAGCATTCTTCGGGCGTCAACGTCTGATCGGCAACTTCGATCGGCGTGTCCGTTCCCATCAATCGCTTGAAGCCACTAGCCACATGCTCGGGAGAAATCATAGCCTGATCATACGCGCGACGGCCATAAAGGCGGTGGCCACGCTTGTCGACATAAATTATGGAAGGCAAAGCCTCTCCGCCGTCGGCAGGACGAAAGACCTGCGCACGCCCCGCATCAACGCCAGCGATAACGCTGTTGGATGTACCTAAGTCGATACCAATATACATGCCACCCTATATACGTCTAAGGGATTAATAATTCTTTGGTTTTGTCTTACGAATAGGTAAAGCAGGCCCTTATGGTTAATGCAAGTCCTTGCTATTGCTTGCTAAAGACCGGGATCGTTTTTCTCTCTCAAAACAAATAAGTTGGCCAAACCTCCGACAAAGCCCGCGGGGAGAACCCCATCACTAAAAATCCATTTTTTGTTGAAGAATCAGAAAGATAGTCGCGCTTTAGCAATTCAACATGCTCCCGCGTCATTAGCGGTTCAGGCCATAATTCAAAAAAACGGGCCTTAAGCTTGGCAAGCGGCCAGGGGACCGGCACGAGGAATCTTTTACGCTTTGTCAACCGAAGCAGCAACTCAACAATTTCTTTCATACTAAACGTCTCGGGGCCCGCCAAAGAATAGACGCCCGGCACGCAACGCCCCGGCTCGATTGCGGTGACAATCGCCTTGGCAACATCGCCAACATAAACGGGTTGGAGCTGCATTTGTCCGCCACCAAAAAGGGGCAAAAAGGGCAAATAACGTGATGCCAACGCAAACATGTTAAAAAAGCGGTCCTTGGGCCCGAAAATCAAATTCGGGCGAAAGATAATGGCTTCAGGAAAAAAGGCCCGCACAGCCTCCTCTCCAACCGCCTTCGTTCGCAAATAGAGTGAAACATCTCCAATTTTTGCGCCAACTGCCGAAAGATGAACGAGCTGCGTTACGCCAGATCCATGGGCTAACCGTGCCAGTCGGGCAGCGGTTTCAACATGCAAAGACTGGAAGCTGCTCTCCTTTGTCTCATATAGCGCGCCAAGCAAATTGATCACGATCTCGGTACCAGAAAGAGCCGTCGAAAGAGAAGTCTCCGTACGCAAGGAACAAAGAAGCGGAATAATTTGTCCTACAGACCCCAACGGCTTGAGGCTCTGAGCTTTTTCTAAATCTCGTGTAGGAACGCGAACCGTATACCCCTGTTTGGCCAACAGTTGCACAACGGCATGCCCAACAAGGCCGGTCCCGCCAAACACCGTTACGGTTCGACCTTTCCCAACAGCTGGCTCTACGCCCATATGGCCAAATCCCTTTCCTCTTCTTCGGCTTGCCAAAAAGATTCCGCACCAGCCCCGTCAGCCAACGCTTCAATTTGTGCCGCAAACCGCGCAACATCCGCCCAGCAGGTATATTCAAGTCGTGTTCGCGGATGCGTGGGGCCGCCCGTTATCATCATGATAAATCTGATCATTTGCCGATCCATCCAACGATATTTGGGGTAATCCAACCGCCCCCCAAAGACGGCCCCGATGTCCGGCGAAAGCCCGTGGCGCTTTACCCACTTTTTGAAATAGGGGTTTGTTTGGGGTGTGTTTTTGTTGGGCTTGCGGGCCGTGAGATTAACCGAAGCCATCCCCAAACGCATGCGCTTCAATAATGGTTTATACTCCTCCAGAAAGGTCTCCACCTTGAGTAAGTGCCGTCCGTAACGGATGGGTGAAACAACCACGACAGCCGAAGCCGTTTCAAGGACAAAGGATGGTATCGACATCTGTCCCAAGTCACACACCAGCGCGGCACATTTCTTATGTGCCAATTGCCGCTCAAGATAGGAAATGATTTTTGCGGTCTGCCCGTCATGGGAAGCGAAAACGATAACGACCGGCGCCTCAAGCATACCCTTTACCCCTTATCCGTTCCGGTCTGTGCCTTGAGTTGCTGAAGCGCATCCAAAGCCCCTTGCAAAATATAGGCTGCGGCAGCCTGATCAACCTTTTCCGCTCGCCGCTTGCGCGACATGTCATCCTCGATCATAAACCGGGTTACCGCCGCCGTCGAGAAGCGTTCATCCCAAAAAACAACGGGGAGGTCGGGATTTGGCAAAAGGCCGGATTTCAGAAGATTGGAAACAAACGTCCGCGCCGATTGAGCCGCAGGGCCTTCGCTGCCATCGGCGTTCTTTGGCAAGCCGACGACCAGTCCTCCGACATTCCGATCCCGAACGATCTCGGCAATTTGTGCTGCCAGTTTGGTAAATTTTCCGCGTTTGAGCCCCATTAACGGTGAAGCCACGGTTGCGTCGGGGTTGGCAATAGCCACCCCCACAATCACACTGCCCGGATCGAGGCCCAGAAGACATTGCCCTGCTTTCAGGGATGAAGGTATTTGAGAAAGGTTGCAGATCGTCATAACGAATGATAACGTCCCGTGGCTGTTACGACAATCCCCATCCAACAAAAGCTGTTACCATGAGCATTGATATTGAAACCGCAAAGAAAATTGCCTCTCTGGCCCGCCTGAAAATCCCCGAAGCCGAAGAACAACAGGTCGCTACAGATTTGAGCCGCATTCTTGAATGGGTTGGCCAGCTGGACGAGCTGGATGTTGCGGGTGTTGAGCCTTTGGCCAATGTGAATGACAACACCCTTGGCTGGCGCGAAGTCGACGAGGTTACAGATGGCAACCAACCGGAGGCCGTTTTGGCCAATGCGCCGTCCAAGACGGCCGACTTCTTTACTGTTCCCAAGGTTGTCGAATAAAGGCCCTTGGCGCGTTCGTTTGATAAGGATCCAAACATATGAGCAAGATTACCGATTTAACGGCTACCGAGCTTAAGGCGGAGCTGGATAAAAAGAACATCTCCCCCGTTGAAGTGACTGAAGACTATATCGCTGCCGCCCAGCGCGGACAGGAGGCCACCAACGCCTTTATCCTGACAACCTTCGATCAGGCTCGCGAGGCCGCGCGGCAATCCGAGGCACGGTACGCGGCCGGAACCGCTAGGACGATGGATGGACTCCCCATCGCGATGAAGGATCTTTATTGCACCAAAGGCATCCAAACAACGGCGGCTAGCCGTATTTTGGAAGGCTTTGTTCCGCAATACGAATCCACCGTGTCCCAGAAGCTGGCCGATGCCGGTTGTATCACGCTCGGAAAAGCAAACCTTGACGAGTTTGCCATGGGCTCTGGCAATATCACCTCGGCTTATGGCAACGTCATCAGCCCATGGTCGGGAAAAGATCCCGCCAACGCCGCGCGCAAATTGATCCCCGGCGGGTCCTCGGGCGGAACAGCGGCGGCCGTTGCGGGACGTTTTGCTGTTGCTGGAACGGGAACAGATACAGGTGGTTCCATACGCTTTCCTGCCGCAATCACAGGCATCGTGGGGATCAAGCCCACCTATGGGCGCTGCTCGCGCTATGGCATTATCGCCTATGCCTCCTCGCTTGATCAAGCAGGGCCGATGACACGCTCCGTTGGGGACGCCGCGTTGATGTTGCGAGAAATGGCGGGATATGATCCGAAGGACTCCACTTCGGTTAACACGCCGGTTCCCGATTATATGGAAGCGCTCGGTAAATCTGTTAAAGGCCTGCGCGTTGGCTTACCACGTGAGTATCGTCTGGACGGAATGCCCGCCGAGACGATCGGCGTCTGGGACAAGGGTGCACAAATGCTGCGCGATGCAGGTGCGGAAGTAGTTGATATTTCTCTGCCCCATACCAAATATGCTTTGCCGACCTATTACATTATTGCGCCTGCCGAGGCTTCTTCGAACCTTGCGCGTTATGACGGCGTGCGCTTTGGCCAGCGCAAAGAAGGCATCGATCTCGCCGACATGTATGAAAAGACACGCGGCGCCGGATTTGGGGCCGAAGTTCGTCGTCGTATCCTGATGGGAACCTATGTGCTCTCGGCCGGATACTACGATGCTTATTACCGCAAAGCCCAGCGCGTTCGCCGCTTGATCCGCGAAGACTTCATCAAAGCTTTTAACGTCTGCGACGTCATCCTGACCCCGCCGGCAACATCGACAGCCTTTGGCATTGGCGAAAACAATAACGACCCGATCCAGATGTATCTAACAGACGTCTTTACCGTAACACTGAACCTTGCGGGCTTGCCGGGCATTGTGGTGCCGATGCAGCTTTGTGCCGACGGCCTTCCCATGGGACTGCAGCTTATTGGCAAACCTTTTGACGAAATGACTCTATTTACGGCCGCCTCGGCCTTGGAAAAAGAAGCTGGTTTTAACGCCGTCCCACCCTTTGTTGGATAAAACTTTTTCCTCTTGACGCTTTGATCTCAAAAGGGGAATAAAGGATCGGTTATCACACCTTTGCGGGTGTAGCTCAATGGTAGAGCAGGAGCTTCCCAAGCTCACGACGAGGGTTCGATTCCCTTCACCCGCTCCATCTTCTGATTTCAGAAAATCCCAAGACTTCCAAAAACTCTTGAAAAACGAAGCAAAAGCGCGGCATTATCATCCCATGCCGTCCGAAGACGCTTTCCTGCATCCCGCCCAATTGGGGGCATAAGTGGGGGCAGAACCTCTGGGGGCATAGAAAAGATGCCCCCACATGCGCCTGACAAACACCGCTTGCAAGAACGCCCAGCCCAAAGAGAGGGCTTATAAGCTTGCCGATGGCGGCGGCCTCTATCTTGAAGTCATGCCAAATGGGAGCCGTTACTGGCGTCTCAAATATCGCTTCGTGGGCAAAGAAAAACGCCTAGCCCTGGGCGTCTATCCCGAAGTCACTTTGGCAGAAGCCCGTGAAAAGCGCGATGCCGCCCGAAAACTCCTGTCCCAAGACATAGACCCGGGCCAAGCTAAACAGGAGCGGAAACGCCAAGCAGCCATTAATGCGTAGAACACTTTTGAGGCCATAGGCAGAGAATGGCATGAGCATCAAAACGCGCGGTGGTCAAAAGGCCATGCCAAGGACATTTTGCATCGGCTCGAAATGGATGTTTTTCCCGAACTAGGGAACAGACCTGTTGCGGACATAGCCGCCCCAGACGTTCTGGCGCTGGTTCGCAAGGTCGAGAAGCGTGGCGCACATGAGATGGCGCGTCGAGCCGTACAGTATTGCAGCCAGATTTTCCGTTATGCCATCGTGACCGGGCGAACCGACCGCGATCCGGCAGCCGATCTTCGTGGCGCGTTGAAGCCCTATGTGAAGGGACACTACGCCGCGATAGATGCGGATGAGCTTCCGGCCTTCCTTCTCGCACTTCAAAACAACAATGCCAGACTTTTCCTTCAAACTCGGCTTGCTGTTCACCTGATGATGCTGACGTTTGTCCGAACGGGTGAACTGCGTCAGGCTCAATGGGAAGAGTTCGATTTGGATGGACGGCAATGGACTGTCCCAAGGCTTCACACGAAGATGAAACGCACGGAACATATTGTCCCCCTTTCCAAACAAGCTGTCTCCATTTTGCGCGAGATGCACAAACTCACGGGGCAATGGGATTTGGTTTTTCCAAACCAAGTTCACCCTAAAAAACCGATGAGCGAAAACACGCTTTTGAGTGCTCTCCAACGGCTTGGCTACAAAGGGAAGATGACGGGGCATGGGTTTCGCGCCCTTGCCATGTCCACGATCAAGGAAAAGCTTGGCTATCGTCACGAGGTTGTTGATCGCCAGCTTGATCACGCACAACGAAACAAAATAGACGCCGCCTATGATCGCGCCAAGTTTCTCGACGAACGCAAAAAGATGATGCAGGAATGGGCGGATTATTTGGATCAGGTTGCGGCGCAAAAAACAAGCGACCAAGAAACATCATCACCTCAAAAAGCACAGAGGACGTCATGACGCAAACCAAAAGCAGATTATATAAACTGAAAGATTGGTATTCGCTTCAAGATGCCGCCAAGAGGGTTTCCGTGACCTTTGGTGAAGAAATAACTGAGAATGATCTTCTGCAACTCGTCGTCGAAAACACTGTCCGTCTGTCATGGTACATCCGGGGGCGGCCAGCAAGGCGGCTTGCTTCGACGGAAGAAACGTCCCCACATCCCGCTCAAGAGACTATCTCTGAACTTGAGGGACCGCATCATTTTGAAACGAAAGAATCCAGCCATACGCGAGATTGGATTATGTCCCTCATTACGGATAAAAGAGGATCGCTTCAATCTTCCGTTTACTGGGGCGGGCTGACTGTCTGGGACAAAGAAGGGTCCCAGTGGGAGGTCGTTCGTCGGGTTACAGATGAAGAAAAGAGCGACAAAGTAAAAAGTTTTGCGGATTTTGAGGCCAGCGTGACTGTCGCTGACGACGACCCCATAAAAACGCGCTGGCTGTCCGATTACATCAAAGAGACAACATGGCCGGATCGTTCTGAGCTTGGCTTCCAGCGTGTAGATTTAGAGGAGCTGGAAAACGGTGGAAAAGAATGTCCTGCATTGCTGGGGGCTCGAGCAGAAACAACATACCTCAACATCATCGGAACGATGCTTGCTCTGCTTTTGGGAAGGACACCTAACGGCAAGAAACCTGCCCCCTACGGTAACGAAACGGCAGTAATTGCCAAGCTATTAGAAGATTTTCCACAAGAACAAGGCCTATCAAAAAGAACGCTTGAGGATAAGTTTGCGCGTGCGAAAGGGGGGCTAAACAACAACGTTTTTGCGCAGTTGCGGTAAAACCTCCCGCACTTGCGGTGAAGCATAGTTCGCCGTTCTATACATGGGACATATCTTGAAACAACCTAGAGGGTTCAGATATGTCTCAAACAATCACCGACGAAAAAATCATCCGCTTGCGCGAGGTTCTTGATCGCACGGGGCTAAGCCGAAGCATGGCCTATGCCCTGATTGAACAGGGTCAGTTCCCGCGCCCCATAAGCCTTGGGGCAAGGGCCGTGGGATGGTTTTCTTCACAGGTTGATGCTTGGATTGCAAGTCGCGTCCCGACGGCGCGACACGCTTCCAATGTCTGAGAGAAGCAGTCAATGGCTGTTTCCTCCTCGCCAGCGTTGTACCCCAAGGCTCAAGGCCCATTCGGACGGCTTGCTCCAAGTTATTTTGATATGGGGCTTCCCGTCATTCCCTGCATGGGTAAAGACGGCAAGGTCCCGCTGGTCAAGTGGAAAGAGTATCAGGATCATTTACCTTCCAAGGATGATTTTCGTGATCTATTGCTTCGCTTTCCTGACGCGAACATCGGACTGATAACAGGAAAGTTATCGAAGATTACGGTTGTCGATGTTGATGACCCCGCTCGTTCTTTAGCTGGTCTTTACGAGGAGTTTGGTGAAACCCCTGTGGTCACATCTACTCCGCGTGGAGGGAAGCATCTTTATTATAGGTATCTTGACGAGAAGAACCGCGTCTCCGCCAAAAAGAAAATAGATGTGCGCGGCGAAGGGGGTTACGTCATTGCTCCACCGTCGATCAATCTTGAAAAGAACAAAGGATATATTTTCCTTGAGGGCGACATCTCGTTCCTAGACAGCCTCCCATATATAAAAGGTTCTGCCCCAGCTCCCTGCGATCAACTCGCAAAGCCCGGGGAGCGGAATGTCTCCCTTTTTAGTTATCTTATCAAGGTTGCGTCCAACGGCGCTGCCGAAGAAGGGCTAATCACGGCAGCATTAGTATACAACGCCAAGCACTGTTACCCCGCTCTTTCCGAAAATGAGGTATTGAAAACCGTCAACAGCGTCCGCACCTATCAAAGCAGGGGGAGGCTCTTTACCTTGGGCAAACAAAAAATCGTTCTGCCGCCCACAGACAGAATAAAACCGATCATGTTTCAAGAGCCTCATGCACTGTCCCTTTTGGCGGACTTGATTGCCTGTCACTGGGACAGGAAAGAATTTGCTATCAGCCCCAAGGCTTATGCCATCCGTTCTGGTTGGGATAGCAATACCGTAAGGCAAGCCATAGCGGTTTTAATCAAAAACAAATTGATTGAGCTTGTCCACAAGGGCGGAAGTAGGCCCGGAGACCCAAACTTATATCGTCTCTTGACTTAGCCTTTGGCATGGGTTGAAAAAAACTACCCTATATAATTGACACGGCTTTTTTGTGGATTAGGAAGAGCTGTTTCTTCACAAAGAAGAGGGGGTGTCGGGGCACCCTTGGCTTTTGGTTTATCACGCTTCGGCAACAACAGTGGTGCAAGTGTTATATTGATTTGCCGTGGAAAAAGCCCAAACCTACACACCAAGCGTCATCTTTCCATCGACCAATGAAAAGGCAGGGATACTAGGGCGTAACGCCGGAAGCATGAGGTCAAGTTCTGTTTTTACAAGTTGTAATGCCATCAAGCCAAACTCTTCAATTTTTTGCTGTCTGGCTGCTTGGTTTGCCAAGGGTGTTGCTGTGTGCGATTTCTTTGGCTTGGCGTGTGTGCTTGCGAACATGAGCTGGCGGTCGTTTTTGTAGCACTCTTTGCTTTCAAGGTAATACTGATAGGTTTCGATGGGGCGAGACAAAACTTCATGCGCTGCGAGTTTGATCCCTTCGCGTATCTTCTTTGGGTTCACACCAGCCAAGGCGTCATGAAGGGCCATGCGTTGTTCGCCCAAGCAAATGATTTTTTGAGCACGCAGCCAATTACTCGGCGTATATGCTTTTTCAACCCGAGCGAACGGGATCAAATTAACAAACTCTATCGGCTTTTTGCGCGGGATAAAAAGATTTCGGATCGTGTCTTCAATCGGCGGCATGAAAGCGCACTTGTGATCTGGATTGATCGCATGGGGCACTTCAAGCATGTAGTACACGCCGCTGGTTGACGCGCCACACACGGTTGTTGAAACATATCCCCACGACGCCAAAGCAAAATAACGGGAAGCCTGTTGCCACGGCGCAAGGGCTTGTGCGACGCGCTCACTATCGTTGATGTCTGGATTTACCCGGAAATAATCAAAGGTTCCCTTGCCCGAAATTGTTGCGCTGCCTACGCCCTTAAAGTTGATCAGATATTTCCCGACAAGCGTGTCGTCTATCACAACGGCCCCAAGCTGACGTCGACGCATTAAGGCGCGACCGTGATTGTCCACGACTATTCCGAGGATAGCGTCACGGATGGATTTAAGGGGACCGGAATAAAGATGGGTATGGCCGTTATGTGCGAAGGCCGGATGCTTCGGGTCAAGCACCATCTCATCAATTACATGGATCAGGTCGTCAGCTTTAAGCCAATCACTCATGTTCGTTTCCCTTGATAAAAAAGAAACGATTAAATGAGCGAAAGAGAGGCAAGAACGGTGGGGGCCTTCTTACCATAAAAAGATTTGACCAGAAGCGCTTGGACACCACGATCTGCCGTTTTTCCCTTAGGGCCAAGCAGTCGAGGGGGGCAAACATCTTCGCCTTGCGTGAGTTCAGGGAGCGGAGCCGTAAGTAGCTGTGCTCTTTCGACCTCAAGCCGACCCGTTCCCTCTTCAATGGCCGTGTAAAAGAGACGTCCGTCAGGCACGCGGTGGACAACGCCTTCGGGCAAATTGTCCCCGTACTCGCGTATCCATGCGATCCTTACGGCGCTTTGTTCTGCGCTATTAGGGCGTACAGGTTCAATCACTCTTAGACGGCTCCAAAGCTTCCCAAGATCAACCGTGGGAAGAAAATCAATAATGCGGTGTAACGCGACTGACGTAATCATATGTCCTCCCAAAAAGTTATACAAATCTTTCATAATTCATTAACTATTTTGCCCGTGGCCGGCGCATCAAATCTTGAGTGGTATAATAACCCGAAAACGGCGAAAGTAATAGAAAAATGCAAACATATCAAATACTTAACAGACCGTTAACGGCATTCGGCGCATCGACAAAAAGTCATTAGAAGTTAATGGGTTAAAGAGCGCACACCCTTTGTGCATGAAGTCCGGCCCGGGCAGAACTTTATGATTTAAGCGGTTAAACGATTTTTCGCACCTGCCCACCAAATCAGTTCGGCTTTACCTTCGCTCATGGCAACGAAAGAGGTCAACGCCGTCGTTAATGAGCTGACCCGTTCCGCTGGTGCAAGAAAGAAAAACAGGATGTTCGGAGCCACCCTTGCCCGTAGCACAGGAAGCTCACAGGAATAGCCAGCGCCATCATAAAGAACTCGCCTGACCTTCTGCGCCCGAGCTTCCGGCTGGCATTGTCGGGCGAATTGGATGGCCACCACAATCTTTCCGGCCTCATGGTACGCGATGGCTTCTTCGTAAAGCGCATATTTGGGAAGGGTTCTGGGCTTCGCGGACCTGGCCTCAAACCCATTGTCAGGGCCAAGAAACACGGGGTCGACGCGATCAAGCTGTTTGCTGCCTCTTCCGCGCAAAGCATCACGGGATATGGCGGGGATGGTTTCCTCAAAATACAAAGCGTTATCAGCCAATAAGCCGTATGTTGGAACAGAGCGAAGGACGCGCTTGGCTTCGTTGTTAATAACCTTATTCCGGTTGAACAACTCGATATCCCACCGCTCCTAAACGCCGCCTTTCAGATGATGCCGCTTCTGCCCATCATTGTTTGAGAGGTGATCGATCGAGGGAGCCGCTAGATACCAATTAACCCCAATACGGACGCCCAACTGACGATGCAGGTGACACAGGAGCGCGTATTTCACACAATCGTGGCTGTCGCCGAGATACTTCTCCTACCTCACCCCGCCTGTTCTATGGCCGTTGTGAAACCAAGGGTAAGGAACAGCGGCCTCCACGGCAAGCCCGTTTCTTCCTTTCTTCGATCCTATTAATCCGCACACAGGCCCTGCCGCAATGAAGGGTCAGGACAGCGTCGTCATAAGTCAGGGTGATCAGAGCTTCCGGCGCGAAGGTAGCCACCACCCGAACAAGCAGGACGCCATCCACGATGATTTCTTCTGGCCATACGGCGGGAGTAGAAAGCGGGACTGTGATCTGAAATGTCCCACACCGCGCCTCACTGACACGAAGCGCCTGTATGAACCGATCATAGGTCAAAGCCACAGGGCGCGGCCTGTGTGTTCTTGTCTTGCGTTTGGGCAAGGCCGGGCGTGTAGCCTCGGCCAAGGCTCCGGCGGATATAATCATGGGGGGTGCGGTCACTTGCATTCTGTCTGGACTGGCATTTTCCTTGCCTTCGCCACTAAAGGTAAAGCGTTGCCCAAGGCAGATCAAGGCAAATAAACAACGTTTTAGTCCTGGGTATTCCCATTTATTGCGAGACGTTCTATGGTTCCAATGTTACGTTTTGAATGGGGAGAAGAAGTCAAATGGCCGTTATTTCCATGAACCGAACAAGCGAGCTGGTTCACAAACTCTTTTTCATCCTTATTCAAGAGCCGGAGGGGCTGAAAGCCCGCGTTGCTCTTGAACGGCTGGCCTCATCCGTGACACTTACGGAACATGAAGCTGGAATGTATCAGTCGGGAACGCGACGCTTTGAAAAGATTGTTCGTTTTGCGACGATTGATTGCGTTAAAGCCGGGTGGCTGATTAAGCAACGCGGGATGTGGCTTGTCTCGGATGACGGGGCAAGGGCGTTTAAAGAATACAAAGATCCGGAAACATTCTACCGCCAGGCTTGCCGCCTGTGCCGTGAGTGGAAGGCGCAGCAGGAAGGTAGCCAACCAGACTTATCTTGCCTGAATGAGCCCATCGAAGTTGAAGCTGCCGAGGAAAGCCGGAGCATCACCTTTGAACAAGCGGATGAGCAAGCGTGGACAGAGGTTGAGCGCTTCTTGAAAGGTATGAACCCCTATGAGTTTCAGGAAGTGGTTGCCGATCTTTTGCGGGCTATGGGGCAATATGTCGCGTGGGTTTCGCCGCCAGGCAAAGATGGTGGAATTGATATTCTTGCTTATCCTGATCCTCTTGGAACAAAATCACCGCGCTTAAAGGTTCAGGTTAAGCGACGCAGCGATCAGCGCGTGGACCTGGATGGCGTGAAGTCTTTTGCGGCAACCATCAATCACGATGATGCAGGCGTTTTCGTCTGCACCAGTGGATTTACAAAAGACGCAGAAGAGTTTGTGCGCCGCGAACAGCGCCGCATCATGCTTATCGATCTGGATCGCTTTTTTGAGCTTTGGACACAGTTCTATGACAAGCTTGATGACCAAGCCCGCCGCCGTTTCCCGTTGACGCCGATCTATTTCCTGACGCCGGAGGGGTGATGTTTTACGTAGATTACGTTAGCGCTCTAGCAGATGTTGTTGTGGCGGTTGCGCCCTGTATTGCGGTTTGGATTGCTTGGTCTGGAATTGATCAGTGGCAAAGAGAAACTTTGGGGAAGAGGAAAACAGAATTAGCTGAGGAGGTTCTAGCTGATTTTTATCAAGCTAGGGACATTATCAACGGCGCAAGGTTTCCTAGTGGATTTGAAGGAGAGGGGTTGAGCCGCAAGCGCCGTGATGGCGAAACAGAAGCAGAAAGCAAGTTGTTGGATAGCTATTACATTGTAGTAGAGCGCCTTGATAATCAGAGGAGTTTCTTTTCACAATTGTTCTCCCGAAAATATCGGGTTTCTGCTATTTTTGGGAAGAAGACAGAGGAGCTGTACGCGGAGCTTAACAGTATTTATGGCGACATATCGCGTGCGGTGCATAGCGGTTTCGCCTTTTGGCAGGAGAGTTATGCACGCCGAGCGGTTATCTGGCGAGAAGGCAATTTTGAACTTGGTTCCGTCGAGGCATTGAAGCGTGGTCGAGGGTCCCACTGCGCTCTTATGACGGGGTGCGTTCTTTGCGTGCTTCTGTTGTTTTCTTTTTTGTGCGGGATTGGCTTCTCGCTGTTCAGGAGGCGCAGGAGGGGTGGTCATTGCCTCCGGTTTTGCGTGATCTCGGGAGGTGATGCCTCTGGCGGCAAGGCGCAGGACGCAAGGGCAAGAGCGCACAACACCAAAACAGGGGCTTTAAAAGAGGTCATTTTATCGTCTGGCTAATGGGGCAAGTCCATTTCAGGCCGCCATCATGCCAGAAATTGTACATCAAGGCCATATATCCCTTATCGTTTAAGCGTTTTGTCATTGCCCCCAAGCGCCTGTTCAATCATTCTGGCGATAGAGACAGGGCAATCCCTGTCTTCGGGGTCTGAAAACCTCTCCATTAACGTACTAGGCATCACGCCATGATGTCGCCTTTTGGTCCTATGACCGGGAGGCGGCGATTGGTTATCGTGCAAGTGGTAACCCTCAATGTCCAAGCCTCACGGCCAAAGGCCATCAAAGTCGTTCAATGGCAACTTTTCAGCTTCCGCGCCGCCAGAAGGTTGGTTCCTTCTGGTCGGCTCCGGCTTTGTGCGAGGGGCAAAACAATGAAGCGATTTGCAATACCAATTGCCCTACTTCTTCTGGCGGGTGCGTACCATTATCTTGGGCCGTCGTTTGGGGAATCCCAAGAACTAGTAAAACAACAAAAGGTTCTTTCTCCCGAGGAAGCATCAGAAGTCTTTCGCGCTACTGCTCGCTGTACGGAGTTGGCGGACAAATTCAAAAATAAATTTCCGGACGTAAAAAATGCGTCACAACAATGGTCGTTTCATTATTCTGCGAAGACGGCGGCATGTTTGGCGTTAGTAAATATTGAAGTCCAAGAAAATGGAACCCTCGTTCAGGTAACTTACCATATGTATGACGTTTCTTCGGATGATGTGATTGCAGAAGTTGTTGAGGGACATTGGGATAAAGACACCTTTGAAGGGTAGATATACAAGCTTCCTTCCTCATTCAAAGATATTGAGCGTCACGCGACCAATGCTGTTGAGGTGGTCGAAATCAAGAATTTTATGCGCCAGAAAATGCGCGAATAAGTTCGCCCCATGTGGAGCATTTCATGAAAACACAATTTTGGCTGGTTGCTTGTCACATAATAATCGGCCTTTCTGGCTGCGTCACGCCGCAACCGACAGAGGCGCGGTTGCGAGTTCAAGAGATGGAGCGCGATAACAAAAACGCTCGAAGTCTTTCTCACATACGCCATGTCAGACGCTTTTTATTCCTGCTTCTTGTTCGGCCAAGGCACAGAGTTTTGCTTGCACCGACGTGAAGATAGAGGTAGCAAAAATATCCCGCGTCACATCACTGGTCTTGTCACTGCGCTTGAAGAGCATGAGAGCAAGATTTCGATTGTGTTCTTCGTTCTCGCTGCCAAATCCAAAGCTGTTTGCAATATACAGAAGTTGCACAACGCCGTTAACAGCAAGAACATATTTTCCACACCATAATGCGGCAATGACGGCAAGAACAGCAAGAGCCATTGTAAACGACTGAAATCGAGACGGCTCGATGTTCTTCTTTTTTGTATGGTACGCGGAGATCATAATTCTCGATGTTTCCGTGAGAAAAGCCTGTTCGTCGCGATCAAAAAGATGCGGGGTCTTTGAAAGGATGTCTTTCGCTACGGCACTGTATGAGGCGCGAAGCGTTATCAACATAATGACGCAGTAACCAAGTGCAATCGTTGGCGCATAGGCATATGAGAGCGAGAAAAATATGTTTGCGATGCACGCCGCAACGAATGAAAGCACGAGGGCAAAAAAGACATGCTGCATTTGTTTCCTCTGTCAAAAAAATTACAAACAACGGCTAATCGCTCAGTTGTTGCCTTGTTCGCATTTCTTGTGGGCCATGACGTTCAGGATTGTTTCTTTCTCTCCGCGCACGGTTGAAAGCTCGGACGCTTCAACGCCGTCGCCTTGCCCGTACCAAAGCATGAAGGCTTGGACTTGGCTCGATTTGATCCTTTGTTCCTGCGCGACGACAAGTTGGTTTTCGCGCCGTGTCAGAGACGCAAGCTCCGTCGCCAAACGCGGACAGGTGGCGTTGTCATATTGAAGGCCGGAGGATGGTGTCCCGGTGATCTGCGCTGGCGAGGTCGGCATGTTGATGCAGCCTGTCAGGCTAATTATGATGAGTAAAATTGTTGAGGCCTTGACCATGTTTCTTCCAGTTCTGTTGTGTCAATTTTCTTGAATGAAAGGTGAGGTCGGTGCGGTTATATGCTGACCTGATGAAGGTTGATTTTGGATAGATGAAAGTCCAAAAACATGCCTAACTTTGTCAGCACAAAACCCAAAAACGAGCGACACTTCTTCCTGCGAGGAGCCGTCTATACACGAAACGACAACGAGCTTGCCTTCTTGAAACCCAGATATAAAAACGCCTTTCCCTTTTTCTGCTGCGTGTTTAAGCCGTACAATTATTAGCTTTTGTCCATCATTCTCTACGTATTCCGAAGAAGTCCTAATTCCACTGAAAAGTTGTTCCTGCCTTTGTGGAGACGGATTGTCTGCACGAATTTTGTTTTTCAAAAGCTCAACTACATTTGCCTCCATGACTTTAAGTAATTCTGGTGTCCATGCGATATTATCAGGCATTATCCCTGCCGCATCTGTATGCGTTACCGTCACTTCTTGCCCATGATTGCGTGGCTCCGCGCGATCTACGACTGCTTCGATATGACCAGCGGTGAAAATAATTAAGGCCGCCCAGAAGAAGAACCAAAACATCCTTTTTTGCTTGTTGATTTTTTCTTCGGCTAATTGAACCTGATGGCGAGGATTTCTTTCGATAATCCTCTTGAGCCATGGCACACGCATCACTAACGAGAGGACAAGCACCGTTCCTACAATGGAGACAAGTGTTGAAGCAATCGTTCTCGCCGCATCTTCCATGATCCCGCACTCCCGACAAAAAGAAAGCCACCAGAGCTGTCCTGCTCTGGTGACCGGGAGTTAGTTGATCGTAGCTATACGACCGCGACGGCCTTTGGCCGTGAGGCTTGGACATCCAGCACTTCTGCTTACGCAAAAATACCGCCGCCGCCTCCCGATCATAAAGACCGAAAGGCAGCGTCAATGACGGTGACGCAAAACACCGATAGCTACGAGGCAACTACACCCCGGAAGGCAGCCTTTTGCTGCCTTCGCCAAGTAGCTTGTGTTAACGGGTGAAAAAGGTCAAATAGAAAGGTCAGGAGTATGGGCATGAAGACCAAGATTTCAGCCATTCGGGGCAATATTTGCGATCAAACCGTGGATGCCATCGTTAACGCCGCAAATTCTAGGTTATTGGGAGGGGGCGGTGTGGATGGGGCTATTCATCGTGCGGCGGGACCAGAATTGCTTACGGAATGTCGTGCGCTTGGTGGCTGTGCGACAGGGGATGCCAAAATTACCAAAGGCTATCGGCTTCCGGCGCGCTGGGTTATCCACACTGTTGGCCCGATATGGACAGGTGGAGAGGCCGGGGAAGATGCCTTGCTTGCATCAGCCTACCGTCGTTCATTGGAAGTTGCTGCCGCAGCCGGAGCTAGAGCCATTGCCTTTCCGAGCATATCGACAGGAGCGTACAATTTCCCCGTTGATCGGGCGGCGAAGATCGCAATCTCAACAATCCGAGCATTCATCCAGAATAATGATGCCTTCGAAGAAATCCGTATCGTCTGTTTTGATGACCGGACGCTAGTAGCTTATGAACAGTTGCTCGACATAGGGGGGTGACTGGGGAGCTTTAACCGCGAGATTTTATTAACCCCCTGTTTTAGCTTGACCCTTATGTGCTTCTAGTTCACTCTTCTCTCGGTTGATGCCCCAAGGCTTTCGTACGGAATAAATCGTTTGGGGGCATAATTGGGGGCATTAAGGAAGTTCACAGAAAGCATCATTCATTGAAACTAATGTCTTGGTTGTTAAATGTGGCTCCCTTCACCTCCAAATAAAAGGGCCCCCTTCCTCCCCCGTTTTGTGATAAGCTTCGCTTCATGTTGGAGGTCTCATGAAAACGCTTTATTTCGATATGGACGGGGTTTTGGTTGATTTTGACTCGGGCATTCATCGGCTCGATGAAGAAACCTTTTGCACATATAAAGGACATTTCGACCGAGCGCCCCATATCTTTTCCCTGATGGATCCCTTTCCCGAAGCCCTTGCCGCCTATGAATCCTTATCAAAACATTTTGACACATATATCCTATCAACGGCGCCGTGGGGCAATCCGAGCGCGTGGATGGACAAGCTGTTGTGGGTGCAAAAATATATGGGAGAGATTGCGTATAAGCGCCTGATCCTCTCGCACAACAAACATCTGAATATCGGCGATTACCTCATCGATGATCGCACAAGGAATGGCGCGGATCGTTTTACAGGTGAGCATATTCACTTTGGCACGCCGTCTTTTCCCGATTGGCCAACCGTGATTGATTATTTAATGAAGTGCAAATGAGTTAATAATCCACCCCACCAACACAATCTGGGGCACGGAAATAAGCGGAAGGAAGAGCGCAATCTTCCAGCTCTTGGTTACATCCTTCAGGACCATGATTTCCGTATAATCAGTGGCCACGCCCGCCATCAAAAAGGCAAAGGCATTGCCCGGCGCGGCCGCGCGGGTAAAGATGTCCGCTGCAATTGGTGCAGAACCTTCGGAACACACCTCAATGATTGTTGTAAGGATCAACGTAAAAACAAGACCCATAAAGGTCGGGCCAAAATAATGACCAAAGGCATCAGCCGGAACAAAGGCTCGAAGAAGCGCCGCAAGTAAAATGCCCACAAACAGCCACCGCAACACCATTTGAGAATCTCGCGCACCGTTTGCCACCATTTCACGCAGCAATTTTCCATTCAAGCGAAGATGGGACCATTCTTTCTTGGCTTCAGGCCAGAAATTAAAATCTTCCTTCACTTGTTCGCTATTCGGATTGCACGGCAAAACACCCCTTTCCACCAATCGGTCAAAAATCCAGCCGGTTACAAGCGCAATAATCATCGACAAGACAATAAAAGCCAATGTCCATGGCAAACCGATTAGGCCAATCAAAATCAGTGTGAGGGAAAGGGAATTCCACGGGCTTGCCATCAGGAAGGCGATAACCTGACCAAGGCTTGCGCCACGTTCATAAAGGCGCACCCCCACCATCAAAATACCGTGGCTGCATAAATCAAGCAAAACGCCAGCACCCGTTGCACGCAACAATCCCTTAACCGTTCCGCCGCGCCCAAAAATCGCCATGATAAAATTGCGCGGTATCTTTGATAAAATACCAACAAAAACAAAGCCGACCAGCACGCCCCACCAGACAGAATGCACCATTTCCTGAGTTGTCGTCGCCATTGTCGAAAGCCACGGCAGCAGGTCCGGTGCAACAACGAAGGACAGGCCATAAAGTGCTGCCACGGCTAAAGACGTTCCCCAAAAAAGAAAGTCGGGGCGGGGGCCTTTGTGCGCACAGCAGGAAGGCATTGCCGTTTCGGCTTGTTTCTTTTTCTCTTCTGAGGAACAACAGTTTTTCATTTTGACCCTCCACGGCTTCAGGCTTAAAGATTATGACCCTCTTTTAACGAAAAGGCATCCTCTTTTTGTCCCATGAAAAGAGTGGCCTTTTTTTCATTTCTTGTCAGAATGGGAGCTACCTTATCTTGTGAGGCTTTGACATGAGCGTTTTTGACACCCCTTCTTCTGTTGAGCCCGTCTTGGCAAAAGGTGTTTCCATCGCCAAGGGCTCGCAGGGCGATATCTCCCTGCCCCTCAAGATGGCCAATCGGCACGGCCTCATTGCGGGGGCAACGGGCACGGGTAAAACGGTGACGCTTCAGCGCGTGGCCGAGCAAATGGCGCGCGCGGGCGTCACGGTTTTCTGCGTCGATATCAAGGGCGATCTTTCGGGCATTGCCGCTCCAAAAGAAGGGGCGGGGCCACAAGTTGTTTTCTGGGATGTTTTTGGCAAGCGCGGGCACCCCATTCGAACGACTGTGAGCGAGTTTGGGCCGATGCTCTTTTCGCGCCTCCTTGACCTTTCTGAGGCGCAGACGGGCGTCTTGCAAATTGTCTTTCGCCTTTCCGATGATCAAGGTCTTTTGCTGCTCGACCTGAATGATCTCAAGGCTGTTTTGGCGCATATCGCAGAAAACGCTTCAGAGATAAGCCAGACATACGGCCTTGTCAGCCCATCTTCTGTTGCGGCAATCCAACGCGCTTTGCTTGCTTTTGAAAATGAGGGTGGCGCGATATTCTTTGGCGAACCCGCCTTGCAGGTTGAGGATCTCTTGTCCGCTTCCGATAGCAAAGCCGCACATCTGCATGTTCTGGCCGCAGACGAACTGGCAAACCATCCACGTCTTTACGCAACCGTGATGCTGTGGCTTTTGGCTGAGCTTTATGAAGATCTCCCCGAAGCGGGAGATTTGCCAAAGCCGAAGCTCGCCCTTTTTGTTGACGAAGCGCATATGCTTTTTAACGACGCCCCATCCGTTCTTGTTGAAAAAATCGAACAGGTCATCCGTTTGATCCGCTCGAAGGGCGTTGGCGTTTATTTCATCACCCAAAATCCCGTTGATTTACCTGAAACGGTTTTGGGGCAGCTTGGCCATCGTATTCAACATGCCCTGCGCGCCTTTACACCCAAGGATCAAAAAGCCGTTCGTGTGGCGGCCCAGACTTTTCGGCCCAATCCCGCCTTTGACACCCAAGAAACCATCACGCAAATGGGCGTTGGCGAAGCGCTGATTTCCTTCCTTGATGAAAAGGGTGCCCCCGGCATTGTTCAGCGTGGCAAAGTTCATTTGCCGCAAAGCCAGATCGGCAAATTAAGTGATGCAGCACGCGCCGCTATTCTTGCGGCCTCGCCCTATGCCGGTGTTTATGATCAGCCCGTCGATCGCGAAAGCGCCTATGAACGTCTTGCCTCGAAAATTAGGCGAACATCAACGGGCTCCGTTCCCCACACAGGACAAACCACGACACAACCTTCTTCTTCCGGTGGCGGCGTGGGTGACGTTCTTTCAACCGTTGGCAAAGTTCTGTCCGGCGGAAAATCGCGCCGGCAGGGTCTGGGTGAAACATTGGTGAAAAGTGTGGTGCGCCAAATCGGCACCCAAGTCGGGCGCGAGATTATCAGAGGCGTGTTGGGATCGATCTCACGACGGTGAAGGAAATGGTGGGTGATGGGGGATTCGAACCCACGGCCCGCTGATTAAGAGTCAGCTGCTCTACCAACTGAGCTAATCACCCACGTTTTTTCCTGTGAGACGGCGGGTTTACCAGCTTGCCGCGGGTAAGTCTAGCCTTTTTCGCAATTTCTTTCCATCCAACGGGTCTCTTTACGGAAATCCCCGCTTTCCAGCCTATCGCCGAAAGTTCTGGGGTGAGGGGTCAACCACATGGCTGCCCGTCTCGTCCAGTTCGTTAACAGCCAAGGCGCGCTCGATCTGGCCCGTAGGCAGAAGGCGAAAAACGCCATCCACCCCCGCAAAGCCCGAAGACAGCGTTAAGGAAGGCCGGCTATACCCCATGCCATTACGCGCCAAAACAGCGGCCATGGCTGTGGCATCATAGGCAAGTGTTGCAAGCCGGGGTGCGGCCTGTCCAAACGAGGATTCATAGCCTGAAACAAAACGCGTGCGGAGCTCCGGCTCCGGCGCGGCATACCAACCGCCCACCAAGAGGGGCAACCCCTGTGCCACATTTGGCTCGTCCCACAGACCTGTGCCTAAAATCTGAACGGTGCCAGGAACCATTCCCCCATCGGACAGCGCCGTCACGACGTTGCGCAAAGCCGTTCCACCCAAAGGAAGAAAGAGCGCCTGAATCCTGTCTTTTTGGGCCAATATTTCTGTCGTTCTTTCTCCGCGTTCAAACGCCACGATCGTTCCGCCACCACGTTGTACCGCTTCCCTGAAGGCTTTGCCCACAAGGTCGCCATAAGGGTTTATGGGTACAATCGCTGCGAAGGATGTCAAACCGCGGGATAAAGCGTAGGAAACCACGCGCTCAACTTGCGGCGCAGGAGCAAAACCCATCATATAAGCGCCGTTTTCCCCCAGCGACATGTCGGTTGAAAGAGCCAACATGTTAATCGGGGTGTTAATCACAACCGGTTTCACCGCGGCGACATCGGCAGCAAAAAGCGGCCCGATGATGAGCTGTGCTCCACTTGAAATCGCCTCTTGTGCAGCCTTAACGGCACCTTGAGGTGTCCCCTTGGTGTCACGCGGCATCAGCTCAAAGCCTGTAACCCCCATATCAAAAACGGCCATCTGCGCCGCATTCGCCATTGCCTGCCCAAGGGGCCCCTGCCGCCCCGACAAGGGCAGGAGCAAAGCTATACGCGCCCCTGCTTGCACGGGTGTGGCCTTTGCTTGAGCCTGAACCTGCTGGTCTTGGGGACGCGGCACGCCAGATTGATAGCGATAGGCTGGGGACTGCGGCGTGGGACGCGGTTGAACCACAGTCTGGGCCGCACGCGGTGTCGAGATAGTGGATTGTGACGGCTCCCCTCGATCTGGTAGGATCTCGTCCGCACAACTTGCGAGCAAGAAAAGGAAGACAACACACAATGGCTTTACCACCCAAAAACCACAGCGACCGTTTAGGAAAGAAGGAAAAGTCATGGCCAGATTTCGCCCTTTGGAGTCAATCATTATGGAAGGGTAGCGAAGAAAAAGCCCCAAGTAAACCTCTTGATCCCGCGCTTTACATGGTTGCAACGCCGATCGGCAATCTGGGGGATATCACCCTGCGCGCCCTTTGGGTTTTAAAAAATGCCGACCTTCTTCTATGCGAAGATACGCGTGTGACGGGCTCCATGCTTTCCCGTTACGGCATTTCCAAACCGCTAATCTCTTGTCACGATCACAATGAAACGGGCCGAATTTCAGAGGTGCTTGCCCGTATATCAAGCGGGGGGGCTATAGCCTTTGTCAGCGATGCCGGCACCCCTCTCGTTTCGGATCCGGGGTTTCGCCTTGTGCGCGCTTGTCGAGATAACAACCTTCCCGTTTTTGCCATTCCCGGCGCAAGCGCCTGCCTAACGGCTCTTGCCTGTGCAGGCCTTCCCGCAGATCGTTTCTTTTTCCACGGCTTTTTACCAACGAAAAAGGGGGCTCGACAGGATATTCTGCGCGAATTAGCCGGACTTAAAGCCACCCTCCTCTTTTACGAAACAGCACCACGCTTGGCGGATACGCTTAACGATATGCTTGCCGTCTTTTCGGGATCACGTCGGGCCTGCGTGGCGCGTGAGCTGACCAAGCTCTTTGAAGACGTTGTTTGCGAGCCGCTGGATGCCTTGTGCGCGTTAGCCTCCCAAGACTGCTTTGCCAAGGGAGAACTTGTCGTGTTGGTCGAGCCCGCCTCCGAAAACCCCTCGACAGATGAAGACCTTGACACAACGCTGGTCAAGGCCCTTCAAACAATGAGCGTCAAAGACGCTGCCGCCTTTGTCGCCAAAGCCCTGAATCTTAAAAAAAGCACGGTCTATCAAAGGGCGTTAACCTTAAGCGGTACGAAAAAATAGCGTCTTGATTTGACAACGACCCCCAAATGTCGCTATAAGCCAGCCATTCCCGAGAATGTGGACTTGTCCGTTTCCCCTTTTGACAGGGCTTGGAAACAGGGCTCGCTCCCGTTTCTTCCACGGTGGAAGAGAACTATCGGGACAATACAAGGGCCAAACAAGCCATCGCGCTTGGCCCCATCAATGAGGGACGAACTATGTCAAAACGTCAAAATGCCAAGCATAAGCTTGACCGCCGCCAAGGCGCCAACATCTGGGGCCGCGCTAAAAGCCCCATCAATCGCCGCGATTATCGCCCCGGCCAACATGGCCAGCGCCGCACAAAGCCATCGGATTACGGTGTGCAATTGCTCGCCAAGCAACGCTTGCGCGGCTATTACGGCAATATCGGCGAACGTCAATTTATTCGCTATTACAAGGAAGCGCTACGTCGCAAGGGTGACAACGGCGAAATCTTGCTGCAGCTTTTAGAGCGCCGTCTGGACGCCGTGATCTATCGCATGAAGTTTGTACCAACCGTTTTTTCGGCACGTCAAGTTGTCAATCACGGCCATATCCTCGTCAACGGCAAGCGCGTCAATATCGCGTCTTATCAAGTCAAGGAAGGCGATGTCATCGAAGTGCGCGGCAAGGCGAAGCAGATGCCGATCGTCATCATGGCATCCGAGTTGAACGAACGTGATGTGCCGGAATATGTTTCCGTTGATCACAAGGAAATGAAGGGCACCTTTGTCCGCGTTCCTTCGATGGACGAGATCCCCTATCCGGTTCATATGGAACCCAATCTGGTTATCGAATTCTATTCGCGTTAATTGGAGAAGATCAAAAAAAGCGGGCCTTGCAAGGTCCGCTTTTTTAGTTTCAAAACCCTCTTCAGCCAAGCTTATTGTGGTTAATTATATGAAACCACGACCTATTATCCCCTTTGCGAACATAATTTTTTATTGTTTTCATCTTGCTTTCCCTCTATTATAAGCTTAACGGAATATTAAAGGCTAATTTCAAGATAAAGCTTTTAGGAAGAGGTGCCGCGATGCCTATGCCCAGTAAAAAAAGCCCTTATGAGCCCAAAAAAACGCGTAATCCTATAAAAGAATACGCTCTTTCTCCTGTTATTTTTGCCGTTCCACTCGTAACAAATCCCAATCGACCCGATGTGCCGGGACATCATCTTATCCGGCATATGCATGAAGATCTGACGATTGGCTAAATAACGACAGAACCGTTTGTTTTTTTTCCTGCTTTTTGTCTCAAATTGTCGTGAAGGTTTACGTCCTCTCAACCATCAGGCACTATCTGTCTGTCTCACCGTTTTTTCTTAATGCAAGGGCGGATATTCTTTTAATAGATTCAATTTTATCAAAATCTTATGTTTCATCAGACCTTAAACCTTTTCGTGTTTAATGGGGGTATTACAGGGATCAATTTGATGGGGCGATATAATGATGAACAATTCACCCTATGCCATGAGCGATAGGCAATTTTTTGGCTTAGTCAGCGAATCCACTATGGGTCACCACCTGACCGGCGGAGCCTTGGCCGAACGCGTGAGTAATGAGCTTTCGGATGCACGCCATTTTGCTGACCTAAAAGGGCATCCAGCCCACGCCTTCGGCGCGGCAACCATGGTCAGCGACGGCAAAGCTCCCCCCTTCACCGCAGATGAACTTATTGACGGGGCAAATGTCTCAAAACTGCTTGACCCCGGATCCAAAAGAAAGGAGTCCCGTATTACCCTTTCGGTCCCAAAAAACAAATTTATGCTTTAATTTTCTCTCCTGAAAGAAAAGCCCCGCAATGCGGGGCTTTTTTTATTTGGCGTTGATCATACACCCCACGGGACCACCCCCCAAGATATGAACATGATAGTGGGGGACTTCCTGTCCACCATTCACGCCACAATTGGTAATGAGGCGATACCCGCCATCGGCCACGCCAATTATCTCCGCCGTTTTACCAATAGCCTTGGTCAAACCGACCTGTTCTTCGGGTGAAGCATTATCCGAAAAATCTTTGTGATTTTCATAGGATCCCTTGGGGATAACCAACGCATGAACGGGCGTTAAAGGATTGATGTCATGAAATGCCAAGGCAAAAGCATCTTCATAAATTTTCTTGCACGGGATATCGCCGCGAATAATTTTGGCAAAAACATTTTGATTATCATAGGCCATGTTTTTTCTCCTTCGCTCTTTCCTGCTTGCGTAAAACAATATAATACGCACCCTCTCCCCCATGATGAGCAGCAGCGCTCCGTATGGCAAGCACTATCTGGCTCAAGGGGGACACATCGCACCAACGTGGTATATTCTGACGTAAAACGGAGCCATTATTGGTCCCCTTGCCTGTAATAACCAAAACCACGCGACGCCCTCGTTGATAGGCTTGCTGCAAAAAGCTAACAAGTTTTTCGTGGGCCTCTTGTTCTGTGTGCCCATGCAAATCTGTGCGCGCCTCGATTACAACATCCCCCAAACTCAAATTGCGTTCGATCCGGAGATCCAAAGGTTCCTTCGAAGCCTCCTTGGGGGGAAGCGGTACCAACGGCTGAGATGGCGCGACCATAACGGAAGGCGTTATAGATTGCGCAATTTCTACCAATGGCTTTTGTTTTTGTTTCTTGATTTGTTCGGCGATTTCAGCTGCTGTTGGTCCTTTCTGCGACAGCAGGGCCTCCATACTATCTTGGTCTTCGACAGATTTTTTTGGCTCCGACGGTTCTTCTTTTTCTGGTGCCGTTTCGACAAGGGCATGTAGAAACGGTTTTTTCTTTTTCAACGGACGTGCGGGAGACGTGGCTTGATCCAGCTTTTTAACATTCTGGATATAGTGGGACCAAACTTCCTTTTCATCGTTATCTTTTGTCATGGACGCGCCCTTCCTTGGGAAGAAGGATGAGATAATGGCCCTTTTCCTGCATTTCACCCGCGCCTTTTTCAGCCAAAGCCCCGCTTCCCCAAAACAGGTCACCACGAATGGGGCCCTTGATCGCGCCACCTGTATCCTGAGCAATGACCAGCGTGTGGTGTTTTTCGGTTTCAAGCCAAACGGGGGCTCCCAACGGGAAATAGGCCGGATCAACAGCAAGGCTGCGCATAGGGGTCAAGGCAACAGCCTGTGCACCGATCGGCCCCTCGCCTTCAATTTTTCTAAAAAACACAACGGACGGATTTTCATTCATAATTGCCTGTGCCCGTTCAGGGTGATCCTCCAGCCACGCGCGAATTTTCTGCATGGTGACTGGTTTCTCGATCTCACCTCGTGCAAGCAAAACGCGTCCAATCGGGACATAGCTGTGCCCATTTTGGGCCGCATATCCAAGCCTCAACACATCCCCATTTAAAAGTGTCACCTGCCCCGATCCCTGAATTTCCATGAAGAAGGCGCCGACAGGATCGTCGGTCCAAACAAGAGGCTTCGCGCGGGTTAACATGTTTTGCGTGGTTATCTCTTTACGCTCATCATAGGGGATGAATTGTCCGTTGATCACCTTGCCGGTAATCTTTTTGCCCTTCCATTCAGGATTGAATAAGCCCAGCTGAACCGTCACCAGATCATCAGGACGCGCCCAAAGTGGCGTTTGATATTTGTCCTTACGCAACAAAGATCCTTTAATCTGCGCTTCATAATAGCCTGTAAAAAGTCCTTCGCCGCCATCCTTGGCCTCGATGCGGAACGGCACGAAATTGTCTTCGAAATACAGACGGGCGGAAACATCATCCACAAAACCATGCGGCAAAAGTGAGCAGGCCCTTTGCCATAAGGCGGCGCTGCCTGCTTCCTTCATGCGAAAAACAGACGTTGGTTCTTTTTTACTTAAAGCCCTGCATGATTTTCGAAAAGCATCGAGCGCTTGCGCATGCTGATCCTGTTTCCAGTTCTGTATGTGAGAAAAAGAAACGGGCGAAAGACGATAGGGGGGCGCTTCGCCCGTTTTTTGACTCGCGCACGCCGCAAGAAAAAACAACACCCCCACGAGCAAGGGGATCGCTGGTCTTCGTGTCATGAATGCGTCTCGACAAGCGTCCAGTTCGGATCGGGCGACGAAACATCGCGCGCAAAAATCCAGATATCGCGGACTTCTTCTGCGCGACCAGGCGTTCCCTCGACAACCTGCCCCTGCGCGTCGCGAACAATATTGACCTGATGCGACACAAACTCGACAGTGAGCAAGGCCTTACTATCTTCGAAACGAGCGGCAACGATATCGGCCGCAATAATTTTTTCAATCCGCCCCTCAACCGTATGTCCGGCCGTCTTCCTTTGCCCTAAAGCGGATTCAAATGGCCCGCGAACAGCCGGACCCAAGAAGCGCGCCACAGGTGTCAAATCCCCCAGAGCAAAAGCGCCCACAATTCTTTGAAAGGCGATTTTTGCCCCCTCGATAAATTGCTTTTCATTAAAAGCAGGGTCTGTTGCACGAACCTGATCCAGCACTCCCGCCAAAGACGTGGGTGCATAAGCGGACAACAAAGATGGCACGATAGGACGGGCCCGTCCCTCCAAAACCATGACGTTTTCTTCATCATCTTTTGAGGACTCCTTGGGCCCAAAGGGGTTTTCCCTTGGTTCCACCTGATTGCTATCATCCTTCTGGCCCAAAACGGACCACAAGCGATAAAACAGGAACGCAGCGATCGCGCCGTAAATTACAATATCCCACATTTCCATAAAAACCCCTGCCGCCCTTTCTTTCTTGACCATTCTAAGGATCAGACCTGTGTTGTGTAAACAAAATTAGCATGCTAAACAGGCCTCCTTCCAAACGAAGAAAGGCCGCCTTATGTCTCAAGCCCCGGATTCACCGCAACCGCTCCAAGTCGTTGTACATGGACAATATGTTCAGGATTTGTCTTTTGAGAGCCCCAACGCTCCCGCAATTTTTCAACAGCTCCAAAAAGCGCCAACCATCGAGGTTTCTGTTAACCTTTCAACCCGCAAGATTGAAGAAACAGTCCACGAAGTAAGCCTAATGTTACGCCTCCAGTCCAAAACGGAAAGTGCGGTTGCTTTTATTGCAGAGGTTGCCTACAACGGGCTTTTCGGCATTCCCGCTAACATCCCCAACGATGTTCTAATGCCCTTTTTGTATATTGAGGCGCCGCGCTTGCTTTTTCCCTTTGCTCGCGCCGTTCTTGCCAATGCTGTAAGAGACGGAGGCTTCCCTCAAATATTGCTTAACCCGGTCGATTTTGAGCTTCTTTATCAGCAACAACTCGCCAAAAACAACAATCAGATCGTGTAAAGCTTGTCGCCGGACAAACAAAAACCCCGCCAAGTTGGCGGGGTTTTTTATTTTCAACGGCTCGTTTTATTCGCCGCCTCCGCGTCGAGAGCGTGGTGAATCCGATGTCGTATTCTGGTTCATCGAGTCAAAAAAGTCCGTATTGGTCTTACTATACTTCAATTTATCGATCAAAAATTCCATGGCATCCGTCGTCCCCATGGGCAGGAGAACGCGGCGCAACACCCACATCTTGGACATCGTTGCCTTATCAACCAACAGCTCTTCTTTGCGCGTGCCGGACTTGGTGATGTCGATGGCTGGGAAGGTACGGCGATCTGAAAGCTTACGATCTAGGATGATTTCCGAGTTACCCGTTCCCTTGAACTCTTCGAAAATCACTTCATCCATGCGGCTTCCGGTATCGACCAGCGCTGTTGCAATGATTGTGAGAGAACCACCCTCTTCAATGTTGCGGGCCGCACCGAAAAAGCGCTTGGGACGCTGCAGCGCGTTCGCATCAACACCACCCGTCAAAACCTTGCCTGATGACGGCACAACCGTGTTATAGGCGCGCGCCAGACGCGTGATGCTATCAAGCAGGATGACGACATCGCGCTTGTGTTCGACAAGGCGCTTGGCCTTCTCAATAACCATTTCAGCAACCTGAACATGTCGGACGGCAGGTTCATCAAAGGTCGAACTAACGACCTCTCCCTTAACCGACCGAGCCATGTCAGTGACTTCTTCGGGACGTTCGTCAATAAGCAAAACGATCAAATAAACATCAGGGTTATTCTGTGTAATCGCATGCGCGACGTTTTGCAACATAACCGTTTTACCCGTGCGCGGCGGCGCAACGATCAGGGCACGCTGGCCCATGCCGAGCGGGGCAATAAGATCGATCACCCGTGTCGTATAATCTTTCTTGCTTGGATCCTGAAGCTCAAGCACAAGGCGACGATCCGGATAAAGCGGTGTCAGATTATCAAACCCGATGCGATGGCGTGTTTTTTCCGTTTCTTGGAAATTGATGCTGTTGACTTTCAAAAGCGCAAAGTAGCGTTCGCTATCTTTGGGAGAGCGGATTTCGCCCTCAACCGTGTCGCCCGTCTTGAGATTGAACTTTTTGATTTGGCTTGGCGAAACATAAATATCGTCCGGCCCAGCCAGATAGTTGGATTCTGTTGACCGTAAAAAACCGAAGCCATCCGGCAAAACTTCCAAAACACCTTCGCCATAAATTGCGTTATTCTTTTCCGCGTGTGCTTTTAAAATGGCAAAAACCATTTCTTGCTTGCGCAAAGATCCAGCATTTTCAATTTCCATTTCCTCTGCAATTTTAAGCAATTCGGCAGGAGACTTTGCTTTTAATTCACGTATATTCATGATGTCCTTTGGATTTATCGGGCTCGTTATGACGAGATTTGATTTTGTTTTACGCTTTCATTTTGTCCGGAAACTCGCGCCCACGTCGTCTGTAAAAGACTACACCGTCTTAACCGACATTCCGCGCTGAGGGTGGGATAACCGACAGGTACGTCCTTAATGTTCCCGTTGCCGAGAATGTACCCCTTCGATAGGCTTATCCTTAGTCATTTTCACACCAAAAGTCAAAGTTTTTTATGATTAACACTTCATTTTCTTTGGTTTTTTAGTTAACACCGGCGGATCACATGCGCTAAGGCCTGAATAAACTGCTGATTATCACCAGCCGTTTCCACAACCCGGTAAAAGGGGCACCCCTTTTCAAAGGCAAGGCTTCGCCCTTCTTGATGAAGTTCGACAAGCGTTTCTGCATGTTCACAAACAAACGAAATCGGAACAATCACGATAGGTCGATGATCTTGGGCAGCCTTGACAATCTCTTCATCTGTGAATGGACCTATCCATCGGACGGGGCCCAGACGGCTTTGAAAGCACAAGACGCTATCAATTTTTTTACCCATTTTTTGCAAAATCAGGTCAACCAGTCGGGCACATTGATCGGGGTAGGGGTCACCTTGCTTCACAATACGCTCAGGCAACCCGTGAGCTGAAAACAGCACGCGGGGCGCCCCCGCCTCTTGGGCCTCTGAAAACGCCTGTTTCGTGCGCTCGACCAAAAGGTCAATATATGTAGGTAAATCGTAAAAATGGTCAATGATCGAAACCTTTCCCGCGAATTGGGCCCGCGCTAGGGCGCGTCGCCCCTCCTTGAGGGCAGAAAAAGTCGTTGTCGTGGAATACTGAGGATAAAGGGGCAATAAAACGATTTGTTCAGGCCAAAGCGTTATCGCATGATGAACAGCTTCATAAATAAACGGGTGGCTATAGCTCATCCCCACAAAACAACGATAGTCTGTTCCCAGCACAGCCTGTAACGCCACCGCCTGCTTTCGGGTATTTTCCAGTAAGGGGCTATGTCCTCCCATCCGTTGATAGATTCCTTTGGCACGTTTGGCACGTATTCCCGAAATCAAAAAAGCAACAATCCAGCGAAAGGGCTGCGGTATCCGCATAATTGCAGGGTCATTAAATAAATTAAACAAAAACGGGCGAACATTCTCCAATCGATCAGGCCCACCCATTGAAAGGAGAATGACACAAATCGTCATATGGTTTCATCCCAGTTACGAACCAAGTTTATCAATTGATCCACATGTTCTGGGGGCGTTTCTTTAGGAACCCCATGGCCAAGATTAAAAATATGTTTGCTCGGCAAGGTTTTTAAAATGGATACTGTTGCCAATTTCATGCGCTCGCCGCCCTCGACCAGCAAGGCTGGATCTAAATTTCCTTGAACACAAACATGGGGGATTAGATTTTGCGCTGCAAAGACAGGATCGATAAATTGATCAACACTGACCGCTTTAACGCCCGTTTCTTTGGCATATCGAACATAATTTTCCGGTATGGCCCCTCGCGGAAACCCGATTATAGGGATATTGCGATCAACCCTTTGAACCAATTCAACGATCTTTTGTGTGGGACGTAAAATAAATCTATCAAATAGTTCTGTCGGGATAGCGCCGGCATGACTTTCAAATATCTGGACCACATCAGCGCCTGCCTTTATCTGCGCAACAAGGTGTTGAGCAGATGCTTCAACCAACAATTCGATCAGGGCCGCCAAGTCATCCTGTCTGTTTTTCGCCCAGAACACAGCTTTTGAAAAATCACCACCCTTTCCCTCAATCATATAGGCGGCCACAGTCCAAGGCCCACCACAAAACCCTATAACACTTTGTTTTTTATTAACTTTATCTTTGACCTGCGCGAGTGCCTCATAGCTTGCCATTATTCGGTTCGGGCTCCATTTCAACTGTTCTAGAGCTTGCATTGGAGAAAGACGCGGCCCCTCGCCTTCTTCAAAACGAACATCCATTCCCAAGGCAAGCGGAACAAGAAGGATATCCGCAAAAAGAATAGCTGCATCCAGATCAAATCTACGCAATGGTTGAAGTGTAGCTTCGACAGCAAGAGAAGGGGTGAGACAAAAATCAATGAAATTGAAAGCCTGAGTTCGCAGAGCCCTATATTCTGGAAGATAACGTCCTGCTTGTCTCATAAACCAAAGAGGCCTTCGTTTGCAAACGAAACCATTAAGACAATCAAGAAAAGGTTTATCAGTTTTATGCACGTTTCCTTTTATCAAATAAATAATATTAAAAGTAGTAGTAGTTTGTTGGGATGGCATATAACGTGGATTAATTTTTGGAAGAGAATTCGCCTTTTTATCCCTTAAGTTACCCTCAAGGAGCCATTTCGCTCGCATCGGTAAATAAGATTGTTAATTTTTTATGAAAATATCATAAAAAGAGGGGTGGAAAGAAATGTGGATAACGTGGATAAAAAATTGACACAGACTTATACCCTTTTTTCACAGGTTGATGTGAAAAAAGATCCACGGATTGTTGTTTTGTGGAAAAAAGTCGAAAGACAGGGATTGAAAGAGGAGCCCTCTTCCGGCAGTCTCACTTATCCCCATAACACAGCGTTGGTAAAGAAAACGTGAATCTCTCGCCTGAAAAAATATTCCACATCCATCTTGTTTCCGATGCCACAGGCGAAACAATCAGCTCTGTCGCTCGTGCCGGTCTTGTTCAATTCGGCGCTATCCAAAAAGAAGAACATCATTGGACGCTTATTCGTACCAAAAGACAGCTCGATCTCGTCTTTGAAGGGTTGCGTCAATGGCCAGGACTTGTCCTTTATACTTTCATCAATGACGACATGGCAAAGGCTATGCATGACCAATGTCAACGCATGGGCGTGCCGTCTCTCTCGGTTCTTGCCCCAGTGATTTCGGTTTTATCCGGATTTTTTGGTGTGCCATCCGCTCATGATCCAGGAAAGCAACATGAGCTCGATAAAGAATATTTTAAGCGAATAGAGGCGATGGATTTTGCCATGTCGCTTGATGATGGGAATAAGACGGACAAGTTGAATGAAGCGGATGTGATTATTTTGGGCGTTTCCCGTACCTCCAAAACTCCAACATGTATCTATCTGTCCCATCGCGGGATCAAGGCCGCGAATGTTCCCATTATTCCCGGTATTCCGCTCGATATCGACTTTGCGCGATTGACAAAACCCATGATTATTGGCTTGACGTCCCGCCCTGACGAATTGGTTGAAACAAGGCGCTCTCGTTTAAGGTTCCTTAATCAAGGCGATACGGATTATATTGATCCGGAAAAAGTTCGGGAAGAAGTTCTGGCCGCACGCCGTCTTTTTGCCAAGCTAGAATGTCCTGTAATAGACGTTACGCGCAAATCGGTTGAGGAAACGGCAGCAGAAATACTCCTGATCTTAAAGAAGAGGGACATGGAACAAGTGATAAAGGATTCCAGTCATGAGTAGAGCTTATTTAACCGGTAAAGCAAAACTGGCCGGAGTCATAGGATATCCGATTGCCCACACTAAATCGCCGCTTATCCATGGGTACTGGTTGAACAAACATGATATTGACGGTGTCTACATGCCACTCCGTGTTCATCCTGATCAACTTGAACAGGCTTTGCGGGCCTTGCCTGTTTTGGGCTTTCGTGGTTGTAATTTGACAATTCCCCACAAAGAGCTAGCCATCAAAATTGTTGATCAACTTACATCGTTGGCGCGAAGAGTTGGCGCGGCGAACACGATTATTGTCAGTGAAGACGGAAGGTTAATAGGTGATAATACGGATGTTTTTGGTTTTGTTGAGAATCTCAAAAGCGGTGGTTTCGACCTCCACAATACAAACGCACATGTTGTGGTTTTAGGGGCCGGCGGCGCGGCACGGGGTATTGTCGTTGCTCTGCAAGAACTGGGCGCCAAGAAAATCACGATTGTAAACCGATCTGCCGAAAGGGCGGAGACACTTTGTCGCGAGCTTAATTTTGGTGGCGAGATGGAATGCGCGTCATGGGATCAAAGGAATAATGTTATTTCGGATGCCTCTCTTGTTGTTAATGCCACGTCGCTTGGTATGACAGGACAGCAAGAGCTGGACATAGATTTGACCGTGATATCACCAACGGCGTGGGTAACAGATGCTGTTTATACACCCCTTAAAACTGGACTCTTAAAAAAGGCAGAAGAAAAAGGATGCCGCGTGATCGATGGTCTTGGCATGCTTCTTCATCAGGCGCGTCCCGGTTTTGAAGCATGGTTTGGCCAAAAAGTTGACGTTACCGCCGAGCTCCGCGATTTGGTGCTTCATGGATAGGTTAGCCCCGATTGTTATTGGTGTTACGGGTTCTATCGGTGCCGGAAAAAGCACGGTTTCGAAATGCCTTGTCCGTAAGGGGGCGAAAAGACTGGACACCGATCGTGTCGTACATGGTTTCTTAAAAAGAGATGGTGATGCTTACAAAAAAGTGGCCACCCTTTTTCCATCAAGTGTTACGGCGCGAGGAATAAGCCGTAAGAAGCTGGGGGCCTTGGTTTTTGGCAATCCATCAAATCTTCAGCGTCTGGAAAATATTTTGCACCCCTTGGTGATCAAGGCTTGCAAGCAATTTATCAAGGAGCAAGGAACAAAAGGAAAGCACGTTGTTGTTTTGGAGGTGCCACTTCTTTTTGAAACGGGACTGGAAAAACTGTGTACCTACACCTTGTTCATCACAACAACTGAAGCCCAACGGCGCAAGCGCGTTTTATCAAGACCCAATATGACCGAAGAAAAATATCAAGCCATCACTAAAAAAATGGGAACGGATCGACAAAGGCAAAAGCGCGCCGATTTTGTTGTGTCAAACAACAGCGATGATCAAGAAGCCCTTCAAAAAAAGATCAATTCTCTGTGGAAGAAAATGATGAATAGGGAAGATGTATGAGAGAGATAGTTCTTGATACTGAAACAACCGGATTTGACCCTTTAAAGGGGGATCGACTTGTTGAAATCGGCTGCGTTGAAATTATGCATCATCTCCCAACGGGGAAAGTTTTTCATCAATATTTCAACCCGGATCGCGATGTGCCGGAGGCGGCAACGCGTGTGCATGGCCTGACAAACGAGTTTTTAAGTGACAAGCCTTTTTTTGCGCAGGAAGTTGACACGTTTTTGGAATTTATCGCGGGAGATCCGCTTGTTATTCATAATGCGGCCTTCGATATGGGTTTTTTGAATGCGGAGCTTTCACGTGCCGGATATAAGATTTTGCCTCGTGACCGCGCCATAGACACATTAACCATGGCGCGGGATAAATTTCCCGGTGCCCCCGCTTCACTGGATGCCTTGTGTAAGCGTTTTGGGATAGATTTGTCCGAGCGCGGTTTTCACGGCGCTTTACTTGATGCGCGTCTTTTGGCCGAAGTTTACTTAGAGCTGCGCGGCGGGCGTCAACCGGGTTTCGAGATGAAATCATCGACGATGACGGTTTGTGAAGAAATTATTCTGTCACAAGACAGAACTTTTCGAGCCGCACGGGCTTTTCCGATTTCAGAGGAAGAGCTTTTGGCACACGAAGCTTTTTTGTCAAAAATCCCATCGGCCCTTTGGCGGACATCCGTCACGAAGGAGGGAAAGGCTTAGTGAAGATGGGCCGAAAGAAAATCAACTGTGCGTTGATTGGCAAGATCGCAGGATTCTTTGTGATAGGTTGGGGCCTCAAGTCGAGCGAAGCCATGTTCCGCCGCAGGATAGATATGGGTGGTAATGGCTGAATTCCGATCAAGCACCTTGAGAAGCTTTGTGCGGATTAAATCTGGGATGAGCTTATCGCGCCCCGCTAGATGTAAAAGGTAGGGCACGCGGACGTCAAAGATTTCATCTGTCATGCTGTCAAGGCCGACACCATAATATCCAACAGCACAATTGATATCAGCACGCGCCGCCAGAAGGAACGAAAGGCGGCTTCCCAAACAAAAGCCCAGTGCGCCGACATGTCCACTGCATTTGGGGCTTTGCCGAAGATAGGCAAGCACCGCTAACAAATCTCTAACACCAGCCTCAACGTCAAAATTCGTGTAAAGCTTTCGCGCCTGATCCCAGTTGGCTTCGCCCGTAACATCGTCCAGTCCAGTTGTTACATTCTGCCGCCAAAAAAGATTTGGACACAAGGTGACATAGCCTAATGACGCAAACTGCATACATTTTTGTTGCATGGCCGCCGAAAGCCCAAAGATGCCGTGAATAAGGATAAGACCTGGCCCATACCCACGCTCAGGAAGAAACTCCAGAGAGTCAAAATGTGTTCCGTCGAGAGATTTTACTTTTACAAGTGCCATGTGTACGCCCCGGTTGTCGCGCACTAAGCTATCTTTGCGGGCGGGGCAATGCAAACAGTTATTGCCTCTTTTGTGGTGACGCGAGAAGGTTCTTGCTAGTTGTTGATTTTTTCCAACGATAAGCCCTGAATCATAATTGCACACATTGTTGGGGCAGGTGATGTTGCGGACACTTCAAGATATTCTTCGTCAGCGCGTGGGTCATTCGGCAATAGGAAGAAGAGAGGGCCGTTGTTTTGCAGGGACTTAAGGGTTTTTTCGTAAAGGATATTTCCATCAGGTGTCTTAAGGCGAATAGAAATGAGCGGCGCCGCACAGGGATGCGCTTCAAATTGTACCCCCATGGCAAGCCGATAGGCCGCCATTTTTATTTTTTCATCTCTAAATATGGTTGCGCGGGGAAAGGCGGGCGACAAATAGGCAAGCAAGGTTCCTGCCCCTGTGTTCGATGAATCTACTCTTTGCATGCCGTTTGTTTCCGTTAAGACCCATGTTCGGCGGTCATCACGTATGTTTCGGGACGGGATCAGCGCGTTGTGCAGGGCTCGGGGCGTCCACGGCTCTTTACGACGCCATATTTGTACCCAAACGTTTCGGGAAAGAGAAAAGGCTGTTGGATCTTGTGTAAAATTTTCGGAAGGACGAATAAAGGCTGCCATCGAGGTCACGGCTTTTTGTTTTTCTGGATCGAGATGATATTGCGTAGGCGTGGCCACAAGAAATATGTCGGCGCTAGCCAAGGCATCAAGGGGCGCGACGCCAGAAGAGTCCGTATCAGGGACGGGGATAAAGCGTTTAAAGGTTTGCAAGTCACCAAGGCCTTTTTCAAAGGCAACGCGCATTAAGTCCTGATTGAAAATAAAGGACGAACCAATCAGAACGATCTTTTCGTTATCGGTCGTTTGCGCCGCAACATATTTGGCGAGCGATAAAATGGCATCATAGTCATCACGACGCCAGGGGGGGCGCGATGTTCCCCAAAGCGACAAAGACGGTGGATCGCTGGGCAGGGGTGTTTTGCTGCTCAGCCAAAGTGCCTGAGCGCTGTTGAGGGCAAGGAGTGTGAAAACAAGGATGGAGGCGATTTGCACCAGTTTTTTTCTTGGACGCAAAAAATAGGCGGCCAACCCTGTGAAACAGAAAAGCGGTAAAACGGCGATAAGATAATGTTGTCCGGCCTGTCCGGGGCCGAGGCTCCAGATAATGCCCCAAAACAGGGAAAGGAAAAAGACCAAAGAAAGAGATCGCCGGAGCGTTGGATGAATCCACGCCGCATAAATAAAACCGATAAGCGTACCGAAGATCAGAAAAAGCCCCATATGGGACAAGCAAAAAAGGATAAAGTAGCTGGGCGGGCGTTTATAGCTGTCATAAAGCTCGCTAAAATTGACGGTAAGCATGTTGTAAAGATAATAGGGCTCGGTCGCTAAAAGAGTCAGAAATAGGCCGGCTCCTATCACACCGCACATTACAGCAAAATTCATGGGTGGTTTGACATGATCGCGAAGGAGGGGGTGTTTTTTTGTTCGCGCTCGGCCCTGCGGACGCGGAGAAAGGTATTGTAACGCGGCCATTACAAAGATAAGCGCCACCGCCGCATACGCATAATGTCGTCGGAACGTAACCGCGAAACCGAGAAGGAGGCCCATAAAAAGAGCCCGCTTCCAATCCATGGTTTTGCCAAGGCCATAGGCTACGGCAAGCGTAAAGAGGGCGGCCGCCCCATTGTCTGGATATCCTTCTAATAAGGGGAACCAGAGAAACGGGATAAAGAGGGGAAGAGCCGCGCCCAATAACAAGGCCTTTGCCCATTTATATCCGAAAAGCTGTCTCGCAAGCACAGCGAAAGCCAGCATATGTCCAACAAAATAGAAGAGATAGTTCGTTAATATGAACGTTTCACGCGTGCTGCCAAGCACAGAAAAGGCCAACAAAGATGGGAGGGCGAAAAGAAGATTGTAGTTGTTTCGAAAACTTGAGGCAAAAAGGCCCAAGGCTTCTTGGGCCGGTGCAGCCCAAAGCGCATGCGCCATGTCGTAATACATGGTATGGTCCCAAAAAATGAAAGCATGTTCATGCGACAAATAGAGCCACACGAAGTAAAACGCGAAGAGTACGATGCCCAAAGGGGCGTAGAGCTTGAGGCGAGCCTTCATAGGCCGACAGCATAAGGGGCTTTTCTTCTCGCGACAATATTGAACTTGGTGTCAATCTCCTTTAATGTGAGGGAGCTGCGCCACAATCACCACAGACAAAGGATCTGCCATGAAGGTTACGGTAAATGTAGAATGCACACCCGAGGAAGCCCGGTCCTTTTTGGGTCTGCCGGATGTGCAGCCCATGCAACAGGCGGTGATGGCGGAGCTTGAACAACGCATGATCGGCAATATTCAAGCGATGAGCCCCGAATCTATGGTTCAGACATGGCTTCCGGCCAGCTTACAGGGTGCAGAAAATCTTCAGAAGATGTTCTGGGGTCAGGTTCAAAACATGATGTCCGGCGTAGTGAACACAGCGAATGCGGCCGTGACGTTTAAAGAACCGGACAGCAAGGCTTCGTAGGTTTTCTTGAGCGCGAATTTTTCCCATGAAAGCATCGTTGCGCTGGCGTCGGCCGCCGGGCGGGCGGGAGTCGCGGTTATACGGCTTTCGGGGCCACAGGCCCGTGAAGCCTTGCGCAGAACTTGTTTTCCAAGCGACCTTCCCTCACCCCGCCATGTGGCGCTAAGGCGTTTTGTCGATTTCCGTACGGGTGAATTGGTTGACCATGCCCTTGTTCTCTTTTTTCCCGGCCCTAACAGTTTCACGGGCGAAGACGTGGCCGAGTTTCAAGTACATGGCGGACGCGCCGTAGTTGCGACCGTTTTAGAAGTTTTGTGTGCCATCGACGGCATAAGACCTGCCGATCCGGGCGAGTTTTCGCGTCGCGCCTTTGAAAATAGCAAGATGGATCTGACCGAAGCCGAGGCCATCGCCGATTTGGTTGATGCCGAAACAGCGGCGCAACGCAGGCAAGCCTTGCGGCAGATGGATGGTGAACTCGGCGCTCTTTATACAGGTTGGGCCGATCGCATAAAATATGCCCTTGCCTTTATCGAAGCCGAAATCGATTTTGCTGACGAGGATATCCCTGAGGACATCACGAAGGATCGTCTAAGTGATATGAAGGCTTTGGCGCAAGAGATGGAAACCCATCTCAATGACGAGCATCGGGGCGAGCGGTTGCGTGACGGCTTTATGGTGGCGCTTCTTGGCGCGCCAAACGCTGGAAAATCAAGCATTCTTAATAAGTTAGCTCGTCGCGAGGCGGCCATTGTTGATCCGACCCCCGGCACAACACGGGATATCATCGAATGCCAGCTTGATCTTGGCGGTTATCCCGTGACCTTTGCGGATACGGCAGGACTGCGCGAAACGGTTGATGCGATCGAGAATGAGGGCGTTCGTCGCGCCCTACATCGCGCGCAACAAGCAGACATCAAGCTTTTGGTCTTCGACGGCACTAAAGATCCGCAACAGGATACCGCCACTTGGAGCTTGCGTGACGATCATACCTTTTTGGTGATCAACAAAATGGATCAGGTTGTTGCCCCCGATGTTCTTCGTCAAAGCCTATTGAATGAGCCGCGTACAGTTTTTGTCTGTGCCACGTCAGGAGAGGGTTTAAGCGAATTGGTCGAAAGGCTAGTTTTAGAGTTGAACGACCGTTATGCCGCAACAACAGCGCCAGCCCTCACCCGGACACGCCACCGTCTGGCCGTACAGGAAGCGCTTGATCATATTCAGCGCGCTTTGTCCGCCGATCAATCCGAACTATGCGCTGAAGATTTGCGTCTGGCCATGCGTGCTGTTGGACGGATAACGGGGCGCGTTGATGTCGAAGATTTGTTGGATGTGATTTTTAGTTCATTTTGTATTGGAAAATAGTCTCGTGCTTAAACTTGCTCGTCCATGGGGGCTGGTTCAATCTCGTCAAATAAGGAGAAGTCAATCACGGGTTGTCGATCTTCAGCTCGGCGGAACATACTTTTAAATTTGGAGCCGAAAGCGATCTCTTCGTGGTTATAGGCGAAATGTGTGTGAATTTGCTGGCCAAAGGTTTCATCGACACCAGAGAGGAGAACAACAAGCTCTGTTTCTTTTTCCCGCAGGTTTTCGGGCGTTTCTCCATAAAGGGGGCTGTTGCTGTCGATCACATGACGGAGAGTCCAGGTCAGATTAAAAAGCGACAGTTTGCTGCGAATAATGGGAAGATCATAAACGCGTCGGGTTTGCTCCCCTTCGAGCGTTGTTTCGTTGCGTGAAAGCGTGAGGCGACTCTCGGCTTGTAAAATGGTTGTGCCGCGCTTGTTGGCGATGCGGATTTGTAGGGTTGGTTTGCCTTCATAAAGGGCGATGGTGGCATAGTGGCTGAAAATCGCGGGACTATGCGCATGGGAAAAGCGACTGAACAGAAGCCCGATGATAATGCCGTAAGAACACCAGCCGACAAAGGATTCAATGCTGATGAGAATGTTGGCGTAAAGGCTCAGCGGGCCGGCATGATCAACTCCAAGCGTAGAGAAAACGCGCACACTAAAGAAAAGAGCATTTAAAAAGGCCAGAACGTTGTAGTCGTCAGGCCAATCGGAAGAAAGCATATAGAGGACAGCAAATAAGCCGTTGAGAGCGATATAACCCAAGCTGGCCCATACAAGAAGAAGGGGCCAAGGCACCGTTAGAAAATAATGTCCCCAATCGATCGGCTGATGCCGCGAAAGGCCTTTTTTCATGATGTTGATCCGCCCATCACGGGAGATAAAGCGATGTGGCTGATCGGTATCTACGGGTAAGATCCGGGCTGTTTTGCGTCGAAAGAAGTGGGGGGGATGAAGGTTCATGGGTCAATTCTATATGGTCTTCGAAAAAAACTTGTTAACGTTTGGATAAACAGTTTCTGGGACAAAATTTGCTTTCACCCCATTCCTTGATTATACCCTCCTTTTTATCTTTGCCTTGAAACAAACAAGCAAAAGCGCGGCAGATAGGAACGTGGGACGATGAGTGAGCAAGAATTCGACGTGATTGTGATTGGTGGCGGCCATGCGGGAGCCGATGCAGCGGCTGCTTCAGCGCGCCTTGGCGCTCAAACCCTCCTTGCGACACACAAGATTGCAACGCTGGGCGAAATGTCCTGTAATCCTGCTATCGGCGGTCTGGGCAAGGGACAGATGGTGCGCGAAATTGACGCGCTTGATGGGCTGATGGGCCGCGTCGCCGATGCCGCCGGAATCCAGTTTCGTGTTCTTAATCGCAGCAAGGGCCCAGCCGTACGCGGGCCACGCTGTCAGGCTGATCGCAAGCTTTATCGTCAAGCTATGCAGGCCGCCCTGCTCGCCCAGCCTCATCTGACCGTCGAGGAAATAGCTGTTGAGGATTTGACGCGCTTGCCCGATGGACGGTTTCGGATTGCTTCGGCCGAGGGCGTCGAACGCTTTGCGCGCGCCGTGATCGTAACCGTGGGGACGTTTCTGAACGGACTGATGCATGTTGGTGAGGAAAAAATTATAGGCGGCCGTATTGACGAGCCGCCTTCCGTTGGCCTTTCTAATGCATTGAAAAACCTTGGTTTTGAATTGGGGCGCTTGAAAACGGGGACACCCGCTCGCCTTGATGGCCGGACGATCAAGTGGGATCTTTTGGAGATGCAGGAGGGGGACAACCCGCCGGAACCCTTCTCGGCCCTGACCCGCGTTATTCCGAACCGCCAGATTGCCTGTGGCATCACGCATACGTCGTCCGTGACGCATGAGGTCATTCGCTCGAATATGCACCGCGCCCCCCTCTTTTCAGGCCAGATTAAGGGAGTCGGGCCACGCTATTGCCCCTCGATCGAGGACAAGATTATTCGCTTTGCTTCTCGCGAGCGGCACCAGATCTTTTTGGAGCCGGAGGGCCTTGACGATTATACGGTTTATCCGAATGGCATTTCGACCTCCCTGCCCCGCGATGTGCAGGACGAGATGATCCACTCGATCTATGGGCTCGAGGATGTGGTGATCTTGCGCCATGGCTATGCGGTCGAATATGATTTCAGCGACCCACGTGAGCTTCGTGCGACGCTGGAAACCAAGCGCGTTCCCAACCTTTACTTTGCGGGCCAGATCAACGCCACGACGGGTTATGAAGAAGCGGCAGGTCAGGGCTTGATGGCTGGATTGAATGCCGTCCTCAAGCTTCAGGGCAAGGAACCCTTTATTCTGGGGCGGGACGAGTCCTATTTGGGCGTGATGATCGATGATTTGATCACCAAGGGTACGAACGAGCCCTACCGGATGTTCACGTCGCGGGCCGAATATCGCCTGACCTTGCGGGCCGACAATGCCGATCAGCGGCTAACCCCTCGGGGGCTCGCCTTGGGCTGTGTTGGGGCTGCACGTGCGGACGCCTTTGAGACCAAAAGTGCGGCTCTGAGCCAAGCCCGTGTTTTAGCGAGCCGTTTGGATGGTACGCCGCAGTTTTTGGCTGAAAAAGGCCTGAAGATTAATCAGGACGGCGTCCGTCGCTCGGCAAGCCAGCTTCTGGCCTATCCAGATGTCACTTTTGACCAGCTCGCGGCCATTTGGCCCGAACTGGCGTCGATTGAGCCTTCTATAGCGGCGCAGCTCGTCGTCGATAGCGCCTATGCAGGCTATGTCCAGCGCCAAGATTCGGATATTCGGGCTTATCGCAAAGATGAAGCGCTCAGCCTCCCCCTTGATCTCGATTACGATGCCGTTGGGAGTCTTTCCAACGAAATCCGCCAAAAGCTCAAGCAAGTCCGCCCTGAAACGCTCGGCGCGGCCGGACGCATTCCAGGCGTGACCCCGGCTGCCGTCGTGGCCCTCTTGCGTTACGCTCGTCGCGCACGGGCACAGGAAACGGCATGATAGGCGAGAGGGAGGCCCAAAAGGCCCTTTGGCGCCTTCTTCAGGTTCCATATGGAACACCATGGGCTGTTTCCCATGAAACAGCGCAAGCGCGTCTGACCCGTTATGCCGATCTCCTCAAGGACTGGTCGGCGCGCATGAACCTTGTGGCCCCAAGCACCCTTCCCCAGCTTTGGCAAAGGCATCTGTTGGATTCGGCGCAGCTTCTCCCCCTGCTTCCACGGGAAACATCTTGTTTGGTCGATATGGGCAGCGGCGCAGGGTTTCCTGGCCTTGTTTTGGCGGCTTTGGGTGTCCCAGAGGTGCATTTGATCGAGAGTATCGGGAAGAAGGCCCGCTTTTTAGAGGCTGTGGCTGCCGATTTGTCCCTGAACATTATTGTTCACAATTGCCGTTTGGAGGCCATCAGGGGCCTGAAGGCTGATGTCGTCACAGCGCGTGCCTTGACGTCTTTGCCGGACTTGTTGCGTTATGCGGCTCCTTTCATGGGCCCTTCTTCCGTTGCGTTGTTTCTGAAGGGCGAAAAAGCGCCGTCAGAATTGACAGAAGCACGGAAATATTGGACATTCACTTGTGAAGAGACTCCCAGCCTAACTGCACCGACCGGTGTGGTTCTCGCAATCTGCAAGCTGAAGGCCCATAAAGATCATGACCCAAGACGAAAACACGCTAAATCAAAACGATAACCCGTTTTTGTCTCAACAATCGAACGACTGCCGCGTCATAGCTGTAGTTAATCAAAAGGGCGGCGTTGGTAAAACAACAACAGCTGTCAATCTTGCTACCGCGATGGCTGCCGTGGGCAAGCGTGTCCTGATTGTTGATGCCGATCCACAGGGCAATGCCTCGACGGGCTTTGGGATTGCACGGGCCGAGCGGGGCGTTGGGTGTTACGAGTTGATGTTCGACGGCATGTCGGTTGAAGATTGCGCTGTGCCGACCCCTATTCCCAATCTCTCCATCATTACGTCTTCGGCCGATCTGGCTGGCGCAGAGATCCAGCTGGTCAATGAAGAAAATCGTGAATCCCGTATGAAGACGGCACTGGAGCGCAGCGCCAAAGATTATGATTACGTCCTGATCGATTGTCCCCCTTCCCTCAATCTTATCACGCTGAATGCGCTTGTGGCCGCCCACGCTTTGCTTGTGCCGCTGCAGGTCGAGTTTTACGCGCTCGAGGGCATGAGCAGTTTGTTACAAACAGTCGAAGCTGTGCGGGCGCGGTTTAATCCGGCGCTTGAAATACAGGGTGTCGTGTTGACGATGTATGACAAGCGCAACAGCCTTTCCGATGCGGTGGCGAGCGATGTGCGGACTTTCTTTGGCGCACAGGTTTACGAAACAATTATCCCTCGCAATGTGCGCATTTCCGAAGCGCCATCTCATGGAAAGCCCGTGCTGCTTTATGATCTGAAATGCTCTGGCAGCCGAGCTTATATGCTGTTGGCCAGTGAAATCCTGCGGCAAGAAGAGCGCCGGATCGAAGCTTCTGCCGCCTAACCCAACAAGAAAGAGTCATTCGCTATGAACGCAAAAGCCCAAGCAAAACCCGCTCCTCTTGGACGGGGCCTTTCCGCTCTCTTTGGCGATGCCGATGTTTCTTATCAGCCTAAAAATACGGGCGCGGCCCCCTCTTCCGTTTCTGTGGCTGGGCCAGTACAGACGGTACCGCAGAAATTGCCGATCGAATGGATTCAGCCCGGCGCCTTTCAACCGCGGCGTCATTTTGACGACACAGCCATTCGCGAGCTTGCGGATTCCATTAAAGAGCGTGGTATTCTGCAGCCCTTGATGGTTCGTCCGCTTGGGGGCGAAAAAGATTCGTACGAGATTATTGCGGGTGAGCGGCGTTGGCGGGCCGCGCAACTCGTCGGCCTTCACGAGGTGCCGGTCTTAATCCGTTCCTTCACGGATCGCGAAGCGATGGAAATCGGCTTGATCGAGAATGTGCAGCGTCAGGATCTGTCTTTGATCGAAGAGGCTGAAGGCTATCGCCGTTTGATCGAAGAGTTTCAGCATACGCAGGACAATCTTGCCAAGATTGTCGGTAAAAGCCGACCCCATATTGCAAACCTTTTACGACTCCTTAAGCTGCCGGCACCGGTTAGGCACATGCTCAATGAAGGGACTCTGAGCATGGGGCACGCACGAGCCATTGTTACGGCGGACGATCCGGAGACGGTGGCCAAAGAAATTATCAAAAAAGGGCTGAATGTACGACAAGCCGAAGCCTTGGCTAAAAAACTATCCGATGGGCGCTTCGCTAAAAAGGAACGCACGCGGAAAGATATAGACCCAAATATTCTTGCAATAGAAAATAATTTACAAAATACGTTAGGGGTGAAAGTTCGGCTCCAGTCAAATGGCACAACCGGAGCGTTAGTCCTTCATTATAGTGACTTGGATCAACTTGATCTTGTCCTAAAGAAATTACAGGCATAACCCAAAATCCGATAAATAAGCATCCTTTTTTCAAATGGATAAACCCCGACGCGCACTGTGGGTTCTTTTGAGCGTGTGTTGAATAAAACACGCAAAGGTTGTCGGGCTTACGCGATTCATTTTTTATTAACCAAACCGCAGCCAACATCGTTTTTACGAGAAACAACGAAAAAACATATACGGGTGCGGGGGATCAATGTTAGCGAAAATGAAAATTGCTTGGAAACTTATTGGGCTACTGGTTGTGGCCATCATCGGGTTTGCCTGGATGGGGTATAGCACTGCTATAGGGGCAAAGAGCCTGATGATGGAAGGGCGCAAGACAGAAATTATGCATATTGTCGAGTCGGCAACGAAAATTATTGAATCTTTTTATAATTTGGAAAAAACCGGAGCTCTTTCACAAGAAGAGGCAAAAAAACGCGCGTTTGATGCGGTGCGCGCCCTCCGCTACGACGGTGAAAACTATGTTTTTGTGTTCGAGGGGGATGGTCTGACACGGGCCCTTGCGCCAAAGCCGGAAAACGAAGGCACAAGCATGTTTGAAGCCAAGGATGCAAAAGGCATCTTATACGTCAAAGAAATGATTATGAACGCGCGGAGAGGCGGAGATTTTCTTTTCTATGAATTTCCCCGTCCAGGAGAAACTGCTGCCAGTCCAAAGATCGGGTACTCAAATGCGTTTAAGCCATGGGACTTGATGATTGGCACTGGCGCTTACATCGACGATATCAATGAAGCTTTTGTCAAAGAACGTAACAAACAACTCATCCAGACACTGGTTCTGATCTTGCTGTTTGTTGTTGGCGGGGTTGTGATCAGCCAGAGCATTGCTGGGCCGTTGAAGAAAATAACCGAAGCTATGCGAAGATTGGCTGATGGCGACAAAGGTATTGTTGTCAATTTCACAGAGTATAAAAACGAGATCGGCGAATTGGCGCGCGCCTTGTTAATTTTTAAGGAGAGCGCGATCAAGGTCGATCGTCTTCAAGCAGAGCAAAAAGAAGCGGAAGCGCGCGCAGAAACGGCGCGCCGGGAGGCGATGCTTGAAATGGCCGATCGGTTTGAACAGAGCGTTAAGGGCATTGTCGCAACGGTTTCTGCGGCAGCCACAGAGATGCAAAGTAGTGCTAAAGGGCTTGCGGACACGGCTGAGGAAACGACGCGTCAGTCGGTCTCGGTGAGCGGGGCTGCTGAAAGTGCGGCGCAAGGCGTTCAAACCGTAGCATCGGCAGCCGAGGAGCTTAATGCGTCGATTGCCGAGATTACAAAGCAAACAAATGAAACCGTGCGCGTTGCGAGCCGATGTGTCAGCGAGGCGGAAGCCACCAGCACAGAGGTCCAGACCTTGAGCAAGGCCTCGGAAGACATTGAAAGCGTCGTCAATTTAATTGAGGACATTGCAAATCAGGTCAATCTTCTGGCGCTCAATGCAACAATCGAAGCCGCACGCGCCGGAGAAGCGGGCAAGGGGTTCGCTGTTGTGGCGGGTGAGGTCAAGAATTTGGCCAACCAGACAGGCCAGGCGACCAAGGAAATTGCGGCCCAGATCAGCAACATTCAGGAAAAGACAAAAAATGCGGCGGCAAGTATCACGCATATTTCCGATACAATCAAAAACGTGAATGAAATATCGACGACTGTCGCCTCGGCAGCCGAAGAACAAGGCGCCGCAACGCAGGAAATATCGCGCTCTGTTCAAAAAACAGCAGAGGACACAGACCTCGTTTCGTCGAACATAACCCATGTGAAGCAGGCGGCAGAGGAAACAGCGGCGGCGTCAACACAACTCTTGAACACAGCCGAGCAATTGGCTCATGAATCCGAAACCTTGCGCCTGAAGGTCGATGAGTTCATCGCCCATATACGCAGCGCGTAAGCAAGAGTCCTGTTGATCAAGGCGGGGGTCTCGTCCCCCGCCTTTTTTGTGTGATGTAATTTCAGCGCAAGGGAGAAATGGTTTTTAAACAGTCTTTGCCAAAATCAGGTAGGGATTTTTTCTCTCCAGATTAGCAGAAACACACCAAGCTCTTTGAGACCAGTGCGAGCATAAAATTGTCTAGTGTTTGCATAATGTGGATCTAGGGGATGTGATGAAAGTGTCTTTACAAATAAAAACGTGTTCCCGATATTCTGGGCCTTTTTCTCTGCTTCACGAACAAGCGCTATACCACGTGCCTATGGAAGTTGGGGCGTAAGCCTATCACGAAAAGTTCTGCGGCGTCTTGTGAACTTTCTTTGAAAGAAAGAAAGAAAGCCAACATATGTGCGGGCATCATCAAAGCAGCCCAGCATTAAGAGGCACGCCGACTCTTGTGCATATTTTTTTGTTGCGTCTGCCCGGCCAAACCATTTGGGCAAGAGGTTCAGAATTCTCTGATAGAGGTTGGCTTTGTTCTTTGTGACTTCTTTAATGAAGAAAGGCATGCACGGGGCGTCCTTTTAGGCGCGGCTACAAAAAAGTTTTAGGGCTTGGCTGCGATAGAGAGCACGAGCTGGGCGCACTGGGTAGTGTCGGGGGCTCCCGTGCGTTTCACGGCAGCTTCCGCCTCGGCTAGTTGCGCAAGACGACGCTCGCATTTTTCCAAGCTCCATCGTTGAAGTTGGGCAAGCATGGGCTTTTCCTGTTTCCAGAATACGGGGGGGCGAAGTTTTTTTAGAGCCGCTTCGGCGCTCGCGCCATTTTGTTTGTGGGCTAAGGCCATTTGAAGGCGCAACAAATGCCGTTGTAGTGCCCGAAAGATGGCGACGGGTGATGTCTGTTCCTCATAAAGGTGGGCGAGGATCTGTTGTGACTCGGCGACATGGCCAAGCAAGGTTGATTGCACCAGTTCGTCAAGATTTGCTGCGCCGGCATCACTGATGATGGCGCGCACATCGTCCAGCTCGATGTGCTTTTTATCTGTGACATAAAGAAAGAGCTTATCCATCTCTTGCTGTTGCGCCAGCCGGTCAGGCGGCAGAACGTCGCCAAGAAAGCGGATCACCTCGGGTCGCGCGGTCAAGCTGTTAGCCTGAATCAAAGCGGCGATCGTTTTGGCTTTGGCGGCCCCCTCCTCCACATAACAGGCGATCGCGACAACTTCGTTCGCGGCGGCTTCGGCTGCGACGCGAAGTTTTGATCGTTTCTCAAGATCGCCTGCTTCTATAAGAAGAAGCCCGTTGCCAGCAGGCATCTCGGCAATCACGCGCGCAACTTCTTCTGCGTTGCTTTCGATAGCGCGTTGCAAGCGCACTAGACGCCGCCCTCCCCCGAATGGCGGTGTTGCCATTTCATCGAAAAGACGACCGCGCTCGTCTTTGATCTCGTTTCCCAGAAAACGGGAAACGGCAAACGGATCGTTTTTATCCGGTACGGCCCATGACGCTAGCTTTTCGGCAAGGAAGCTGACCTGTCCCGTATCGGGACCATAGATGAGAATAATGCGAACCGAAGGATCGGGATTTTTGATAAACTTGTCTGCTTGGGCGGCGGAAAGTTTCATGCCGGATTATCGAGCCCGTGGCAGAGATTGCGGGATATCGTCTCTTTGCGCAACATGGGCTTTATTCGAAGCGGGGGAGTGTTCTTTTTCCGCGTAATAGAGGCTAAGGCCATTGATGATCTGTTCGCTGATTTCGATCATCGCGCGTTTGTAGGAGTCACGTTGCGTCGAAAGCGTGCCATATTGCGCATCCAGTTTGCTGTAGCTTGCCGTGCTGGACGCGACGCCGCTGAAGAGCGCTTTTTGTGTGATCGTTGACGTCAGGGTGTAACTCGCCGTCATGGTCAGCTGGCTGCGCATTGTGGTTGCGTCTTTTTGCAAACCAAGGCTGGTTTCACGCGTTTTGAGCACAACGGACAAGCTTGCCATCGGATTTTTTGGGCGTCCCTTGAAATAGAGACGGTCGATAAGTTTGTTGCGTAAAGACTGGCCCTGTTCGTCAGGGATGTTTTCGACATAGATGCTGTTAAGCGCCTGCGCTACGGCGGGGCGGTCGGCGCCCTTATCTCCATAAACCGGAGAAAAACCGCAGCCAACCAAACCCAGAAGGCTCAACAGAGCCAAACCCCGCGCAATGTTCATCTTGCCTCGCTACCTATGCCGCTACGATGTTGACGATTTTGTTTGGTACGATGATTATTTTTTTGACCGATAGGCCTTCAAGGGCGCGTTTGACGCCCTCTTGCCCCAAAGCCGCGGTTTCCATGGTTGCTTTGTCGGCGTCTTTGGCGATCTGGATCGTTGCACGGAGCTTGCCATTGACCTGAACCGCGATGGTTGCGCTTGTTTCGACAAGCAACGCCGGATCGGCTTTGGGCCAGATCGACTTAACCAATGGAACACGATGTCCCAGCTGTTGCCACAACTCTTCGGTAATGTGGGGCAGCATGGGGTTGAGCAAGCGGACTAACATTTCAAGCCCTTCGCGCAAAGCAAAGCCATCGCCCTGCCCGCTTCCGTCCAGCTCGTCCAGTGCATTGCTCAATTCACGCGCGCGCGCCACAGCGCGATTGAAGTGGAACCCTTCCAAATCTTGTGTGAACTCGACGATGGTTTTGTGCGTCATTTGGCGTACGATGAGCGCCTTGTCGCCAAAGCTGGCTGGAGCCGCCTCGTCGGGAGCCGCTATGGCGAATTTAGGCTCCGTCACGCAACGCCACAGGCGATTGACATAACGCCAGCATCCTTCCACACCAGCCTCGGTCCATTCGATATCGCGTTCAGGTGGGCTATCGGAGAGAACAAACAGACGTGCCGTATCCGCACCATACAGATCGATAATCTGTCCCGGATCGACGACGTTCTTTTTCGATTTGCTCATAACCTCGACGCGGCCAACGTTTACGGGATACCCCGTTTTGACATGGACGGCGGTGCCGTCGCTGTTCTTCTTGACCTCTTCGGGATAGAGCCATTCGCCCTGCTCGTCCTTATAGGATTCATGGCAGATCATGCCTTGCGTAAACAGGCCGTCAAAGGGCTCATCAATGTCGATATAGCCGCAGGCCTTCATCGCGCGTGTGAAAAAGCGGGAATAGAGCAAGTGCAAAATGGCATGCTCGACACCGCCGACATACTGATCGACGGGCATCCAGTAATCCATGTCGGCCTTTTCCACGGGCTTGTCTTCGCACGAGGCCGAGCAATAACGCGCATAGTACCAGCTGGAGTCGACAAAGGTATCGCACGTGTCTGTTTCGCGAATGGCGGGCTTGCCGCATTTCGGGCAGTTCACATGCTTCCATGTGGGATGGCAGTCTAGTGGATTGCCGGGGCGGCCAATCTCGGCATCGTCGGGAAGCTTGACGGGCAAATCCTTTTCTGGAACAGGCACAGCGCCGCACGCATCGCAGTGGATGATGGGGATAGGACAGCCCCAATAACGCTGACGGCTGATGCACCAATCGCGCAGACGATATTGCACCGTGCCCTTCCCTGCGCCCACCTCTTCCACGCGTTTGATCGCAGTCTTAATGGCGGCCTCTGTGTTAAGGCCATCGAGGAAATCGGAGTTAAAGGCTTTGCCCGGCCCTGTATAGGCTTCGTTGCCAACGGTAAAGCTGGCGGGATCTTCACCCTCCGGCAGAACGACGGCTTTAACGGGCAGATTATATTTGCGGGCAAAATCAAGGTCGCGTTGGTCATGCGCGGGACAGCCAAAAATGGCGCCGGTGCCGTATTCGACGAGCACAAAATTGGCGACATAGACAGGAAGCTTCCATGCCGGGTCAAAGGGGTGTTCAACGGTTGCTCCCGTGTCCATACCCAGTTTTTCGCCCTTTTCAATGTCGACGATGCTTGTGCCCGTACGGTTGCATTCGGTGCAGAAGGCAGCAAGCTTTTCGTTTTTGGCGGCAAGCTTTTTCGCAAAAGGATGATTGGCGGAGATGGCAACAAAAGATGCGCCAAACAATGTGTCGGGACGCGTAGTGAAGACCTCGATCTTTTCGTCTTCACTTCCCGCAACAAAAAATTGAACATAGGCGCCCTCGGATTTTCCAATCCAATTTTCCTGCATCAACCGGACTTTATCGGGCCAGCGCTCCAAGGTTTTGAGGGATTGCAATAACTCTTCGGAATAGGCGGTGATTTTAAAGAACCATTGTGAGAGTAGCTTTTTCTCGACAAGGGCTCCAGAGCGCCACCCTCTTCCATCGATAACTTGTTCATTGGCCAAGACCGTATTGTCAACGGGATCCCAATTTGCCCATGCTTCTTTGCGATAGACCAGCCCTTGCTTCAGGAAATCCAGAAACAGCTTCTGTTGGTGTTTGTAATAGGAGGCATCACAGGTCGCGAGTTCGCGCTCCCAATCTAGCGACAGACCCATGCGGACCAGCTCGGCCTTCATGTTCTTGATGTTGTCATAGGTCCATGTAGCGGGGTCGGTGTTGCTTTTGCGCGCAGCGTTTTCAGCGGGCAGGCCAAAGGCATCCCAGCCCATCGGATGAAGGACGTTAAAGCCAAGCGCCCTTTTATAGCGGGCAACCACATCGCCCAGTGTATAGTTGCGGACATGGCCCATATGGATGCGGCCGGAAGGATAGGGAAGCATGGAAAGCGTGTAATGCTTGGGCCTTGTGGGGTCTGTTATGGCCCTAAACGATTGATTTTCCTGCCAATATTGTTGCCACTTGGTCTCGGTGACCTGAACATTATATCTTTCTGACATGGTTTGCTTGCCGAATAGTTAGGGGTTTTTTAACAATTGCATCGCGTGTAAGTTAGCGCACAAAAGGAAGGAGAGCAACGGCGCTATTGTATTGGAAAGTATATTTTCTTGTGGCACAAAAGGCTCTGTTTTGATTTAGGAACAATGATGTCCGAAAAAACGATTTTTCCGGCACCGACGAGCCTTACAGGCCTTCCGTTTGTTGGCGGGCCAAGAGGGTTTTGGCGGCGCGCGCATGTTCAGGGGTGGGTTGTTGGCACCTTGTTTAACATGGTGGCCATGCAGGCGTGTTATCCCGGATCGAAAGCGTATCTTTTGTCCGGCGGCATTACCTTTCTTGTCGGTGGGGCCGTTGCGCACAAAGTTGAGGACACGCTTGTTCGACGCGAAATAAGCTTGTATGACTGGCTTGGTCGAACGCAAAAGAGTTGGACAACTCCTTTTTATATCGAGTCTGATTTGACGGGAGAGGGGAAGGCGTATGCCAGTTGTGTCGAGGCGCATTATTGGCGTGATTTTGCAAAAAGGTGCGTAAAGGCAAAGGCCAAGCAGGCCGGAGCATTTGCCGGGATATCTTTCCTTCAAGCTGTAATGTTAACTGGACTTGGTCTGCCGTGGCAAAATGCTGCCGTCTTTGTCTTTTCCAGTGCCCTGCCGCTCTGTGCAGAAATTGTAGCCGCGATGTCGCGATGGCGTGCTGTTTGGAACGACAAAAAGCGGGTTTTGCCTTTACCGAAGGCACAAAACGGCTAAAACTTCTGGAAGACACAGAAAAATAATGAAAAAGGAAGCGTTTGCGAGCAGCGTAACGATTTGCTAAGACCCACATGGCAATATGGCAGCCAGTTTTATAGGAGCAGGAGTATAAGTGGTATGAAAGACCTGACGTTTGAAGCTTTGAGCCCTGATGTAGCGCGCGAACTGCTTGTCGCGACCGAACGAGAGATGAAGCCCATCGAAATGCCTTTGGACAAGACCTTGGTTCAGGTCGTAACGCTGCCCTTTTATGCGGATTATAAGTTTTATGCGATGACGGATATGACGTTGCCGCCGCCTAATATCCGCTATATGCTTTATCGTCCCGGTGATCTGAATATGATGAACTGGACGAACGAGCCGATTTATAGCGTGAATGAAAAGGCGCCGATCAAGTTGGATCGCAAGACGCTCGTTCTTTATACAAAGTTTTTCTTCCACTATGTGCGTGGCCAATTGGGGCGTTTTATCATTGTTGAAACACCGGAAGATGTCCGGTGGCTTGAAAACGCAAGCGATCAGGAAAAGGCGATGGTTGCTGAACGCCTTATGCCTGTGACGTATAAAAGCGTCGGACGCGACAACCTCTTTACGCTGACTTGTACGGTGATCTTTAAAAACGCCTTGTTCAAAACGGACGTTAAGGTTGCGCCCTATGAAATGGACGTTTTTGATCCTGAAAGCGGGATGTCGGAGCATTTTACGATCGGCCAGATGAAGCTCACGAACGAAGAGCTTTTGCTTGAAGATCTTAATGTACCGGTCGATGAGCCTCCCGGCGAGTTCGGCTAAGGCATAGCCTTTAAAAACTAGACAATGTTTCGTGTTTTGAGACAGCCGCCAAGCTGAAAGGCTTGGATATCGGTCGCACGCCCATTGGAATCGTTTGTGGTCACAAGACAGCCGCACAGGGTCGCTTCCCCTTGGGCCGGCTCAAACCGTTCGTTGCCAAGCTTGCGCGTAAAACGTCGCAGGATAATGTCTTTGCGCATGCCGATTACGCTGTCGAAATCGCCGCACATGCCGGTGTCTGTTTGAAAGGCGGTGCCTTTTTCAAGGATATGATCGTCGGCGGTCGGGATATGGGTGTGCGTGCCGATGACGGCGGAAACGCGCCCATCCAGATGATGCCCCATGGCGACTTTTTCCGATGTGGTTTCGGCGTGAAAATCGACAAAAATTGCGTTGATGCCTGCGCCAAGTGTATAGCTTTGCAAAAGGGAGTCCATGGATGAAAACGGATCATCCAGTGTAAAGGGCATATTCAGATTGCCCATCACATTCACAATCAGGATTTTGCGCTGATCGGGCAGGGAAAGCACAGTATAGCCGTGACCCGGCGTGCCTTCGGGATAATTGAGGGGGCGCAATAAACAGGTCAGGCGGTCCATGTGGGGCAGCAACTCTTTTTGTCGCCAGACGTGATTGCCTGTCGTCACGCAATGAACGCCCGCATCGAAAAAGTCTTGAGCAATGCCTCGCGTGATGCCAAATCCCGCGGCGGCGTTCTCGCCATTGACGATAATACAATCGGGGGCGAGACGGGCCTTCAGGTCCGGCAGGGCAGTCAGCAAAGCATCGCGGCCCGGTCGGCCCATAATGTCACCAAAAAACAAAACACGCATAAAAAGCACCATCAAATTGAAAGGAAGACTTGTTTTTAGGATATTTTTGGCGAGAGGTCACGCAAAAGGGCTTGCCAGCAACGAAAAACCCATCCAAGTTGTTCTTCTTAATAAGCTTTTAAGGAGGCCCGCATGTTAAAAATTTCTTTTCAGGAGCCGAATTCGTTAAGAAACAAGGCGTTAGCGATTGTCGTCGCGCAAAAGGCGCAAAGCATTGCGCTGGGGCCTCAGGCAAAGCATGTTGATCAAACGCTTGGCGGCGCACTGTCCCTCGCAATAAAGGCGACGCCATCCTTTAAAGCAAAGGTCGGACAGGTTTTGTCTTTTCCCGTTTCCGAGCGCAAGGGGCCAGATCGTGTTGTGCTCGTTGGCATAGGCAAGGCGGAAGAGGCCGACGCCTTGACGTTTGAAGCGGCGGGGGCCGCGGCGGTGATGGCGATGGAAAAGGATGTGGAAGGCGAGGGCGCTTTGCTGGTCGATGGTGCGGGATTGAAAAAGATTTCGGGACCACAAGCTGCGGCGAGCGCGGCAATGGGCGCTGTTTTGCGTCACTATCGTTTCGACAAATATCATTCAAAGGAAAAGAAGGAGACCACCCTGATTAAGGGGCTTGTGATTGGTGTCGAGGAATTTGACACGGCCAAAGCGCTTTTTGCGCCAGAGCAAAAAGTAGCGCAAAGCGTTTGCTTCGCGCGTGACTTGGTCACAGAGCCCGCGAATGTTATCGATCCCGCAGCCATGGTTCAGGCGGCGCGCAAGCTTGAAAAGCTGGGGGTCGAGGTGACTGTTCTTGGGCAACAGCAGATGGAAAAGCTGGGTATGCGTGCGCTTCTTGGTGTCGCGCAGGGAAGCGACAAACCGCCTTATCTTGTCACGATGTCTTGGCGTGGAGCGCCGGAGGCTAAGGAACAAAAACCAATCGCTTTTGTGGGGAAGGGCGTAACGTTTGACTCCGGCGGTATTTCGCTCAAGCCCGGCGCTGGCATGGGGGACATGAAATTCGATATGGGCGGCGCGGCCGCCGTTGTCGGGGCAGTGCGTGCGCTTGCCGCCCGCAAAGCAAAGACAAACGTCGTGGGCGTGATAGGGCTGGTTGAAAACATGCCTTCGGGCAAAGCGCAACGCCCCGGCGACGTGGTAAAAAGTGCGAACGGCCAGACGATTGAAATTCTTAATACAGATGCCGAAGGGCGCTTGGTTCTTGCTGATGTTTTGTGGTACGCGCAAAAGGAGTTTAAACCCAAAGCCATCGTCGATCTGGCAACCTTGACCGGCGCAATGCTTGTCGCGCTGGGACATAAATATGCAGGCATTTTCTCAAACAATGACAAACTTGCCGCTTCCCTTGAAAAAGCGGGACGGGCGGTGGATGAGCTTGTCTGGCGTTTCCCGCTTGATAAAGAGTATGACAAAATGATCGACTCCACTATTGCGGACATGAAAAATATTGGCGAGGGCAGCAAGGCGGGCAGCATCACAGCCGCACAGTTTTTGAAGCGCTTTATCCAAAAAGATGTCGCGTGGGTTCACATCGATATTGCCGGAACGGCATGGCGGGAAAAGCCAACAGAGACCTGTTCCAAAGGGGCGACGGGTTTCGGGGTGCGTTTGCTGGATCGCTTGGTTCACGAAATGGGTTCTTCCTCGTAATCGTTATGCCAGAGGTTCGTTTTTATCATCTGATCCGTACAGGGCTTGAGCAGGCATTGCCGGAATTGCTTGAAAAGGCGTATGGCCGGGGGCTCCGGGCTGTTGTGAGGGCTGAACGGCGCGAGGAGCTTGTGCGCTTGTCCGAGGCTTTGTGGGCCCATCGGCCTGAAAGCTTTTTGCCTCACGGAGTCAATGGGCAAGACGTGCGCGAAGGACAGCCAATTTGGTTGACAGAGGGGATGGACGAAAAGGAAGGCGACGACGTTTTGTTTTTGGTTAATGTGCCTGACAACAAAAGCATCGATAGCTATGATTTGATTTGTGAAGTGTTTGATGGCACGCAACAGACTTGCGTTGCACGAGCGCGGCAACGATGGACACTATACAAAGAACAAGGGTTCGCCCTGACCTATTGGCAACAGGGAGAAAGCGGTTGGGAAAAGAAAAAGTGAGTGGTTTTTTGGATGTCATCACGGGACAGTCGCCCTTGACCGGCGGCGTTGTGGCTTTGGGCAATTTCGACGGCGTTCATCTTGGGCACCGGGCGGTGCTTCAGGCGACGATTGATGCCGCGCTTGAGCTTGGCGCGCCCGCTTATGCCATGACGTTTGAGCCGCATCCTTATCAGGTGTTTCGTAAAGATGTCGAGCCGTTTTTGATTATGCAGCCTCAGCATAAACGCTATTTGCTGCGTGAGCTTGGTATTGACGGCGTCATTACGTTTCCCTTTACGCCTGAAGCCGCCCAAATGTCTGCTCGTGACTTTGTGGAGCAGGTGTTAATCAAGGCCTGTCGTGTGCGGCAGGTTGTGGTTGGTTTTGATTTTGTCTTTGGGCAAGGGCGACGGGCGGATGCGCAACAACTGGCGCAGTTGCTTGAACCACATGGTGTGAATGTCACGATTGTGGAGCCGCAGCGAGATGAGGGAGGAGAAATTATATCGTCCTCACGTATTCGCGACTATTTACGCAATGGACAAATCGAAAAAGCCAATGCGTTATTGGGGCGGTTTTTCACGATATATGGCTCCATCGAATCCGGCGATCAACGCGGACGGGAGCTTAGTTTTCCCACGGCGAACATCTCGCTTGGAAACACCATTCGTCCCGCTTATGGCGTTTACACGGTTCTTACAAAACCGGCTGGCGAAGAAATCATTTTTCCTGGCATTGCCAACATTGGTGTGCGACCTACATTCGAGGGCAAAACGGAAATGTTGGAGGTTCACTTCTTTGATTTTTCCGGCACGGTTTATGCGAAGGATTGGGTTGTCTCTCTGTTGTCTTATCTGCGCGCCGAGAAGAAATTTGATAACGTGGAAGATTTGAAACGACAGATTGAAAAAGATATCCAAGTTGCGCGCCAGTTGCTTCAGACAAAAGTTGATGCCGCGTTGTCGAAGATTGTGTTGTCGGGGGAAGAGTATGGCTGATCCTCAGGCCGCCTATGCCCGGCAGTGGAAACTGGGAATGCCCGCGCTGGATATGACGCTTAATCGACAGGGATTGTGGGCGATGATCTCCATGGGAGATGGTCATCTCGCCATTCTGCCTGCGGCCGATACGGGGGTTGGCCCCTCTTTGATCGAGGGCCATGAGGGGGTTTCTCTTTGCTGTGCGCCGGACGCGGATGATCATGCTTTCCTTTCGGGGGGGAGTGACGGAAGGTTGTTGTTGGTGGACCCAGAGGTGGATATTCCGACGGTTCTGGTCGAAGGGCAGGGGCGCTGGATTGAGCATGTCGCGGCTCATGCCGATGGTGTACGCGCTTACGCGTGTGGAAAGACACTGTATCGTCTTGATGAAATGGGCAAGCAGGCGGCCCCGCCTGTTGAGATGCCTTTTTCCATTGGTGGACTGTCCGTGAGCCCACAGGGGAACTATCTTGCTGTGACCCATTATGGTGGCGCGCATATTTTTTGGGCGAAAGAACCAGAGAAAGAGCCGCGTTTTCTAGAGTGGAAGGGCTCCCTTCTGAACATGGCGTGGTCGCCGGACGACCTTGTGCTGCTGTCTGCGTTGCAGGACGGCAGCCTTCACGGCTGGAAAATCGAAGAAGCGCTCGCCGGAGGAGAAGAACACGAACAAATCCATATGCAGGGTTATGCGAACAAGGTTCATTCCATGGCGTTTTCTGCGGGTGGAAAATATCTTGTGACTAGCGGCGCGCAGCAAGCGATTTGTTGGTCGTTCAGTCAGGGGCGCCCTTGGGACAATAAGCCGCTTGCGTTGGGGGGCGTGGACGCTCGCTTTGTGGTGCGCGTCGCGCCGCATCCCCGCGATGATATGGTAGCGGTCGGCTATGATGACGGCATGATTATTTTTGCGCCGCTCGATGGCCGCATGGAGGTCTTGGTGCTTCCGCCAGCGGGAAGCCCTGTTGTCGGATTGGCATGGAACAATGAGGCCGATGCGTTGATCGCAGTCTTACAAAGCGGCGATATCTTTATGTTCACGGTCAAAAGCGTTTCGCGTTTTGTGCGCGGCCAAGTTGGCGCTTAGGCATTTTGCAAAAACAGGCGCAAGGATTTCGGCGTTGTATAGGCGTGCGTTTCCCATCCTCGTTTTTGTGCCGCGTCGATATTATCAATCGTATCATCGATCAGGGTGAGTGAAGAGGCGGGAAGGGCAAGTTCGCGCTCGATATGGACGAAATAAGCAGGATCTGGTTTCATAACGCCCATGTCACAAGAGGTAAAAACACGACAGACCTTATCCGCGAAAAAAGCCTTGATCTTGTTTGCGCGTAAAGGCGTTTGATTGGTCGCGATACAAGATGGTTGGGATGAAAGTAGGGGAAGGAGGTCTTCCTGCGGTGTAAAGTCTTTCGCCAACCAATAGTTCAGGAAATCAGATGGATCGAGGGAAAGGCCGTGCCGTGCAAAGATGTTTCCGACAAGACGTTCTTCTTTTGCTCGGCCCAAAAGGGCGTCTTTCCATGCGCCATGAAAAATGTCTTCAACGACGGCGCGGGGAAGGCCAAGATCATCCTTGATGGTTTTCGACCAGATAAAGCCGCCGTCGTGGTCAAAGGTGCGGAGCAAAACACCATCGACATCCCAGATCAGCATGAGAAAGTACCTTTTGATAATGTTGTTTTCTTCTGCGCCATGTTACAAGAAAAAGGCAGCAGGTGAAAGGGGGCGGGACAATGCCGACGATCTTGATAACGGGGGCCTCAAGCGGTATAGGCGCGGCGCTTGCACGGCGTTATGCGGCGCCGGGCACGACCCTATTTTTGTTGGGGCGCGATGAAAAGAGATTGGCAGAGGCTGCCCATTCCGCCGCAATGCTTGGTGCCAAGGCGCAGGCTGTTTGTGCCGACGTCACGAATGCGGCGGAGATGGCGCAAAAACTGATCGAGCTGGATAAAGAGTCGCCCATCGATCTTGTCATTGCCAATGCGGGCATATCTGCCGGAACCGGCGGGGGGCAGGAAACGCGGGAGCAAGTGCTTGCGATTTTTCGGACCAATGTTGATGGCGTATTTAATACAATCCAGCCGTTGATCCCGCTCATGAAGGCGCGAGGGCGTGGGCAAATTGCCTTGATGGCTTCTTTGGCTGGATTTCGTGGGCTTGCTGGCGCGCCGGCCTATATGGCGAGCAAGGCGGCGGTACGTGTGTATGGTGAGGGATTACGTGGCGAGCTTGCGCCTTTTGGTGTTGCTGTGAGCGTGATTTGTCCCGGTTTTGTCAAAACGCCAATGACTGAGGTCAATCGTTTCAAGATGCCTTTTTTGATTTCGGCGGATCGGGCGGGCCACATCATCAAAAATGGCCTTGAAAAAAACAGGCCACGGATCAGTTTTCCGTGGCCTATGGTTTTTCTTGTTTGGGGCATGACGACCCTTCCTGTCGCGTGGACAGACGGGCTGTTAAACAGGTTGCCGCGCAAGGGATCTTGCGGCTAACCGACGCGTTTTTCCTGCTTAAGGGGTAAAGATAAGCGCGCCGTCTATTTTGCGAACCATACTGCATCCCTCAAACATTTTGGGCGTTATGCACGGGTCTGTTGCGCCCGTTTCAATAAGCCTCTCAAGAAGTTTGGCCAGAGGGGGTGGCGCTGTCATGGCTGAAATCAGACCCTTTTTCTCGTCATTTGTATAGAGCGTGGCCTTGCCTTCGGTTATGGCTTCTTTCACCTTGGTTACATTTAAGGCGTTGATGGGATAAAGAACGGTGCGCACGGGCATGGGCGCAGGAATGCCTAGGGCGGCTTGGGCCTGAGCAAAGCTATTCGCATTGACGATAACGGAGCCGGTGCGGTCTGTAAAAAACCGCAGAGCCGGTATGGCTGCGGCTCCCACGATGATTTTTTGAACGGGGACCGTCCCTCTGTCCTGTCGCGAGCGTGGCGTTGTCTTTTCCATTCGTCCTCCTTGCTCAAGTTTACATTTCAAGGTAGGAAAGACCCGCTACCAAGATCAAGTATAAATTAAGATTAAAATAATTTCATACGCCCTTTTTTGCCGCTTTTTCTTGTGTTGTTGCGATGGGGTGTCTATAACGCGCCCATAACCAAGCGATCTAAGGAGTTAACCACGATGGCTATTCAGCGTACTTTTTCGATTATCAAGCCCGATGCCACACGTCGCAACCTGACGGGCAAAATTAATGCAAAGCTTGAAGCGGCAGGACTGCGCATCGTTGCGCAAAAGCGTGCGCTTCTCACCCGCGCTCAGGCGGAGGGCTTTTACGCCATTCACAAGGAGCGCCCCTTCTTCAACGATTTGTGCACTTTTATGACATCGGGCCCTGTTGTGCTTCAAGTCTTGGAAGGTGAAGATGCCGTTGCCAAGAACCGTGAAGTGATGGGCGCGACCAATCCGACGCAGGCAGCCGAAGGCACCATCCGTAAGGAGTTTGCCGAGAATATCGAGGCGAACTCGGTTCATGGCTCTGATAGCCTTGAGAATGCGGCGATCGAGATTGCCTATTTCTTCAGCCAAGTCGAAATTGTTGGCTAATTGACTCAATAAGACAAAAAGCCCTCTTTGCTGTTGGCAAAGGGGGCTTTTTTATTGGCTGTCCATGGGATTCATCACGCTCGTCGGTTGGCTTACGCCGGCGATAAAGCATTTCTCATCGTGAATATTGACGCGGTTTTCCGCGATCCAGCGTAGAGCGAGCGGATAGATTTTGTGCTCCTGCTCCAAAATACGCGCGGCCAATGTATCCTCGGTATCGTCGGACAAAACGGGCACGGCAGCCTGAATAATAATGGGGCCATGATCCATTTCGGCGCGCACAAAATGAACGGTGCACCCCGAAAACCTTGCGCCATAATCAATGGCGGCCTGTTGGACATGTAGCCCCGGAAAGCTTGGCAGCAACGACGGGTGGATGTTGAGCACACGATCGCGCCATTCTTCGCAGAACCATGGGGTAAGAAGCCGCATAAAACCGGCAAGACAGACGAGCTGGGCCTCAAAGCCATGAATCATTTCGCTCAACGCACGATCAAAACTCTCGCGATTGGCAAAGTCTTTGTGATTGATAACGGCTGTCGGGATGCCTTGTTCGGCAGCCCAGACAAGGCCTTGGGCCGAAGCTTTGTTGGCGATCACGCAAACGATCTTGGCCGGAAAGTCAGATTGTTGCGTTGCGCGAACCAACGACTGCATATTGCTGCCGCGACCCGAGATTAAAACGGCAACCTTCAGCATGGCCAATGCGCATCCGTGTTCTGCAAGACCACGCGATTGTCGGAAAGGTTCTTTTCGACCTCGCCGATACGATAAACTTTTTCACCGGCATCGCCCAGAATTTTTGATATAGCTTCGGCATCTTCGGCGGTAACGATAACAATCATCCCGATACCACAATTAAAGGTACGCGCCATTTCTGTGCTGGGTGCACCACTCTTTTGCGCCAGCCATTTGAAGACGGGCGGCACCGGCCAGCTGTTGGTGCTGATCCAAACGCCGATCCCGTTGGGCAAGACGCGTGGAATATTTTCCAACAAACCGCCGCCGGTAATATGGGCCATCGCCTTAACCTTGCCGGTCTTAATGGCGGCAAGCATGGGTTTGACATAAAGCCGTGTAGGCTCCAGCAGCGCTTCGGCAAGGGTCCGAGAGGGGTCAAAGGGGGCCGTATCGGCATAGGAAAGATTTTCCTGTTCGACGACTTGGCGGACAAGGGAGAAGCCGTTGCTGTGCACCCCGTTCGAGCCAAGGCCAAGGACAATATCTCCTTCTGCAATATCGTTGCGGGGCAGCGTCTGCCCCCGCTCGACGGCGCCGACGGCAAAGCCGGCCAGGTCGTAATCTTTAGAGGAATACATCCCCGGCATTTCGGCTGTTTCGCCGCCGACAAGAGCGCAGCCCGATTGCTTGCAACCTTCGGCGATACCGGAAACAACGGAGCGCGCAACCTCGACATCTAGGGCGCCAGTTGCAAAATAATCAAGGAAAAACAAAGGCTCAGCGCCAGCGACAACAAGATCGTTCACGCACATGGCTACAAGGTCGATGCCGATGGTGTCATGCTTGCCGCTTTCGATCGCGACCTTAAGCTTGGTGCCAACGCCATCAGTCGTGCTAACTAAAATAGGGTCTTTATAGCCCGTCGCCTTGAGGTCGAAAAGGGCGCCAAAGCCCCCTAATCCAGCCTCAGCACCCGTGCGGGCTGTGGCCTTGGCAAGGGGTTTGATCGCCTCAACCAAGCGGTTACCAGCATCAATATTCACACCTGCTTTGGCATAGGCATCTTGTTTTTCTGAGCTGTTCTGGGCCATGGCAAACGTCATCTTGCGGTCAAAGTTGATGGATAGAAAAATATTCTATAGAAGATATTAGCAAGAATAGCAATCAGGCAGGGTTCTTATGCGTCAACTCTTTATCGCTTTTATTTGTTTCCTATGGATTTTGTCGCCAGCGATGGCGCAAGAAGAGGCGGTTTACCGCATCACGGATGTGCCCGTGGATGTGAGTGCCGAAAGCGCCGCAGCGGCAAGGGATCAAGCCATTATACAGGCGCAGCGCGCTGCTTTTGTTGAGCTCCTTTCCCGCTTGGGGACAGAGGATCGTAATCCGCCCACAACGGATGAAACCATCGCGTCTCTGGTTCAATCGTTCGAAGTTCAAAAGGAGCATGCGCTCGGCGTGCGCTACACCGGGACGATAGCAATCCAGTTCCGCCCCTCGTCGGTTAAGGAACTGATGGATTTGTGGGGTAAGAATGTGGTGGATACGCGTTCGCCGCCTTTGCTGGTTCTTCCGGTGATGGCAAGCAAGGACCATGATACGCTTTGGGAAGAAAACACGCTGTGGCGCGCCGCATGGGCGGGGGCAACAAAGAGCGCTGGGCTTGTGTCGTTGATTGTTCCAGAGGGCGATATGGAAGACATCACGCATATCAGCACACGCGAAGCCGTAGAGGGGAAGGCTGATCCATTGATGGCCTTAATGCAGAAATATGGGGCTAGTCAGGCTTGCGTGGCTGTGTTGCGATACGATCCTGATCATCCGGATCAGACGGAGGTCCGCTTAGCCCGTTACAGTTCTGGCGGCGTCGCGCAGGAGGCGCCGAGCACGTGGCGTGTTGGCGGGGCTGGGCTGACGGAAGAAGGTTTGATGCAGGCGGCGGTGAAGCAGTCTGTCAAGGCGTTAGAGCAGGGTTGGCGGCAAAGCCAGAAACTTCCGTCCGGCGCGCCGGTTTTCCTTCCGGTTGATGTGGCGGTTCCGACCTTGGCGTCATGGCAACAGGTGCAGCGCAGCATGGGAGAAATTCCATTGATTACCAAAGCGCATGTTGTCACCATGACACGAGGCCTCGTCCATATCGAACTGGAGTTTCGGGGTGATCTTGCGACGCTTCAGCAAGCTCTTGCAGAAAAAGGACTTAGTCTGGAACAGACGACCGTCGGCGGCTGGCTAATGAAAGAGAGGGTGCTATGACCGAAAAAGAGGTATCCCGCGAGAAAACTTGGTTTTTGCTTTTTGCTGTATTCTTGGGATTGATTTGGCTGTTGCGCCCCATCCTTCTCCCCTTTGTTGCTGGCGGTGTTTTGGCCTATTTCCTTGATCCAGCCGTGGACAAGCTGTCGTTATGGCGGGTGCCGCGATGGCTTGGAACGTTGATTGTTTTGGCGGCGGCGGCGGTGAGCGCCGCACTCCTTGTCCTTTTGATTTTTCCGCTGGTGCAGTCCCAGATCATCGCGTTGTTGCACGCCTTGCCTGATTATGTTCAACTGGTTAAAGCCAAACTATTGCCCCCTATTTATGATTGGCTGGGACGGTTGTCTCCCACGGAAGTTGAGAAGTTGAAAGAGGCAGCAGGGTCTTATGCTGGCGATGCCGTCGGGATAGCCGGGAAGTTTGTGACGGAGATGATTTCAAAAGGCTTCGCACTGTTTGATATTCTGACCCTTTTGATCATTACGCCCGTTGTCGCTTTTTATCTGCTGAGGGATTGGCCAGACGTGAAGAAAAATATCGACACCCTTGTCCCGCGCAAACAACACGGCATGGTGCGCGAAGCGACGAGCGATATCAACAAAACCTTGTCTGGCTTTCTGCGCGGTCAAGCACTTGTGTGTTTGTCTCTTGCGATCATATATAGCGTTGGGTTGTCCATCGTCGGGCTTGAGTATGGCGCAACGATCGGGATCATTGCTGGTGTTCTGTCTTTTATCCCTTATGTCGGCTCAGGCTTCGGTCTGATCGTGAGCATGATCCTCGCCTTTATCCAGTTTGATGACCCATGGTCGATCGGGGCTGTTCTGGTTGTGTTTTTGATCGGGCAGGGGCTTGAGGGGTATGTTCTCACACCCAAACTCGTGGGGGATCGTGTCGGGCTGCACCCGGTTTGGATTCTCTTTGCTTTGTTTGCGGGCGGCGCTCTCTTTGGTTTTGTTGGTATTTTGATTGCGGTGCCCGTTGCGGCGGTGCTTGGTGTGTTGGCCCGTTTGGCGATCAAGCACTACAAGGACAGCGCGCTTTACAAAGGCGGCAAATCACAGAGTGGGCGGGACTAGCGCACGCCATGGTAGGACAGCAGTATCATTTTTTGCTCCAGCAAAAAGAGTCTCTGACTCTCGATGATTTTCTCCCTGCCTCCTCGAATGAGGGAGCTCTGCGATGGCTGCTTCAGACCCAGCCTTCGGCGTGGCCTTCGCATGCGTTTCTTTTATGGGGGCCAGAAGCGAGCGGCAAGACGCATCTGGGAACGGTCTGGGCCACGGCAAACAAGGCAAGGGCCTTGGCGTGTGGTGACGAGAGTCTTTCCCTGATCGTTTCAGGAGAGGATCGCGCGCCTGCCTATTTTCTGGATGACGCGCACAAATGTGCCGGACAAGCGGATAAAGAAGAGTGGCTTCAACATTTATTCAATGCAACAAAAACGGCAAACAAACCTTTGCTTATGACCTCGATGGCGCCACCTGTGCAATGGGGCCTGAAGCTGCCGGATATCTTGACGCGTTTGAAAAGTTGCCCGAGTGCTGAGTTATTGGGGCCTGACGATGAGCTGATGCGCGGACTTTTGGTCAAGCTGTTTCGTGATCGCCAATTGCTTGTTGATTTTGCGGTGGTCGATTATATCGCGCCGCGGTTGGAACGCACGGGCCGTGCGGCACGGGAGCTTGTGGCTGCAATTGATGCTGCTGCGTTAGAGGGTCATAGGAAAATTTCTATCCCCTTTGTTCAGAAAACGATGAAGTGGGGATAGGAAGGCATGAAAGTTTTTTCGTTTTTGTATGACTGGACCTTGCGTTTGTCGCGGCATCACCGCGCACCTTGGTTTCTTGGCGCGCTTTCTTTTGCAGAATCGTCTTTTTTTCCGATCCCGCCTGATGTGATGCTGGCCCCTATGTGTCTGGCCATGCCCCAAAAAGCATGGCGTTTAGCGGCGTTGACATCTATTGCCTCGGTTTTGGGAGGCATGTTTGGTTATTTAATAGGGGTCTTTGCCTTTGATTTGATCCAGCCTTATTTACAGGACTCGCATTACTGGGCTGCCTATGAAACGGCGGTTGCGTGGTTTAAGGATTATGGCTTCTGGGCTATTTTTGTGGCTGGGTTTTCGCCTATCCCTTATAAAGTGTTTACGATTGCGGCGGGCGCCATGAGTATGGCTTTTCTTCCGTTTGTAATTGCTTCGGTCATTGGACGCGGCGCACGGTTCTTTCTTGTTGCCGGATTGATGTCTTGGGGCGGGGAGCGGATGGAGAGCGCCTTGCGGCGTTATGTCGATCGATTGGGCTGGGCCATTGTTGCCCTCATAATAGCCGGAATTGTTATCGCAAAGCTTTAAAAAAGCCATGCCTTTTGTTGGGTGTTTTCCCACTATATCGCGGAAGCCTGAAAACACAAAGAAATAAGATTTCTTGGGATTTTTTGGGTTTTATGCTTGGATTGGCCATGTTCTAGAGATTTTTGCCAGAAAGGTATTGCAATGAAAAACGTCGTGGTCGTTGGTGCCCAGTGGGGCGATGAGGGCAAGGGGAAGATTGTCGATTGGCTCTCGTCTCGTGCGGATGTCGTTGTCCGGTTTCAGGGCGGACATAATGCGGGCCACACGCTGGTGATCAATGGCGTCACGTACAAGCTTAATCTGCTTCCTTCGGGTATTGTTCGTGTTGGCAAGCTTTCGGTGATTGGCAATGGCGTCGTGCTAGATCCTTGGGCGCTGCTCAAGGAAATGGCTGCGATGCGGGAAAAAGGCGTGGCCATTTCTCCTGACAATCTGATCATTGCGGAAAATGTTCCCCTCATTTTGCCTGTGCACGGCATTGTGGATCGTGCGCGCGAAGTGGCCAAGGGGGCGCGCAAGATTGGAACGACGGGGCGTGGTATCGGGCCGTGTTATGAAGACAAGGTTGCGCGGCGAGGCATCCGTTTGTGCGATCTGCGGACGCCCGATTTGTTGCGCGAGAAAGTTGAGGATTTGCTCGTACATCACAATGCTCTCTTGCGGGGCTATGGTGCCGAAGAGTTGTCGCCGCAAGTGGTTTTTGATGAAGTGATGGCCATTGCGCCGGAGATTTTGCCCTACAGCGCCGTCGTTTGGCAGCGATTGGAGCAAGCGCGGCTTGAGGGTAAGCTCGTGTTGTTCGAAGGGGCACAGGGCTCAATGCTTGATATTGATCACGGTACATATCCTTTCGTGACATCCAGCAATATTGTTGGTGCAGCAGCGGCCGGTGGTGCGGGTGTCGGGCCCAAAATGTTGGGACGCATCCTTGGCATTTGCAAAGCTTATACGACGCGTGTCGGGGCTGGACCGTTTCCGACAGAGGATACGGGCGAAGTCGGTGAAGGGCTTGGCGAGCGCGGGCACGAGTTTGGCACGGTGACGGGGCGCAAGCGGCGTTGTGGTTGGCTGGATGCCGTGTTGGTACGACAGGCGGTTAAGGTCGGCGGCATTGATGGGCTTGCGCTGACCAAGCTTGATGTGCTGGATGGTATGAAGGAGATCAAGATTTGCCGCGCCTATAAGCTGGACGGCAAGGAAGTCGATCATCTACCCGCCAACGCGCAGGAGCAGGCGCGGGTCGAGCCCGTCTATGTTGCTTGCGAGGGTTGGTCCGAAAGCACGGCGGGCGCACGCTCATGGGCCGAGCTTCCGGCGGCGGCGATCAAATATATCCGCCTGATTGAAGAGCTGGTCGAAGCGCCCGTGACCCTTGTTTCCACGAGTCCCGAACGCGACGACACAATCCTTGTTCGTGACCCTTTCGCGGATTAGCCCGTGGGTCAGGGGGAGAGCTAGCGCTCGCCCCCTAAGGTGCTTGGCCCTGTCATCGTCAGTTGAAACGATCATAATCGAAGCCCGTGGGCTTGACGAACCGGATTGTCTTTTGGGGACGGAGCGGCGGGTGTGGTTTCGTCGAAGCGTAGATCTGTAAAAAGTAGTCAAGCGTTGTGCTGATTTCCTCGGGATAGTCCTTCGCGATGTGGTGAAGGGCCTCATCGCAGAACAGGGCGATCTTGTTTGCCTCGGGTCGCAACAAAGGCGGGTCCTTTGGCCTTGGTGCGCGTTTAAGAACGTGGCAACAGGCAAATTGAATCAGCAATGCGGTGGGGGCATCGATGGGCTTGGCGAGGGGATCTCCCAAAACCCAATAGAGCGCAGCATGGAGGGGACGACCATTCAGCTGCCCTGTTTGAACAAAAGCATCGGGTTTGAACCCAAGCGTTTGCGCGCCGAAAAGATGTTGGGCCACTTCTTGCGGCGTTTGTCGTGGGCTCTCGTGAGAATAGAAGCCCTGTGTCACGCGTTCAAAAAAGGGCTGTAGCCCTTGAAACAAGGCAGTGATGAGTGATGTCGCATCCTTTTCCGTAGAAGTCATGATTTTCTCCTTTTTGGATTGGTCAATGGATTTTGCATTAGAGGGCGAGCTTTTCCTGCGTGAGCCGTTTCTTCCCGCAAGGTGCGCTGGAGGCGATAAGGCGACGCGGCGCGGTGGCTAGGGGATAGGCCTGCGCAGTAACGATGGCCACTTCCCCCGGAAAAGCGTTGTCGATTTGAGCAAGGACACCTGCGCAAAAGGATAACCCTGCTTCGATACGAGGGGAGGGCTGGCCGGTTTGCCGCACGCGTTTCCCGATTTTGACAAGACGATCACGGACCAACAGCGCGTCGAGCGCGTCGAGGCCTTTGGGGCCCTGTTGGTCTTTCAGGTGGTAAAGCACCGTATGAACGGCGCGCAGGCCCAATCGGCTAAACACAGCAAATCGATCTGTTTCTCGCCCGACAATTTGCCCAGACAAAAGGTGCCCGACGATTTCATACGGCTGTTGACGAAAAGCATATAGGTCGCGAAAGACGTTCCAGAGTTCTGGGGGTATTGCGCTTATGGCCTTTGCGTGTTGGGAGAAAAGAGTTTCTCTTCGCCAGCCTTGGGCCTGATGCCATGCGTTCGGTTTGATGTAACGTGGGTCTATGTTTGTTTCAAGGTTTGACATGAGGATCTCTCCGTACGTTTGCAAAATAAAAAGGTCAAACGCGCCCGTTCTCCGCTCAAAGGGGTGAGGAGAAGCTTTCTGTTGATGGCAAGCGCCATGCGACAAAAGACTCCCGAAAAACGGGCGCAAAAGGGACAAATTCTAAGGGGGAGAAACGTCGATATCCTGCCTTTAGGCAGGCATGACCATCAGGGTGCGCGAAAGCAAAGCGACCGCTATCGAGCGGGCAACACAGCAAGCAGAGCTATGATCAATCGCGTTGTTCATGGGTTCAACGGTATGCGAAGAAAGGCGTCATGTAAAGGGTGAAAGAAAAAAAAGATGTGTTGTCTTGATTGGGACGCCCTATAAAGAACGAAAAGGGAAAGGAAAGACCAAATGCAATTAACTCGGTGCGCCGTGCAAAAAACGATCTTGTCTTGCGCCACATTCTGGGCGGTTGTTGGTCTGTCTCTTGCGCCTTTGGCTGCGCGGGCGCAGACGTCTTGTTATGGGCAGCTTGCCGAACATTTGCGCGCCTGCACGCCGCACAGTTGCTTAACGCTTAATCCTATTCAACCGGTGCCTCCACAAAAGCAAGAGATTGTCGGGCTGCAACAGGGCTCGTGCGCCTATCTTATCCATATGGAGGCGCCGATGCAGATTTCCTGCCTTTTGTCGCAGGTAGAGCGAGAATCTTTGGCGCACGATCTGGAACTGTGGGGGAAATATGAATTAGCTGTTCATAAGCGTCACGTCAGAACCGTTGAATCCGATCCTCAAACGGGCGAAGAAGCGACGAAAACGACGTTGAAAATTGACGGCGAAGATTATGTTTTGAATGGTGCGCTCGATAGGGCGCTAGAGGCTGGATCTTGCCGTTTTTATGATACGCAAAACAAAGTGTATCTGGAATATTCGGCTGAGGAATAGTTGTTTTTTAATTTAACCGCCAGCGCAGTTCGCGCAGAATGACATCTGCATGCTGGGCCGGAACGGGATCAGAGGACAGGTCTTTCACAACTTCAAGTGCCGAGATAGCCGCGCGAAGTTGGCCGCGATCCGCTTGTATATAGCCAAGCTCTTTCCATAATTCCTGTTGTCGGGGGGCAAGCAAGATCATGCCTTGAAGGATAGCAATAGCGCTGTCTTCGGCATGCTCTGTGAGATAATGCTGTTTGATAGTATGCTGTAATTGCAAGAGGAGGTCGCGTGATGAAAGTGGGTGCAGTAGGTCTGAATAAAGATCAAGCGGTGTTGATTCCAGGAGTTCGGGGTCAACATCATCTTCGTCATCATCAACAAAAAAACTGCTGGCCTCTTCGATCTGGCACGTTTGGCCAGAGCGGAACGGGTCAATGATCACTTGTCCGTCGCGTGCGGAAAGGCGCAGCAAAAGGTGGCCGGACAAATCCAGAGCGGTCATGGCCCAGCCAGACCGGTGCGCAACATGAAGGTAAAGGATACAAAGTGCGAGCGCAGAACCCCGTCGCGAGGTGATAACGTCGATTAAATTATGCGCGGCGAGATGGTGCTCGTCATCGTCTTCGCCTTGATATTTGTTTTGAACAACCAAGACACGACGCAGAAGGTTCAGTTGATCTTCAACATTCTCTTTTTTTCCGGCAGCCCGTACCTGTTCGACCATTTCATCAAGGTGTTGTCGATATGGGGTCAGGTTCAGATCAGGCCGATTAAAGGCAGCCAGAGCGAGAGCCGTTTCGCCAAGGTCCAATGAGCGATCGGGCCGTTCACCAGCTCGCCGCAAAATGCGTAGAGATTCTTGATTATGTGTCATGGACTGCGTCATGGCCTCATCATAGTGCACGCCTTTGGGAAAGGGAAAGAGTAAAAACAAGATTAACGTGCAGTAAAATCATCGTTGGAAAAAGCGTTGATAATATGGCGAGGCCAACGTTTGGGTAGAACGAAGATAGCATCGAAACGAAGCGTAAAGTGCTGGCCCTGCGGATAATGCGTGAGGAAGTATTGGGCAGCCCGTCTCAAGCGGGTTTGTTGATGTGGTGAAATGGCATCGTGGGCGCGAGGGATGTCGGGCCGCGCCTTGACCTCGATAATGGCTATTACATCACCCTTTCGAGCAATAAGGTCGATTTCGCCGAGCGGCGTTTTATAGCGCCGTTCAATTAAACGATATCCTTTGCAGTGCAGCAAAAGGGCGCTGAGCGTTTCGGCCCACAGACCCCTTTTATAGGAAGCCTCTCCTCGTGCTTGACGATGGCCGGTTGTGGTGCGTTTTACCATTTTCGCGGGTTATAGGGATGCTTTTTGGCCCACGCTTCTACGGCGTCTGCAAGCGTAGAGCTGTCCTTGGGGAGCATTAAAACAAGTTTGACGAACATATCGCCCGCGCCCTTGGGGTTTTGTACGCCTTTGCCTTTGAGGCGCAGAAGCGTGCCGTTGTTGGCGTTTTTGGGGATTTTAAGCGAGACCGTGCTGTCGAGTGTTGGGATTTTGATCTCCGCGCCGTAAAGGGCCTCGCCCAGACTGACGGGAACGTCAAGATGAATGTTTTTATCGTCCCGTGAAAAATAGGGATGTGGCGCGATGTGAACTTCGACAATGGCTGCGCCATGGCCGCCGGGGCCTTTGTGGCCAAGGCCACGCAGCCTTAGTTTGTGGCCCTCCTCAATCCCTGCGGGGATGGTGACATCGATTGTCTTGTGATTGTCGAGGGTCACGCGTTTGGTCGCGCCAAGGCAGGCTTCGGCAAAGGGAATGGTGATTTTGTATGTCACATCATCGCCTTTGGGTTTACTGTTTTCAAAGCCGCCAGAGCCTTGCGTGCGTGCGCCGCGCGAAGAATGGCCAAAGAATTGGGCAAATAAATCGTCAACGCCGAAATCAGGCCCAAAGGAATAGCTTTGGTCCTGTTGCCGATGGGAGCCATACCCCCGATTGCCTCCGGAATGATAGCCGGAATAGCCCCCAAAACCTTTGGGCTGTCCGTTTTCGTCTATTTCCCCGCGATCATAGTGCTCGCGCTTGTCCTTATCGGTCAGGAAATCATAGGCAGAGGTAATATCCTTAAATTTCTGCTCGATTTTCTGATCGCCTGGATTGAGGTCGGGGTGATATTTTTTGGCCAACTTGCGATACGCGCTTTTCAACTCGGCATCTGTGGCGGTTTTGGAAACGCCTAAAAGGACATAGGGGTCGGTCATGACTCTCCTTTTAGATAATAAAACGGCCCTTGAACAGGAAAATTCAAGGGCCGTTTGGGGTTCGTTCTCGGTTACTGAACGATCTTCCAGGACCCGTCCGGTTGCTGGCAAGCGCGGCCATACGCTTGTTGTTTTTGTCCACCAACCGTAATGGTTTGCTGGAACTCACGGCAATAAGCGCCGTCATTCGCATACCCATCGCGTACCGGAACGATCGTGCCGGCGTTGCCGGATTGCGGATTGTTCCAGGTGATTTGCTGCCCAATAGGCGCGGAATAGGCGCGATAGGTCGCCTGATTCATGGCTGACCGATCTGCAGTGTCGAGCGAAGACCCGATTTCATTGCCAAGCCAGCCTCCCAAAACGACGCCAGCCGCCGTTGCGGCCAGACGACCTGAGCCTTTGCCGATATTGCTGCCAAGCAAGCCGCCAACAGCCGCGCCGCCTAGCGTACCAAAAGTCTCCTTGTTGCCCATGTTTTGAGCCTGACAGGCGGGCAGAAGCAGGGCGAGCGCGACAACGCCTAACATCGATTTGCGAAACATGCGATACCTCTTTGGTTTGAAAATCTGTAACCGTTGGACCTTAGACTAAAAAGGGAACGTGGCGCAACTATGGCTTTTATGGGGTCAAGAAATGTATTAAGGTCTTGCATGAAATTCATATAAGGGTCCTCCGGAAAACAGGGCGTGATTCGCAAAGAGAGATAAGGAAGAAAGGCGATCATGAAGAACATAAAAAAAACAATAGATGACAACTGGTTGCGGCGGTTCACGAGCTTAACCAGCATTAGCGTCGCCCTTACGTTGGTGGCAACAAAGTTAGCGGCCTATCTGGTTACTGACTCAGTTTCCATGCTTTCCTCGCTTGTTGATTCGTCGGTTGATCTCGTGGCGTCTTGTATCACGGCTTACGGCGTGGTGATCGCGATGCGTCCGCCAGACAGGGAGCATCGTTACGGGCATGGAAAGGCTGAGGCTTTGGCGGCGTTGATGCAGGGGCTGTTCATTGTTGTTTCGGCCTTCCTTTTACTGGCTAAGGCCGTGGAGCGCTTTATCAATCCCTTCGAGATTCAGAATCCCAAAATCGGGTATGAGGTGATGGGTGTTGCTATTTTCCTGACGGCTGTTTTGATTGCGCTCCAGACCTATACAATTCACCGGACAAGTTCGTTGGCGATCGCGTCTGATCGGTTGCATTATGTGGGTGATGTCTTTGTCAACAGCGCTGTCATGGCGACCTTTGCTTTTCAAGAGTGGTTAAAGGTTACATGGATTGATCCTGCTTTTGCTGTTGTTGTTGCTATCATTCTTGGAGCGGGGTCTTATAAAATAATTCGTCGTGCGCTACGGGTTCTCATGGATGCCGAGCTGCCTGATGCCGAGCGACAAAAGATCCTGAGCATTGTTTGCGGAATAAAGGGTGTTTGCGGGGCTCACGACTTGCGCACGCGTGAGGGGAATGGCCATCCCATTATCTCCATCCACGTCGAAATGGATCCAAGTATTTCGCTTCTTAAATCCCATGATGTTGTCGAGGCCGTTATTGCTGCCGTTACGCAGGCCTATCCCAAGGCTGATGTTACCGTGCATCAGGATCCGGACGGGATTAAAGAAGCGCGTCTGGATACACAAATTGAAAACAACAGCTCCTCTTCCTCGTAAACAATCCAATATTGATTATGTATGACTGGTTATTAACTCCTGCGTTTGTGCTTCATGGTTTAACGCTTGTCAGCCTCCTCGTTTGGTTGAGCCGCTCCCTAAAACTGGACCGGCGTGAATGGCCGTTTTTTGTTCTGATGGGCCTTTGGGTTGTTCTGGTCTTGACGGGCCATTTGGCGAGCTCCTTCGAAAAGCTTGGGACTCTGGGCGTTTATACGCCGTTGTCCTTCGTCTCGTTGGGCTTTTGGGTTATCCTTCTTCACCATTTTGTGAAGAAGGGCGCACGTGCGCCCTTGCTGGCCCATGTCACGATGGCGTTTCCTCTTCCGGAAAGTCAGAAGGTTCAAACCTTCTTGTGGCGTTTCCTCTGGATTTCTTTAGGACTTCTTGCGCTGAGCTGCTTCGTGATCGGGATGAATGTGTATCCCGACAATGCCGATTCCATGATTTATCGGCTGCCGCGTGCTTTTTGGTATGTGAGCAACGACAGCTTTCTTCATCCATTCAAGTCCATCGAGCTGGACAATCGCCTTGTCTATTATCCTTTGAATGGCGTAGCCCTTTA
>JAVEZQ010000004.1:74908-95361 GCA_034002905.1 Alphaproteobacteria bacterium
CTTCTGGATTCAGATCCAAGCCATTATCATTTGGGTTATCGTTTTGTTGGCATCACGTTACCCGTTTCGGTGCGGTTCGTGGAGTTTTCGCTGTGGTCGGCGTTTGTATGGCTTTTGTGGCCATGGCAGATTGCCTTGAGCTTGAAGAGCAAAAGCGTTTTGCGTCCGGCCGTGGTGCTTTTTGCGGCAATACCCCTCTTCTGGCTTGTTTTCTGGTCCTTTACGACTTTGTATATGGAAGGGACTGCGACATATTTCGCCTTCTATATTATCTGCGCCGCGCCGGCGGCCGTGATTATATTCTCGAAAATCAACCGCCCTCTTTGGCACGAACTGCGGTGGGTGACTTTGGTCCTCGTTGTTGTGACTAACGCGCTCATCTGTACCAATCTTGTGATGTATAGTGGTTTTCGAGCCCTGCCTGACCTTTATTACGCGCGTAAGCTGCCCTATGACTGGCTGCTGACAGAAGATCGCATCATCAAGGAAATCCGGGCCTCGAAGAATGTGCGCATTTTACACACGCACGACAAGCAGCCTTATTTCGGCTATATGCACTGGAATCCGCGCGCGACGTATTACACGCCGTATGATCTGGATTATGCGACCGTGCTAAATGTGCCGGACTTTTTGGAAGTATTACCGATATCGGGCCTGAATCAGTATGGGTTTATGGCTTTTAAAATACCGGACAAGGCAACGCCGGGCTTGACCTATCTGGGGGCTGTGCGCGGCATCGGGCGTGAAGCGATCTTTGCAAATGGCAATGGTGTGGACCGACGCTATCCCGATGATACGGGCTACATTGTTTTACAGGCTATTGGCGAGCCCTTGCCAGATAATAAGCTTCGGATTTATCTGGGGCATAAGGCTTATGGATATAATGAAAACGACCACCTGACCTTTGAACACGAAGTCAAAATGCAGGGCAGGCTTCTGTACAAAACTGAGCCACTGTCAACGCCTTTGGCCAAGATTGTGATGGCGGTTAATTTGGCTCAAGCCCCTGTCGAGGTTGTTACGATCATCCGTTCGGCTTGGAGCGGGGCTGAAGTTGCTCGTGGCGCCTATCTGCTTAGCTCACAGGGTTCTTGGCTGCCGGAAGGATCCGAGTATTAACGTCACACGTGACGTGGCAAAAAAAAACGTATATGATCCGGCAACTTGAACTGCACAAGGGTAGAGTGGGATGGCAGAACAGAGCCTTTGGGGCGATATCCAGCGCCGTGGGTTGATGTTGGTTTTATCTTCGCCTTCGGGCGCGGGCAAAACCACGATATCGCGACGGCTTTTGCAAGAAGACGATCAGATTGATCTTTCCATATCGGTTACGACGCGCAATCCGCGCCTCGGCGAGGTCGAGGGCAAAGATTATTTCTTTACGGACCCCGTCGAGTTTAATCTGATGGTCAATCGTGACCAGCTCTTGGAGCATGCCAAGGTTTTTGGCCACTATTATGGAACGCCACGCGCTGCTGTTGAAGCGGCCCTTTCAAACGGCCATGATGTTTTGTTTGATATTGATTGGCAGGGCACGCAGCAATTGTCCGAAAAAGCGCGTGATGATCTGGTGAGCGTGTTTATCCTGCCTCCGAATTGGAAAGAACTGGAGCGCCGTCTTTTTTCCCGTGCGCAGGATACGCCTGCCGAAATCAATCGCCGGATGGCGCAGGCGACATCGGAAATGAGCCATTGGGCCGAATATGATTATGTGATTGTCAATCGCGATCTTGATATGTCGATTGCTGCTGTGCGTGCGATTTTGCAGAGTGAGCGTTTAAAGCGCCGACGCCTTGTTGGTCTTTCCGATTTTGTCAAAGGGCTGCAGTCTGGCGCTTAAGCGTTTTTGTTTTGTACAAGGCGTGCCAGTGTTTCATAGGCAGACAAGGGCAAGTCCTCGGCGCGCAACGAAGGATCAAGGCCTGCTTTTCCAAGAAGTTCTTCTCCTCCAAGCGGGCGCAAACTGGCGCGCAGCATCTTGCGTCTTTGTCCAAAGGCATGATGGGTCACAAGCTCTAAGGCCGGTAGCTCGATATCGGCGGGACGGTCAAGGCGAGGCGTTAGAAGGACAACGGCTGAATCCACCTTGGGCGGTGGGGTAAAAGCACGCGCCGGAACTTTTAAAACGCACTTGGCCTCGCAGCAGAATTGGGTCAGGACGGAAAGGCGTCCATAGGCTTTGCTTTTGGGTTGCGCAACCAGCCGATCGACGACTTCGGCCTGAAACATGAGGGTCAGGCTTTTGTACGCGTCGATGTGCCGCAGCCAGTTGATAAGCATTTGTGTGCCGACATTATAGGGTAGGTTTGCAATTATGGCGCGCGGTGCGGAGGTGATGGCAGTCAAATCGATCTTAAGACCGTCGCCGTGGATTATAACGAAGCGACCTGATGAGTAAGCATCGCGTAGCTCTTCAAGCGCGGGCAGGCATCTTGCATCCATCTCTATAGCGGTCAGTGTGGCCGCATCGCTATCAAGAATAGCGCGGGTTAGACCGCCGGGGCCGGGCCCGATTTCAACGACGTTAACACCCGATAAAGGACCCGCTTGGCGCACGATTTTCTGGGTTAAATTGCTGTCCAGCAAGAAATGCTGGCCCAGCGTTTTTTGCGCACGAAGACTGTGACGCGCGATAATTTCGCGAAGCGGGGGCAGGGTGGGCATGTGTGTGCCTATTTGAGGCGAATGTCGATATAGGCGTCTCGCCTTAAATCGCGTTGCTTGCGGCGGGCAAGCACTTCCATCTTTTCTGTGCCGATCATGCTGCGAATGGCATCTCGATTAATCGCTTCTGGAGCGTTACGTTCGCAGACAAACAAGATCAAAGCCCCGCGTTCAGTGGCCATGGGATCGCTGGCTTGGCCTGTCGGGATATGGGCCGCTTTGTCGCGGAGCCATTCTGGCGCCTCGCTCAACTGGACTTCGCCCAAATCCTGCCATTGCCACAAAGGATAAAAGCGCAAAAGCCTGCCCTCCAGATCGTCGCAGCCCTGAACGGAGTCTTTGATTTGTGCGGCTTCGGCCAAAAGGGCTTCTTTTTTAGCGTTGGCGGTAAAGGGGCGGAAAGCTTGTTGGAGTTTGACTTTTGTTTCTTTTCCGGCCGTCAGGGCAATCGTGCGTTTTTCGCGCAGCCCCAGAATGTGATAACCGTTCGAATCACGAACAGGGCTCGAGATGTCTTTGACAGACAGGCGCTGAAGGGCTTCATCGATTTCCGGTGTGAGCTGGCCAAGCTGAATCCAGCCTAAATCGCCGCCGGAGGAGGCCCCAAGGCCTTGCGAAAACTGCCTCGCCAACGCGCCAAACGAAGCCCCGCCTCGAATTTGCTCGGCAAGTTTCGAGGCTAAATCGCGAACAGCATTTTCATCTTCGGGCTTGTCAACAGACAGGAAGATTTCGCTCACAGCATATTCATCTTTGCCTTCATTGCTGCGCAGTCGTTGGATTACATTTTCGATCTCGTCATCGCCGACATCTACGCGTGGGCGAAGCTCCCGCATAACGAGTTTGTTCCATGTGATTGCCGACTTAATCTGGGACTGCAGGGTTGAGGGCGGCACGCCGTGAGACTCCAGAAAGGTGATGATATTGCCGCCGGGGATTTTGTTATCGTTGGCGATTTTCTCCATGGCTTTCAGAATCTCTTCGTGAGAAACCGAAATGCCGTTTTTCTTGCCCTCTTGAAGCTGGAGCTGTTCGTCAATGAGTGCACGCAGAACTTGGGGCATCAGCTTCTTTTGAATTTCTGGCGTTGCCGGCATGCCGGAGGAAAGAAGGGCCAGACCAAGACGTGCGCGCAAGTCGCTCGTAGAAATCACGGCATCATTGACAACGGCGACAATGCCGTTCGACATTAAAGGGGCCATCGCTTGCGTCTCTGCGGCGGGGTCGGGAGGCAGTGTCTGGGCTTCGTTTGATGCGGTGGGGGCAGAGGGCTGGGCCGGATGGGCCTTCATCAGGCGGCTAAAGCTTGACGGATCCTTGGGCGGCATTTGGTTGACGCGTTGTGCCATGGCCGTCGCAGGTAAAAGGAGGGCCAAAAAAGATACCGAAATCATAAGCTGACGCATGCGTATCACCTTCTATTCTGAGCAAAGAGAGCAAAAGCCCGAAAGGCCCATTCCTTTTCTACCTTTAGCCATCTTCAAGGTAAAGTAAAGTCGCTTGTCCTGTGATGAGCGCTGCCAGAGGAATCGCCCAAGCAGCGAGAAAGACAGGCAAAGTCTGGTTTGATCCTAACGCCATCACGACATTATTACAGGAAAAAACAAGGCTGCCGACCAGAATTCCCGACATCATGGCGTTAAGAATACCGCCCCGGCGGTTCAGGCGTAAGGAAAAGGCTGCCGCAAAAAAGATCATGGCGCAAAGTAAAATCGGCTCGGCCAGAAGCGTTTGAAGCTGCAATTCGTGTCGCGTGGCGGGTAATCCGATGCTTTTCAGGACGCGAATGAAGCTTGGCAGCTTCCACAGGGATATCGTATTTGGAGCCGCCATGCTCTCTTGAATTTTTTCCAGTGTGACCGATGTCTCCAGCTCAAAACGCTCTTTGAAAACCGGAAGCTCACCCTTGGCGTTATACCAAGCGTTTGTAATAACCCACGTATGGCCTTGCAGGGTTGCGGCCGGCGCATCGATGCGTCCGCGATATTCGCCCTCGCGATCATAGATAAAGAGGATAAGCGGATGGAGGGTTAGTGGGTTTAAATCAACTTGGTCGGCGTGCAGAAGGTAGCGTTCGTTCCCTTTTTCCTGTCGCAACCACAGGCCCGCACCTGTGAGCTCCAGCGCCGGTGCGTTTTTAAGATATTTGGCTTCCATTTCTTCATAACGGGTAATCATGTTTGTCCCGATGGGATTAATAAACATGATGTTAAAGCCGCCAAATAGTAAGGTGACAAGCAGTGCGGGGGCAAGGAACTGCCATGCAGAAATCCCTGCGGCACGCGCAACAATCAGCTCTTGGCTCCTTGTCAGGCGCCAAAAAGAAAACATGCCGGAAAAAAGAACGACAAAGGGCAATATCTTTTCGATGGTGTCAGGTAGCTTATAGGCACCCATCCGCAAGACGACGGGAAAGGTCGTTGCCGTTAAATCTGCGGAACGGCGCATCAATTCGGCGACTTCAAATAAATAGATAATCCCTGTCAGCCCGAAAAAGAAAACGAGAAACCAAAAAAAATATTGCTTCCCAAGATAAGCGGAAAGAGTCCATCCTTTGATCATGTGCGCTCCATCCGACGGAACATAAAGAGTGTGGGTCGTGACAAAAGGTAAAGACAAATCGGCACAGGCAGAAGCGCCACGGTATAGAGAATGGGTATAAATAAAGGCGATTTGTTGATTTCGGTCACAAGGCCGATCATAGCGGCCTGTGTCACGACAATAAACACGGCGGCAAGCAAAACGCGACGGGTCATCCCTTTTCTGTTAAAGCTGCCAATAAGAATAACCGTCGCGCCAATCAGGGCAAAGGAAAGAGAGAGAAAAGGCCCTGCCAGTCGTTGATGGAGTTCGGCACGCATGCGTCCCTGCCGCGCAGCGGTCAGAGACGCTTTCCCCTGATCCTTCCATAAGGAGGTCATGGGCAATTCACGCGGATCGGGCTGGCGATCGACTTTTTCATTTTTTAAAAGGTGAAGATCGAGGACATAGCGCCCAAATTCTAGCTCTTGCAAGCGACCGCTTTGTACATCGACCTCTTGGCGGCGGCCATTAAAAACGACGATTTGAGGGGCGCCCTTTTCGATTGAGAATTGGCCTGTTTTGGCCATGATGGTCACGGGTTTTTGAGGTGTGCGTACATCATGCACCAGAATATTTTCTAGATGTCCGCCCGATCCCCGTTTTTGCGTATAGATTGTGAGTCCTTCGTCCAGATCGTTAAAGGTTCCGGGCCTCAACATAACGGCGGAATAGCTGTCACGGACCTTGTATTGGAGTGAGACAAGCGCACGGTTGGCGGCAGGCGTCGCCCACATGGTGAGTAGGCCGCCACCAATGATAAGAAGGAGGCTCAGCACAATGGCGGGCATCGCAAGACGCAGGGGGCTAAAGCCCGCCGAGCGCATAACGACAAGTTCGCTGTCCACCGCGAACTTGTGATAGATGAACAGGACGGCGACGCCGAAGCTAATGGGCAGGATCAGCGGCAAAAAGGTCGGGATCATGAGGCCCATAAGCTGGAAAAAGGCGACCATGGTGCCGGAATTGTCGATGACAAAAGATAACAGGCGAAAAGACTGCGTGAACAGTACGACAAAGCTGACCGCCAAGGAGGAAAAAAGGAAGGCGATCAGGATGTTATAAGCCAGATAAAGATGAAGGGTTTTGATCACGGGAACAAGCTTGTCAACGCATTGAAAATGACGAGCAAACTATAACGGCCTTTTGTGTCCGACGCACCCGTTTTTTACCAAGCCACACCACAGAAAGGCAAAGGCTTGCGCTGTGAAACTATATTTAAATTGACGTTAGCCACGCGCAAAGGCTATTTTGTTGCGGAGCAGCACTAGTGCATTGATTTATAATATATTTCTAGAAGGAAGTTTTAATGACTAAAGCGCTCGCCTATCCCAAGCTTTCTGACGAGGCCATTCACAAACTGTGTCATCTGCTGCGGGAAACAGACCAAGTTGCCCGTCACAATGTAACCCACGACAACGATAGAAAGTCCACTCTGGATGAAAGCGGGAATCCGATCGCAGGCCGATTTTGCCGTGGCGGCCCCTTTGGGGCGCTGATGGCCATCGTCTATAATGGCGACAAAGTTGAAGTTGTTGGTCGGCCGCGTGGCAACAATGTAATCGGCAGCGGCATCGCAAGCCGTCATGCCGAGGATCAGTCGATGCAGCCGGATCATTATCAGCTGCTGGCAACGCGTCTTACCGATTTGAAGCATCGGGGGATCTCTCCCATGGTTGTTGCGGTTTCGTCGGGACAATCCTGTACGACCTGTCACGCCAAACAGGAAATTATGGCGCGTCAGCTCGTAGAGCGGGGTTTATTAGCTCGCAATTCGTTCCTCGTGCTTTATGGGGCAACCTATGACGACACATTTAAAATTGCCCAGTTTTATGACGCGCAATATGCCGATGCGATGATCTATTTTTCGCTAAAGCCAGAGGACAGAAACAACCTGATCCAGCACAAGCGCGTGGGGCTGGATTCTGTTCCTGAAGCGGTTCAACAAATTCTGAAAGAAGCTGTGGCCCCAACGGTTGTTGTGGTGTGCAAGGGGCAGGTTTATGTCAAGGCATATGATACGCGCAGTGATAATGACCCCTTTTCGACACCAGAGGTGAATGCCATTCGTGGCGCTTGTTTGCGCAACAAAGAAGAGGGAGCTCCTTTCCCTTGGACCGTTGCCGGGGAGCTTTATACAACCACGCAAGAAATCGGGCCTTTGCTGTTTGGTGAGGCGGGTTGGACAAAGATAAACACCATCAATTCGGTCGTGATGCCAAAAAATCTGCGGGATAAGCAGTTTGAAATATTGGAAACACCCGATTTGAATAACACAACTTTTTTAAAGATTGTTGCGCAAGGGTATGATTGTTCCGGCGCTGCCATTCGTGTTGTTCGTGATGAGCAGTTCGTCAATACGGCCCAACCGAAATGGGCGGAAATGTTGGCCGTCAATGGGGAGCAACTCTATAATGGAGCTGTCGTTGCGCCAGAGGTTGAGGCGATGCGTGACGAATATACGTGCTATCGTTTTGCTGCACCGGATATTCGGGCTGCTGGGCGTCTGATTGCACAAAAGCCTACACCACTGGATCGTCTCGCACGGTAAGATAAAATAGCCGATCTTTAAACCAAGAAAGAGGGCGGCGCACGAACCTTAACTGTTGGTTGGGGCGTCGTCTTTTTCGTCGATCGGCGAGGGCCCTTTGGCCTGCCGCTGTTCTTCCCGCTGTTTCAGAAGGGTGGAGAACTCGCCGCGGATTTTGCTCTGGCCGTTCTTAAACTGGGCCAGAGTCTTGCCGCTGAGGGTGCGCCCCGTCGGCATGCTGACGGTCAGTGGGTTGACCTGTTTGTTGTCAACGACAACCTCGTAATGCAGATGTGGGCCCGTCGAACGGCCCGTGTTTCCGACAAAGCCGATCACGTCACCCTGTTTGACGCGCGTGCCTGGCGCAATGCCGCGGGCGATACGGCTCATATGGCCATAGGCAGTTGCCGTGCGGCCATTGTGCTGAATCTTTACAAAGCGACCATAACCGCCATGCCATTGCGCCATCTTGATGACTCCCGAACCGGCGGCATAAATCGGCGTGCCGGTTGGGGCGCCGAAATCAACGCCTTTATGCATCTTTGAATAGCCCAGCAGCGGATGGCGCCGCATGCCAAAGGAGGAGGTAACGCGCGCACTTTCCAATGGCGTGCGGAGCAGCGAGCGCTTAACGCTTTGTCCCTTTTCATTAAAGTAGTCGACAGCCCCATCGCCAAAGGTGACGCGATAGAGGGGGCGCGGTTTGCCGTCAATGATCAAGGCGGCATAGATAATGACGCCTTGACCAACCGGATTGCCATTGCGCGCTGTCGGTTGATCATAAAGAACCTCAAATTTGTCGCCGCGATGGATGTCGCGCTGAAAGTCGATTTCGTGTGCATAGGCGCGTATGATGTTGGCCATGATGGCGCGAGGCACGCCCTCGCGCTCGCCAGCGGCATAAAGCGAGTTGCGAATTTCACCGCGCACAGCAATACGCTTGCGTTCGATCGGGGTGTTTTTCAGCTCGCCTTTATAGCTGCCGTCAACGGCGCGGGCGATAGAGATTTCTTGTGTCGAGTTTGGCTCAAAAGTCAAAGAGGTCAAAGAATATTGCTCGCCCGTGCGAGTGATGTTCAGGGTGACTTCTTGTCCGGCCTTTAACTTGCGGTGATCGTAAATTTTGGTCAAAGCATCGGAAGCGGCAACGGCTTCGTCGCTGGGGATTGCGGCATCCATAAGAAGGCGCATAAAGGTGCGCCCCTGATCCAGCTCGACAACTCGTGTCACGGCTTCAGGTTTCGGCGCAACGGCTGCTTCGGCCATTTCCTGAACTTCAGCGGCGGTTTCTGTTACTGCTTGAACGGGTGCAGAATCAACCAGCTCTTCGACAACCGGCGTAGCCATTGAAACAAAATTTGTCGCGGTTCCAGACAGGCTCGGCAGATAGTGGTGTCCAGTTGTTCCAATTCCAAACACAAGCAAGCCCGTGAGGAGCAGAGAGGTCGTCTGGCGATTTTGAAGGGAAGAGGCGTGAACGGAGCCAAGGCGAAGATGCAACAAAGGGAATCCCGATGGTTGTTGAAGCGATGGTCGTAAGACCGCTGCATCGTTGGGTCGAGAAGAAGAGGATGACCCCACGAAGCGAAGAGCAGGATGATCTCCTTGACGGGGGGCTGTCAATCGCCCATCAAGAACTTTCATCGAGAATTTCTGGTGTATTCATGAAGGGTTTATGGCTGTATCAAGTATAACGCACTGACATAAAACATAAAAGCAAGAAGTGCCCCCACAAAGGCCACAAATCAAAAGGGAAATATTGTTAGACAGGAAGCGGCCATTACGCACTATTATTTCATTACGACAAAGGAAGGTTGGAGTCGGTTGGGATAAAAGCCGGAACAACCCACCAGTCTCCATGGTCTTTCATCAAGGCCGCTGCGGCGCTTTTGGCGTCGCCGCGATCGGCAAACAATCCGAAACAGGTTGCGCCGCTGCCTGACATACGGCTCAGCAAGCAGCCCGGTTGTGCCGCGATTTGATCAATGACGTCCCGTATGGTGGGGCACAGGCTGATCGCGGCCTCTGTCAGATCATTGTGGCGCGTTGCAAGTTCTTGAGCCAACGCTTCCGGCGTTTCGGGGAATACATCCAGACGGCTGATCGGCGAGAAAGCGCCTTTGCGCGCCTTGTAAACAGAGGGCGTAGGAACCGCGATGTTCGGATTGGCCATAACTATATGTGTAAGAGGCAAATCGGGGCCGGGATCGGTCTGGTCGCCGATATCCCGGAAGTAACAGGTTTCTGCGGACAGGCAGCATGGCACGTCCTGACCGAGGGTCGCGGCAATTTCCCGGAGCATGGGGGAAGAAAGAGAAAGTCGCCAATGTGCAGCCAGCAGGCGTAGCGCTGCTGCGGCATCTGTTGATCCGCCCCCAATGCCGGAGGCGATCGGCAACTGCTTGGTTAAGGTGAGTTTGAGATTGAGCGGTTTTTCCAATGTGCGGGCCAGAATGTGAGCAGCACGGACAACTAGATTGCTTTCGGGGTCAAAGGAGGCAAGCTCTTCGGCCATCGGCCCGACGATCGCAAAATCGAATCCGTCCTGTTCCTCAAGGGACAGCGTGTCGCCGATATTCGTAAAGGCAACGAGCGAGTCAAGATAGTGATAGCCGTCCTGCCGCAATCCTGTGATGTGAAGATAAAGATTGATTTTGGCCGGTGCACGGGTTGTAAGCATGAAGAGGGGGTTCTCTCTGAAATAAAGAAGAAAAGGCAAGAACGCGGCGGAAGCCGGGCCTTGCCTTCGATCAGGAATCTCGGGCTCGCGCGTTTCCGCTTAAGGGCTCGGCCCGTTTTGCCCGGGATGGTTGCGATTTTCAAGTGCTTGTTTTTGCTCGGGCGATTTGCGAAGGGATTTGAGCGTTTGCACAAAATTGTGGATCAGCCCGAAATCCTTGCCACGAGCAATTTCGACTTCTATATGCGGTGTGGCGCGAGTCATGCGCCGGGCGAAATCCGTCAAGGCACGCGAAAGGCTTTGACCGCGCAGGTGACGCCAGTTCGCCAAAATCTCGCGGATCTGGTTGACCGACGCGCCAAAGGCAAACATGGTGGCATAGAAGCCTTCACCAACCTGAACCTCACCACGCTCCATGGTGCCAAGGTCGCCTTTGCCTTTTTTGCCTTTGCCCGTTTCCCCGTCTTTTTCGCCATCGCGGGGGGTGATGTCGTTATCTTCGTTGGTGGGATCGACCATTCGGTGTCCTTTATCTTTAATCTTCTACGGTGCGCCCGTTTTTGATGCGCAAAAAGCTGGTGTCATACCCTTCCACGGGTTTGCGATCTTCCATGCGGATGATTAGGATTTTTTTCGCGTTCATCAAATAGGGGTGAAGTTCTTCGGTGGCTTCCCATTCGATGGGATAGGTGCGGCCCGTATCGAAAATAATTTCGATCTGTTTCTTGTCAACGTGGTAGCCAACCCATAGCGGTGTTGCCTCAAAGTGTTCGTCATGAACGAGACAAAGTTTACCGCGCGCGTTGACAACAAGACCGATATTCACGAACAAAACCCTTAAACAATAAAAGGTGACGGGGCTTGGCCTTTTGCGCACCGTTTCCGTTAGTATGGGGGAAGAGGAAGCTGTGTGCAAGAAACTCCAGACCAGCTATACGCAAAGAAGGTTAAAAGGTGCTGAATCAACCCCCTTTTAGATAAGGCGGGCGCATTCAGGGGGCCTGCCCCCTTCTAGATGGCCCTTTCCTGCGCCAGAGAAGGCCGCTGAGCAGCCTTTCGGTCTTTTCCTAAGGCAAAGCAGGGTGGGGCATAAAAGCCTATCAGAGAGCCTCTATGGAATGCTTAATGCTAGAATAGAATTAAAAACCTTAACCATAAAGCCCCTTTAGTGTGCCTTGGCCCAATTAGGGGCATGGCCTGCCTCGGCGATCAAGGGGACGCGCAGGGTCAGGACGGGCTTGGGTGCCGCCTCCATGATCGAGCGTACAAGAGTCGCCGTTGCTTCAAGTTCATTTAGGGGCACTTCAAAGATCAGCTCGTCATGAACCTGTAATAACAAATCGGCGCTCAGCTTGTTGTCGTGGAGCGCGGGCGGGATGCGGATCATGGCGCGCTTCATGATATCGGCGGCTGTTCCCTGTAATGGGGCGTTGATGGCTTGCCGTTCAGCGCCGCTGCGGCGGGCGTGGTTCTTGTCGTTGATGCCTTGGATATGAATGCGGCGGCCAAAGAGCGTTTCGACATAGCCATGAGCGCGGGCAAAGGTTTTTGTGGCCTCCATCCAGTCGCGCAGCTCGTGAAAGCGATCCAGATAGGCGGTGATGAATTGATTGGCTTCGCCGGGTGTGCAGCCCAATTGTTTGGCAAGGCCAAAACCGCTGATGCCATAGATGATGCCGAAATTGATCGCCTTGGCGAGGCGTCGTTTCTCTGGCGTCATGTCTTTCATCGGAATGTTAAAAACCTGCGACGCGGTGAGGGCGTGGATGTCATCGCCTTCGGCAAAGGCCCCGATCAAGGCAGAAATCCCAGCAGCTTCGGCGGCGAGGCGAAGCTCGATCTGCGAATAATCGACGGAGAGCAACTCGCACCCTTCTTTAGCGATGAAAGCTTGGCGAATAGCGCGCCCTTCCTCGGTGCGGATGGGAATATTTTGCAGGTTCGGGTCGGTGGAGGAAAGGCGCCCTGTCGCCGCGCCTATTAAAGAGAAGGATGTGTGGATGCGCCCCGTCTTGGGGTTGATCTGTTCGGGTAGTGCGTCGGTATAGGTGCTTTTCAGTTTGGATAGGCCGCGCCAGTCCAATACTTTCGCAACGATCTCGTGGCCCTGTTCAGCCAGCGGTTCTAGTACATCAACGCTGGTTGATGGCGCGCCGCTTTTGCCCTTCGCACTTGTCGGCAGACCCATTTCATTAAACAAGACTTCTGCGAGCTGCTTGGGCGACGCGACGTTAAATGAATGTCCTGCCAGTTTATAAATCTCTTCTTCCCGTTTTTGCAGACGAACGGCAAGATTCTGGCTTTGTGTGCGCAGGACAACTGGATCGACGAGCACGCCCTTTTGTTCCATTGCCGCGACGACGCTGACGAGCGGGCGTTCGATCCGCTCATAGACGTGCATTAAATGTTCGCGCACCAGTTGGGGTTTGAGGGTCAGCCACAGGCGCAGGGTAAAATCGGCATCTTCTGCGGCATAGGCCAAGGCTTGCTCAAGAGGTACGCGATCAAAGGTAATACGCTGGCGGCCAACCTTGGTCACCTCGTCATAGGCGATCATCTTGTGTTGAAAGTGGCGCTCTGCCAGCTCGTCGAGGCCATGGCCATGTGCCCCCGCGCCCAGCACATAGGACATCAGCATCGTGTCGTCATAATTGGCGATGGAAAGGCCGTGCTGCGCGAGCACCTGCCAATCATACTTCATATTATGTGCGATCTTGATCACGGACGGATCGGCCAAAAGCGGCTTCAGGATACTGATAAAATCGGACAGTTTCATCTGGGGGGGCGCTTTGGGGGCGGCAAAAACGAAGCCACCATCATCCGCAGGCGCGGTGTCGGGATCGATGTGTCCCAGCGGAATATAACAAGCCTTGCCGGGCGTGAGCGCGAGTGAAGCGCCGATCAGCTTGGCACGGCTGGGTGTTAGGGAATCCGTTTCTGTATCGATGGCGACATAACCTTGATCAAGGGCCGCCGTCACCCAGCGTTGTAAGGCTTGTGCGTCTTGGATCAGTTCATAGGCGCAAGCTATCGTGTCGTCGAGCTGTGGCGTGTTTTCGATAATGGTTGGCTGGCGCGTTGTCTCGGCGACAGGTTTCATACTGGGAAGCTTGGGCGTTTCGGCGGGGATTTCGCCATTCTTCTGGAAACGGGTGAGGAGGGATTTGAACTCTTGCTCCTGCAAAAAGGCCAGAAGTTCTTCATTATGGTTAGCGCGGCGAACGAGTGTTTCGATTGCGGCTGGAAGGGGCGCGTGATCATCAAGGGTCACGAGTTGTTTCGAGATGCGCGCCAGCTCGGCATTTTCGATCAGCTTTTCGCGTCGTTTGGGCTGTTTGATTTCCGATGCGCGATCAAGAAGTGTTTCAAGCGATCCATATTCGTTGATTAGCTCGGCCGCTGTTTTGATCCCGATGCCGGGTACGCCGGGGACGTTGTCGCTACTATCTCCCGCTAAAGCCTGCACATCCACAACCTTGTCTGGTGTAACGCCAAACTTGGCCAAGACCTCTGCTTCGCCAATGGGGATATTCTTCATCGGGTCGTACAGTTCGACACGCGGGCGGACAAGCTGCATCAAATCCTTGTCGGCGGACACAACGCGCACATTAAACCCTTGCTCAACTCCTTCACGGGCATAGGCGGCAATCAGATCGTCGGCTTCATAATTGGGCAGCTCCAGCGCCGGAATGCCAAAAGCCTTGGTTGCCTGTCGGATCAGGGGGAACTGTGGGATCAGATCTTCAGGCGGTTCAGGGCGATGCGCCTTGTAGTCCGAATAAATTTCGTTGCGGAATGTTTTGCGGGCTGCATCAAAGATAACGGCGATATGATAGGCGCCCAAATCCATCAAAAGCTTTTGTAACATGGCACAAAAACCGTAAACGGCGTTGATAGGCGTACCGTCGCGCCGTGTCATGGGGGGAAGGGCGTGATAAGCGCGGAAAATATAGCCCGATCCATCAATAAGATAGAGAATTTTGTCGTCGGCGGTGAGATCAGTCTTTTTTGTCATCAGGGGTCTTTCATGCGGGCCCGTTTTGGGTATATAGATGAAGGGTAACACATTTTCAGGCGGTTTTGTCTATGTTCAAACGAGAGCTCCCAGCTGAGGCCGAAGAGCCAGTTCTGCCCGATAACGCGATTGAAATACGCAAATTGTGCAAGGCTTATCCGGCGACCAAGCGACGACCGGAGCTGATGGCGTTGGATGATGTTGATCTTGTCGTCCCGCGCGGGAGTTTGTTTGGTCTTTTGGGGCCGAATGGGGCGGGTAAATCAACCCTGATCAATATTCTGGCCAATGTCGTTGTGAAATCCAGCGGCGATGTGCGGATATGGGATATTGATTTGGAGGAACAGCCGCGCCGTGCCGCACGGGCTATCGGTATCGTACCGCAGGAACTTAACTTTGATCCTTTTTTTACGGCGCGTGAATTGCTGGATAGTCAGGCGGGGCTTTATGGCGTGCCGCGCCGCGAGCGCATAACCGATGAGTTGCTGGATATGCTGGAGCTTGCCGATGTTGCCGATGTCTCGACGCGCAATCTGTCCGGCGGCATGCGTCGGCGTTTGATGGTTGCCAAGTCGATGGTGCATCGTCCGCCTGTGCTTGTTTTGGATGAACCGACGGCAGGCGTCGATGTTGATTTACGCCATACGCTGTGGGAACAAATCCAAAAGCTGCGCAAAACGGGCACAACAATTTTGCTGACCACACATTATTTGGAAGAAGCTCAGGCGCTTTGCGATCAAATCGCAATCCTTCATATGGGGAAGATTGTGGCAAACGACACGATGGAGAATCTTTTGCAGCGTCTGGATAACAAGAGCTTTGTCGTGACTGTGGATCGCGATTTAAACGATGTCCCGCCAAATCTGCGGCCCCATGGCTGGGTGCTGGAGGGCAAACGCAAGCTTAAGCTTCCCTCTCGCCCGACCAAAATGTCTTTGGGCCAGATGCTGCTGAGTGTTCAGGTCAACGGGCTTAACGTGATGGATATTGTGACGCAGGAAACGGATCTGGAAGATGTTTTCCTGCAAATCACCAAAAGCGCCTAAAGAAAAGAAATTGGATTGATGCTTTTTTTTGAAACCGAGCGTTTGCGCATTCGCACTTATGAAGAGCGAGATTGCCGCGATGTCACTGATTATCTCTCCACGTGGGCTGTGACGGGGCCGCTGGGCACACCGCCTTGGCCTTTTTTTGAAAAGGATGCGCGCGGTTTTCTTGTGCGAATGCAGAAAACGTATGAAGCAAATGCTCCTGAGTTTTTTGTTATTGCGGATAAGGAGTCGGATAAGCTTCTTGGCGGAATAGGTGTTCATGATGAGCACACCTTTGCGATCCGTAAAAATGTGGCTGAAGTCGGTTATTGGCTTGGGCTGCCCCATTGGCACGAGGGCTATTTGGCCGAGGCGATGCCTCCCTTGTTGAGGTATGTGTTTGACACGCGGCCCTTCAATCTATTAGTGGCAACAACGGACACGGACAATTATGCGTCCCAGCGCGTGTTGATGCGGATTGGTTTTATCTGTTATGGCCAGAAGGTGCCGCTTGAGCCGCCACAGCGCGGATCCAAAGAGCCAACCTATTGGGAGTTGGAAAAGGAAGAGTTCTTGGCAAAAGAGGGCGCGCCGTGACCAAGCCCATTCTTTTTGTGGTTGCTGTTGCGTTGGTGGATCAAGACCATCGCGTTCTTTTGGCGCAGCGTCCGGCGGGTAAGGATATGGCTGGTTTGTGGGAGTTTCCGGGCGGCAAAGTTCATCAGGACGAAACACCGGAAGAAGCCCTCTGTCGCGAGATTAAGGAGGAGCTGGCGCTTGACTTGTCGCCGACGGATTTAACACCGCTCACCTTTGCTTCACATGTGTATGAACGGTTCCATTTGTTTATGCCGCTTTATGTGTGCTGGAATTGGCGCGGCATTTTAATCCCGCAAGAAGGACAAGCGGTTGTCTGGGCTGCACAGAACGAACTTGAAAACTATGCGATGCCGCCTGCCGATGGCCCTCTTATCGCCGCCTTGAAAGGCGTGATATAAGTTTATAAAGAAGCTCTTTCGCACAGATTGCCTTGACGCCGCGAAACGCCGCCTTGCGGTAGTTCACTATACAGTGTTTCCACATTTTTCTTTAAGACGGGATGGACCCATTCCGGCGCGATATCCATAAGGGGCCTTAGAACAAACAGGCGTTCCTGCACCCCCGGATGGGGAATAGAAAGATCAAGCGTGTGAAGGACGATATCATCGTAAAAAAGAATATCGATATCGATTGTGCGCGGTCCGAAGCGAAAGGTTGGTTTGCGCCCCAACTCAATCTCAAGATCTTTAACAGTGTAGAGCAACCCCAAGGGGTCAAGCCTTGTCCATCCGCGCACGGCGGCGTTGAGGAAAAGGGGTTGGTCGGTCGGACAGACATCGATGGTTTCATAGACGCCCGATGTTTCCGTGATCTCGACAAAGGGGGCTAGTGCGACGACGGCGGCACGAAGAAAGGAAAGTCTGTCCCCAATATTTCCCCCAAGGCCCAAAAGAACCTCGTGCTTTGCCTTGTCTTGTTCACTCATTCTCTTTCTTTCACTTTAAAATACGGGGGTTATGCGCGTCATGATGCCCACAAGGCTTTTATAAAGCAAATCCCCCGCATGCGAAAGCTCAATTGTTAGAACGGCATAATGACATCAAGCACTTGACTGCCATAGCGTGGTTGCTGGACGTCATGGAGCTGGCCGCGACCGCCATAAGAGATGCGGGCTTCGGCAATTTGGTCATAGCTGACGGTGTTTTCGGCGCTGATATCTTCTGGGCGGATGACGCCGGTGATAAGCAATTCGCGCAGATCATAATTCACGTTAATTTGCTGGCGGCCCGCGAGAACAAGATTGCCGTTGGGCAAAACCTGCGTGATCGTGGCGGCGACGCGCAAATTGATTTTCTCGGAGCGGTCCACTGTGCCTTTGCCCGCATTGGACAGGTTGCTGCCGGTCGCAACGAGGTTTTCAGGCGACAGGGCTTCGGGCAGAACCTTGGTTAGCTGGGATTCAACGCCGAACAGGTTCGTAATGTTGGCATCTTCGGAATTGTTGCGCGAACGCTTTGTTTCGTTGGATATCTCGGCTTTTTCATCAATGCTGATGATTACCGTCAAAATATCGCCTACGCGTCCCGCGCGCTGGTCACGGAAAAAGGCGCGTGATCCCGTGCGCCACAAGGAATTGGGTTGCCGTTCACCGACTTCTGGTGCGGGCATCGGCATATGAACAGGGGCTCTGCCGGGAATGGGCGAAGGATCTTGAACGGCGGCAAGCTTTGGCGCACCGCCAATTTCGTCAAGACGCGAAAGAGTGTTACAGCCAGACAGAAGTGCTAGCGCGACGAGAATCGATGTTGAGCGGAGGAAAGGCGATGGTAACATTAAGCGTCCTTGATCTACGGGTCTTTATCGATACTCTTTCTATTCGGCCGAGGCAAGGTTGCCAAGCGTATCAACCCTGACGGCAACGGTGCCGTTGGATTCAACCTGTCCTTCGATGATGCGGTTACTTTGAAGGTTCTTCACACGAACTGTTTCGCCCTTCACCCCATCCTGCAGCGCACGCCCCTGCACAGTGATTTGCATCAACGGCGTATGAACTTTCATGGTTACGATCGAGCCGCGCAAAACAAGTCGGGGCTGGGCCAGATCGCGTGCGCGCAGCAAAAGCCCTGAACCCTGATCACGGCGAAGTTCTTGTCCGATAATATTTTCCGCTTGCAACAGAACATCGCTGCCCAATTGATCTTCGTTGACGGTGATCCATTCCAGATCGTTGGAGGAGACAATAGTGCCGCTGGACAAGCGCTTGGACAAAACGGGGACTTGCCGTTTGACAACAACGCGACCGGTCAGGCTTTGCTTTACGGGCATGGGGCTCTTGGCCACAACAAGGTCTGTCCGAAAGCGCTTGCTTTGCTGGTCATAGGAAAAGTTTGTCAGGTCAAAGGTGGGCGCTTGATCGACCGGCAAGGCAATGGACAAGCTGCGATTATCAAGCAGGATCTCGTTTTGGGCGCTTGCATCCATTCCGGCGGCGACCAGCTTGTCCTTAATCGCATCACGAGCCATATCAAGCGTGACGTAATTGGCGGCTCGCGAGATTTCCGATCGATCCATGGCGCTTTGTGCTTGCCAATCGAGACGATATTGCTGCGCAAGGCGGGTAAGAATGCGCACATCATAGGTCACGCTTTTGCCAGGATCGGGAGCCAAAGCGATGTCCCGATCGATGTTGGCCGGAACGCCATCGAACACGTCGCTTAGACGAATGGCTGTGCCTTTGACCTCGGTAACGGGCTTCAGGACGACAAGGGCACCAGCCTGTGCCGAAGTCGTCCAAAGCATCGAAAGGAGAAGGAGCGCGATGACTTTTTTCATCTATATTACCTCAGCTGGCTGACAGTGGTGAGCATATCGTCGGCTGTTTTGATAACGCGTGAGTTCATTTCATAGGCACGTTGCGCGGTGATCAGGCCCGTAATTTCCGACACGACATTGACGTTGGAGCTTTCGACGGACCCTTGGATCAGCGAGCCAAAGCCGGCCGATTGGGGGTTGCCTGTGATGGGGGAGCCGGAAGCTGCCGTTTCTTTCAGCAAATTGTCGCCAATAGCTTCAAGGCCGACGGGATTAATAAAGGCGGCGAGCTGAAGCTGGCCAAGGCTTTGTTCCCCTGTCTGCCCATCGATTGTGGCACTGACTTGACCCGAGGGGTTAATGGTGACCGATAAGGCGTTCGTCGGTACGGTGATGGTCGGCAACACCAAGAATCCATCAGGCGTGACGAGCTGCCCTGTTTCGTTGAGCTGCAAAGAGCCGGCACGGGTATAGGCCGTTGTGCCGTCGGGCATTTGGACTTGTAAAAAACCGCGTCCGTTGATGGCGACGTCATATTGGTTGTTGGTGACGGTCAGGTTGCCCTGTTCGTGGATGCGATAGGTGGCCACTGGTTTGACACCCAGACCGACCTGAAGACCCGAAGGAAGAAGCGTGCCCGTATCGGACGAGGGCGAGCCAACACGCCGCAGATTTTCATACAACATGTCCTGAAACTCGGCGCGCGTGCGCTTAAAGCCCGTGGTCGAAATGTTGGCGATGTTGTTCGAGATAACTTCGACATTAAGCTGCTGGGCCTGCATGCCCGTTGCGCCGATACTTAGTGCTCTCATACTCGTTCTCCTGTTTCTAAAACTTTATGCTGACGCCGAACCAAGCTTTTGCAATGCGCGGCTGAGGCGTTCATGTTCGTTTTCAAGTAAGTTTGCCACGCGCTGATAGGCGCGCGAGATTTCAATCATGCGCGTCATTTCCTTGACGGCCTGTACATTGGATTGTTCGATGGCGCCCTGCACAACGCGGCTATCCGTTGAAACCTCGGGAACTTCATCCGTCGTGTAAAGGTTGTCGCCAACGGGTACAAGCGCTTGCTCTTCTGCAAACTTCATCACGCTGATCTTGCCGACCTGTGTGACGCCCGTGCCGGAACCTGACTTGGCCGTGATTGTCCCGTCCGAGCCGATCAGGATGTCTTGCGCATCGGACGGCAGCGTGATGGCCTGATTTCCATCGCCCAGAACTTTATCGCCTGCTGCAGTAACAAGTTCGCCGTCGGTGTTCAGCTGAAAGCTGCCGGAACGGGTGTAGCGAATGCCTTCTTGAGTTTGGACGGGGATATAGCCTTCGCCCTGAACGGCAACGTCAAGTGGCCCCCCGGTTACCATTGTCGGGCCTTGTGAGGCATCGCGATAAGTGCCTGTGTCGATTGCGAAGTTAAAGATTTGTTTCGCTTCCGGACGCACAAGATAGGTGTCAAACGCCACATTCTCGCGCTTGTAGCCGGTGGTGTTGACATTCGCGATATTGTTCGCGGTCACATCCATCACGCGGGCGAGCGAATCTTGGTAAGAGGTGAGAACGAGGCCTGCGCCTTGCATGAATGACACTCCATCAACAAAAAAA
>JAVEZQ010000004.1:95461-147962 GCA_034002905.1 Alphaproteobacteria bacterium
GTAGCCGGTGGTGTTGACATTCGCGATATTGTTCGCGGTCACATCCATCACGCGGGCGAGCGAATCTTGGTAAGAGGTGAGAACGAGGCCTGCGCCTTGCATGAATGACACTCCATCAACAAAAAAACAGAAGGGCTCTCATAAAGCGAGCGATCCTGCTGCAGAGTCTTGCATATGCCGTGCCAAAACAATAATTTTTATAAAACAAATGGATAGCATTTTTGGCGTGAAGGGAAAAAGCGAGAAACGGTAGATTTTGCCTTTTCAATCGACGAAAAAGTTCCCAGACACCCGGTCGTGAAAACAGGCTTGTTAACCATACGGGTTTCCGCTACTCCTATTGGAATATCAATGCCTTTATCATCTCTTGAGGAGTTCGCCCGTGGCTGAAGAGGACAAAAAGGACGCCAGCGCCCCAGAAAAGGATCTTGAGAAAGATGCCGGTGAATCGTCTGCAGAAGGAAGTGGCGAAGAGGGCGGCCTAAATCCTCCCAAGCGGCAGTTCAGCAAAAAGCAAAAGATAATTGCGGCAGCAATCGCGGGTGTTTTGTTGCTGGGCGGTGTTGGCGCGGGCCTCTATTTCGTAGGGGTTTTTGGTGGTGAGGCGAGCCACGAGGCAACAGCTGAAGGTAAAAAAGACGCGCATAGCGAGGCGCCTGCCGAGGAGGGAGTAGATGAAGATGGTGACAAAGAGGCTCACGCTCCTGTTTTTTATGCGTTGGGCGATATTCTTGTCAATTTGGCGGGGGATGGCAAACGCCCCAATTATCTCAAGCTGACCATTAGTCTTGAGCTGGCCGACGAAAAGGACAAGACGATGCTTGATGCGCTTAAACCGCGTATTATCGATCAGTTTCAGTTGTATTTGCGTGAGCTGCGGGTCGAAGATTTGCGTGGCTCGGCTGGGCTTTTTCGTTTGCGAGAAGAACTTCTGCTACGTGTGAGCGAGGTTGTCCAGCCGATCCGTGTTCGTGATGTCCTTTTTCAGGAGATGCTGGTTCAATAGCGCTTGGCGGATGACAATCATAGGGATTTGTTTTATCGTTGGGAATCGGTAAAATCTTTCGGAAATCCTTTCCTTTCAGAGTAATCAGAGTTTCATGGCAGATGAACAGCAAACCGGCGGCGGCGCCGAGGGGATGAGCGAAGAAGAACGGCAGGCTGCCGAATGGGCTGCCATGGCGGAAGGCGAAGGGGCTGACGGTGGATCAACCCGCGTGCTCAGTCAGAATGAAATCGACTCTCTGCTCGGATTTTCGGGTGAAGGCCTGTCGCAGGACAGCTCCGGCATCATGGCGCTTATCAACAGCGCGCTGGTCAATTATGAACGCCTCCCGATGCTCGAGGTTGTCTTTGATCGCCTCGTGCGCATGATGTCCACCAGCTTGCGCAATTTTACGTCGGACAACGTTGAAGTATCGCTTGACCAGATTACATCCGTGCGTTTTGGAGATTACCTCAATTCGATCCCTCTTCCTGCTATGTTAGCCGTGTTTAAGGCGGAGGAATGGGACAATTCGGCGCTCATGACGATCGACAGCGCCATGATCTACTCCATCGTGGATGTGCTTTTGGGCGGACGTCGCGGCACGGCGGCTATGCGTATCGAGGGGCGTCCTTATACAACGATTGAGCGCAATCTGGTCGAAAGACTTGTGCGCGTGATTTTGTCCGATGTGTCCGGTGCTTTTGATCCGTTGTCGCCTGTGACGTTTCGCTTTGATCGCTTGGAAACCAATCCTCGCTTTGCCACGATTGCGCGGCCAGCCAATGCCGCCGTTCTGGCCAAGCTGCGCATCGATATGGAAGATCGCGGCGGGCGCATCGAAATCCTTATCCCCTATGCGACGCTTGAACCCATTCGCGAATTGTTGCTTCAGATGTTTATGGGTGAGAAGTTCGGTCGTGACTCCATCTGGGAAACTCACTTGGGCAACGAATTGCTGATGACCGATATGAATATGGAGGCCGTGTTGGGCGAGGCAACTGTGTCGCTTGGCGCGGTGATGAACTGGAAAGTCGGGTCGCGCTTTATGTTGAATGTCCGGCCGGACGATTCCATTTCGCTGCGGTCGGGGGATGTTACTTTGTTTAGGGGCCGGATGGGCTCGTTGAACGGCAATATTGCTGTGCGCATCGAAAGCGGTTCGTTGCGCAATGAAGAGTCAAAGGAATAACGGAGGCCATATGTCTTTTATCGCGATTTTTCTGGATGTGGTGATGATCGGCCTTTTGGGCACGGGCATCTTTTATGCCGTGCGTCTGACGCGTCAGCTTGCCGAAATGCGGGCGAGCCGTGCGGAAATGCAGCGCTTTGTGATCGATTTCAATCAAACGGTTTTGCGGGCCGAAGCGGGGGTTCAGAATCTCAAACACACGGCGAGGTCTAGTGGCGATGATCTGGAAAAGCTAATTGAAAAGAGCCACTCCTTGCGCGATGAGCTGATGTTCTTGGTCGAAAGTGCGGATCAGGCGGCCAATCGTCTGTCGCAACGTGCCACGAGCGCCAAATCCGTCGCGGCTCCGACGCCACAAACAACAACACCTTCATCACCCAAAAATATAAAAGAGCCTGCGTCCGCGCCGAAAGCGACAGTGCCAAAGGCTGAGCCCTTTTCATTTAAGGCGGCGTCAACTGCCGAGCAGGAATTGCTGCGTGTACTTAAGAAACTGGGGTAGGACAGGATGGCCGGATTTCGATTGTCAGCAAAAACGGTTTTACCTTCGATGATCGCCGTGGCGGCGATGACGCTTACCCTGCGTGTCGGGGATTTATGGCAAACCATTTCGGAAGGGGCAAACTACACAGGGGTGCGCACCGTTCAGGCCGCTGAGGAAAAAACGGTTGAACCAGCGTCGGCCCAAGCTGAACCCGTAAAAAAAGAAGAAGCAAAAACGGAAGAAAAAAAGACCGAGAGCAAAAAGGATAAACGTACGGACGACGATATTGAAACAGGGAGCGACCTTTACAAACAACTCATGGGACGACGTGAGCAGCTGGACAAGCGAGCTAAAGAGCTAGAGGGCCGCGAGGCGCTGATCCTCGTGGCTGAAAAACGCCTTGATCAAAAAGTCAAGGAAATGGAAACGCTGAAAAAGCAGATTGAAACGCTCCTTGGACAGGCTGGTGCGCAGCAGCAGGAGCAAATTGAAAATCTCGTGAAGGTTTATGAAATCATGAAGCCCAAGGAGGCGGCCAAGATTTTTGAGACAATCGAGTTGCCGATTTTATTAGGCGTCGTCCAGAAAATGAAGCCTGCGCGCACCGCTGCCGTTTTGGCCGAAATGAATCCAGAAAAGGCCAAGGAAATTACGGTTGCCCTCACGCGTCGTGATCAGTTGCCACAATTGAAATAGTTTTTAATGCGGCAAAACGGGAGCCAGCTCTAAAAGCAAAAGAGCTACGACGCCAAGGCCGATCCGATACCACGCAAAGGGCGCGAAGCCGTGTTTTCCGATAAAGCCGACAAAGGTTTTGACGACGACAAGGGCGGAGAAGAAAGCTGTCACAAAGCCAATGCCGATCACCACGCCGTCATCGCTGGACAAGTTGTGAAAGTTTTTATACAGGTCATAGGCGGTCGCCGCCGCCATGGTCGGGATTGCCAGAAAAAAGGAAAACTCTGCCGCGACCTTGCGATCTACTTTGAGCAAGAGCGCCCCCATAATCGTTGCCCCCGAACGCGATACGCCGGGGATCATCGCTAGACATTGGGCAAAACCGATGGCGAGCGCCGTTTTCATCGACATTTCTTCGACTTCATGGACATTGGGGACGGGGGCTTTTTTCTCGATATAGAAAATGGCCACGCCGCCGATGATCAGTGACCAAGCCACAACCCATGGATTGAACAAGACGTTTTTGATGAAATCATGTGCAAAAAAGCCAATCACCATGGCCGGAAGGAAGGAAAGAAGAACCGCATAAACAAATCGACGCGCGGCCGCGCTTGTGGGCAGGCCAATGGCCACTTTCCATAGCCTTTCGAAATAAACCGCTACAACAGCCAGAATAGCGCCAAACTGAATAACAATTTCAAAGACGTTACCTTGTGGCCCTTGAAACCCCAAAAGACGATCCATTAACAGGAGGTGGCCTGTTGAGGATACGGGCAGGAATTCAGTTAACCCTTCAACGATACCCATTATTAAGGCGTTTACCCATGTCTCGAGCATTAGATCTATCCCCCTCGTCGCTGAAGGGGGTGATAGCCTATCACGACACAAAAGGCCAGAAGAAGTATAGTCCTCTGGATTGTTTAATGTTCACAATGAATAAGGGCAAAAAAAGGTCCTTAATCTAGGACAAAGGACCACAACATCATGTCAACGCGCTTCGCCTCTTGTGCATCGCGAGAAGTGAGGGTAAAACCAACCCTTCGCTGAGCATAATTGATTATTGAGAATAAACAGAGGTTGGCATGGAAGGGCAGAGCATAACGAACCCAATGACGGGACAAATGATGGTGGGCAAGCGCGGTTTGATTATGGGCGTGGCCAATGATCGATCCATCGCGTGGGGCATTGCGCAGGTTTGTGCTGCACATGGGGCTGAGATAGCCTTTACCTATCAAGGAGAAGCGCTGAGGAAGCGCGTGCAGCCTTTGGCTGAGTCTTTGGGGTCTACGATTATCGAGCCGTGCGATGTGATGGACGAAGCGAGCCTTGATCGTCTCTTTGCCACGTTGAAAGAAAAGTGGGGCAAGATCGATTTTGTCGTACATGGCATCGCTTATTCTGACAAGCGCGAGCTGGATGGCATGTATGTCAATACGACCCGTGCCAATTTTCTGAACACCATGGATGTCTCTTGCTATTCTTTCACAGCGGTTGCGCAACGCGCCATGCCGTTGATGAGCGAGGGCGGCAGCTTGTTGACGCTCAGCTATATCGGGGCCGAACGTGTGATGCCGCACTATAACGTGATGGGCGTTGCCAAGGCGGCGCTTGAGGCCAGCGTGCGCTATCTGTCCGTGGATTTGGGTTCTAGGAATATCCGCGTGAATGCTATTTCGGCGGGGCCCATCAAAACGCTTGCAGCTAGCGGCATCGGAGATTTTCGCTATATCTTGCGTTGGAACGAGATTAATGCGCCGCTTCGCCGTAATGTCACGACAATTGAAGTCGGCCACACAGCCCTTTATCTACTTAGCGATCTGGGCACAGGCATGTCGGGTGAGGTTCTTTACGTTGATGCGGGCTATCATAATGTCGGCATGATGGCGGTTGAACAGGCTGGACAGGTTGTCGAGCTTCTCAAAGGATTCGCGGCTGAAGGATCAGGGCAATAATGGCAAGTAACAGTTTTGGTTCAGTTTTTCGTTTTACAACGTGGGGCGAAAGCCACGGCCCTGCGATTGGCGTTGTGATTGATGGGTGCCCCGCGCGCATTCCCTTGACGGAAGCCGACATCCAGCCTTTTTTGGATCGCCGTCGTCCCGGCCAATCGACACTCACTACGCAAAGGCAGGAAGCGGATCAGGTCAAGATCCTGTCCGGTACTTTTGAAGGGATGACGACTGGAGCGCCCATCAGCCTGATGATCGAGAACGCGGATCAGCGCTCCAAAGACTATGACGATATCAAAGACAAGTTCCGTCCCGGCCATGCCGATTACACCTATCACGTGAAATATGGTGTTCGCGATTATCGTGGCGGCGGGCGTTCCTCTGCACGCGAGACGGCATGCCGCGTGGCTGCAGGCGCTGTGGCGCGCAAGATTTTGGGCGATGGTGTAAAGGTACGCGGCGCCCTCATTCAGGTCGGTGAGCATATTGTCGATCGCAGCGAATGGAACTGGGCCGAGGTTGATCGCAATCCTTTGTTTAGCCCGAACGCCAAGGCCGCTGTGTTTTGGGAAGGTTTTTTGGAGCAGGTGCGCAAGTCCGGCAATTCTGTTGGGGCCGTCGTCGAGCTTCAGGCGACGGGCGTTCCCGCCGGATGGGGCGATCCCTGTTATGATAAGTTGGATAGCGAACTTGCCCGCGCGCTCATGTCGATCCATGCCGTGAAGGGTGTGGAGATTGGCGATGGGTTTGCTGCGGCGGCGCTCACCGGATTTGATCATGGCGATGAAATGCGACTGGATGCGAACGATAAGCCGTGCTTCCTTTCCAATCATGCCGGCGGTATTCTGGGCGGCATCTCGACGGGTCAGGATATTGTTGTTCGTTTTGCGCTTAAGCCGACCAGCTCGATCCTCTTGCCGCAAAAGACCGTGGATATTCACGGACAGGAAACCGACATTAGCACCAAGGGCCGCCATGACCCCTGTATTGGCATTCGCGCCGTTCCGGTGGGGGAGGCGATGCTTGCTTGTGTTCTCGCCGATGCCAAGCTCAAATTTCTTTCTCAGTCCATATAATTCATGAGGTTAGACGAGATGGTCTCGTTTGCCAAGGTTAGGCTTGCGCAAAAATAGAGCTTCGTCTATTGTGGACTTACAACGTACAGAAACATATAGAAACATAAATTGTTGATATATTAGGTGCTTGATGAGCAGCGAAAATACCAAACCGTCTTATGACGAGTGGATGTATTGGACACAAGTAGTCGTTGATCGGTTAACAACTATTGCCCATGTGTATGGACACCCGCCTCATGAAGATGTGTTTATGTCGGATCAGGAGCGACAGCAAAAAATGTCGCAAGCCCTTTCCGCCTACGGGTATTTGCACGAATTGACCGATGAATACGAAATGTCCTTTCCCGGCGATATCGTTGATGCGACGGAAAAGGAAGAAGTCTTGATCGAAAAGCTCTATCCCGCTTTTATGGAAATCCTCAAGCATTTGCCCGAATGGTCACAGGACATGCAACTTTTGTTGAAATCCGCGTGGGTTCGGGATTGTGCCACAAAGCTGGCACAGATTTTATTCTGTGGGCCAGAGGGGCGATCGGGTGAGGGGATCGGGAGCGGCATGCCTGAAAATGGTCGCTTGCCGAGCGTGCTGGAAAACTTGTTGGATCGTGAGGCTTCGGGCGAAGGGCGCGCCGCACGCATCGAAAAGCCACGCAAAGCGCCAACCTATATGCGGCGAGAAGAATTGGCGCGTTTGTGGGGACGTCAAAACGGTTCGTTCTTGCGCTCTGCTGGACGTGTTGATTAATTGTATTAAACAGGATTGATTGAGAAAGAAGGAAGACAATGTCTCAAAGCTATTCGCAACGCGCACCGTTTAATGATTGGTGGTATTGGTCGGAATGTTTGGTGAAGCGGTTTCGCACGATTTCCGAAATCTACAAGGAAAATATGGAAGCGGAGCGGAGCGCCGAAGCGGCGGATTGGGCCCGCAAGCTCAAGGATAATTGCATGGTGCCGGTGATGGAAGCGCGCAAGGGCATGCAAAGCGACGAACAAAAAGAAACGGTACGCCAGATGGAGGAAACAGCCATCGTTGCTGCCGCCAATATGTTCCGTGATATTTTGACAAACCTTCCCTTTATCTCCACCGCGATTCAGGATTTGCTTTACGTCTATTGGGAAGATGTCAAATGGGATTCCGAGGGAGAGAGCGATCAAATGGACGAGGTCACTGGCCTTGTTAAAAAAGCGAAAAAGAAATCCGCTGGGGATACGCGGATTACCGAACTTTTCTGGGGCCCTAAAGAAAGACAGGATGAAGGTATCCGCAGCGGCCGTGTAGAAGATGGCGGCTTGGCCGGCATTCTTGCCAATTTGTTGATGGCGGAAAAAACATCATCCAATCGTGCGCCGACGGATTATGGCCAAGTGCTGCAGGCGGCGGCTGTCCAGCAATATATTGCGACAACCAAAACGGCAAACCAGAAATGGGAAAATGTGGGCGTTCAGATGAACTTTAAGCCTGGCGGCGGGATGTAACGGTTCCTTGTGCTTTGTGTGGTGAGGCTATTGGTTTGGCGCTTTTTTCCTTTATGACCATTTTTCTAAATAAGGGTCCTGATCTTGCTAAAATCGCGAGGCCTCAGCTTGTCTGGGGCCTGTCTATGGCTTGGCCCCCCCGTTTGTATCACGCTTGTTAACTATTGTCTTTTGGGCCGGCTTATGCCTTGCGGCTTGGGCGACCGGCGGGTTCGGCGGCGTAAGGTGGCAAAAGGCCATAACTTTGCTTGCACAAGCGCCGAGATTATGGCAAAAACCGCTTTCACACATGTCCTGCGGGATCGTGCCGCCCACGGACCGGAAAGCGATAAGCCCCTTCGCAAAGTTACTTGAGGGTGTGCCGCAAAGCTTATGTGCTGCCGTAGCTCAGGGGTAGAGCACGTCCTTGGTAAGGACGGGGTCGTAGGTTCAATTCCTATCGGCAGCACCATAATTGAGTTGTCGGCACTCAAGAGCCGAAAAAACCTGAAAGGACGGGAGGTTAGCGCGGTTCTAAACCCCTCGTTTTTGCGGTATCTGAGCTTTTCGTCAAAAGCGAGTTTTAGGACTGTTTTTTGAGCTATAAGATCGCCGGAAACCCAGAGTTTCTGCGGATTTTCGAGGAAATTGAGTGAGGTTCTAAAAGTTTCTTGGAAACTCCCTCTTGATTGAATCCCACGCTCGATTTTTTCCCTTAGAATGATCTTTTGGGCGTCTATTTCTTCAACCCGCTTCTCATAGGCGCGGACAAGGCTTGAGCTTTCTGCCTCAATGAGCCTGTCCAGCATTTGGGCTTCCTTCTTATCCAGCTCTTGAAGCTGCTTTTGAAGCACTTGGGTAGATTCCTGCTCTGACAAGCTTTCCTTCTCCCACGTCTGCCGGAGCATGGCCTTAAACATGACAAAGAGCTGCTTGGTCGGGCGCATGTTATTCAGGAGGTGTTCAAAATCCTCTTCCATGCGATTTTTAGGGATGGACTTACAACGTAAAGGACAGCCCTTTGTTGTGCAGAAATAGTAATGATAGTGCCCGCCGTGCCCCTTGGGGATTGAAGCGGTCATAGGCCGTCCGCAATGATCGCACAGAACGAAACCCCGAAGAGGAAATGAGCCGTCAAGACCTGTTCGCCTTCCGGCTTTAACATTTCCATCAAGGCGATCCTGTATTTTTTGCCACGTTTCAAAGCTTATCAAAGGATCGTGTTTGGCCTTCCGGTAGTGAATGCCCCAGTTTGGCAAATGAATGTATCCAGCGTAAGCAACACGTCGCAGTAAGTTCTCGACGTTTTGAAGATGAAACTCTCTATTCCTGTTTCTTGGAACGATGGGATGGCTTTCCATGAAACGTTGAACGTCAACCTTGTTTTCAAAGCGGCCACAGGCAAAACTTTCAAGCGCCTCTTTGACAATGGAGGCCAACGGCTCGTCCTTGACAATCATTTTGCCGTGCCCCTCTACCGTTTGATACCGATACCCGATGAAGGGGGCCAATACCCAGTAGCCATTCATGGCGCGGGCACGCATTCTGTTTTTGACTTGCTCGGCGTTCTTCTGCCGTTGATGTTGAGAAACGCTGGCGAGTAGATTTTCAACAAGAAGGCTATCCGAATCTTCCCCGAACTCTATCGAAGGCGATTCAAGTTTTCCCCCAGCTTGTGCGATTTCAGAACGCAATTCCAAATGTGCTTCAAGGCCGCGTGCAAGACGGCTTATGTCGTCAATGATAACGACGCATGATTCCTGTTTTTGTGTTCTTAGGAAGCGAAGCATAGATTGCATTCCTGGACGGTTTATCATCCCGCCCGAAACGCCTTCGTCCTGAAAGATTTGTATTACGTCGTAATTTTTGAACTTCGCATATTCTCTGCACCTCGTTTCCTGCGACCCCAGCCCATGTCCTTCTTTGACTTGTTTCGGACTGGAGACGCGGCAGTAAACGATGGCAGAGGTCATAATGCTTCCATCTGCGTGGCTAAGTTTGTTGTAAGGCGGATGGTCGTTTCTATGGGAATATGTTTGTGCTGCGCGTCATGTTGATTGACGATAATCAACGTTGCTCCGGCGTCAGAAATTTTCTCTTTCAGTCGGAGAAAGACATTCAGATTTCGTGCCAATCTACTCGGATCGCTAACGATAACGGCAGACGGTTTGGGAAGTTCCCGAAGCAGCATGAAAAGGTAATCAAGCCCAGGGCGGTTCTCCGAGCTACCGGAGATCCCAAGATCGGTTATCGTTTCTAAGACGTTGTCTTTTTCCGCGTCAGCAAACAGGCGACACAATTTGTCCTGCTGCTGTATTGAATCTGGAACGCCTTGGCCTTGCTGATAAGCCGCACAGCGGCAATAAATGAATGCGTTGTATCTCATTTCACCTCCAAAAGTAACTCGCCATTATAGCAAAATGTGCGGCAAAAATCACGGGTCAAGTAGTTGTTTCTGCACATTATTTTCAATTCTAAGGGGGTCACGGCCAAACGCTTGATCTACAAAATGTTGGGCTATTTTCCAAAGCGCCATCGTCACTTCGTCCTTCTCTTCATCCGTCATGTTGAACCCGTCCATATAGGGGCGAAACTCTTCAAGATCAGGAAGGCTCATACGTAGCTGCTCCTTATCGTGCGGCGCTGGGGCGCGGCTGTGGGTTTTGTGGAAGGAGCGGCGTCTGTCTCGGCAGGCAAGGCCTCCTGCGTTATGCCAACGGCTTTTTCAAGCTTCAGCCAAATAACTTCGGTGAAACGGTCGATCCCGACGCTTGCGGCGGCGGCGCGGGCATACACGCGGCAATCGAGGGCTTCATTGCGTTCGCGCTCTTTGTGCCACTCGCGGTGAGGGAAGCCCCGTTTGTTTTTGATCGTCACAAGCCGCTCGGCGGTAAGCTGCTTAAAATACTCCTCGCCGTACTTGGGGAAGTGGCAGTACCCAGGAGGAAAGCCTGCGCCTTCCTCTTTCTGTTCGTCGGTCGGCGCATCTTTGCGAAGGCATCCGTAGATTTCGGATTTGCAAAAGGATGAGCCGACGGGCCAAACGAGAAGGCCGCGACGTTTGCGCTTGCCCCGTATCGTCACATCCATCGGGCTGGGCGCTCCCAGCGCCGCGCCAAGGCGATCCATGCCTTTGACGGCTATAACCCTATCGCCGGACTGCTTGCGTACCCAGTCGTAAACCTCCTGCGTTGCATACCCTGTGTCGATGGCCATCTTGAGGATGGCAAGGTTCACGCCGCTTTCGTGGCTGAAGCTCTCGGCCAGAATATCGTCAAGCGCCTGCCAGACTTCCGGCTTGGCCGGATCGCCTTGCAAAACCCGATAATCCACCGACCAACATTCGCGGTCGCGGCCCCATGCCACGATTTCAAGCTCAAGGCGGTCTTTCTGCACGTCAACGCCCGCCGTAAGAAACAAGCCGCCCATCGGCACGACGCAAATGCGGTAATCCTCGCGCCGTTCGTAGAGGCGATGCCATTCAGGGGCTTCGCCTTTCTCAACGTAGGTTTCGCCAAGCTCCGTGTTCCTGAATGATTTGATCGAAGCGTCCGAACCTTGCGCGTCGAGCCATGACCGCGCAATTTCCGCCCAGCTACGCCAGCCCAGCGGTGAATACAAACTGGAAATATGAAAGCCTGCCGTGCGTCCGTCGCTTTCGGCATGGGCTTGCCAATAGCCGTTCGCAAGCAATTCGGTTTTGTGATGCTCTTCAAAAAGCCGTGAGCAATGTTCGCATTCATAGGCCGCTTTCTCCGGTTGATTGTGCGGCCATTTGAGTTGCGGAAACTTGAGCCATTGGAAGGTTCCGCAGAGCGGACACGGCAGCATAAAGCGGCGTTGATCGCTGATTTCATATTCTCGCTCGATACGCGACAGGCCTTTAATCGTCGGCGTCGAGACCATGTAAATCTTGCGCCGCGCAAAAGTGCGCGTTCGCGCTTCGGCAAGGGCAATCGGGTCGCCTTCACCTTCCACGTCCCCAGGATAGGCATCGACTTCATCCAAAAACAAAAATCGCACGGGCATGGATCGCAACCCCGCCGCGCTGTTCGCGCCAGCGAGAACAAGAATGCCGCCTGGAAACTCTTTCGTGAGAACCGTGTTGCCGGAATCTTTGGATCGCGCTGGCTTGACCAGTTCCCGCAGCACGGGGCTTTCTTCGATAAGCGGGTCGATGCGCTGTTTGGAATTGCGCTTGGCCGTATCTACGGTCGGGTTGACACTAAGCGTCGGCCCTGGCGTATGGTGAATGATATAGCCGAGCCAGTTGTTGCCGCATTCTGTTCCCCCAACTTGTGCCCCTTTCATAAAGACGACCCGCTCAATAGGCGAGCTGGCCGAAAGGCAGTCCATCGGTTCGCGCAAATACGGCGTCCGGCTTGTGCGCCACGGCCCAGGCTCGGAGGCCGCTTTGCCGGAAAGAAAGCGGTTTTCATCCGCCCACTCCGAGACCAACAAAACGGGGTCTGGCTTCAGTCCTTCCAAATAGGAAAGGATGAAAGCAACTTCTTGCGGATCGTTCATCGTGTCAGAGATTTTCGGGGTCGGATTTTGAGAACTCTTCCAACACGCGGGAAAGCTCTTCGCTTAAAAGCTGGTTGACCTTGAGGCGGTCGCTTTCCGCCGCAACGATAGCGTCGATCCGGTTGGGAATGCCCAAAAGCTGATCGCGCAGTTGTCGCGCAAGGTTGAACCAACGGACGGTTACTTTTTCCAAGGGGACGAGCCGTCCGGCTTTTTCCTCGTATTCCATTTTCCGAAGCCTTGCGACGTACAATTCGCGGATGGCGCGGCTTTGGATGTAGGTCGGCCCTTCGGCGGATGATGCGGCGGGAGCGGCTTCTTCTGTTTTGGTTTTGGGCTTCGCTTGAGGGGCTGGTTGTTGCGCCTCTTTCTGCGCTTCCACTTGTCCAGGATCACTATTTCGTTCCCATTGAAGATCGGCCTTGGCGGGATCAATCTTGCCGTCTTCGTCTCTGGTAATCCGGCCACTTTGAACGGCCTTCATGACCGCGCTTTTTGAACACCCCCTGTGCGCGGCATAAGCTCGGATTGACAGGCCCATCATTCATTTTGTCTTAGCTGCGATGCAGGTTGTTGTAGTCGAGAATCCATCCGGCAAACTCGCCAAAGCGGAAGAACGGAACGGCTTCGTCTCCCAGAATGGCCGGATCAATCGGGCGCTGCACGCCGCTCAAGCTTAGTTCTTTTTCGATAATCTCCTGCGGATGAACGCCAGCCGCAATCTTGTGAGAAAGCGCAATGCGGGAAAGGATGGTCGCGGGATAGCCCTGCACGGCCTCACATTTATCGACCACGAGGATTGCGCCGCCTGGACGCAGATTTTCTTTGAGCCGATCAAGAAACCGTTCTCGTTCGCTCGGCGGAAAGAACATGAGAACCAAAAAGCAAATGGCCAGATCGAACGGCTGATAAGGAAACGTCAGAGCGTTCGTGATCGCCAAAGAACCAGGGCCATCATAGAGCGCGGCCATCTCCGCGCTTTCTTCAATGGCGACAAGTTCGGCACCGCGAGAGTCCAGCGTTGTTTGCAAGGCGCGGCCAATGTTGCCCGTGGAAGCCCCGATGTCATAAACAAGGCCGCCTTGCGGGATGTAATGCCGCCCGATATAGGAAACGGCAGAAGTCAGAAGATCGTACCAAGGCAATTGTTCGCGCACATGGTGGTCGAACCCTTCGGCAACGTCCTGATTGGCAAACGTCCATTCTTGCGGGATCTGCATGGCAGAGCCTCCTTTCTCATTCAACGATGTTGGGGGAGATCAGTCTTTGGGCTGAAAAGTCTCAAGCACCGTGTCCCGTGTCAGGGCGACGATGCCGAGTTTTTCATACATGGCGCGTGTCGAAGGGTTGCTTTCGATGGCAACATAGCTTTCAGGGTTCGCGCCGTATTTGGGGAAGATGTATTTTTCGAGGATTTTCTTTTTGCAAGAAGGCGGCGTCAGAAACCACTCGTTGAAATAAGCGTCCTGCGGCAACCATCCCGTCTTGTATCGGATGCTTTGAAGGGTTCGGTCTTTATGAAGTTTGGGCCGCGCCGTTATCAAAATAACGGTTCTGTCTTTGATGCGGCTCAGAAGATCAGACGAATAACGTTCATTGTCGATTTGACGAGCAAAGGGTTTGATCTTCTCTTGGCTGTTAGAAACCAACGTGTAATTCAGGTCTAAAAGAATAATCATAGCTTCATACCAAGCCGTTTTTCATAAGAGGCGATGGCTTCATCGACCAGCCCCATACGGCTCCCATCAGGATACGGTAAATCAAACTCAAAAGCGATAGCTGCTTTTAATTGCGTCGGATTTATCGGCTTCGGGGTCGCGCAAATGGCCGTCACGTTATGCGCCCGATCCTCCACCTGCACCCGCTCAAAGAAAGGCTGGAACAGTTCATAGAACTCTTTCTGCGAATGGTACTTTTGAACCTTCGGCTTGGATTGAAAGTCGCCCAGAGAAACGCCGTCTTCATAGTCCAAACGGAACAGGCATTCTTTCAGGCGACGCTCCGAGATTTGATTGCATCCGGCGAGGTTCTTCCAATTGGCATGAGACCGCGCCGAGGCCGCAGCATAAAGCCGTGTCTTGGGGCCGCACAGGGCTGCGCACAAACAGGCGATATGCTCCCGATCCTCTTTGAACGGCACGCTGTTCAAGACCGAGGAAATGAAAACGGAGTCATATTTCACGCCTGCTGCCACGTCCGCCAGAAAGCTCCGCGCCACACGCAGACTTTCGGCCCTGTCGATTTCATCCTTTTCCCCGATCCGAAAAGGCTCAAATGGCGTAACACGCACACCGATGGATCGCAGGATTTTCGTTTCAGTCAAATGCCCAGCGCCAAAGTCCACAACGGACGTTCCGTAAAGGCTCTTCCATTGTTTGGCATTCTCCGGCGTTGTCACGTCATATTCTTTGACGATGCTTTTCCGATAATGGGCGAAGATAAAACCCCAGCCAAGCGTTTCCCGAACGCGGCGCACGCGCCGGAACGAATTGTAACGGAGCAAGTCGGCGTAACGGGTGTGAATATCAAAATCCATGCTCAAGAAGTTCAGCATGGCGCTTGCAAGCTCGGCCTGCGCGTCCGTGATCCAAACAACGGGGACTTCTTTTTCGCCGCGCTCTGCCGCAAGCTCCACGCGGCCAAGACCGTTGACGATCCGGTAATCTCTTGTAGCCACAACGGGCATTTGAATGCTGCGCTTGCGGAGCATCTGTGCGAGGTTGCGTGTATAAGGAACCCACCGCCCTTTGTTTGCTTCAAGGAATGGCGCGAGGGGAATGTTTTCCGCGTTCAAGCAGGGGTAAATGCTTTCTTGATCCGGCAGTTCGGCAGCAATATCGAAAACGTTGCATTCCTCAAGTGCCAGCTTCAACGTGTCGGGTGCGTCCGAGTTTTGCATGTCGTTCGTGCCGCGATTGAACGCAATGTTGATCGCCTTGCGTTCTTCCAGCGTCATGCGCGGCACATAGGCCACGGGCACTTGCTTCATCCCTATGCGCGTTGCAACAAGATGGCGTTGGTGGCCGGAAAGGATTTCCCCGTCTTCGTCGGCGTAAATAGGGAGAAGCCAGCCCAGTTTGCGAAGCGAAAGCTCGATAACCTTCAGGCGCACAGGATCGGCCTTGCGGGGGTTATAGGCGCTTGGCCGCACGGCGTTGATCGGGAGAAGCTTTATCATATTTTCAGGCGGCGCTTGATTTCATTTTTGATGCACTCTTTTTCAAAACCGACTGCCGAGCGGATGGCATCATGCCAACGCAGGTAGTCAGCGCGGGGAATGGGGATGCGGTAGGAACCAACGACGCATTGCGTGTCGGATTCGTCCTGTATTTCGTCGCTTTTCTCATCATCATCGAAGCCGTCGCTTAAATCGTCTTGCGCTTCGGCTAAAAGCTGTTCCAATTCGTCTTTTGAAAAACCGATCACGCCCATGTCAAAATCCTTCGACAAAAGGACTTCGACATGTTCACCTAAAAGTTCCTTATCCCAAGTCGCATTCTCGGCCAGCTTGTTGTCGGCAATGATGTAAGCGCGTTTTTCTTCGTCGGTCAGATTGTCGAGAACGACAACAGGAATCTTTTCAAGGCCGACAAGCTTTGCCGCTTCCAGTCGCCCATGCCCAGCGATAACGCCCGCATCCTTATCAACGAGGATCGGCATCACCATGCCGAAGCGGATGAAGCTTGCCGCAAGCTGACTGATTTGCTCGTCGCTATGAAGGCGCGGATTCTTTTCGTAAGGCTTCAGCTTTTCTGTCGGCCAAAACTCAATGCGTTCAGCCATGCGTGGGAGTTTTGCGTCCATAAAGTGCTGTCCTCCTAACTGTCCACGAGTGGACAAAAGGACAAGTGTCCACCTGTCCACCTCCGCTCAAGGTGTCCACCCTTTTCTGATTCTGTCGCTAGAAAAGTCCCGCGCTACGCCCGCCCCCTTAGCGTATCGGGCGGGAAGTACCTTTGATAATCAAGAGGTTGCCCGCTTTCCGCCGAGGGGCGCGAGGGGTGAAAGCCTTTCCAAAATAACAAGGCCTCCTTTGGTCAATCCGCATCGTCGCCAGCCTGCTCGAAGATAAAATGAGGCTGCTTTTCCCATCGTCTTTCGTCATTTTGGTAGGAAAAGAAGGGCACAAAAAAACCGCTCGAAAAAATCTTTCGGCGGCTCCTTACCCACGTCTCGCAACGTTACCTAAGTCGTAGGGCCTCTACGTGGGATCGTCAAGCAGTTTTTTTGTGGTGGATGCAAAAAAGTTTTACAGCCGCCACAACGTCGCCAGTTTTTCAAGCCCACGGTGCAACGTTTCAACGCGATCAGTCGTGCCCGCGTACTTGTTATGCCCGCACACGTCGATGATGATTTTCTTTTGCGCTGCTGACAATTCGCCATATGCGTCGCGCAATATCTCCTCGCTGATTGGCACGATCAGCATGGCCATCTCTGGATCATACGCGCTACTCGACGCAGGGTCTTCGACTTTAAGCCCAAGCACGGCGCGTTGATAGGCGCGACGAAACTTTAGCCCCGCCTCATATTCGCCTTGCGTCAACCGCCCGTCCCAAAAATAATAATCCAACGCGCACTCAATCCGCACACGGTCGCGGATCATATACGGGTTTCCGCGCAAATCCCGATCTATGACTTCCGTTATCACGCCACCGCATTGTGCCCGAAGCTCCATAGTTGCACGCTCCCCCAGGCGCACGGGCAGTCCTTTCTTCGCCTTGCGCCTCTTAGCCATGAGCCACCGCCCGTGGCGCACGGCACACCGTTCTGGTGATCTGATTATTATGGCAAATTAACCTTTCCTCTTCGTTGATTATGGAAAGGTTTTTTGCTGGAAAAGGCTGTTTTTCCATCATTTCTTGCCTTCCTGTGTATGTATGCTTGGGGGATGCGTTTTGCCGACGGCAAAAGACAGGGAGCGACCCAGCGCATGTTCCAGCGCCGCGCCGTAACGGGTTTCCAGATACTCGGCGTGAAAGCTCGACGGCACGGTGATGCGTCCAGCCTCAAGGTCAATGAGACAAGGCGCAAGCCATCGCTGAACGAAGGTTTCGTTGAAGACGTAATGGCCTTGCAGTTTTTGGCGCACAAGTTCCGGCAAGGGCGGATAGTTCGCTGGCAATGCCGGACTTTCCGTTTGCCCAAACGTTGCCGCGTTAGGATCAATCTTCAACGCTCGATCCAGCCAATTCAGCCATGTTTGTCGCCAGCCTTTTTCGCTACGCCGAATATCGCTGCCTTTGCCAAAGCCAAAATACTGCTTGAACTTCATGGCCTGTTTGCTGATCGCGCCGCTTGCCCAATTGCGTTCAAGCGCCGTGTCTCGCCATTCATCGGGCAATGACCAGCCCGATGAAAGCTTGCTGACAACGGCTTTCGGCCTACCTCGTTTGGCATCAGACGCAGCTTCGCTGTGACCGTCAAAAACCGCAGGGGGGCTTTCGGGGGTTATTCTTTTCTGAATTTTTGACTCTTGTTTCTTAGGCTCGGATTCCTGCTCGGAGCCTTGCTCGAACGTTTGCTCGTTCCGCGCAAAAATGCCTTTTTGATTCAAGTAGCTGCTTTGACCTCCTTTCGCGCCATTCTTGCGCAATCTGGCTCTTAAATGCGTGTCGCGCACCATGCGCCTGCAAAAAATGCGGCCCTTCACATCGCGGGAAAAAACGCCGTTTTGGGAAAGCTCATCGAGAAGCCTTTCGACCTCCCGTTCGGCAACCCCTGTCAAAAGAGAGAGGTCCGTAGAGGAACAAGGTCGTCCGGCCACGACTATGAACCCAGTCGGGGTGGATCTTGCCGCAATGCACAGGAGCCGCATCCAGAGGCCCTGGGCGGCGAGTGAGCATACGCGGAGCGCGGGATCATTTTCCCAATCGCTCCAGTAGAACTTGCTCCACGGATAAGAGATTGTCATTTGGGGCGGCTCCTTTCGGAAATTTTCGAGCCGAACCCACCGTAATCGCGATCCCATTCCGCCATCTTCTGGCGGAAGGCGCGAATCTTTTGAAAAGAAGCCTCGCTGATGCGACCATTCCCTAAAGAGTCGCGGCAGCATAGGTCGCTGGCCTCCCCAAGCGGCACGCTCGCTATGGGGTCTATTTTGGAAGGGATTGTACGATGGCCATCAAGATGGGAACACAAGGCGAAGAGGCGCTGATAGTGCATCAGCTACCACCCCCGTTCGTGCTGGAGGATGGCTCTCCCGATGAGATAGGGGATTTGTGGGACGACGGCATTGCCGAGGGCGCGCAGACGCTCCACTCGGTTGGAAACCCCATAAGCCACTCGACCCACGTCGGGTTCAATTGACCACTGCTCTCCGACACGACCATGCTCAGGCCGAGTTGCTTTCCCTTGGCCATGCGGCGTTGCACAGCGGGATTGCTCATATTTCCTCTGTCTCGACAATCGCTGGCATTCGGGGTCGGCCAAAGTTTCTGCTTCTGCCCCGATCCCGACCGATAGGCCATCGCCGCCCATTCTTCGCGGCTCCGGCATTTCTCTTTCAGCATGAGGAGTGCCCCATCGTTCGTGAAGCCCCGAACGTCGGGTGTTGGCCAGAGATGATCCATTGTGTTTGACGTGAGCAATAATCCAGATGCGGTCTCGCCTATGCGGCGCGCCAACGGCGCAAGCTGGAATAATAAACGGCCAGACGGTGAAACCTTCAGCTTCCAGCGATGCGGCAACCTCATCGAAGCCGAGGCTAATATGCCCAGCAACATTCTCGGCAACGACCCATCGCGGCCTGATCTCTCGAACAAGGCGATACATTTGCGGCCAGAGATGTCTTTCATCTTCTTCGCCACGCCTTCGTCCTGCCATGCTGAAAGGCTGGCAAGGGTATCCGCCGCAAATAAGCTCGACTGCGCCCCTATACCGCGCCCCGTCGAGCGTGCGCACGTCCTCGTGGATCGGCACGTCCGGCCAATGCCCGCGCAGGACGGCGCGGCAGTAAGGTTCAATCTCGCAAAAAGCGACGGTTCGCATTCCTGCGGCTTCGAGTCCGAGGGAGAATCCGCCAATTCCTGAGAAGAGATCGAGGACATTCAATCTCCTAATCCACCAGCAGCAGGTCGGAAAACTCCAGCCCCTGCGGAGCGCGGGCGACAAACACGCGATGGCCTCGTTGAATATGATCCTGCGTGGCCTCTATCAGGATGCGCTCGGCCATGTGCGGATTCCCGTTATTCCCTTCGGGACACAACACCAATTCCTTGAACGTCTCCGGCACACGGGCTTTCAGATTGTTCAGGGCCATCGACGCATAGACCGTTAAATCCTGACAAGCCCGCGCAATGGTCAAGGCCGATTCAATCGTCTCGGTCATGACAAGCTTTTCGGGATTGCCTTCTTGAATATGGACGAAAGCGCCGAAACATTCGCCAAACATACGGCGGACGTTACCTTGCGTGACATGGGCAACGTCAATGCCGCTCGGCGCAAGGTAGGTGCGATGAATGCCCGCAAACGAGCCATCTATGGCTTGCGCCATAGCAACCATTGCAGGGAATTGCATTCGAGTTGGTTCGTGATAGAGGTTTGGATGAAAGCGGAGGCTTTCAGAAAAAGGGCCGTCAAAGATAAGCCCCCTCGTATAGAGATAGCGTTCGGCAAGACTGTGTGCAGGTGAAAGGCTTTCGTTCCAGATTTTTTCTGCCATTTCGCGCTTGTGCTGCCGGATCGCCTCGTCGGACGGCGGCGGATCGGCGTAATTGAGCGCCGCACCTATAGCTTTTTGCTGTGTGCCGGATTCGATGAGCGGTTTTTTGAGAGATAGGGCCACCACTTGGGCAAAACCCAATCCCTGCGTTTCCATGATCCAGGAGAGAGCATCTCCCTCTGCGCCGCAAACAGAGCAGGCATAACGGTTTGTTTTAGGATTGATGGTAAAGGTTGAAAGGCGTTGATCGCCGTGAAAGGGACAAAAGCCGCGCCATTTATCGCCGTTTCGGGCAAGTCGGACTTTTTCACCTACCAAGGCCACAAGATCGTGCGCCGCGTTAGCTTGTTCTATATCCTGAAGTCGAATGGAGCGGTTGGCTTCGACCCGCTTGACTGATGCTTTTCCTTTGAAAGCAGACGCAATCGCGTCCGTAACTATTCTACGTTCGTTCATGGCAATACCCGAAAAAGTGAGATAAATCAGAGCAACCGTTAAAGCGGGCTGGCCTTTTTAGGCAGGTTTTCCGGCTTTGTTCGTTGCGGCTCCTAAGTGTTGGCATATTCCCAACACTTAGGCAAGAGAAAATCTTCACGAAATTTCAGAAAATGGCCTAATTTGTGCGGAACGAAAGTAAAACAGACCCCTTCGAGCTTGCGAAAGCGTTGGTGATATGGCAACGTGATCGTTGAAACGAAACAAGGAACAGTTTATAATGTTCTTTCGGGAATCTTCGGGAATGACAGGGTATGATGAAACATCGGCTAAAAGAGATTATAGCGGCACGAGGCCTCACAGTCCGACCTTTAGCAAAAGATCTGGGGGAGGATTACACGGAGGTAAGCCGCGTCATAAATGGGCAAAGAAAACTCACCATCGAGTGGCTTCTTAAGTTCAGCAAGGCGCTGAACCTTTCTCCGAACGAAATTGTCGATATTGACCTCGGATTGCCTTCGACTTGCGACCAGGCGCTTCTAGGCTCCGTCATAGGCTTTGTCTTCAACGCTTGTGATGAGGTAGGCGTAACACTTGGCCCCAAGGAACTCGCTTCGTGGATTTCGTTTATCTATAACGATACTGTCCGCCACGATCTAAGCGTTGAGCAGACAAAAGAATTGGCTTTTTCTATCGTGAAAACGACCCAAAAACAAAAAGGGGCCGCTTAATCAGAGCGGCCCGATCCGGCAGTCGTCGTTATCTTTTCCTAGCAACAAAGAGGCCGTCCTATATGAAAAAACGGCCTCGGCAAGCCTTTGCCCCATATCCCGAAGCGCGGCGTTCAATTCGTCTGTCCGGCCCGCCTTGAACAGGCGGATAGCAAGGTTGGCATCCTTTGACGCAACGGCTATTTGCCCGCCGAGCAGTTCGAGGAAGCCTTGCGCCAGGAAAGTCGCTTGCTGTTCCGTTACACCCTTCTGAAATAAGTCGTTTCTAAAAGTCATAAAACAAACCTGACCCCTCCCGCCAAGAAGAAGCTCCTCCGTCAATGACACCACATTTTAGCGGCTGCGTTGGTAATATGCCAACACATTACGACGAAAGCAATAAAAATCGTACTGGTTTCAGGGAATCTGCCAGAATTAAGCCCCATCCATCATGGTGAGAAGGCAACGTTGCTGGGAAAAAGGGCAGATAGGGGACCGAAATCAAGGCTGCTTATCGAGGAATTGGCTGCGCCAACGATCTACAAAACACAGTCCATAAGGAAACGGGTTGGTATCTATCACAAGCCCCCTCTGTGTTGATCGTGACGGCGCGGGGATAAGAGCAGTTTGTTATCGAGCCTTTTTCTGTCCCGACACGAACTAAATATGAACCCCCAGATTTTTCACACCCCGTTACTGCGCTATTCCTGCCGAGTCCCTGACAAGTGATGAGGCTGGTAGATAGCCACCCATAATAATCTGGGCCAATTTGGGCATATACACAACGACGACACACAGCTTTAGTGCTTGACTCTTTTGAAAAGATATTCACAAAACTCGCGCTTTCTTTATGGTCTTTGGCTTTGCAATTTTTTGTCCGTCAAAAAACATGATCTCTGAATCAAGGAACCGTTCGACGGTAAAAAAAAGATTATTTCCAGTTTGATACGCCAACAAAGCTGCCGATGGCGTCGAAACACCTTTTTCTCCCTTAAAATCAATTTTTACAATCCCGCTTCGCGCACTCACAACTTTAGCCCCCTTCGGAGGGGTTTTTCGTTTTGAGGCAGTCGAAAGAAACCAACCAGTTTCCCTTTCTGTGATCCAATAACGCGAAAAAATGCCCTTAGCGTCGGAAGTGAAGGTGTAGCTTCTCCATTTGTGGCGCTTGCCATCAAAAGCATCCATTAGATAGGAATCTATTCCGATCAGTTTTCCAAGAACTTCTTTGTCCTCAACTTTGATTGAGTGAATTTCATTGAGCTTAAGCATACGACGCCATCCCCTCGCTGAAGGAATTATAAGTCTCGAAAGACAAGCCGTGCGGCGTCTTCGCTTTCGCTTCTACAGAGTGAAGCCGAAGGCTATATGCGGGCTGAAACTTCCTCTTGAATTGGTCTAGGCTTTCTGTTTCTGCGCCACCGATATTTAGATATTTGATACCCTTGGCTTCAAGTTTTCTAGCAAGAGAAACCGTGCAAAAGTCTGCAAGACCTCCATATGTGGTATCGCACAGATTGACAAAACGGTTTGCGATAGGGGCACCTGCATTAGAGGTGTCCCACATAGTCAAAGCTTCTATTTCCCCGTTTATGAAAACGACAAAGCCATCAACGCCAAGATCCAATTTGTCACGGAAAGAAATGATCTTTTGATAGAGAGAAAATAGCTCGTCCTCTTCGGTGTAAAACTCCGCGTTGGAACCAGCCCATCTGCGAATGAAATCTTCAAGAACAGAGACGGGAACATCCTCTATAGCCGCTATTTTTCCATCGGCTTTTTCGATCTGTTTAACGCGATTACGAATGTAGCGGAACTCAGGGCCGTTCATTGCAGAAACGGTTTTCGTGGAAAGTACGCGAACAGGGTATTTCCAATCCAACACCGGCTCCACGACAGGCGAGAAGACAACGGAACCGGAAGAGCCTATCGCTTTGATCGAAGGAAGTGCGTCAACGTTTTCCTTGACGCGAACCAAGGAGATTCCGGCTGGAGGCATCGGCACTTTGGAAAGAAACTCATCCAATAGGTCAGGACAAATTTTTCCTCGTTGCGGAAAAACAAGAACTTGGTCGGGAACGTTGGGATGCCAACAAAACGGAATAAAAGACTCTCCGTTTTTATAAATCCACAACCCTTTTCTTCCCGTGAAAAAGTAGTAACTCACGGATGTTAGATAGCTATCAGTATCCGACTCTTTGCTTAGAAGATTAGAAAAATATGCACTTCTCTCCAAGCTGATGCGTTCAACATTTTTTATAGCTTCAACGGTTTCTTCCCAAAGAACAAGTTCGTCCTCTATCTCCATTTCATAGAGATCAGAAAGCCTCCTGTTTAAGATTTTCTCTTCTAGTCCGATCATGCTTTCTCCACAGGAGTTGGTCTCTCGGTTCTTTCCCAAACGTAATTGAAGAGCTTTTTCACACAGTCCACAAATCGCGCATCGTTGATGATGATGACTTTCGGAACAGGCACACGGGTCATAAGGGCCAGTTTCCCCCCGTAGATATAGAGCTGATAAGGGGAAAAATACTCTTCAGGAATTGCATGGTAGAATTCAGCGGGTGCAACGAAACGCACGTCGCCTTTCCGAACCAACAGCCGTTCTGTGATATTGGCTTCCTTGAGACGTCTTAGGTGCCCCTCGATGGTTTGTTGTGTCAAAAAGTCAATCGTCTTGCTTTCGTCCACATTTGAAATCAGAACTTCACCACCAGTCCCTTTAAGGGTCATGTATATGTCGTCTAGTAGGTGTTGATTTGCTCCATCCCCTTCGTAGGACTCCACGATCTTGTCCCGCCTACGCACGCCAGACCCAGACAAAAACTCTAATCCGGCCTCTTCAAGCACACGCTTGATCGTTTCCAGCGAGGTTTTGTTGGCTCCAACTTGCCCCCGCTCAATCTTATTGATGCCGTTAGCCGTCAGCCCCGTGGCCTCGGCCAATTTTGCCGTGGACATATCAAGAATGGCCCTTGCGGCTCTGATTTGTTCGTGATTAATCATTTATAAACCCCATTTTCTAGGCAGATACCAAAAACTGGTAAGATTTTACCTATTTCTGGCCTCTGTCCAACGTATAGTTGGAAACTAGCATAGAGTCAAAAGTTTCACAACTCGTTAAGCATAAAATACATTTGCTTTCGCCTCACGCCAATGATATAACCAACACACAGTTAGATAAAACACTTTGAAATATATTTTACAACACATCGTTTCTTTGGGGGATTAAATGGTTGATTTTTCAGTAGCTTATAAGAACCAGAACGATCAGGCCATTTATAACAATGCCTCCAAGTCCCCCGATGCCGCCGTTCTGCTTTTCCCCTATGAATCATCGGATACGGCCAAAGCGCCGGAGCCGAAAGGCGACATTATCGACCGCCGCATGATGTTCCCCCTGCACGAACACGAAATGAAGGCCGTTCTTCACATGCTTCAGCAACGCGCCAAGTATTTAGGCGAAGAGCTTTGGATCGCCACGGAAAACTTTTTGCTCGATATGGGAGTTGAAAAACTGGACGACTTGCGCCGATGCGATTTCGTCCGCGCCATTGAACATCTTGTGGCATTTACAGCTTCCGCCCAAGCAAGAAAGGCCATGCAATAATGGAAGCCGCCACCATGAAAGACCGTCTGCAAAAAATCCGCACCCTTATCGAGAACGCCAAACCAGCGGACGAGTATATTGCTGAGTGCGGCTATCCGGCAAAAGAGAAGTCGGACAACAATTATCAAAAACATTTGGACGCTTTGATCGCGGAACACGATGCCCTGCTGGGCGACGAATACATGAACAAAAGGGAAGCCGTCTCAATCCGTGCATTGGTAGCTTACACGGCATACCATCACAACATAGGAGAAGACGTGACTTGCGCCATTGTCGAGGAACTGTTCGGCTTGGAAGAGATAAGAAAGCTCCCCAGGCAAAAGTATCAGGAAGTGATTAACTATCTGGTCGATTTCGACCCGAAAAGAATAATGAATTAGGGCGAGAGAAAACCTTTATTAGGATAGGAAGATGCAACTTCAAGCAACACAAGTTAGAGCCGCAAGGGCGATATTGGAGTGGTCTCAAGAAGAACTTGCGGATCGTTCAGGGGTTGGCGTTACGACCATTCGCCAGATCGAAAACGGATATGCTTCTCGCAGAAACACGACGATCAATCTTCGCGGAACTTTTGAGAACGCAGGGCTTGAGTTCTTGGAAAACGAAGGCGTCCGCCGTCGGACTGATATGTTTAGACTTCTGGATGGCACAGATAGCTGCATGAAGCTCTATGATGAGTTTTTACACGCTGCGCATACTGGCGTTGATGAGATTTTGGCCTGTGCCCCTTCATTCCATGTTATTGCTGAAACACTCGGCCTCCACGAAAAAGAGGGCCGTGATCGCATCCAGACGCTACGCAATTACGCCAATATTAAATGCCTCGTACACGAAGACGGGTTACCCGAAGAGAAAGAGCCGCTTGTAGCGGTCAGATATAGCTTCGGGGCCATCGTAGGAAGAGCGCAATACTATGTATATGGCGGAAAGTTTGCGCTTATTCTCCCACAGGGCGGACGCAATTATAAGTTTATTGTCTTCAATATACCCGTTAGCGCACAGGAGTTCCGCGAAGATTTTCAAGACCATTGGAGCGGCAAAAAGATAAAAGACATTGTGCAGCAGTTGAAACAAGCGGCGCGTGACGGCAAAGTTTCTACGGACGATCTGGTAAGGATATTCGGCTGCGCTTCCGCCGAAGCCTAATTTTTTATTCTTCCCTGAAAAGCGGCCTTCGGGCCGCTTTTTTTATGCCCCCTTTCGGACTTTCACACACAAAACCAACGGCAAAACCATCGCTTTTCGACGGGTTAGTTTTTTCCTCCTCAAACCGACGAAAACCTACGGGAACACCGCAGAAAACCAACGGAAAAACACGTTGTCCATCGCATGGGAAATGGCGTTTATGGACTTATGCGAGGTCGATAACTGACGCAGGAATGAAAAGCGAAAAAAGAGATTGACGATGATTGTTGACATTTTTTCAGAAGACCCAGCTTCAAACTTTTCTCCCTGTCAGAAAATGGTCGATACCATTCTTTCGATCCACAAAACGAAGGGAAGTTGTGAACAGGAAGACCTTTTGTCTCATAATTTTTCACAAGAAGAAATTGATCGCTATTGGAAGATGGCAAACCTTTTTGCGTACCTAGATTTACAGGAGGATTTTAATGGAAAAAACTTCTTTCGGCATAAAAAGCATCCCCGTTGATTTTCTGGAAGCCATCGACACAAAAAACTTTGATTTCGCCAAAGTTATCGCCTTCGATGAGAAGGGCCGCATTTTGACCCTGATTACGGCAGACGGGATTAGTCTTCCTTGCGATTTCCTAGACATGGATGATCGCGACGCTTTAGACGCAGCGCACCGTGTGGCCTGGGAAGTTGCCTGCGTTACGCTAGGAACCCTCATTCTTCTTAACGCCATCGACGTGATGGATGCGACAGGGCGAAAGCACCGCACTTTGGTTGTCGCCGCTCGGATAGCACGGCAAGACCCCATGCGCACCAGATTTACACGGCTCTTTTTAGAGCCTGATGAGTTTCTTATGCGCTATCGCACCGAAATCGGGGCGGTTCAAAACACGGTCAAAACGGCCATAGAGAGCATCCCAGAGTTCAATCCTGATTATCTTGACGATTTGAAAGAGGAGCTTTCTTTCCTCAAAGGAAGAGTCCAATGAATTGCTCCAACGAGAACGATCAAGACAAAACCCAAGCCCTGGATAAATTGATCGAGGAGCTTCGGGATAATCTGGAACACACAGGTGAAACCAGCCTTCCAAACGATATTAAGACGCTGTACGGGCTTTACGACCGCCTTATCCAACGACATCGCCTTTATGCCTCTGATGATTTGATCGCAGATGCCGCGCTCTTCTTTTTAGAAGAGGAAATTAGACACGCAAAAGACGCCGATGCGATGGCCTCAACGGCTCAAAGCGAGAACGATATTCACGCGGCCTATCAAGACATGATGGATGCCATTGTAGATGTTTTGAAAGAAAACGGTGAATGCGTCCCAGCCGATCTTAAGGCCAAAGGCTTTTCACAAAACGACATTGAGCGTCGTTGGGCGATGGCCTACGCGCTGGCGCGAGTCAAGCTTAACTGGATGGATGCGTAAAATGAAGCTTTCCCCTGCACAACACGAAACATCCTTCAACGGTTGCCAGCTCTCCATTCAGTTGAACGGCTTGAATGTGCTTACGATTGATCGGCCCGATTTTATCAAGGCGATCCTTTCCTTCATTTCGCAAAGAGAGAAAAAGGAGGATTCAAAATGAACAGCATGAAAAAAGACGATTTTGTGAAGGCAAAACATTTTAGAGCATTCGTTTTTAACGACAACGACTCCATCATGATAATTCAGAACAAAAGCCGCTGGGACATACCATTCGGGCAAATTGAGCAGGAAGATTTAGACTTTGAAGCGGCTCTGCGTCGGGTTGTTTTTGCCGAAACAAAAACAGCTCTAAATCCCATCGTTCCCGTGGCGCTCATTAACGTGAAAGATCGTTCTGGCAATGAGACACCAACGCTCGTCTTAGCGGCCCGCATGGATGGCGATGCCCAGATTAAAGCGGGCGAAAAAACGCACCACCGTCTCATAGAAAAAAGAAACTTCTTTATGCAATCGGGGTATCGGAACCCATTGATCCGAACGCTCTTGGAAGACGCAAAACACGCGCTTTTCTGCGAAGAAGTGCGGATAGAGCATGAAAAAGCAACCCAAGGCGGAACAGAAAAATACAACTACAAGTCATTATTTTAGGGATACGAAATGATTAAACGCTCTTTAAGCGCAAGACAGGTCAAAGCGGCCCGCGCACTTTTGGACTGGTCACAAAAAGACTTGGCGTATGCGGCGCGGCTTTCGGTGGCAACTGTCCGCAAATTGGAGCTTGGCCATATTTCCCCGCATGAGCAAACCACGCGGCTCATTTATCAGGCCGTAGAGGATGCGGGGCTAGAGTTTATCGACTCGGATGGTGTGAGGCGAAAGCTGGAAGATATTTCCGTTTTTTGCGGTATTGACGGCACAGATCAATTTCTAAACGACATTGGAGAAACAACGCGCAGCGCAGGCGGCGAGCTTTTGATAGTCGCAAGCAGTCTTGATGAGCTTGAAAATGTCTGCGGCAAGGGAGAATGCCCGAAGCTCGACGGGCTTCTCAAAAAGGATGCAGCCTTATCAATCAAATGCCTCTTGATGGAGGTTCGGGAACCTCAACTTTCAACGCCACACATGCAATTTCGGACGATCTCGAAACAGTATGTCGATAGCGTTTCCTTTTACGTTTACGGCGACAAATATGCAGTCATTCCGACCGACAAAGATTCATGCCCCAAAATTACGGTCGTGAAATCGACTTCCGTTGCTGAAAGTTTTCGCCGTCAATTTTTCTCCCTTTGGGAGAAAGCAACCCTTGGGTACGTCCTGTCGGAAGAACCCCAAGGGATAAAGAGAAAATCAAAAATATAGGGAAGATATATTTCTGGTCACGGTAAGCGAGCGGAGGCGCAAATTACTACGGAAAAGTAGCACTCATACACACACAACGCTCTTGAACGGTCGGACAGACAAAAGGACGATTAGGCCGGAAGGAGAGAAAATAGCAGTTCGCACTTGCGAACAAAATCACAACAAAGTGGATAGTTTAAGATGTTGAAACATAAGATTCTTATTATGGGTTTGCCTGGATCAGGGAAGACGACACTTGCAAATATCGTAGCCAAAAACCTTCAGGCCGTACATTTCAACGCCGACGAGGTACGACACGAAATCAATTCGCACCTTTCGTTTTCTGTTGAAGATCGAATTGAACAAGCGCGGCGAATGGGGTGGTTGTGCGACAAGGTTGTCGAAGCCGGACATTTTGTCGTTGCCGATTTTGTTTGTCCTATCGAAGAAACGCGCAAGGCGTTTGGCTGCGATCATGCCTTTGTGGTCTGGGTCGATAGAATTAGAGAGGGGCGCTTTGAAAATACGAACAAGCTCTTTGTTCCGCCAGAGCGGTTTGATCTTCGGGTCTATGGAACAAACAAGGCCGAGTATTGGGCCGAGCGTGTTTGCGGGGCTGTCCTGTCCGTGCCTTCGGGGCTGAATGCCGCGCCACGCAGACCATTGTTCTCTAATGCGCCCGACTTGGGAGAGAAGTCATTGCCAACGAGAGATATTTGAAGAGTTTGAGGAGATTCTTATGTCCATACCCGTTCGCATACTGTTTTCGGTGCCAAGAAGTGGCTCAACCCTCTTTATGAGCATCATGTCGAACTTGCCCAGCGTAGCTGTGACGAGCCGAACGATCTTGATGGGTAACGTTTATAAGACAAGCGTTATAGAAAACGGCGCATACACAAATGAAAGCGACAATTTTGCGCCGGATTATAGCATCTATCACACTTATCCGTGCGGCCATCCTGCTATAGCGATGGCGGAACGGCGCGGGGTCGATTGTTTGATTACCAAAGAGGAAGTAGGAAACAACTGCCGCAAAGGGTCTTTGAGGGACAACGAATGCACGTTCCAACTTTATCCGAATGAGCAAGCCCTTTTGTCTGTGCGGCCCATCTTCACATTCCGTGATCCTGTCGCCTGCTTTTCGAGTTGGGAGAAGCGCGGATGGGAAGACCTTTCAAGCTTCGTCCTTGCATACAAAAATGTGTTTGCGACTTATCAGACCGCCAAACGGTTACGGCCTGAAACGATAGTCTATAAGTTTGAGGATATTACGGATCAGAGCGGCTCGGCCCAAGCCGTTTTTCAAGCAATCTGCGCGGACTGGGATCTCAAATATGATCCCTTCATGCTCCAACTGGACGAGAACTTTGCGGATAAGTTGTTGTTTTGGCATCCGCGAGAAGAGCGGATTTATAAGCATGACAATCCCAAAGGGATTTTCACGACGCTTAAATCCGCCAAAGGAATCGTTAAGCCAAAATCTCAAAAAGCAAAGTTACCCAAAAAACAGAAAGAGGAACTGGAAAAGCATTTAACGCCCTTGTACGCTTCTATAGACACTTCTTGCTTCCATAAAACTGTAGCCCGCGTCCAGCACGGGCCGCGCCGCCCGAATAAGGGCGTGGAAGCCGCGTGTCCTGCGCCCTGATAGAGAGAAAGGAACGACATGCAGAAAACGCGACTTAAATGGATTTGGTTCGATCTTGACGACACGTTGCACGATTTCGGCGTGGCGTCGAAAAAAGCGATGGCGGATGTCTTCGGGCTTCTTTCATCCGAGACAGGCTTGCCCCTTACAGAGGTGCAGCAAAACTATCGAGAGGCCTTGCAACGGCAGAGCGTTTTTGAGTTCGCTGACGGCAGAACATCGCATGAGTACCGCTCGGAGCGGTTCTTAGGAGCCATTGGACAAACCGCGCCAGGCGATGAATTCACACGAGGCCTCATCGAAGAAGCGTTATCGAACTACGAAAAAAATTACATGGAAAGCCTGCAACTCAAGCCGTTCGCCCTGAAGACGTTGCAAGCTTTGAAGGAGGAAGGGTTTTCCCTCGCGATCCTTACAGATGCGCCGGAGGACGCCCAAGATCGCGTTATCAAGAAGCTTGGTATTGAGGCTTACTTTGACTCGATCTTCACGTCTGGCGGCATGAGGGCATCCAAAAGAACAGGGCTTTATTCAAAAGTGATTGAGCGTCTCGACGTTCAACAGGAACAAGTCGTCATGATTGGCAATTCGCAGGCAAGTGACGTTGTTCCCGCTCTTGCGGCAGGGATCGAGGCAATCTGGTTTAACGACATTAAAGCCTCGAACGAAAAAGCCTACAGAGAAATACAGTCCCTTGACGCGCTCGTGGGCGAGTTAAGCCGTATCGCCGGATCGGAAGAAAATGGGGCTACCGACTAGCGTTTATTGAATCCTCATTCATCAACACAAGCAACAAAAGGAGAAGCTTATGCCCATCACTACAGTTAACGGAAGCCAGTTTGGCGACGAAGGAAAAGGAAAGATCGTCGATCTTTTGGCCGAACATTTCGACCTTGGCGTCCGTCCCACGGCAGGCGACAACGCAGGGCACACGGTTGTAGCCAATGGAAAAACCGTCAAAATGCGCCTTGCTCCTTCGGCTATTGTCGCGGGAACGCCCGTCATCATCGGTGACGACGTTATGATAAACCCCTTTACCTTAGCCAAAGAGATTGAAGACCTGAAAGGCGCGGGCGTTGACGTTGATAACCTTTTGACGGTTTCGACCAATACCCATCTTGTGCTGCCTTATCACGTTTATCTCGATGAATTGAACGAAGTCGGAGAAACGCCCATCGGCACGACGAAACGCGGCATCGGCCCAGCTTTTGCCGATAAGGTGAACCGCAAGGGAATGCGTATGGAAGAGTTTGTTTCCCCCGAAATCTTGAAAAAACGGCTGGAACAACTCACAGAGCGGGTCAATCGCATGGCGGTTGCGCTCGGTGGCGACAAGGAGTTTTACGCGCAGGAGCTTTACGAACAGCTTGCTCCGGCGGCTGATATTTTGCGCCCCTATGTTGGCCCATCTGCCCAGAAGATTCATAAGGCGCTGGCAGAAGGCCAAGAAGTCTTGATCGAAGGCGCACAGGGAAGCCTCAACGATCTTGTTTTTGGCACTTATCCTTATGTTACGTCCTCCCGCCCGATTGTCGGCGGTCTTTTGGCCGGAGCCGGAGTTGGCCCCAAGCATGTTGAACGGGTTATCGGTGTCATGAAGCCTTACCAGACACGGGTTGGCATTGGCCCAATCGTCGGTGAAATGTTTGGCGAGGAAGCCGATCTTATCGTCCGTCGAGGCAATGAATACGGCACAGTTACGGGGCGCGCGCGTCGTGTCATGGCTTGCGACCTTGTGGCCTTGAAACATACGTCCGAGCTTAACGGCACGACTGCCTTTGCGCTTACAAAGCTCGACGTGCTTGACGAGTCCCCCAAGATCAAACTTGTCACGGGGTACATTGTCGATGGCAAGAAAGCCGACTTGTTCCCAACGAATCTTGATTATGCGAAGGTCAAGGAAGAATACACCATCATTGACGGGTGGAACACGCCGACCTCGCATATCCGCGACTACGACAAGCTTCCCAAGCAAGTCAAAGAACTGGTCAATATCATCGAACAGTTCACGAATGTAGCCGTGGCCATCGTGTCGGTCGGCGCGGATCGCGAAGCGACCATTGTAAGGCATCCAGAAATGGTTCTGCCCAAACGCGCCCTTGCGGCCTATCAGAAGTAATGGAGGGCGGCTATGCAGGAATACGAACAAAAGCGCGGTAATGTGTGGGATCGCTTTTGGGGGCATAGCCGCCATGTTCCCACGTCCGATGTTGGCTACAGAGTTTCGACGGCCTCACGAAAGTTGGACTTTTTTATATCTCAAGGCGTCGCATTTAATCCAGGGAGCAAGGTTCTGGAATGTGGCTGCGGCGATGGGGAAGTCGCTTTGACCATAGCCAAGAAATGCAATGTTGATGTTGTCGGCGTAGATTATTCCGTTCAAGCTTGTGAAACAACAAACGCACGGGCAAGCGAGAGAGGCCTTAGCGTCCACGCCGTTCGCGCCGACGCCAAGGCTCTTCCTCTGGCATCGGATTCTATCGACGTTGCCGTGAGCCTCGGCATTATTGAGCATGACAAAAATCCCGTTCTGCAACTGAAAGAACTGGCGCGGGTTATTAAACCCGAAGGCGTCCTCGTTTTAATGACCCCGAACCTTTGGTCTTTTGCAAAGCTTGATCGTATGTGGCGCGAGATCAAGGGGACATGGCCCATCGGATACCAGAGAGAGTTTTCACCTGCTCAATTAAGCGGCATGTGTCTTGAGGCCGGATTCAAGCGCACCCGTGAAATCGTTACCCTGCGCGAACCGACCGCCTCCGGCAAAGCCCCTATAGACACCGTGGCGCGGTTGGACAAAATGGTTTCTCGTGCGACGGGTTCGCCAAAATGGGGATTCTACGCTTGGGTTTTTGCAAGCAAGCTGGGGTGATTTTTCTGCCGTCTATTTTTGAGGAAAAGATATGTTGATTGATACCTTCTCTTGGGAACCGTATGAACAGGCGTTACTTGAACGAAAACGGGTTCTCCCAGAAGTTATGACCAAACGCAACAAGGCCGTAGCGGATACAAAAAACTTTTATGCCGTCATAGGGAGTGGCGCATTCATTCCAGGGCATCTTTTAGTCATACCCAAAAAACTCATTTTTGCATTTGCTTCGCTGCCCGACGATCAGGTTGAAGAGGCTGATTGGTTTCTCAACAAGATGGAACGGATTGTTCAGAAAACGTATGGCCTTAAAACAATTATCGCAGAACACGGCATGTGCCACACACCCCCTTCAGAGAGAAAGCACTACGACCATGCGCATGTGCATCTTTTCACCCTCTCTCCACACGTTACAGAACAAGGCTTGACGAAGGCCATAGACTTTACGCTTGCGCGTCGTGCGCCAGCCGTAACGGAGATTTGCCTTGAGGGGAAAACATATACAAAAGCGGATGAGATTTCGGAACAGTTTCGCCGCGCAGCAATGGAAGGCGTCGCACCCAATACTCTTTCCTTTAAGGGAAAGCTTTTAACGCTCACGGACGTTCAACAATACGCAATGGACGACCTTGTTCTGTCGGGACGAACCCCCATGTCTCATGCAGGCATGTACACTTATTTCAAGACCCCCTGGGCCTCTAATTCGTTTATGACCCATTACGACCTTCAATCGCAGATCACGCGGCATATTGTCTTTAATGCCGAGCGCGGGATTGACACATGGGAAAAAGACGGTGGGACGATGGAATGGCGATGGCAAGAAAATCCCTTTTGGGAGCGCATGGTGCAAACAATGAGAGATATTGCGCCCGCCATGCAAGAAATTGAAAGTGAGCCAGAGGCAAGACGCTTTGCTTTTCGGAATGGCGTTATATTGCCGCCCAACAAGCACAAAACGAATGGAGTGGTTCGGCAGGCACATCCCTAGAGCCGTTGTCGTTACTTGTTGTAGTTTCCGTTCTCCGGCCCTTTCGAGATAGACTTCGTTTCACCTGTCGGCGTTTCAATCTCAGGCACTTTGTCGAGAAGTTCCTCGGCGCTACCTTCGACCTTTTGCAGGAACGGAAAGCGTTTGACGAGGACTCGGAAAAGTGCGGTCACACTTACGGCGACCAGCAAAGCCAGCCCGCCGAGGAAGGTTTCAAAGGCAAGCGGATCGAGGCCAAGGTGAAGGTTCAACCCTTGCCCCGCAAAATACACGACAGCGCCCGCGATAAGGCCCAGCGCATTGCTTTTCCCGTTGTGCCGAAACTTTGTAAACCAGACGATTTTGCTCAACATACCCATTTTGTGCTTCCTTTCTTGCAGACGCAAAAGGAGCGCAGAGGTTTCCCCATGCGCTCCTTTTGGTTTGTTGTGGGTTAGGCTTCTTCCGTGGAGACCGTGGCTGCTTCTTCGGCGGCGCTTTCGGTCTTTTCCTCAAAGGAGGTGCCTTTAAGAAGAGCGTCGGCCTTTGCCATATACTCGGCATAAATGGCCTCGCGCTTTTCGTCGGTCATGATGCCCGCATGATGCAAAAGCGTTGTGACCTGCCCCAGAAGATCGTTGAATGTCTCAAAGGCTTTTTGAACGGTTTCTTCCGCCGCCGTAAGGCCGGACTCGACCAGCGTTGTCAGGCTTTCAAGGGCCGTGCCGAGTTCTTCCAGCTTCACGGTGACTTCCGCCGCGATTGTTTTTCCGCTTTGGATCGCCGTGGTTACGGTGGAGATGATCGACGCGACCGACGTGGCCGCGCTTGCGATAGTTGCTAAACTCATTATTCGTTTCCTTTCAGTTGGGTTTCACAATCGGCTGCGGCTTCGGCCAAGGCATCGAAAGCCGCGTCCTCTTCGTCCGTGATTGTGTCGGTCACGGTGTCCGCATCGACGGCGGTTTTCAGCGCCGCGATCTTGCTTTTGTGGGCGTAAACGGCGGGTGCGTAGTCGGCCTTGAAGTTTTCTTGGCCTTGGCACTTTTCGATTGCGTCCTGATATTCCCGCCCGCGAGACAGGTGAGAATTAAGCTGTTGCTCGGCCAAAAGCCCGCTACAGGCTGATAGGCCGAAGAGCGCGAGGCCGAGGCAAACGACCCGTGCGCCCTGTTTAAGTTTCGTCATATTCATGTTGTCCTTTCTCCTTTCTGTTGTGTTGTGCTGCCTTTCTTCCAAAGAGCCGCTTCCGCCGCACGGCGGCGGGATAGGCCATCCAGAACCTTTCCTTTCGACTTGTTCCAACGGGCAAGCTGCGCCGGAACGCGGTCGTAAAGGCCTTGATTGAGTTGTTTTAGAAGCGTTGATCGCTTGAAGTTGCCCGCGCCAATGTTGAAGACGAACGAAACCAGCGCAGCGAACTGTCTGCGGCTTAACGGCGTGTCAACGCATTGCTCAATCGGCTGCGCAGCTCTGGTTAGGTCGTCCACGAGAAAGGCTTCGGCCTGTTCTTTCGTGATGGTCTGTCCTTGCGCGGACCCCCGCGTGTGGCCATAGCCGATTGTCCATTTTTCTGCCGGACACAAATAGGCGGACAAGCGTAAGCCCTCGAACATCTTGATGAGATCGAGCGCCTCTTGAGGTATTTCAGGCATGATTTTTTAGCTTTCGTTTAGACACAAAAAATGCCGCACGATGGCGGCTTCACGAATGGGCAATGCGTCAAATAGCGCGGCGTTCGTGTATTAAGCGGCGGATTCTTCTTCCTCGACTGTTCCCCAGACTTCCATTGAACGGCCTTCGGCTTCAAACACACCCTTCCATTCATCGCCATCGGGGTGTTCGTGCCGTTCCAGCGTCAACGTGAAAGCGGCAATGTCGAGATACGGGGCGCTTTCAAAATCCTTCATGGCGTAAATGCCCTTGCGGAGTGCGCTTGTGGCATGGTGCAACATAAGCCGCTCAAAAATGTCGCAAAGGACTTCGACTTCCTCTGGATCGCATCCCATGTTTTTTAGATCATAATGATCCGACACTTTGTAAATCTTCTTTTCCATAACAGCCTCCCTTGAAAAGTTGCTTATTCTAATGTGCCTGCAATTTCCATTTTACGGTTGGCGGCTTCAAAAAGGCCGTGCCATTCGGAACGTTCTCCTTTTCCCGTTCTCATGATCGTGAGAGAAAAGCTATCTATGCCCAGCTCTTTTGTGCCTTCAAAATCCACAAGGTCATAAACGCCTTTGCGAAGAACGCTGGTGGATAAACTCGTCAGCATCCTTTCAAAAAAGTCGGAAAGATAGCCAACCTCCATATCGTCACAACCGTAGTTTCTTGCGTTGTAGGTTGTCGCTGTCGCTAAAAGTTTGCTTTTCATTTTTTGGCTCCTTTTGCTAAAAATCTTTCCTTATCTTATGTTCCTATTATACCAAAAAGAGCCAACTAAATCAATAAGATACGAGGTCTTTTGCTCGATTTTTCAAGCTCTTACGACCCCTTGCTCGCCCACCAGCGAAAAAGGTTGTCGAGAACAAAACCGCCAACCGCGCCAAGGGTCAGGATCACGGCGAAGCCGCCTTTCCAGCGGTTCGCTAGACGGTCGAGCGCGTCAAGGCGTTGGTCGATACAATCCATCTTGGTTTTGACCTCGGCAACCGCGCTAATAAGCGCCGCGACCTGGGCTTCCAGCCGACCTATCGAGCGGAAGTATTCGAGTTGTTCGTTCGGACTCATGGACGTGTTCTCCTGTTCCCGCTCTTCTAAAGCGAGTTTGGCTTGGGTATGAGGCATGGTTTATCCTGCGACAATGATGGCGATGGGTTGTTGCGTGCCGTTTGATGGCGGGGCGGCGTTGGCGCGTAAAACCTCCAGGGCAATCTGGCTTGCACAGGCGTGAGGCGCAGACGGACGGCGCAGTATCTCCGCCGCGCAGGATGAAACGCGCATATTGGCCGTTGTCGGCTTACGAACGACTTCGACGGCTTCTTGGCTGACGCGCAACATTATGCTTGCACCTTGTAGCCGAACTCGGCGGCGTTAATGGCGGTTTCTGTCCACGCTCCCGCTGTCGCCGGATTGGTCGGCCAGATTAGTTGCTGGTTGAGATAGGAATCGCCGAGAGGCAGGTCACCGCCTTCGTAGTTTGCGCCGCCCACACGCACGACAGCGCGGAGCGTGCGCGATCCCGCATCGTCTTTTCGCGCTAGAATGTTAGCCTGCACGCCGAAGACGGAAGCGTTCAACACGGCCATGTCCGTAAAGGTGAAGCTGTCGATGGTGCCTACGGTGTCGCTGGCGTTGTAGCTGGAATCCTCGTCGGAGGGCACATCGTCCACGTTTTCCCAATTGGTCGCGCTGCCCGTCGGTGTGAATTGCGCCGTCGCACCGACGCCGTTCGGATAAAGCGTATCGACGCGGCAATCGCCGAGGAAGTCGTTGTTCGTCGTTCCTGTGCCGTCGCAGATATAGAGATCGTCAATCCAGCCGTAAAGGGATGAGGAATACACGCCACCGCTTAACCTGATCGAACGCGCTGTCCCGATGGTGGAGGAATATTTCGTGTCGCCCGTATAGGTCGCTACCGTCACGCCGTTGACGCGAAGTTCCATCGAACCTGTTGTGTCGTGAATCGTAGTTTTAAGTTCGATAAAGTTCCAAGAACCTGTCGGAAGAGCTATCGAGGAGGTTGCCAGGAGCGTCGTTTGGTCTCCCCGCCACAGGCGCAAAAGACCATCGATCCCGTGCATGCAGAGGGCGACTTGCACCGCGCCTGTATTGTCGCGCAGTTGAAGGATAGGTTTTTCATCGTTCGAGGCGTAATCGCGCTTGTAGGCAAAGCCGACGATCCATGTCGCCTGATCGTCCAAAGTCTTCAGAAGGTAGTCTCCGCCATAGTTGGCAAAACGCGCCGCGTTGCTCCCGCCGCGTCGCCCAACTCCGGGAGCGGCAGAAGCTGTGTAGGCGGTATATTTGTAAGCATAAGCCGCCGTTGTGGTGTAATGGTCAAACCCATCAATAAAGCGAAGAGCCATTTTCTGTTCTCCTTAAATGCGAAGGCCCGCGAAAGCAAAGCCAATGTCGGCAAGCGTATCGTCTGGCGAAGCGGGGGCAACCAGCGTCAGGATGTCGCCAGCCGCAAAGTCAGTCGTGGTCGTGCAGGTGAATGTCGCGCTTGTGCCGGACGCGGCAATGTTCATGGTGGCGAACTCGATCCCATTCTTGCGGATCGAGAACGACACGGCAGCCGTAGCAGCTATCGCGGCCACGCCCTTGCTGAGCGCCATGCCGGAGAGAAACCTAACGGCGCGCGGCAGAGGAAAGCGCATGATAACGGCCCCCGCGCTGGGTTTCCCCGCGAAAGAACCGCCGATGTCGTAAGGTGCAGCCCCAGATTCGGCGGCAATCGTGAGGTCGCTGCCGTTGCAATAAAGGAGCTTTCTTTCGCTGCCCCCTAACGAGATGGCCGTTCCGGACGGCGTTTTGATAGAAAGGGCATAGCCGCCCGTGGTTCCATTATCGACATAAAGGAACTTTGCATGGGCCGGAACCGTGATCGTCCGAGCTGCTGTCAAAGTACCCGTAAACTTAAGCGCCATGTTCCCGATCATCTGCGCATCGGTCAGCGTCAGATTGGCGTCGGTGAGCGCAATACCCGTAAATTGGCACAGCGCCTTGTCCAGCACGTCGAAAGCCGTGTTGGCCGTCACTTCCTTTTGAGCTTGGCTGGCTGCGATATGGTCGATGAGCAGATTTGGCGTTGTCGTCATGGCTTAGACCGTGGCCTTTCCGGGATACCCCCGTCCGATGGTGCTGTTCATTTGATAAACGGCGACGGATAAAACGCTCTGCGCTGCGCCAAAGTCGGCGGTTTGATCGGCAGCGTTGTAGCTCGCCATCGGCGTGGCGGCAGTCAGTGTCCGAACGACCTTATCGCCATTCAGAATGTCGATTTGATAAGCCTCGCCGTCCTCGAACAGAGGAATGTCGATCGCATCCAGCCACTCGCCGTTCCAGCGCGTCCGGCGCACCCATGACAGGGTTAGATTGCCGTTCGCGTCGCGTATGCCCGCGATGTGGACGGGTGAGAAACACCGAAGGCTGGCCGCGTTGTATTTGAGGCTGCTTTGCGCTGCGTCGTCCCAATCCCCACCCGATGGCAAGGCCTTGTAGTAGGTCGTCTGGCCGATTTGAGTGGCCACCATCGCCATGCGGTAAAGACTGGCCGAGGATAAGACGACGAACTTTTCGCCGACCGCATGGCCTCCAGCAGCCCATTCTGTCCCCCGCCGTCCGCGCAAGAGACCGGAAAGTTCGTAATGATTTGCGGCCAGCAGGGTCGCGTTGCGCCATTGGATAATTTCGTTGCCGAGCAAGGCGACATTGGCCCAGTTCAGAACCTCAAGGGTCGTCTTACTGTCCAGCGTTCCAGCCGAAAGGGAAACCTGAACCTTGCTTGTCTCATCCCATGACCAAGGGCTAAGGGGAGCCGCCAGAACATTCGACGCCCAGCCGTAGGTCGGGATTTCCGATCCCGTACCGATAATGTCCCATGTCACGCCATCGGGGGAGCGATAGAGGCTTGCGCCGCCCGCGCTCTTGATCCCGAAGGCGTAGTAAAGCCCCAACCCATCGTCTTCGGCGCGCAGCATGGGCAAGTCCATAACCAACCCAGCGATAGGCGTGGCGATGGGGATAATGGTTGACGGCAACGCTGCGCTGGCCCCTTTGGCCACCGAGCTATAGGCAATCTCGTCCTCAAAGACGGCTTGGCAAGCCACGATATTGTTGCCGCCGAAATTCACTTGCGTCAGGCGGAGCTTGAGCAAAGCCTCTTTTAAGGCCACTTCGATCACATCTGTTGGGTTCAGCCGGAGCCATTTGGGTGGCAGGTTCAAGTTGGCTTTTGTGCGGGCGACCCATGCGTTTGTCAGAGTCTTTTCAGCCACTTGTGCGGCTTCGTCCGCCGAAAGCACGATGGAGACTTCGACAGTTTGTTGGTCTCTTGTCGTCACGGCGTTGCCCGCGCGCGCTGCGTTTTGCGTGTTGCTTTGATAGTCGCGGTCGGGATCGTAATGGGTCAGGTCGATCCGTTGGGGCAGTTCAAGCTCCTGTTCCCGCGTTTCGATAACCCGCACGGGGTTTTGTTCGGTTTCGCCTTCAACCGCGCCTAGATCGTCATAGGGGATGCTCGCGACCGCATCTTGGCCGCGCGGGACAAACTGCAACACCCCGTCCGTTTCCACAGCGTCCACAAAGAACGTGCCCAAAAGAGGCTCCAGCACGTCGCGCATGGAGGCGCGGCGGCTCATGACATAACCGCGCACGGATTGATCGACTTCGCTGGTCAGTATGTCGGTTTGTTTAAGCCCCGCCCGCTTGCAAAGATCGGCGATGATGGAGGCCAAGGCAACTTGATCCGAGCCATAGCGTTCAAGCGGATATTTGACCTCGCCCGCATCCGTCATGATGATGGCGCTGTGCGTGAACTTCTCGTAACAGCCCGCGAAATGCGTGGCATGGGTAGGAAGATACGGCATGAGGTTAATGGTCTTTTCAACCCGCATGCTTACGAGATCGACCAGCGTTGCCGTCAGGTCATTCGTCGCCCAAAGACGCCCTTTCTGCGGAAAGGCATAATCGTCCTGCATTGTGTAGCCGACGGCTAGCGAGACCCCATCGACATAGGCGATGAACCCATTGTCGGGATGCCATTTGACGATCCGGCCCAGCATGTTGACTTTGAAATAGAGATGCCCGGTCGTGTCGTCCCAAAAGATGATGTTCGGACGCTGACCGCTTGTCCAAGCCGACACGTCCCACTCGGCCACATCGCCGTTGCCCAGAACGTCCAATCCCACGCGCCGGATTTTGTCGGCGGCGGCCTGCCAATAGCGGCCATCCGCGTCAGCACACATGGGCGCTTCATTGGCAGAAGGAAGGAACGTCGAGAGGTCAGCGACCAAAGCAAAGTCGAGATCGTAAACCTTGCGCGAACGATGAACGAAAATCTTGTCGCCCAGCACAAACCCGCTGACGCTAAAATCCACACGCTTGGTCGTTTTCGCTACGACAGCCATCGTATCGGGGTTGCGTTTACAAAGATGCATCCCGACGCCGTAAGCGTCTGTGGCGTGGTAAAGATAGCCTTCGCTGTCCAACCCCCGCAGGTCGCCGTACACATCGTTCACGAGCGGCACGTCGAGCGCCAGCGTGTTGTTGACGAGATCGTATTTGAAGGCACGGGTCGAATTGACGCAGAGCAAAACGCCGCGCGAGGGGTCAATGACCCCGCCCTCGCGGTACATGCCGGAAAGTTTTGGTAGAATGACCGCGTTGCAGTCCATCGCGCCAGAAGAGACGATTTCCGCCGAGATATTGGGAATGCGGTTGGCAAAGTCGGCCAACTGCAAATCCGTGAAGGTCAGGAAGCAAAGTCCGCGATAGCCCGGCACGTTGCCCGCGCTGAGATGCATTTCCATCGTGCTGTCTGGTTTTTGGTCTTCGCTCCCCGTGTGAATGCGTACAACGCCCGGATATTTTTCGGTCGCCTGCGTGTTGCTGGCCGTCGCGTCGTAGATGAGCTTGGTATCCGCCCATACGCGCCGCACGGTCGAAACAGGCCCCGCGCAAAGCCCCACCGCAAACGATACCGAATAAGTGTAAGTCGTGGTCGTCGCGCTGCCGCCGCCACCCTTGCCGCCGCTCTGGCGCGAAACATGCCGCGTTTCCTTAAGCGGCGTTGACCAGATCACGTTGCCCGACACGCGCATCGTGCCATAGACAAGCTGGATCGTCCCGCCATAGGTCGAAGTCTGAACGGAAAGATCGCTCAGGCGCGAGCCTTCGACGTTTTGCCCTTTGCTGCCACCGAACAGCAGATTGCCGAGAACGACTCCGCCCATCCAACCAATGGACGCGCCGATCCCGATGGCGGAAGTCAACCCAGCGCCAACGAGACCAAGAGCAAGAACAGCCATTTATGGATTCTCAGCAAAATACGGGAAACGGTAGGCGGCCACAATCCGCCGCCGCCAGCTATCGTCCAGCGCGTGTTCGACCACTTTACCGACGCCGGAATAGCTGTGAGTGATGCCTTTGTCGGTGATGATTGCCACATGCTGAGGTTCGCGGCCCCATGCCATGAAATAAATATCTGCCAGCGTCGCTTCTGCTACGGGGACTTCGACCAGCCAAGTCGCCAAGCCTTCGCGCATACGGCGGCTGTTGGGCAGCATGGAATAATTGGCGAAAGCCTGCGCCTGCGGCGAGGCCGGATCATAATCGACAAGGCCTAGCGAAACGCCAACACCTTTGACAAGGCCAATGCAATCACACCCAGCCCCCTTGACCGAGGCTTGGTGATGAAACGGCGTGTCGAGCCATGCGCGGGCTTCGGCAACCGCGTCCATGCGTGTAATTTTACTTTCCATCGGGATAACTCAAAACAGCGTCCGTGCCGGGGACGTGCGGTTCGCCCCGAAAGTTTACGGCGTTATTGTATTTGGTGCAGCAGGTCGAGAATGCTTTGTCGCATCCGGGCTGAACGGTATAGCCATCGCCCACCGCGATTTCGGACGGCATGGGCAGAAACAATTCAAAGACCCCAGCCGCAAAGCTACGGATTTCCATCTTGCGACCTACATTCGCGCCGCTTGTCCAAGTGATAAGCCCGCCTATCCAGTAATCGTCGGCTTCGGTTCGAGCGGTATCGGTAAAGCCATAGCGATCCGTTGCCGTCGTGACCGCGCTGGCCACCGTCAGAGCTGCCAGATCGACCTTACACCGTGCGTCGCCAAGATCGGCGCGGCAATTGGGGGTGTAAAGCTCGCCAATCTGCTGCGAAAGCGCCTGTGTTAGGCCGCGCAGTTCGGCTTTGAAGAAGGTATCTTTCATTTCCACTTGGCCGATGGTGCCACGTTTCAAAACGATCTTGCCTTGGGAGAGCGCGGCCCAATTGACCAGAAAGATCAAAACCTCGGCATTGTCCCAATAGCCAGAACGCAAGTCGGCGGCGGTAATAGCTTCGCTGTCAAACGCGCTTTCAATATCGAGGTTGTCCACCGATAGATCGGAGATGGTCTGGATGGCCGAGCGCGTGTACCCCGTTCGAGCCTCGTACATTACATCATCGATCACAAGATCACGGTCAAAGTCTGTAAATCCAAACACAGCCCCATCCTTGCGCGTGACCTTCCAACAGGTCGCAAGGGTGGTGGTCTCGCCCGCGATATGCACCGCAAGTTGGGTGGTGGCTGATTTCATGGATCACACGCGGATTTCTACAATTGGAATGGACGACCATTGGTTGAGATTGAAGTTCTCAATCGTCACCTCCATGCTGTCCGTGTCGAAGCGCACGGGCACGTCAAACTCAAAATCCGCCGTAACCGCTACGCCCTGCGCCGGAGCGACCGAGAACGTCGAAACACCCGTCGCCGTATTGATCGACCAGCCGGATGTTTGTTTAACGCCCCCAAGGTAAGGCACGACCGTGCCCAACACGGGCTTCGTAATTGTGCGCACCTCGCTGCCCGCGCCGGAGGCGTAGCTTTTGACAAGCTGAAAGGTCTTTGTTGCCCCATCGCCTGTGCCAAGCAATTGGCTCGTTGCCCTGTAATCCGTCCAATCCTTGAAACGAAAACCGTAAGCCTTGCCTTTACGGGCGCGAAAGAACGCGATCAGAAGATCGAGCTGGGCTTGTTGCTTCAGACCGGACGACACGTCCCATTTGCCGCGCGCCGCCGACCAGTTCGCGTTGCGCTGCTCAAACCCCGATGCCGTTGCGACAACGGAGGTCGAGTAGGCTGGCCCACCCGACGCGCCATAGGCAATGTCGTCCGGAAAACGGACTTCGTGAAAGGTCATGTTTTATCCTTGAGGTTGGGGGTCAGCGAACCCCAGCGGCAATGAGATGCGCGCTATATTTCTTGTCGCTGTCCATCGTGTGATCCATGATCCAGTTGACAAGAAAGAGAAGGACTTCTTGCGTCAAAGCGGTTGTTACACCGCTCTTATATTTTTCATAAATGCCTGAGAGCTTGTTGGTCAGAACAATATGCTCTGCTGCATGGGCTTCAGCGGCGGGGTAGCCTGTTTCTTGGAAGAGCTTTTCTTCATAGGTGAAATGCTCGATTGTATAGTCCATAAGTCCGGTCAGCGTGTTGCCGACGACCTCGTGCCCCTTGCCTTGATAGGTCGCACCATGAAGCTCGTTCAATAAATTAACAAGCTTTTTGTGCTGGGCATCGATAGATGGGATCCCGACGCTCATTTCGCTGTTCCAATAGATCAAGGACATTTTAGGCTCTCTTTTCTCAAGCCGGAGCGTGACCGCGAGGACGCACGGCCACGCTCTTTTTGTTTTTATGAATCCTATTTAACCGCATACCAAGCCATGAATTCAAGACAACAGATGAAGGGCATTTTTCTATATAAATCAATGCAGGACGAGATCGCTTTGTTCGTCCATCAATTCAACATGAGCAAGCCCGTATGCAAGTGGCCAGCAGGAGCGAATCTCATCGCCTGAGAAACCGCTGCTTTCCATATCGGATCGACAGCAGGAACCCTTTGCGCGGATGATGTCTGCGATGACCCGCGACATGCGTTGATACACCTCCGAAAAAACAGGATCAGAAAGATTGATATGCATGGGGTTCACCTTATTCGGGTCTATCTGTTTTTGAAAGAAGGGAGATCGTCTTTTCAATTTTCTTAAGACGCATGTTTGCCCCTACGCCCAAGACAAGGACAAGAAGAAGCGTCAAAATGGTTGGGTTGCCAAAATAAGCCTTCAGAAAGTCGGTGCAGAGTTGCAAGGAGCTTGTATCGTTCATCGTTTTCCCCAGTTTCAGGTTCATGAGACCGCCCGAAAATCGGGCGGCACGGGGGTTAGTTAATCGCGATGAAACGATTGCGACGGCCTTTAGCCTAAGCTTGGACATCCAGACTTTTGCTTGCGCAAAAATCCGCCGCCGCCCCCCGGCCATATGAAAACGACCGATTGGCAGCGTCGTAACGTGACGCAAACACCGTTCATCGTGAGGTAACTACACCCCAGCGGACAGACTTGCGCCCATCCGCAAGGGCAGAATGGACGTAAGCCCTTCTTTGGTCAACAGAAAACGAGCTGTTGTGTGGATTGGTTTCTATAAATTGCGCCTTGCGCGGTTGATTCCCCGCGCGGCCTCCGCCGAGATTTGGTTTTGGCTGGCCCGAAAGCTGTTCGCGTCCGGGGTTGTGATGTGCATGACGACGCTAACGCCTGCGGAACGGCTTTTTCTGTCTTTTCTCGAAATGACTTCCTCGCCGCGCTGAAGGATGGCCGGAACCTCGTCGGACTTCAGACCAGCGATGCCGCCGCCGTGATAGCGCGGCGCGCCCGCGAATACATAAGAGGGAACCATCAACCGCGCCGAGGTTTCGCCTACCGTGCCACCCTCGTGGAAAGAAAGGGCACTCATGATACTATCCAAGAATCCGCCGCTTTCCATGCTCCCGCTCAGGGCTTTGAAGAGCGGTCCCGTAATTGATTTCTGCACGAACATGCGCGTGATGTCGGCGACAATGCTGTTCGCAAAATCGTCCAAGCTGCTCAGGCTAAGCTTGCCGGACATGACCATGTTCACAATCGCATCCTCAGTCGCCTTCATGGCTTCGCCAAAAGCCTTCTCGACCGCGCCCGCCGTGTTCTCGGCTTCTTTTTGATAGGAGGCGAAAGCGCGAAGTGCCCCGGCTTGCGGATCGGTGCGTCCCGCCAAAAGCTGCTCGGCGGCCTTGCTCTTGGCGCGGTTGTAAATGTTCTGGCTGATAGCTCCCGCGTTCAAAAGCTCGTTGAGCTTAGCGATTTGATCGGCATAGCCTTCCGTGGCCGTCTTGTCGCTGTCGGTAAGCTGCTTGCCTTCCTCCTTCAGCTTGTCGAGCTTTTCCCGCGCCTGAACTTGATCGTAAGTCGCCGAGGCAAGCTGTTTCGTTTGCTCGATCAGGTCTTGCGTCGCCCCCTTGGGCAGGCGCGAAAGATACTCATCGACAAAGGCTTTCTTTTTGTCCGTCGTCTGCTCAAGCTGCCGCGTGAGATCGGCGAGAATCTTTTGCGCCTCCGCAAACGTTTTTTGATCGAACAGCTTTCCCGCCAAATCGCGCGTCTGGCTGACTTTACCCGCGTCCGCTTTGTCAGACAGCCGCGAGACGGCCTGATCGATGAAGGCTTGCCGCTCGTCGGTCAGGCCAATGAGTTGCCGTTTAAGATCGTCGATAACCTTTTGGTTGGTTTCCGCCTCTTTCTTCGCCGCCTCATTGATCGGCTTTTGCACGGCTTCAATTTGACGGCGCGCCAGTTCTTCGGCCTGTTTGACCGCCGCGTCGATGTCGCCGCCATTGCTGTTGTCTTTTTCCCGCAACGCCTCGATGCGCTGCTTGGTTTTGACAAGCTCGTCGTTGATCTTGGCGATTTTCTCGGACGGATCGTCCACAAGTTTTGCCAAAGCGTCGTCAATGCCCTTGCGCGTTGTCAGTAAAACATCGGCGCGGCCTTCTTTTTCGGCAAGGGCGCGTCCGGCTTCCGCGCGGGTCTGCTCTTCGTTTTGTTCGTTGAGCGCCTTTGTAATCGCCTCGATCTTTTGGCGAAGCTCTTCCGCTTTTTTGATGTGCTTATCGACGTTGCCGCGAGGCTGCAAAATGAAGGGAATATCCTTGATCTTCTCAAGTTCCTTCTCGGTTTTCGCCAATTCAGTTTGAGCTTCCCGCAACTGGATCGTCAAAGGCGCGGGCGACACCCATTCAATCGTCGTCCTAAAAGTCGAGGCCAGCGTGTTCAAAAAAGACTGGGCCGAGCCACCCACGGTTTCGGTCTGGCCGATGGCCTTGAGCATGTCGCCCCACGCGACCGAAAGGCGATGGGCCGCGCCCGTAAGCCCCTGCGTTTCCGCCTGTCCCGCGCCGCCGACTTGCTGTTCCAGCGCCGCAAGGATAAGTTTTTGCGCCTCCGCCTTGTTGCCCGTCTCGACAAGGTTCTTGATGACATCCTTTTGCGTGTCGGAAAAAGACACGCCCACGCGACGCAGAGCCGTCAGCCCTTCAATCGGATCTTCGAGCGCCTTGCCAAGTTGCGTAGCGGAGGAGCGCAAATCCTGCCCGAACACGGCGGACATATCCTGCGCCAGATGAATAGCCTGTTTAAACGTGTCGCCGGAGACCGACCGAAACGTCGCCATGATCGCCGAAGCCTCTTTTACGGCCTCGGCGCTCGTCATGGTCGAGCCTTCCATCTCCTCGGCCATGTCCGCGATTTCTTTGCCCGTCAGGCCGGAGGCATAGCCCGTGGCCTTCAAAACGCCTTGCAAACGGTTCTGCGCTTGCTCCGCCAGCGCGGCCTCGTCAAAGCTTTTCTTCAGCACAAGCGCAACCGCCCCAATCCCCGCCGCCGCCGCAAGTCCGGCGGGCCCAACCGCCGCCAACGCCGACCCAAGCGGCCCGATCTCCCCCGAAAGTCCCACCGCCATATTTTTCACATCGTTGGCGGCGGCGTTGAGGGCAAGCAACCCCTTGGACGAGGTTTTCCCGGCAAGCTCAATCTTCTTGAGTGACTTCTCGCCGGATTCCCCGATTTCCTTAAGCTCGGCCTTGACCTTGCCGCCTTCCATGACAGACAGACGGATGGCTAAATTGCGTTCGGGCATATTCCCTCCGTCGTATTTGTTCTTAAAATTTAAATTCTGTTAACGAGAGGGGCGTACTCTGCGGCCACGGCTAACTCATGTCGGGGTGCGACCATGAAGCTACTTGCGATTGCCTTGGTGTTCTTCTTCTCTGCCTTCAACTACGCACAGGCGAAGGAGGCTGTTTCTTCAAACGGGGTCGAATTGACAAAAAAGCAGATTGAGGCCGTCAAGAAGGCCGTTAGGAAGGAATTAAAAGACCCGGATGCAGCAAAGTTTGGAAGCATTAAAGGGGCGCTTAAGGACGGCACCATTTATGTTTGCGGTATGGTGAACGGGAAAAACAGTTATGGCGCTTATGCCAGAGAAAAACCGTTTATCGGGTTACTGGCGACAGGCGACGACAATCAGCCCAACTCCCATTTTGCTGTCATGCCGATGGCCGGAAACACAATTCCCGATGATATTGTCCTTTCACAATGCTATCAGCACGGCATCATCCTTCATTGATCTTCCCCACGCTTTAGGTTGCGGTTGATGGCTAAAATCATGCCATCTTCACAAGACGGAAGAAGCTCGGCTAATCCCGTTTGGTCATAACCGAGGGATTCTCCTATCTTGAGAGCGGCAACCATATCGAGACCGACTACCGCAAACTGCGCCATACGAAGCTGTCCAACGCAGCGCAGAGCAACGTCCCACGCTTGCCAGCCTTCCATTGTTTGGGGTTCTGAAGAACAATAGGGGCAACGTTCGCCATCCTTGTTCTCTTTTCCCTTGCTGCACGGTAGTTCCGCATCCGCACAAGCACCGCAATAATCCGGCCCGCCGCCGAAGTGCCATTTACAGCGAGCCGTTAGCCGTTTTTTTCTTGTTCCAGTACCAACGTCGGAGCTAGGTAAAGACGCTCGAACGCATCCGCGATGGGCCACAAATCCATAAGCGCGGCGATGGCTTCAGGAGTGGCTTCGGCAAGATTGTCTTCGCTATCGCCAACGCCTTCCCATTCTAGGACTGCTAACACGGCCAGCTTTTTAATGAGCGTGGCGCTTCGCACTCCTGCATCTGTCGTCGCCTCATCATCCTTAAGTGCAGCGACGCGCGCGCCCATGACCAAAGCCGTGGTCGCGGGGCGCACTTTCACGCGCACCCCGTGGCCAAGGTCAAGCCAGTAATCTTCTCGTTTCAGATTCAGTTTAAGCATTGTAACTCTCCACGTCGTTGGTCAGGGTAACAGTCAACATTTTGCCCGCTACGGCATTCTTAGCGGCCTGCCAGTTGAAGGAGGCCTGTACGCCACCGGGGCCTGTGATAGAAAGTTTTGGTTTTGGCAGGTAAACTTCATGCGCCGTGAAAAGGATCGAGCGGTTAGCGTCGATGGTGTAGCCGAAGGTCAATTCCACGGGCGTGTTGTTGGTCGCGGCGTCGATCAAGGACGTATCCGCAAACCGCACGTCGATAGACCCTGTAAGCGCAGCCACCGTGGGGTCAGCCCCATCGATCTTGCCGTCGTCACGAATGGTTTCGATCTTTTCGAGGTTGTTGGTGTAGCTGATCTGTGCGCCTGTGACGTTGCCCTGTTGGGTTCCGTCTTTCTTGACGGCCCCTTGGAACTGGTTGAAGCGTGTTACAGCCAGTTCAATTGGTATGCCCCCCGCGCTTACCGCAGCACGGCTTTCGCCCTGTGCAATGCAATTGATGGTCGCGCTGGCCCCACCGGAGCGAGCAAACGTAATTTGCATTGAGTTAGCGCGAACGCCCATATTCATGAAGAACGTCGATGGCTCCGGCATACCGACTTCCAGCGAAAGGCTCGGCAAGGCCGTCGCGCCCGACACAAAGGTATGGACATATGGATCGGCCCCCGTCGTTGTCGGCGCACCGAAAAGTGCCCGCAACCAATGGCCGAAGTAACGTAAATCAACGGGAACAACAACGTCTCCATCGACGTTAATGACGTCGCGCATGGGCTGTGCCGGATCGCGGCCTTGGCCCAAAAGGTCAGAGTTAATGAGGTTCTGTTCAGAGCCAAGCGCCGAAGATACGAACGGAAACTTGATAAAGTTTCCGACGGGCGGCGTTCCATAGACAGCTTCAAACTTTCCCAATAGATGCGCGTTCGCGCCATAGGCACGGGCCATGATAATCCTCCGTTATGTGGGTGAAAGGGGCGACCTAGCCGAGTTGGCTGGCGGTCGTGTAAATCAGCTCAATCGGCACGATGGCGGCGCGGATGTTGGCCGCGCCTTCGATGGCGATGGCGTTTGTGTCAGGGGCTTGCGGTGTCACTTGGTCGCAAAGGCCGCCCAGCGTCTGGTCGGCGGATAAAGCGGCTGCAATGTTCTGGAAAAGCCTATCCATGATCGCGTTGCGTTGATCCGCGTCGGCGGCTTGAGTGAAGACTTCCAGCGAGGCTATGTGCTGCCAGTAATAAGAAAGCGGTGAGAGAAGCACTTCCGGCTCACCGGGGTCGCCATCGCGCAAGATAAGCAGGCCTTCAGAGGGAAGCTTTTCCGGCAACACGTCATTGCGCGTGACTTTCGGGCCTGGAATGGATTGCAAGAGAACGAACAAAGCTTGCAGGACGGTTTCGCGCGTGGTCATAGCTTTTCGCCCTCCTGCCAATTCTCGATCACCATGCTCGGCAAGCGGTCGATCCACTTTTTGCCGACGCTATCGATGTCGAAGCGTTTTCTGATCGTGACCTGCGGGATCAAGACGAAAATCGGAACGGTGGTCAGGCCGCGCCCTGTGCGAAGAGCCGAGGCGCTGGCTTTAGCAAACCCACCGCGCTTACCTTTGCGGGCGCGCATGTTTTCAGCCACAAGGATGGCGGCTTGTCCCTTGCGCTTGATGAAAACAAGTTTTTGGCCGTGCGCCTGTTCCCATGCTTGAGGCGTTAGTTTTCTACGACCCGCAAGCTTTCCTGCCGCAGGGAGAGGCATGGCGAGGTACAGTCCGCTATGGGCGCGGATCAATGCCCCGTGTGCATAGCTGCCGATAATTTCAGGCGCTTTGCTAAATACGAACCCAGCCGCATTCATGCTTTCGCCCTTGGGGAACACTTTGCCGCGCCATGTTTTGGCAAGGCGCTGACCAAGGCCTGCGCCTGTAACTTGGTCGCGCAAATCCTGTTTGAGACCATCGGTTGCTTGACGAACGCCCAAGGTAACGGCGTGTTCCGCCGACTTGACTTCCTGCGCGACAATTTTTGAAAGGCTGCCTTGCAGAGCGGCAACTAGGCGCACGCTCATAACGGCACAACGTCTAATGTCCAAACCAGCCGTTCTCTATCAGCCATCGGTTCGGATTGGACAGCATAGGTAACATCATCCACCGTTAATTGATCCCCAACTTCTGGGGTCGCCACTTCGGCAACTTGAATGTCAAAAAGGGTCGTGGTGTTGTGAAAACGAGCCTCACCAAAGCTCGTAATTGTGTCCGGCTGCTTGGCAATAACGCGGACGGTTTGCGTTTCGCTTGCGCCCTTCAGAAGGTAAACGGCGCTCTTCGCCAATGTAGGATCAGCAAAGAGCGCCGCTATCATGGCCGCAAACGCCATTAGGCCGCGCCCTTAATCAGCACCTTGGGACGAGTGCAGATAGGCAGAGGGTTGGCTTGCGTGTGGAGTTTCACCCAGCGACCGAACTCCGCGTCAACGGCCTGCTTCGCGTAACGAGGCAACCCGATGGTGTTGACCGTTTCGACAAAATCCGCAGGCGCATTGTACTGCCTAAAGAGGCCTTGAACGCCCACGGGGAAGAAACGAGCTTCGCCGTCTTCGATGGAACAACCGCTTCCGCCGCGATATTCCTCAAAGACAATGCCCGCATAATCAAACTGACCACGCGCTTGACCCGTCCGCAGGAAGATACCTTCCTGAAAGCGGTCATAAGCCGCCACAACTTCCGAATGCGTGACAAGCGCATCGAAGAAGCTGGCCGAACAAAAGGCGTGGATATGATCGTAAGGAACGGCCCCCAGCGCACTTTCGATTGTGCGTTTGAGTTGATGGCACAATTTCTTGATCGCGCCGCTTGTTGACGAGGCATTGTCGAGATCAAAATCCACGTAGCTGTTGGCCGTGACGTTGAACTCGTCAAAGAGGTTATAAAGAACTGTTGAACCATCCGCGTCGATAACCTCGCCCTTGATTGCGCCGAGACGCAGATTTTCAAGGGTAAGATCATGCTTCGCGGCCATGTCGCCAAGACGGTCATTCACGACCGTTTGAACGCTTTGGACAGCCGTTTCACTCCCGAACTCCCTGACCCCTTGAACCTCGTCGGCAAGAATGGTGTCTTCAAGCGTCAAGTGAGGAACAAGCAAAGAGCGGGCTTTGCGCTTGTTGTGGCGGTTCTGCGCGGCGGGTGCACCACGCGGCGAAGTCGGGATAAGTTCAAGAGAACCTTCCTTTTCTTCAATCATAACCGAGGTTGTTGAAACGCCGCTTTCCTTGAAAAGGCCAAGCTGTCCCGCTTGGCCTGGAAGGTACGGCATTTTGTTGATGGCATCGGTCAACGACGTGACCGAAAACGCATCGTTAGAAAAAATATCAAGCATAGGCATAAGAGGTTTTTCCTTTCCGCATAGAAAAAGCCCCGTGCTTTCAAAAACACGGGGCTTTAGGTGGTTGAGAGGGTGAGTTAGACGGCGGCTCTTGCGAGAATGACCTGCTTCCTGAACTCGGATAACGC